>CAZSLO010000013.1:0-37664 GCA_964608025.1 uncultured Dehalococcoidia bacterium | reverse complement strand
ACCTTTCCGTGGAGGAAGGGCGTCTGCCGTAGTTGGCCATCCATCTGAGCCGACAGTTTTTTACATGGGGTGCGATGGCGGTGTTTGGAAAACAGACGATGCAGGTGGACATTGGGAGAATATCTCTGATGGATTCATGGCAACATCGATGGTGGGGGCCGTAGAAATATCACGATCTGACCCAAATATTCTCTATGTAGGCATGGGGGAACCATGTATAGCTGTACCCAGGCTTCATTGGACACCTAGAGGAGACGGTGTATATAAGTCCACGGATGGAGGGAATTCCTGGAAGAATATAGGACTGTCTGAAACCAGGCAAATTGCACGTATCCGTGTTCATCCTATTGATCCTGACATAGTATATGTAGCTGCAATTGGGACTCTTGATTCCCCTGGACAAGACCGGGGAGTTTATCGCTCGAAAGATGGTGGTAATAGTTGGGACCATATTCTTTTCCGAAGTGAAACAGCCGGATGTAGAGACATATCTATAGATCCTGACAATCCCCGGGTAATTTATGCCGCGTTGTGGGACGCCCAACGTTCAAATTGGAACTCATATAGTGGAGGACCTGGATCAACATTGTATCGTTCGGTAGATGGTGGAGATCATTGGGAAGATATAACTAACAATCATGGTCTTCCACAGGGATATAAAGGCCGGATTGCCGTTGCGGTGTCCCCGGTAGAGACTGATTTGGTCTGGGCACTGTTTGATATGGGAGTTGCTCATAGTGGCCCCGACATCATTGTAGATACCGAACTGGAGCCAGGAGGATTATTCTGCTCGAAAGATGGTGGTGAGAGTTGGGAGCAGCGTTCTAGCGATCGGCAGTTAACGATGCGTCCTCATTACTATAACCATCTTTTCGCAGATACCGGTGATGCTGACACGGTTTACGTCTTAAACCAGCCTGTATTGAGATCTGATGATGGAGGACGGACGTTCGTTTCAGTAGAGATGCCTCATTACGACCAACATGATCTGTGGATAGATCCCGATAATCCGAAACGATTGGCCATAGCGAACGATGGTGGGGCAATGGTTAGTTTCAATCGTGGCCACTCTTGGTCGACCATATATAATCAGCCGACCGGCGAATACTACCATGTTGCAACTGATAACCGATTCCCATATCGGGTATATGCTACGCAACAGGATAATACCGCGCTTAGTACTCCCAGCCGGTCAAATAGAGGAGCCATAAGCTGGACAGAGTGCTACAACGTTGGTAGTGCAGAGAGCGGCCACATAGCTGTTGATCCAAGGGATCCGAACGTCGTTTACTCAGGTGCTTTTGGGAGTTACGTCGGTGCTGGCCCTATCATGCTTCGATATGATCATAAAACTGGGCAAAGTCGTTCCGTAACTGTTTGGCCAGATGTCACTGGTCTAACGGTGCAGGATAGACGATACCGTTTTGAATGGGATAGTCCTATAGTTTTTTCACCACATGATCCCACGGTGATTTATTCAGCGGCCAACGTTGTATTCAAGACAACAGACGAAGGCACGAGTTGGCAAGTTATAAGCCCAGATCTAACGAGAAAAGCATTAGCGGATAAGGAAGAAATTGATCTAGAGATTAATATAGCACCTTATGAAAGAAGTGCCATAGCTCGATTAGCGGAGTCTCCGATTGAACCCGGTCTTATCTGGGTAGGCACCACAGATGGAGTGGTTCAGTTATCTCGTGACGGAGGCAAGAATTGGAGTGACGTCACACCCAAAGAATTGCCTGAAAACTGCTCAACCAGTTCCATTGAAGCCTCGCATCACCATCCAGGTACGGCATATATATCCGCTACAAACTATCAAGTTGGTGATTATCGGCCATACTTATTCCGTACCATAGATTATGGTAATTCATGGACCAGTATCAATGACGGTATTGACCCAGAAGATTTCACCCGGGTTATTAGGGAAGATCCAAACCAGAAGGAGTTGATTTTTACCGGGACAGAAGGGGGGCCGTATGTTTCGTTCGATGCTGGTGGATCGTGGGAAGTCTTACAGTTGAATTTGCCTTCCGTACCTATACACGACATGGTAATAAATGGAACTGACTTGGTTGTTGCGACCCATGGTCGGGCGATCTGGATCCTCGATGACCTCACCCCTCTTCACGAAATAGCTGAAGGGACCGTAGATAATGATGTCCATCTTTTCAAGCCTAGATCCGCTCATAGATTCATCACCGATCCGGATCTTTACTCACCGAAAGAACCAGGTCCTGCGATGCATCACCAAATGTCTCTAGGTATTCCGGCTAGCTTTTATTTAGATAGGGGTCCAGAAGGCCAGGTTGTTAGGAGATTCATCGACTCAGGCGAAAATCCTCCGAATGGTGTGATGATAACTTATTATCTTAATAATCTGCCTCAAAACGAGATTACGATTCGACTTTCGGATTCATCCGGGGAGGAGATAGGTAGATTTAGTAGCGATCCCACTGATGGAATGATTGGAATACCTGCAAATCAAGGAACCAACCGATTTGTTTGGGATATGCTACATTCAGGAACTTGTGACCTTACCGGTAAAGTTGTAGCACAGGCCCTGGTCCCGACTGGTAGTTACAGGGTTGAGTTGATAGCAGGAGATTCGGTAAAAGAACAATCTTTCGAAATTCTCAAGGACCCTAGAATTTCTAGTTCTGACGTTGATCTTAAAATTCAATCCGATCTGTTATTGGATATAAGTAGAAAATTGTCTGAAGGTTACGAGACTGTTAGATCTGCTCGCGCAGTCGTTTTACAACTTGACGAATGGCTGGAACGCACTAAGGGCCAAAGTGACGCAGATGGAATAGTCAGTACTATCCAAGGACTAAAGCAGGATCTTAAGGGCATTGAAAATGATCTGATCAAGGGACCTGATTGGCCCACGCGTGGTGCCTTTTATCCGCGAGATTTTTGTACGAGGTTGCTCAAGTTGTTCCACACGGTATCTAGCGCGGACGGTATTCCTACTGACCAGTCCAAACAAGTTTTTGATGAGTTAAGTAGTGCTGTTGATAAGGTGACAAGTAGTTACTCAGATCTTGGATCCAAACAAATATCGGATCTGAACTTGATGTTGCGTGATACTGGCGTCCCCGCGATAAAAATCTAAAGGATATCAGTCGTCTCATACATTACCGTGAAGTATACTAGCCGGTTGGCCGAGAACTAAGACGTTTTTCAGTTTCAGGCGTGTCTTTGCTTTTATTTCCCTAGCCTGATCCCGAGATATCAACAATGCGATCGAACCTACTCTGGGTTTTACCAGTTTTAGGAACTTTAGTAATGCTGGGGTCTGGATTTGCTGGAATCTTACACCAAAGGGTACATTCGATACGAGTTTATAGCCTTCCGGCAGGGAAGAGTAGGGAATATCCTCGAAGGAGATGTTATATAACTCAAATCCCTTCCCTGCAATGTTTCCGGTGGCAACTGTAAAAGCGTCAAGGTCGATTTCTAAGCCTATACCCATGTCGATGTAAAAATTGTTCCTTGCAGCCTTAAGTATTGTGCCTGAGCCCATGAATGGGTCGACCACTGTATCCCCTTTGGTTACGCCAGCGATGGTCAGTAGGCCATTAGCAATATGTTGGCGAATTGAACCGGGTAATCCATCTTGATTACCTGTTAAATTCGTGTAGAGCTGGATTCCCAGGACTGCCATGTCAGTATCTGATTTGCAAATAATTCTTACACCATCAGATCGCTGATGCCATCTAGGAAATGCAGAAGTAATAATACTTTCCAAGTGTTGTTGGAGACTATCACGCCGGACCGACGATTTACCGTAAAGCTCGGTTGTTATAGAAAACCTTCGATGCGTTGATCCATCGGCCATTGAAATCCAATTGAGAATTCCTGTTTTGAGATCAGTTAGCTTGAGTCGGTTAATAAGATTTTCGGTAGGGTCAGTTTTCCTGAAAGGACCCGACTGCGCCAATATGCCAAATACGGTTGCTGGGGTGACAAGGCGGTTATTCTTCAATTCTGCCCGATCATGGCAAAGCATTGAGGAGTCCCTGTGATGAAAAGAAATATGGTCGTCTATCCCTAAATCCCGCAGTTCGCGAAGGGTAGTGAAAGCCCAACCCGGCTGTGTTGTTATGAGATAGGAGTCCTTGGTAGATCTGTGTTGTAGACTATTCGTTTGACCACCTGTCATAGTTGATAATTTCTTGGGAACCACCATATCCCCGGAAGCTACCGCTTCTTCCACGGCCTGACGATCTTACTGAACTTCTTCCGCTGGATGATCCCCAGGAGCTCCGGACTCCTGTATTACTGCTTTTAAAAGCGCCGCTGGATTTCTGTTTCGAACGGAAGCTACTTCTTGCGGTACTGAGACTGGAGGACGAAAACTTGTTGCGATTGTTGGTGAAGTATTTACCGTTCCGTGAAACCTGGTTGCGATAACGGGATGAACCCCTGTAGTTGTTTCTATATGAATTCAATGTGCCTCGTGCATATCCAGGTGGAGTGGAGTAATAGTATCCCCGAGGAGTAAGAGCAGAGATCATCATGTATGTAAATAAGAAATTACCGGTACCAAAACCACTATGATAATAGGAGTTCGCGCCGTATCCCCTCATCTCGTGTTGGTTGTTCCTCTCGACTATCTCGAAGAGTTTGTCGTCTTCTGTATCATCAATCTCATAATTACTATTTAGATCTTCCCAACCTTCGATCACGAGGGCATCAGGATCTTGCCGGGCCCGGATCAATACCAGACCGTCTCCCTCATAAATTTCATTAACACGTTTCTCGAATTCAGTTGCGCTCTCAGAGTTCTTGAAGACACTCTGGACGGCATCTAGATTGATGCGTCCGGCTGCTCCATCAGTTGCAGCCCATTCATCGTAAGTTGGTCCTAAGCTGCATGCCGCGACTAAGGGCCCCGTGGCGATAAGGGCACCTGCTGTAGTACGGCTACTGATCCTAGCCATCATCTTTTTATTCATTTACCTATGTCCTCCTTCAAGGGCCCCGCGGTATTTCTGCGGTCTATGTTTTTTCAAATCATTATCTCAGCAAATTTTGCAGGAAGATTTATTTCAACGGGGATATTTTCATAGCTATGTGATGCAGCCTCTATTGTAGTAATCAGGTCTTGTAGGAACACCGCCGAGAGATTTGCCAGAAACTCATCATATTCTTTCAAGGCGATTACCTGGAATTCTGCTACAGCGGCACTGTGGCTTTGGGAAGATAAGTTGACAGACACAATAAAATCATCGAGTTTCACAAGGTGATCACGCCACATGGAATCTCCTGCTTGAAGAAGTACCGTTTTGGCGACGGCATTGAATCGAGCCTCACCGACACTAATACGAGTTTTTGACAACTTAGCAATAATCAATTTGTGTAGTCCGTCAAAGAGATCTTCTCTGCTTAGGCCCCACAATTCTTCACAGTCCAGGTTGAGATTAAGTGAAACATATGAAGACATATTGTCGAACTGGTTTTCATAATCTATTAGGCCGCTAGGTTCGAAATGGGTAGTGATGGTCTCTTGCGAAAAAATTCCGGAGTGTTTCACACACTTCTCGTAGATGTTATTAGAATCCATGATCTCTGATCGTAGGGAGTAATAAGAGAGCGTTTGGTTTTCTAGCACACGATCATAGTCTGCGGATATGGCACGTTGCACCTCCGCGTCTAAAGTAGAAAATCTCTGTATCTTGTCGAGATTGGAACTCAGAAAATTGTTATTTGAAGGAAGATCTGTTCCTATAGGTCTCCCAGTCGTGACCTGGTCTTCCATGGAGAGTACAAACTGGGTACTGCCAGGTTTCCCTTGGCGTCCAGCTCGGCCCCGGAGTTGGTCATCGATACGTCTTGAGGGATTCATCTCTGTCCCAATAACGTGAAGACCGGGATATGAATCGACAACGATGTCTATACCTCTTCCTGCCATATTTGTGGCAACTGTAACTGCACCCGGACGTCCGGCTGTGCTCAAAATGGCATCTTCGGATGAACTGTTTACTGCATTGAGAACCTGGTGGTCTATGTTGTGTTGATGTAGAACCTTGCTTATTTGTTCAGATTGTTCTATTGAAAATGTACCGATTAAAATAGGGTGTCCTTCTTGTCTATATTTTTTGACCTCTTCTACGATCATCTGTAATTTTCCTGAGAGAGTTTGTGCAATCCGTGTGGGTAGATCGATACGACGCGAAGGATGGGTAGGCGAAACATGTATAACCTCGAGGCCATAAGACCTAGCCAGTTCTTCACTTGAAGATAAAGCCGTGCCGCTCATTCCTCCCAGGATGGAATAATTTCGCAAGAAACCATGGGTAGAGATCCGGGCCGCTACTTGACGTTCCCCGCCGATAGCAACCCCCTCTTTCGCCTCCAATGCTGCATTAAGTCCATGTTGATAACTTGTTTCGGGCCGGGCGCGTCCGGTTAATTCGTCTATTAATATGACTTGGCCTTGACTGATAATATAGTCGATATCCCGATGTAAAAGGAGCCTGGCTCTAAGGGCATTCTGAACCTGGGATCTCCGCGCATCCCTGCGTGTGATTTCACGTTGGATGCGACCGGTTTCGTGACTTACTGGCGGATCTTCCTGACCTCTGATCTGGGCAAAGTACTTCAGTTTTTCTTCCAATTTACTAGTGTCGAATGTTGGGCCGAGCCTAGAATCAATAAAGTCTAGACCCTTCTCAGTTAGAGTGACTGTGCCATCTACAACGGATAGAAAGTAGTATAAAGAATCCGAATATGTTGATTCGTCGCCAAATTCTATGATGTCAATAGCATCGGTTCGTATTTTCTTAGCAAGCTTCCGGTCTTGTGATGTCAGTACTGTTAGGTATTCGCAAGTAGGATCTGCAAGATGCAAGGCGGCTAGAATATTACGTATTTCTTTGCCAGTAACGGTGCTCTTTGCCGCCATGATCATTTTGTGTGCAACGTCTTTTTGGATAGAGATAAGATCTCTAACTGCAGCGTCTGTTTTGTGTATCGCACGGCGACTAGCAGACGGTCCGCTAGAAATAATCAGTGGTGTCGAAGACTCATCTATGAGGACTTGGTCAGCTTCGTCAATGATTGCGACATCCCGGCGACCCTGCACCATCTCTTGTTTTGTCTTACGTAGATTGTCGCGTAGGAAATCGAATCCAAGTTCCCGAACTGTTCCATAGACAATATCTGCATCGTAAGCTTCACGTCGATCAGTATCGTTCATAGAAGATATGATAGCCCTGCATGAAATTCCTACGGATTTGTAGATAGGGAGAAGCATCTCTACATCCCTTAGTGCTAAATAGTCGTTAGAAGTGATCACGTGGACAGAATTTCCATTAACTACGTGCATCAATGATGGAAATACGGCCGCTATTGTCTTACCTTCTCCTGCACTCATCTCGACGATTTTGCCTTCATATATGTATTGGCCAGCGAGAATCTGTTCAGCCGTAGGAACGAAATCTAGCACCCTTGAAATATTGGACCGGCCTATTGCTGCATAGAAGCTAGAAGGGAGAAGTATTTCAGAGTTGCCGTATCTGTTTGTAGTCTCATAAACAACAACTAGTGTAGTTACTATATCTTGATCGTCGGAGGATAGATTCAGTTCATCGAAAACAGGTTCTAGCGCAGACAAAAACCCAGGACTGGATAAGAAGTTACTGTTGGTAGAATAATCTGGTATTGAGCGATACGATCCTTGGTCCACAATGGCCTGTGCCAATTGTCTGTGATATGAGAGTGATTCGTCTTCGTAAGCAAGGTCGAACAAACGCCACGTACCGAGTCGCCTTCGGATCGATTCGTAGGCGATAGCGAACACAGTGATTAGCTTCGCATCAGGATCTTCTACGGATCGGTTGGGATTGTGGATTGTTATACGATCCACATAGCGTTGTAAAAATGAAGGGTTCGAGTTCCCGTTTTCCGTTGAAGCTGTCAAGAACCTACGTCGTTTAGAAGTCTGCTCGGTGCAAGTATTGGTTTGCATTTTACAAAACAATTCCTTCAAATCCTCGTCCCCGAGGTTTTGAAGCTGGCGGGCCTTGATGGAATCTACTAGATTCAGATTATTCATCAGGTGAAATCCTGTGATGATCATTCTGGAATTCAAAGGTAGAATTGAACCGATTAGGATCGAACGGATTTGTAATTCTATCCATCATACAGTGCCTAGCTCTACGATGTTTTTTGAACATAATCAGGGTATATTTTATACGGTGGATCCTAGATGAATTCGAGTTTATCAGCTAGATGGGATTCAGTGTTCCGAATACTCCTCTTCTCGGATACCTAGAGATCTACAATGCGTTTCTACTGCTTCCAAGGATTGTATGATGCGTTGGAAATCTGGATCTCTCTGTGGATCCCGCAGTCTATAAATCTAGGTATAGATATTCGAGATCAAGATTTTTAACCAGGGGTTGTTAGGTTGGAAATTTTGCTGGAGTGGTTGTAAAACCAGTTTCATACGCCGTGATGATAACCCTTGTGTCGCTGGCTGCCAGTAATCAAAAGGGGCTTCGAACGAGTGCCAGTTGTCACAGTATAGTTTATACACAATCCCATCTGGATCGACCTCAGATACTATAAAATCAGGATTGGGTGATCCTGCATGTTCCGATTTTGTTTTGAATATTTCTATAAGCTGGCGACGCATAGCATTGTAGATCCCGCGGCGTCTAGAATCAGGGTGGACTGCCGCATATAAGATCATACCAATATTGATGTCGGATAAGTAATTACCGATTATCACTCCGACGAGATGACCTGGAGTTGAAGCTGTAAGCACCACGGGGACTGATTCGAAGTGAACGGTAACGGCTGTTGACTGAAGGAACGCTGGAAAGTCTTCTACTTGTCCGGGTGGAAAAGATTTAACTAGGAGGTTGTGTACTTCTAATATACGAGGAGTATCCATCGCGTCAACGATATTAAATTCAACAGTGAATTGAGAGCTTGTTTCCTGCATTTGCCTACAACGGGTTACTTCGCAAATCCAAGATACGTTTAGATTTGCGACTCTTAAATTGATCTTTCTCTACAAAAAACAGATCTATATCAATAAATCCGCTTGATACAAGGTAAGCTAAATCGTGTTCACTGGTACTCAATGAACGAAAGATTATATCCTGATATCTTGACAGACACTCGGGTAGAATTATTTTCATTTGTTCGGAGAGATTGTTCCTAATTTCAATAATCATCGGCCCTTCGTAGTCTAGGCCCGCGAATGTAGCTCTATAGATGGAATCATATGATAGTTTGACACCTAAGACCGAAATTATGTCATCTGTACGTCCAACGATGTCCACTCTTGGATAACTAAGACCGCATTGACAGGCTTCGTTATAGGCTTGGAGTATGTCCCCCAGGGGATACCTGATCAGAGGTAATCCCTCTTGATGTAGTGTTGTTACCAGTGCAGGTCCTGCCAGACCGTCGGGATCAATAATCTCGACGGCGTTTTGGTCAGTGAAAAGATGTATCCCGTTGTGGGATTTGCATTCTATGCCAAGAGCCGAAGTTTCGGATGCACCATAATATCCGAAAACCTCGATACCAAGATCTATTTCAAGCCTCTTCCTTGTATTTTCATGGATAGATTCACCGACGTAAATGATCTTGTTCAGATTCCATTGAAATCCATTCAATTCTTTTTCTAATGGATCGATCAATCGTTCGATAATTGAAGGGATCGTAATAATCACATTTGGTTTCAATTTACCTAAATTAGTGATCGTGGAAATACTATCTACAGAGGCGCTAAATGCATAGGCCTCTTTAACCCCACAAAGATCCAACGCGGGAAGAAAAGAAACCATCAAGGTCAATGGTCCTGTATCTAAACATGCGACGGAATCGCTGGCTCCAATGCCAGAAGTCTGGAATAGTTTGGACAGGAATTGTATCTCTATTTCCTCGTCCCTGTCGGTGATGATGCGTCGTTTTGGGAGTCCGTTAGTGCCGGAGGAAATCTCTAGATCTACGACGTTGTTTGTTACTCGGATGGATTCGTTTACAAGATCTCGGAATTGAGCAGGCTGCAGTATAGGAATTCTACGTAATAGATCCAGAGGATCTTCTTCAGAAAGTTGGTCTATCGATATACCCTTCTCATCGTATAGTTGGCGATATACTAGGAATCCATTATATCCGCGGATAATTTGTGCTAATAAAACTTCCCTATTCACAGATCCGAGTAGTGTTGTATCCAACAATATAGGCGTTATCCGGTGGTGCCGCTGATAAGATCTATCATGTTTTTTGGATCGATCCTTGACCCACTAATATAGATCAACTGGTCACCATGCGAAATTTCTATGTCGCTAAAGTCCATACGAACGGAGTTATCCTGGATTACGCCGACTAGGTTCACACCTTGATCCAGTAGGTTTTTAGCTACTGTTTTATAGGTCATCGGGGTAGGTGTGTTCTCTATCTTGGTACTCGCAAGGGTACCCTTAACACGGTTACTCGTGATCATTTGAGTTAATTGGGTAACACCCGGATCTTGGGCTTCTTGTACCAGGAGATTATTGGACACTTCAAGAGTAAAAACCAGGCTTAGATTTTCGAATTCGTTGAACAGTACTGCGTGGCGGACGTCCAGGCATTCTGCGATGACATTAACAACTGGATTGATTCGGTGTATAACAAAGGAGATCGATGCCACCAGGCTGTCACTTCGAGGGTCAGAGTGACTTGGGCTCAAGACTATGGCCTGTTTCGCATATGAGAGGTTAGCCCGTTCGTAGGTATCTTCGTCTAAGGGCCATCCTCTTATGAATGATACCTCATCCCAAGAGAACGGGAGTTCTTCGATCTGGTCGCTGATAAGGACGATATCAGTACCTTTATGCTGCGGGTCGCTGCGATATTCTCGGATGATCTGGCGTACCCTTGATTCACTAGGGAAATTGATAATGACTAGATGATCCCTCGATTGAGATTTGCCCATTCCTTTTCGCTCCTTGTGGCGAATTTCTGCGACCCAGTCTACTGCCATGCCTACCGCTGTTGTGAAAGTAGCTAGCCCCACAATTACTATGAATAAAGTGGTACTTATTCTAGCCTCGGGGGTGATCGGATAAAAATCTCCGTACCCTATCGTTGTGATAGACACCACGCTATACCACAAGCTATCTAACAGGGTAATATCCTGGACCTCCCTGTCAAATAAATAGAATGTGAGCGTGTTACCCGAAATGCTGATTGCGATGACTGATAAAAGGAGGAGTATGCCCAGTGCCTTACGCCTGCGAACTTGCCTAAGTAATCGGTTTATAGAATAAATAATCAAATTGTTGTGGTCCCTGGTCCATCAACGTTCATTTTAAACGGTCGAGTTTCATTCCGTACTGCCCGAGTTCTTTTACGACATCTCCGGTATCAATTCGCAACATCGGCTGAATCTTGTTGTATAAGGCAGTAACAACTAAGCTGCCGGATCCTGACTGTTCATAAAGATACTGGTCATTATAGATCGTCCAGTAGTTCAGGTCTCTAGAATGACCGAGGAAACCAAGTTCATCGACGGTGTAAAGATCAATTTGTGATGACTTTTTCAACTTATGTGACAGCCTGAATGTTACTGTAGGAATACCTTTAGGATCAGCATGGTTCTCATCGAAATCGTTGGTCAATATAATTAGCAGACTGGTTTCCAGTTGGCGTAGTTGCCTATATACCTTATTTTCTTCTGTATCAGTAAACACGTGAGCTGGGATGCCTATATATCCTAGAATAGTGCTGATTTCTGCTGCGTAATAAAGTCTCTTTTTACTTGTGACTATTACTGCAAAGTCAACGCTGGTGAGATCCCAGTGGTCTTTAAGAGCATCACAAAATAGGTCGTATCTTGTTGCAGTCACAGTTGAATTCTCTGCTATAGGCAATGAATATTGTTCTCGTGTCCTATCCGATCCTACGATCCACTGGAGAAACTCCTGATCAACGATTGTGTCGGAGAAATTTTGATTTCGAAGATCGGTTATTGGGACTAGTGGGAGATTATGGAATTCTTCAATACTTCGGACGCGGTCATTGTTATTCAACCTCGACTTATAAAATCGAGTTTGAGCGGCTGCTTTAACCACGTCATCTAGTAGTTCAAGGAGATTATTTGGAGATTCATATTTCATTGGATCAAGAAGTGTTCTCCAACCGTTTAGTGTTCCATTACCATTCCGCCATCGATATTTATCGACTGACCATGGATCCAAGAAGCTGCTTCAGTGCATAGGAAACCCATAAAATTCCCTACCTCTTCAGGCGTACCTGCTCTGCCGATGGGGTGTAGAGCGGCGCGTTTTTGCCATTCAGATCCTCTGCCAAACTTGTCCATTCTTGCCGTATCTACGGCGGCTGGACATACCGTGTTCACGTTGATTTGGTGCTTGCCGAGTTCATGTGCTAAGGATTGTGTCATACCAACCACGGCAAAATTCGCAGCGTTGTAAGCTGCAGCATTGGCAGCCCCCCGTTTGCCAGCGGAGGATGCGACGCTCACAATTTTGCCGCCCTGTCCCTGGGTTATGACTTGGGGTATGAAGGCGCGGGAACATAGATACATTCCCCGGACCTTGACATCTAAAACACGTTGGAAAACGGCAGGATCGACATCAACTATAGGTGCGCGGTCAGCTCCGATTGCAACTGCTGCGTTGTTGATTAAGATGTCTACCCTGCCAAATTTGGAAACAGTGTTAGAGATCAATTCCTCGGTCTGTTTTACGTCAGTGACATCCACTACCATCGATAATGCATTCCTTCCGATGGAACGGACTTCGTCTGCAGTACTCTCGATATCTCTCCATCCGATCTCTTTTTCATCAGGTGGGAAAGTAGAAGGATCTCGCCCGGTACCGGTGACAACAATGTCAGCCCCGAGTTTAGCTAGGGCTATAGCGGTAGAGTATCCGATACCGCGTCTCCGGCCTGCCCCTGTAATGATTGCTACCTTTCCGTCTAATTCTCCCATATCTCCCTCCCTGTTTCCGGAAAATTGTTATCTGGGAATATCACTTATTGGTTCAATTCGGTTTGAATGATATCGGATCTTGATATGTATGTATTTACAAGCTTGCTTATTGGGCGTCTCTGATAAATTTTTGGGTAAAAAACACTATTGATGTCATCACTGTCATAATTGTACCCATTATGGCCAATGCCGTTGTGGGTCCAAAAGCATCTACTATCAATCCCAGCGGAAGCACGCCAATAGGTACGAGTCCGATCGTCATCATTAACACGCTCATAACCCTTCCTCTAAAAACATCATCAACGGCGTCCATAACAAGTGATTCTTTCAGTGCTCTCTGCGGGGATGCACCAAATCCCATGAAAAGCATGATAACCAACCCTGCAAAATAGTATGGAAATATAGCTAAAGACAACAGTGTTATTCCTGTTATGAAACTGGTGGTTAATAGGAGCACACCTCGTTTCCAATTTCCGATTGATGCAACTATTAAGGAACCAACCAGGGATCCCAAACCAATGATTGCTGAAAGGATTCCGAGAGCGTCGGCATTTTTCCCATACACTGCTACGACAAGTACCGGTAGGAGATGTGTAAATGGCATTGCGAACATAGTAGATGTCAGCGCCATGCCTATCAGTACCAGGATGACCCTATTATTTTTCATGACGCGGATACCATCTTTGACATCTTTAAACAGATTCTGTTTAGGTTGGACAGGTGCTTGTCTGCTCGTTGGAACCATCTCCGTGAGTATTACCGCTAGTGATTGGAACACAAACATTCCTATAAAGACTGCCTCTGGTCCGAAAATAGCGTAGAGAGTTCCGCAAATTGCAGGAGCTGTGAGCATAACGACGCTTTGGCCTGCCGAATTCAATGCGATAGCGTTTGTGATCTCGGACTTGTCTACAAGTTCCGGAATAATAGCTTGCCGGGCTGGTAGCATGAATGCGAAGAGGGCTCCATGAATTATAGATGCCGCCAGGATGTGATACCAGGTTACGGTTCCGGAGATCACCGATATTGCTAATCCAAGAGCAATAAGGGCTTCTGCGCCCTGGAATAACTGAATTAATCTCTTTCGTTTCATGCGGTCAGCGATTGCACCACCGAAGAGTGCAAGTGCTATCATTGGCAATCCATAGCCAACACTAATCACTCCCAAGAGGCCTGCTGATCTAGTCAGGTCATAAGCAAGATAGCCTTGGCCGATTCCTTGAAATTGTCCGGCGCACCACATAAACATCGTGCCTGTCCACAGGTATCTGAAATTGCGGTTTCGGAGGGCACTAAAGGTTCTATACATACTCTTGGACGTCAGGTGATTTGGTTAGGATAGTGTCCTGTGTATGCTTGGTTGATGTCATTTACCAAGAATAAATCCCAGCCAGGCGGGTTTCATTCAGATAGCCCTTCTAGAAAGACGATATCTTGGTCACTTAAACGGGCTGACTCAAGAAGGTCCGGCCTGCGGTGAAAAGTTCTTCGAAGTGATTCTCTTCTTCTCCATTCTTTGATATCAGCGTGGTTACCTGATCTAAGTACTTGTGGCACCTTCAAATTTCTAAATTCAGCTGGTCTGGTATATTGAGGATGTTGCAGCAGGCCTGTCGTGAAAGAATCATCTTGTGTCGATTCTATCGAGCCCACCACCCCTGCCTTTAGCCTTGAAACCGCTTCTATTAATACCATTGCGGCCAATTCTCCACCACCAATGACGTAATCTCCGATACTGATTTCATCGGTTGCCAGGTGTTGCCTGACCCGTTCATCTACACCTTCGTAACGTCCGCAGATCAACACTAATTTTTCCACGGATGCCAGCTGTTCTACTATTCCTTGCGTAAGGACTCTTCCCTGGGGAGACATAAGTATGATCGGCATATGTTGATTTTCGGAGTTACTGATAGACTCTACAGCACCGAACAGGGGTTCAGGTTTCATAAGCATTCCCGAACCTCCACCGAACTGATAGTCATCCACAGTTCTATGACTATCGTTTGCAAAGTCACGAATATTCACAAGGTCTATTTCTACAAGTTTGTTTTCTACTGCACGGTGGATAATTCCCTCTCTAAAAGGGCTATCAAACATATCAGGAAAGAGTGTTAGTACGTGGAATTGCAATGAGATAATGTGCCTAGTCGAACCTTGGCTGGAAAAATAGAAATTGACCGTCAATTACAGCAGTGCGGTAGTAGAAAACGGACAGTTCAGCGGATTGAATTCGATCGGGCTTCTTTATATTCATGTTTTCATTAAGGCATCCATGAGATTGCATCCATAAGTAAAGACTCTGTTTGTTATTCAGGTCTACTTGGCAGGATGTGTTTTCCAGCCCCGGATCATCTCAAGCGCATGAGGAATTACAGTCTTGGCTACCTCCAGTGTTTCGGTAACGCCTTTAGGGCTACCTGGTAGATTGATTATCAAACATCCGGATCTAACACCAGCTACGGACCGGCTGAGCATTGCCATTGGGGTATTATTCAAGGTTTGGTTTCTCATGGCCTCTGGGATGCCTGGTACTTCAAAATCCAGGATTAATCGAGTTGCTTCAGGGGTTATATCCCTAGGTCCAAGTCCCGTGCCACCGGTAGTCAATATAACGTCTACTTCACCTCCATCACACCACTCTCGTAACTTTTCAGATACAAGTTTAGTTTCGTCAGGCAGGATGTCACGCAACACCACGGCCCAGTTTCCAGAAGCCATAATACGGTAAATAGCATCCCCGCTTGCATCTTGGCGCTCGCCTTTCGAGCCAGTGTCGCTGATGGTCAAGATCCCAATATTGAATTTGCCTAAGTCTTGGTCCACGATAAGTTTGGGTCCTATTCGGAAATTGTCTTAAACTAGTCCGAAATTACCTTGCACTCTTAGAAGCTGATTTGGCACACTCGCCTGAGTGTTTAGCTTTATCAAAGTAGGTGTATGTGCATAGTAGGGGACAGTTTAGCATGGGTTATATAACTGGGCTTACTAATCTTGGTTTGGGGTAAAGATATAAGACGTGGTCCCACATCATACTCCTGTGATGCTTGAAGAAGTTAAGGCTGCTCTAAATATCAAATCGGGCGGGAATTACATTGATTGTACTGTTGGAGAGGGGGGCCATAGTTTGGCTATTAGCAGTGCCGTCAAACCTCCTCCACGGTTGTTAGGGATTGATTTAGATGAGGATGCTTTGTTAACAGCACGACCAAGACTTGAAGGAATGGCCACCTTGGTCAAAGGAAGCTACAGGTTTGTGAAGAATTTGGCGGAACAGAATGGATTCTCCCCTGCAGACGGGATCTTGATTGATCTTGGATTGTCTTCCCTGCAGATCGAAACAGCTCGGAAGGGGTTTAGTTTCAATAATTTGGGCCCCTTAGATATGAGATTCGACAGACATCAAAAATTGACTGCAGGTCAAATTATTAATAGCTATGGAGAAAGAGAACTGGCGGATCTTTTCTATCAGTTGGGTGAAGAAAACAAGTCAAGACGTATTGCGAAGGCATTGGTCAAGTCCCGCCCAATAAATACTACATTCGAGTTGTCCAATATTGTTAAGAAAGTAGTAGGAAAGAGAGCACAGGGAGCTATTCACCAAGCCACTAGGACGTTTCAAGCCCTTAGGATGGCCACTAATCGGGAACTAGAAAATATAGAAAATGGACTGGAGGATGCAATTGGTGCCTTGGTTACGGGAGGCCGAATTGCTGTGATCAGCTATCACTCTCTTGAAGATAGGCTGGTTAAAAAAATCTTGGCTAGAGAGTCTGCTTCTTGTATCTGTAAACCTGGTATCCCTATCTGTGCTTGTCAACAAGAACCTCGAGTGAAACGTGTCAACCGTCGGGTAATTCGTCCTGCAGAAGAAGAGATAGTACAGAACCCTCGTAGCCGTAGTGCGAAGCTTAGGGTAGCAGAACGTCTTTGATGAAGAGTTTGGTGTAGTAATTACTGGGAGAAAAACACATAACAGCTAAGGTAAAAGGATAGCTAGTTTGGTAATGACCATATAGGGAAGATACAGACTAAGGGGAAATTAATGGCGACTCATACACAAACGATTAATAGAAACGAGACCGAGACAGGATTTAGGGGGCAGGATGACTTATACCCGGCTGCGTCCGGTTTAGTTACTGCTATTGATGTTGGTACCACAAAGGTTTGTGCGCTTCTTGGTGAAAAACAACCAACTGGTGGCATTAAGTTCCTTGCCCATAGTACTACACCCTGCAACGGTCTCCGAAAAGGGAGCGTAGTTGATATAACTACAACTTCATCGGCTATTAGGAGTGCTGTACGGGATCTCGAGTCTTCAACAGGTTACAAGATTGATTCGGCATTCATTAGTGTGACTGGAGCCCATATTTCTTTCCAAAACAGGCGAGATAAGCTGCAACCACTTACAAGTACCGATGTGATCACAGCTGATGCGTTATCCGAGTCTGGATTCCCTTCGATAACCCCTGATGACCCGGGCCAGAAATTGATCCAGGCCATACGTATGAATTATTGCGTAGATGGTGAAGTTGATATCCGAAACCCGATAGGAATGCACAGCGATGAGCTAGAGATAGAAACGCATGTTGTAACGGGACAGACTGAAATACTCGATCGATTGTCAAAAGCTGTTCGTCAGGCAGGGATTTCTATGACGGGCATGATTTTAGAACCGCTTGCCAGTGCGTTTGCCGTGTTAACTGATGATGAAAAAGAACGTGGAGTTGTCATGATAGATATCGGCGGAGGTACAACCGATATAGTCGCATTCAAAAACGGGAAGATCTGTTATACGGGTGTCATTCCTGTAGGTGGCTTCCAATTCACCAACGACATCGCGATCACCTTGAATACACCATTTCAGTTAGCCGAAAAATCTAAAATCCGTTACGGAAGTACCGAATTGCACCCGTTGGACGGAAATAAAGACGTCAGCTTTGAAGTTGATGATGAAGGAAGAGCTCTTAAGGTTAAAGCAAGCGATATTAATCAAATTATCAGGGAAAGAGCTTTTGAATTGGCAAGGTTAGTACAGATCAAGCTTAGTGATTCTGGACTAGACGAAAATATTATAAACAACATAGTACTTACAGGAGGGGCTTCCAACTTAAGAGGACTGGTCGAATTCTTGCGACGGACGCTTTCTGTAGAGATAAGAAAAGGAAATCCCAAAGAATTCTTGGGCCTTCCAGAGGAACTCAGGGACGGTATGTATGCAACTTCCGCAGGAATGCTTCTCTGGGCGATGGAGGAAGATCCTGTCTCAGAAGATAGAGGTGAAAATCCACATAATCAGAATTTAATCGAAGAGGGGGCACGCACAGGCATCTTGTGGGGTCTCCTCAATAGTATTAACAAATTGATGCCATAAACAAACGCTCACAGTGAACCAGAAAAGGGAGGTTCTAATGGTGGAAAACACTAGAGATCAAATCGGACACACGAAGATTAAAGTAGTAGGTGTTGGTGGAGGCGGCTCGAATGCTGTTTCTAGGATGTTCAGAGATCCTATACGTGGAGTGGAATATATTGTAGTCAACACTGATAGCCAGGCGCTACTTCGATGTGATGTCCCTATGCGTGTCGGAATTGGAGAGGTATTGACAGAAGGAAAGGGAGTTGGGGGGAGCCCCGACATGGGTGCCCGAGCTGCCGACGAAAGCAGAGATGCACTTCTTGAGACCATAAACGATTCTGACATGGTATTCGTAGCTGCTGGAATGGGTGGCGGTACAGGTACAGGTGCAGCCCCGGTAATAGCGGAAATAGTTAAGGAAACCGGTGCTTTGACAGTCGGTGTTGTTACCACCCCATTTGAATTCGAAGGTGTCAGGCGTTTTCGTAGTGCCCAGGATGGCATAAAAAAACTTCAGGAAAATGTCGATACTCTGTTAGTTATTCCTAACCAGCGTCTAAGCATGATAGCTGAGGATGAACTTACCACAGAGAATGCGTTCAAAATGGCTGACGATGTCTTAAGACTTGGAGTTCAATCTATTGCTGAACTCGTAACAGTCCCGGGTGAAATCAACTTGGATTTCGCCGATGTACAGGCAGTGATGCGGGATGCAGGTCCTGCGTGGATGTCTATCGGTTGGGGTACTGGAGAACACAGAGCTAAGGATGCGGCTCAACAAGCCATATCTAATCCTTTACTGGATGTGTCAATAGACGGGGCTACCGGAGTGTTGTTCAATATATCTGGCGGCTCTGATTTGAAGCTGTCTGAGTTAAATGAAGCAGCCGAGGTAATACAGAGAGTCGTTCATCCAGACTGCAATATCATCTTTGGCATGGCGACCGACCAGAAAAATGACAATGAGATAAAGTTGACTGTTATAGCGACGGGATTTCCTACCCCAGAATCTATGAAGGAAACTGATGAAGGTCTCCAGGACATGCTTGAGCAGGTTTCTGCTGGTGTTGGAGAGGGAGATCTGGATGTACCTCCTTTCCTGCGCAGGCTATCTAAGTACCGCTCAAACGGCAGGGTCGAGATGCCCGTGCAATAAGAGAGATCTACCAAGATCTCTGTGTCTTGTAAAACGATGATAAAAAACAGCCACCGGATACAAAGATCCGGTGGCTGTTTTTTCTTAAGTATGTTCCTTGAAATTAAATTACCCGATTGTTGTCTATGTAATTCCAGTCTAAGTCTAGATCTAGACCTGGGTTATCTGTAACGATGATATTTCCCTCATCATCTATAGGGTCAGCTATTTTAGATAAATAAGGTTCCGGGGTATTACCATCGAAGCCCGGTCTTAAAAGGCCCCGCTCATAGTATTCGCAAGTTGCTTCTGGGACTGCTGCCGCCAGCTGTATGTTGGGCCATCCGGTACCGTGCAGTTCACATTTTAACCCGTAAGCTTGGCAAAGATTGATAAGCTTCCAACTTCCGGTAATCCCGCCGTAGAAGTAGTCGATTCTGAGCATATCCGACGCGCCTTGTAGGATCCATTCAGCTCTACTAAAAACACCGCCGGAAACGTGTTCTGGTGAACAAATCGCTATATCAAGTTCCCTGGTTAATCGACGATATGCCTCTATCCTTGTCTCTATCATTGGGTGTTCTAACCAATAAAACTCTAGTTCCTGAAGTTGTTTACCAACCCATATTGCTTCCTCGAGAGTGTAGACTCCGAAGGGATCTAACATGAGAATCATGTCTTCACCAACGGCTTGTCTAACTGCTGTACATATTTCTACATCTTCCTCAGGAAATCCAGGAAGTTGCGGGGCCGGGGCTTTTTTGTAAGGATCCCAGCATATATACCCGTGTATTTTGTAGGCACGATATCCTTGTTTCTTACATTCGAGGGCATGCTGGGCATAGGTTTCCGCCCCACCCATATTGGGAGCCGAACTAGCATAAGCCTTTATCCTGTTGCGTGTACCCCCAAGAAGTTTGTTAACAGGGAGACCTGCGTATTTCCCAGCAAGGTCCCACAAGGCACAATCTACGACGCCCATATCAGATTCAGGAAGCTGTCTACTAAATGTCACACTTTGATCCATCCAGTTCCAGAATCTTTCTCGATACATAGCTTCTTCACCAACCAACATAGGTTTTATGATGGTCTCAATATTTTCCTTGTTTCCTCCCAACATATGTCCTTCCAGCCCTTCATCAGTGATAACTCTGGTGACAGTCTGTGTCGTTTCCTGATCCTTGGGAGAATATATTCCATATGTCCACCGGGTTGGCTTAGTTTGGACAGTCGTATTAAATTTGATTACTTCGATATCAGTGATTAACATTTGCGCTACTTTCGCAAATCTTCCTTGCACAGATGGAAGATATGGTCAGCGTAGTTCTCTCTCTCTCAGAAATCAAGCCTAATTGTTCGCGAAATCGACAATCGTAAAGTTGTAGAATGACCTAATGTAAAGCCTCACAGATTGGAGAACAACTTGGATGGAAAATATTATTAAACCGATAAAAATGGCCCAATACGGTACCAAGCATGCTCATGCATCTGGAGTTCTACAGGTCATGCTGGAAAATCCTAGTGTTGAAGTGGTTGGTGTCTATGAACCGGATAGCACTCGGCGCAAAGAATTGGAGACGTTAAACACCTTACCGTGGAACTCAATTAAATGGTTTGATGACAAATCAGAAATACTGGAGGATACTTCGATTGTAGCTGTATCTTCGGAAGGTTTAAACGCAGAAAGTTTGGCGCATACTGAACAGTTAGTAGATGCAGGAAAGCATGTTTTTTATGACAAGCCTGCAGGTGATGACTATCGGCACTTTGAAAGGGTTATTGCAAAGGCTAAGGAACAAAATCTACTAATACAGCTTGGCTATATGTTCCGATATCATGACGGTTTCAATCGAATATCTGAGTGGGCTAGATCGGGTGTGCTGGGTCAGGTTTTCGCGATCAGGGCACATATGTCAACTACTCTAACTCTAGAAGGACAAAAATCCGTGGCCGTTCACAAAGGAGGAACCTTTTACGACTTAGCTGGACATGTGCTTGATCAAATCATCTGGATACTTGGCAGACCTGAGAAAGTAACTTCCTTTATGAGGAGGGATATATCCCCCCTTGGCACTTTTACGGATAACAGCTTGGCTGTTTTTGAATATGATTCAGCAATGGCTACTATTGATATAGCAGCAATGGAGCCGTCTCCAACCGCTCGTAGGTTTGAAGTGTACGGGGATCGAGGTTCGGCGATCATGGAACCATTTGAACCGGCAAATACCCTACGATTGTGCCTCGTGGAGGCTCGTGATAGCTATCCCCCAGGTGTGTCAACAGTTAAACTTGAAGATAGACGTAGATATGTCGCAAGTCTTGAGGCATTCGTATCAAATTTGGTGGGCGAGAAATCGCCGGACCGTTCTCTAGACCATGAATTACTTGTACAAGAGACACTTCTACGTGCAACGGGGAGAATACCTACTTGAAGATTGTAATATTTTATCAATTGGCGATGTTACAGAACAACTCATATCATAGCTAGAATGGGTAACGGAGAGGAAATGTCCAATAATTTGAAAGTAGGCGTGATTGGATGTGGAGGTATGGCTTCTAATCATGTCTTGAGTTACCTGACCAGCCGAAGATTTGAGATCTCCGCTGTTGCTGACTTAAGTAATCAAGCTATGGTGGATTTTGACCACCGTTTCAGCGAATTTGAAGGTTATCACCCGAAACATTATAGCGATGCCTTATTGATGCTCGACTCGGAAGAGCTTGACGTAGTTTCAATTGGGACCTGGCATAAGGGGCATGCCAAATGGACTATCGCAGCGGCTTCAAGACACCCAAAAGCTATTTTGTGCGAAAAGCCTATGGCGGAAGACCTAGGACATGCTGAGCAGATGCTGATAGCTTGTAAACGTAATGATGTAAAGCTTGCGATTGCGCACCAGCGACGATTTTTGCCGTCTTATGTGGCGGTACGTCAACTGGTATCAGATGGAGCTATTGGAAAGATTGATTTGGTAAAAGCTGTGTCTGGTAATGGATTGCTAAACAATGCTAGCCATCTTTTCGATATGTTCCGATTTATTTTAGGAGACGACGATTGTGATTGGGCTATGGGGAGCATCGAACGCAACAGTGATCGATATGAGAGGTCTACCAGGGTTGAAGACCGAGCTTTGTGTATGTTTGGTTTTAAAAGTGGGACCGAAGGAATTGTGCTTGGCGATTTTACATCGGACTACTATCATGGTTGTATGATCTATGGAACAGACGGTGTGATTGACCTAAGGACAGAGTATTATCGTTTAATGAATAAAAGTACAAAAGGACATTGGGAAACGAGTACTCCGGTTGGAAAATATATCCAGCCTGGTGAAGAAGGCTTTGAATATAAGGAATCCGGTACTCTCCAGGCAGAGGAGCTTGCTGATTGGGTAGAAGGCAAGGTAGATACCCACCGGGGAGAATCAATTAATGGTTTTAAGGCAGTAGAAATGGCCTGCGCAATCTATGATTCAGCCAGATTACATGAAGTGGTAAAACTACCACTTGAAACACGAGATTATCCTCTTGATATCATGGTCGAATCGGGACATTTAACGGTACGTTATCCTGGTCGGTATGATATAAGGGCGGGGCAATTAAGAGGTGAGAATATGACTACCGACGAAGCTAACCAGTAGTGCTTGCTAACTCCTGTATCGGTGGGCCTCTGCGGTTCCTTCAACCATTAAGCCATCCCGCATCTCTTTGACGGAATCAGCCATTGCTAGCAAGGTCGAGTCATGCGTGGCAGCAACCACGCTGCTCCCACGGTCTCCAACCATTTCTTGGAATAGACCAAATATAGATCTTGCGTTGTTTGAATCTAACTCTCCAGTAGGTTCATCAGCGAGAATTAGAGGAGGTTCTGTAACGACGGCACGAGCAATAGCTACTCTTTGCTGCTCTCCTCCAGAAAGTTCATATGGTCTGTGATTGGAACGTCTTGTTAAGCCGACCATCTCTAGGGCGTCACGCGCACGTTGCTCTCTTTCCTTGGATCTCACACCGGATATTCTCAGGGGTAGTTCTACGTTTTCAAAGGCTGATAGGAGAGGAAGAAGCCCGAATGATTGAAACACGAAACCGATCTTATGCCGGCGGATCTCTGTAAGTTCTTTTTCGTTCATTTCCGCCAAATTTTTCCCCTCAAACAGAACTGTACCTGAAGTCGCTTGATCAAGGCCTGCTATAAGGTTGAGCAGGGTGGTTTTTCCGGAGCCTGATCTGCCAACTATAGCGATAAATTGACCGGAACGAACTTCTAAGTTGACATCCTGAACTGCAACCACTTCTTCAGAACCAAGTTCATACTTCCGCCCAACATTGATTGTTTCGATGATCTTACCGTTCGTGTTCAAATATATTCCTCCAGTAAAGGCGCTATGTTAATCGCCCGATACTACGCTGAGCTTCCCGTCTTCTATGACTAAACGAGCCCGATCCTTGATCTTTAACTCCTCAAGTATTTCTCTTGGGATCTGCACTCGTCCCGCACCATCTACCAGGGTGAATTCTTCGAGTTCAGCTTCAGCTTCTGCTTCGCCAGAAATACGCTGATAACTAAGCTTACGTCGTATCTCGGTAGAGGTTTTACCGTCCCTGATTAAGACTACCCGTCCTACTTTATAGGCTATTTCAGGATCGTGTGTAACTATAACGATTGTTGTATCTAATTCCTTGTTGACAGTACCAAAGAGATCTAGTATTTCTCCAGCTGTTGCGTCGTCCAGTTCCCCAGTAGGTTCATCTGCCAGTAGCAGTGGAGGGTGGTTGGCAAGGGAAACACCAATAGCCACTCTCTGTTGTTCGCCTCCAGAAAGTTTCTCTGGAGTGTGGTTCATTCTATGGCCCATACCCATCAATTCCAACAATTCCTGTGCCCTAGTTTTGCGTTCTTTGGATGATAGGTTGGTTAACATCATAGGAAGCGCTACATTTTCTAGTGAAGTCAAATAGGGGAAAAGATTCCTACTGGTCTGTTGCCAGACGAAACCCACATCTTCACGTCGATATACCTCTACGTCCTTGCCGGTCATTCGGAGAAGATCTTTATCACCTACAGTTACTTTACCCGCTGATGGAGTATCGTAGCCTGCGAGGATGTTCAGCAAAGTTGTTTTACCACTTCCGCTAGCACCTACGATAGCTACCACTTCTCCTTTTTCGATCAGCAGATCAAGACCCCTTAATGCCACGACCTCGAGATCAGCAATCTTGTAGATCTTGAAGAGATCCTCACATACTATGTATTCGCTTGACGAAGTAGTCATCTACATTATTCCTTTGGCCCAAACTTATGCCAGGCCTTTTTATGTGTCACCCAACCTTAGTACCGAATGGACTGATATCTTATGTATCAGCCAGACTAATCCTAACGTGATTATGCCAAATATCAGCAACATCAATCCATATGTGGCCAAGAGTGCTGTCCAGTTTACATCTGTTATGAAAGGAGGTACAACCTTATCGCCCCAGTCATCGTGTCCAAGGAAGGGCATGATAATTGTACCAAGTCTGGCCCCCATCCATGAACCCAAAAGCATCCCGACGGATACCACCAAGGCCTGCTCAATCCAAACCATTGTAGTCAATTGAGAAACGGATACGCCAATTGTCCTCATGAGAGCCAATTGCACTAGGCGGCTTTTATACGACATGTATGCATGGACCAGAAAGCCTATACAGCTAAGAATTAAGACTGCACCGAAAGACAGGAACAATAGCGATCTCCACCCAGCATTAACCAGAGGATCAATACGTGTTTCTTCAAGATTCTTGGTCCTGTCGTAAAGCCTAGTCACCGGGCCCCCGATATTACGTATATTCTCAATGAGGTGAGTACGTTCGGGACCAGATAATGAAGATTTTATCCAGACCTGATTGGCAATAAGAGTGTCACCGAAAGTGCCAAGGTTGACGTAACTGATAAGAGCATCAATATCAGAAACCAGATAGCGTTTGTCTGGTGAAGTTACAGTAGGGAAAAGGTTTATTGTGCCAACTATATGAACCGGTACACGGCTACTGGCCACCAGGACTTCGAACTGATCGCCTTGTGAGTGCCCGGTATCTTGGATGAAGGCCTGACTTGCTAGGACAGGTATTGATGGATATTCTATTCCCCTAAAAAAACCTCGGATGGTTTGTGAAGCTCCATCAGACCATTTGAATATCACAGATCCAGATTCTCCAGGAAGAAAATCTGTTGCGGGCCTGACAGTATCTGAAACGGCCTCAGCTGTGCTGATAAGAGCTTTCCATTGCAATGTTTCAAAAGAATCCAATATTATCTTTTTGCCAGAATCTGTTTCGATACCTATCTCATCTATTTGTAGAGACCCGGCTTGTAAGGAGTTAAAAGGATCGGTTTCATGAATCCGGATTGATACGAGGGACGATACTTTATCCTGATTAGTTCCGGAGGATTGCCGGAATTCTGCTTTCAAGTTGATCCAGTCGTCTGAATTGAGACTTCCAAAGCTGGCGAGATTGTATGAGCCGTCGGGATGTCTTATTTGGGCAGTTACACGAATCCCGGGGTGATGACGATCCGGTTTTACACGCATGAAAAGACTGTTTGCATCCCTGGGAATATCAACGCCGATTATCGTAGGTGTGCTGAGTTTCTCTAATAATGACCGGACATCGTTTTCTGTGTAATCGTTTCTGAAAAAAGCCACATCAGCAAACAATTCTGGGTCTATGCCAAACATATCGTAGTCTACCCCTATCAGTTTCGATAAGTCCTGCCCTCGCTTACGCAAAACTGCTGTGGCAAATTCGATTCCAGGCACACCGGAATAGGTCGAGGATAGGGTCTGTGGACCGTAATTGGTGATTTCACGGCCCTGTATCCCTTCTATCCGGATGTCAGTTCCAGATGAATGCATCACCCTATCCCGGAAACTTCTTTCAAGGGTAGCACCGAAGCTAGATGCGAAAATTCCAAGGCCAGCTGTGAGGATCAATAATAATGACAAACGCGCATAATGGGTTGGGCTTCTGGCGATTTGCCATATGCCCATCACCATCCCAGCCGATAAACGACTGGATAGGAGCGTAACAGCTAAATTCATAACAACAGGAAAGATCCTGAGAAGAATAATTGCAGCGGCAATCAATGTGATTCCGGGTAAAATCATGATTAGTTCATTAACCATTGATTCCCCGAGAAAACTGGTAGCGACAACCGAACCTTGTTCTGTGAGTCGATTGAATAGATAAATACTTACGATCAATAACAATATATCGATGTAGTATCGTTGTAAAAATGGCTTGGATGAAGGCCTGCCCATTTCTTGGCGATTACGAATAACTTCAATACGAGAGGCTGTAATAGCAGGCAATACAAGGGCTACTAGACCTAAGATGCCACCGATCCCTCCGATAAGAAATGAACGTAAAGATAGACTTATGTTGAGGAATTCTCCACCAGTTAGATCAGAAAATGCGGGTGTGGTTCCGAGTAGACTTATGGATCCTGCTGCTATCAGTGGTGACACAATTGTGGAAAAAACAGCTATGGTAAGTCCTTCCAGTATAAAAACCACAAGGATTTGAGTTGAATTTGCACCTCTGCTACGCAATAGGATCAGTTCTCCGCGCTGACTTTCAACGACGAGAGAAGAGAGCGTTGCAACGTAGTAGAGTACGACTATGCTTATCAAAACCAGAACCATAAACATTGGTAATTTGCTGAAAAAGAGCCTGCGATCATATCTACGGATGACATCATCTAGTACAGTTACTTGGAGATACTGGCTTAGTGTTGTGCTAAGGAATGCTCCTAGATCAGATATGCTCTGGGCTGCTAAGTTAGCGTTATTTGCATTGAGTAGATGTTCATCAACATCGAGGAGGTAGTAGTAGGTGCTATCCATTTTTAGCAAAGGCGGTCCGACTACGTTCAGGAAAGCTGACTCGGTAATATAGAATGGAATTGTATTGAATTCCTTGCTTGTGGCTGTGGACATCACGGAATTAAGGTGCCAAAACTCGCTTTGGGCCCCCGATTTGGTAAACAACCCGCTAATTACTACGTTTACGTATGGCGCATCATCTGTCCAGGTGGGTACTGCTACCAAGTTGTCTCCGACTTCCACTCCAAACAAATCTGCTGCCTCTATGGGAATGATTGCCTCTACCATAGGAGGGGATCCGGCGTCATGCTGTGGCTTACTGGTAGGCATCCTGCCCCACTGGATAATTTCTATATTGTTTTCAATTTCGTCTAGGAACACGAAGTAGGTGCGATTGCTATCTTTACCGGCTTCTTGTTCACTGCCTGGTTTTGTTAAAAACATAGTGGGTGAACGGCCCGCTCGTACAGAACCCTTTAGCATCCAGGCTACTCTCTTGTTGATTTCGGATACTGCCGCTTCATGTAACTGAGCGTATTCAGAAACAATTGTTGGCCCCCGGGTGCTTTCGAGCACGATATCTAGTTTTGTATCTAACGTACTTTCAAGAGTGGTTTTGAGGGCAGTTTCGCGAAGGGCATCGAAGTATATGATCGTGCCGGACATTAGAGATGATGCTAGTACTACACCGAGTACTACAGATGACAAAAGGCGCCAATTGGCCAAGCTGCGCTTGATCACGAGTTGCCAGACATTGGCAACTCGTATAAAGGTCTTGGTTGATTGGAACACGATATTTGATGGTCGGTTCAAAATCAATTTGCCTCTGTACGTGTGATGCTTCCAAGATTAAGGCGTCCGATACGACGGCTGAGGAAGAACAATGCAGTAAAAAGGACTATGGAGATTGCAAAATATGTGGGAATCATCAACGACCAGTTAGTTAACATTTGGAAGGGAGGAACTACGCTTTCTCCATTTTCACCTATTGCCAATGGAGATACCATGAGGGCGCTCGCTTCAAACCCTGCCCACGTCCCTAGAGAGATTCCAATAATGAAAATCAAAAGGTTCTCAAAAACCAATACTCCGGATATCTGGATGCGGGATACCCCAATTGTACGTAGTAGACCAATCTCACTCCCACTTCTCTTGGCTAAAAGTAACAGGTAAGCAAGATACCCTAATGACACTACAAGTATAGCTATGGGTGCGGAGAGCAATACCATTGGACGCCAACCGGCCGTAATAAGAGGGTCTAATCGGATTGTCTCTAGATCTTCAATACCATCTACTACAAAACCACTCCGATTGACTAGCTCATCTACCGCTGAACGGACTTGTTGATGCATATCTGGAGTTGTTTTTATGAAGAGTTCGTTAGGATCATAACGGTGTGCAGACCCGAGTATGTTTAAGTGTCTGAGTACGCTATCCATATCTGTTAGGAAAAATCGTCCACCACTTGGGTGAAGAGTGGGGAAGTAGTCCACTACCCCAGTAACTACAACTGGTATTCGTCTGCCGCTAATTTTGGCCAAAAATACATCATCAATATTTGCGTCCATTGCATTAAGCAGTGTTGAACTTGCTATCACAGGTAAGGCTCCGGGATTGGGATTGTGGTAGAAGCCTCTATAGCCCTGGTCAGTTTCACTCCCGAACACTAATGCACCAGAGTTTAGACCGGAGTAAGTATCATCTTGGATTAGGGCGAACTGATCCGATGATAGATCTGAAGTGATTATTGGTGTCCAACTTAGATTTCCTTCAAAATCCTCAAGGATATGTGTAACGTCGTTTCTGTTGAAATGGATATCGTCGAACAATAAGGCACCAGGTGTCTCCAGCCCGAAAAGGAAAGATGGTTCTACTATTTGGAAAGCAACCAAAGTTATTGGGAAGTTGATATTGTCTGGCATATCTCCAGACATCAACTGCCAATCCTTTCCTTTGAATCCCCCAAGCTTTATCGCGGAAGGGAATCCTACGTTATCTTGTACCAAAACCCAAAGTTCGGCAGCCGGATGGTGGGCTATTGGCTTGACCCAGGCTCCTAGAGAGGTGATTTCTTCCTGGATCATGAGACGTTTTCGACGTTCTTCGGGTCTAAGCCAGCTCAAGACGGTATCAATGGGTTTTTCAGAGAAGTCACTCCGATACCAGAACATATCTGATAGGTTATCTGCTTCTAGGCCTAGTAATTCGAAGCTTACCGGGCCCGCGGTACCAGTCGACCGATAACCAAGTGAAATAGTTTTGATACCAGTGGTCGACATGTATTGTGCAAGCAGACCCTGAAGTCCCCCTGCACGGTGGCTTGTAAAACCAGCGACACGAAGATCTGTACCAGAATTATATTGAGCCTGATCGATTTGGCTGGCTTCCAGTGTTCCTCCCACTGTGGTAGAGAATATTGCCATACCCGTGGCTAATACCAGGAGCAATATTAACCAAGTATATTGAAGAGGACTTCGAGCCATTCGTATCAAGCCGATAGATAGCCAAACGGGTAGTGTTCGTACAATTAATTGAAGGATTAGATAAAGTAATTGTGCCGGAACAAGAACGATCAATCCGATAGAAGCCAAGTAGAGGATATCTTTGTCATCCACTGGAATAGTTGCAAGGAATAAAACTATGAAACTGGCCTGTACTGCTATGCCAACAAATAGGAGAGGCAGTTTATGGATGTGTGTAGTTGTCCAGTACGTGATTCCGATCAGGGCGACTAGACTGCAAAAAACTGGCCAGTTTCCATATCCTGAACCCATCAATCCTTGCGTCAATAACAGGATAAAGATAATAGCTATAGAAATATAGGCGACCAGGTGGACTAACCTAGGTGATTCACCACTAATGTATTTCAAGAATAGTGGGAACAGTCTCATAAACAATAGGCCCACTACTACCAAGAATAAGACGGGGGCAATCAGTAAGGTATCGTTAACTTGTGCGTCTTGAAAAAGCCCACCGGATACGATGTTGTCTCTGGAGTTTAGTTCCCAAAAAACTAAGCTACCGATAACCAACAATGCTATGTCGATGTTGTAGCGGTGGAAAAATGGAGTAGTAGGAGGTCTAGATGACCTAAGCTTGTGGATCAACAAGCCCATCCTTGCCCCTGCAGTGCCTGGGATTACTAGTATTGTCAGGCATAATATGCTGGCTAAAGCTGCCATTGAGAAGGGCCAAATATCGATACGTATGGGTAGTAAGTTTCCATGTGTCAAATCTTCGAAGTACGGCAGCATTCCTGTAGACGCAACTATAATCAAAGCTATAAATGGAGCTGAAAGCATAGCAATGAGAACCATAACGATGCCTTCCAGAGAATAGAGTCTTAAGATTTCAAATATGCTAGCCCCTCTGGATCTAAGTAAAGATGCATCTCGCTCCCGGTTACTTACTATGTACGAGACCATCATGACCATGAAAAACAAAATAGTGCTTACCATTATCAGCATAAGTACAAGCATCGGAATTTGAGTCAGTAACCTACGTTCGTTCAGATTGTCGATTAGCGTTTGCATGGTCACCGCGGTCACAGCGGACCCTGGCATAGAAGAAATTACTGAGTCTCTAAAGCTTGCCATTCTTTGTCCTGACTCAAGTACAGACCATTTCGTAACCCGATGTTTATCTAGCAAGATAAACCAATTTGGCTTGGCGAGAGCACCAGGATAAACGTTTGTCACTGCATCAACCATCGCTTTCTCGGTGACAAACATGGGCAACATATGGACTTCGGGAATATCGAATCCTTCGGTGACCACATCTTCGAGGCCGGTAGGTATATTAAGTTCGAGAGGTGGAGTTTCCATGTATAGCTTCCCGAATCTCCAGAATTCTGAGGATGGGTCCCCACTCTCAATTACTCCAACTATTCTCACTAAAATTTCTGAATTACTGTCTACTGTAGGTCTTAGGCGGAGTAAATCAGTGACTTGGAGATCAAACCCGTCGGCTACCTCTTCTGAAACTACAGCATCTAATTCAGGTCCCTCTGGAGTCAGGGTCACCCGGTCCAGGGGCATACGTCCTTCCAGAATCTGCACGTGGTTTTCTAAACTGGAGAGGTATTGTAGGAATCCCCGGGTGACATTTAACCCGGCCACCCCGGAGTTCGGAATTGGATGTTCAGGATGTCCAACCAGCTGTCGGTTTCCTCTAAGATACTTTTCGTGTCCGATATAGGCTTCCGACAGGGTACCTAGAATAGCGTTGTCCAAGGCATTATCAGCCTCGTTAATCCCTTGGGGTGAAAGTACTGTTTTAGGTGCTAAAACGTGTACTAGTAATCCTGCCTCCGGCAATCGTTCAAGGGATGTATTGAAGGCAAGTTGTTCCAGTGATTTGAGGTATATGGGTGCTCCAGCGCTTAGGACAGTCGCCAAAAGCATAGATATCAATACGCTCACAAGGAGCATACTATCCTTGGCCACGTATTTTATAACGAGACTTGCTTTACCAGGTTGTCCCATTAGATGTATAGAATCGTGGAATTTTGTAAGTTTTCATCTGGCTTGCTTGTCAAAAAAGATCCTGAAAACGAAACGTTAACACCCTGTAGGACCAATCAGAACTGTTCGATCCTATAGGATAATCTGGTCATATGATTTGGTTTTACACTTTCGTCTGGGCCCCATAGGAGATGGGTATGCTTGGGTAACAAGTTTATCATCAAAGCATTATCCTACCCATCTTCCAAAAAAAGTGGGGCAAGAAGGTTGTCTACGGGGACGTAATCATCAGTAAGTAAAATGTTTTCTTTTGAATTTAGCCATGTAATAAGGGTAGATGATGGCATTATGTGAGAAGCAGTGTTAAATCTCCCGGCCAGAGTATTCGATTTCTCGATATCCGATAACATTATCTCTATATCTGTTCCGGCAACTACAAATGTGTGTCGGTCGTCCAAATTCCAGTCGTCGAAATCTCGCATTATGTAGATGTTTTTAAATGTTTTCTGCATTGTATTAACAATGGCACGTAACATCCTTCCTTCATGTAATTTGTCGACTATGTTGACTGTATAGATACCATCATCGGCAAGTAAATCTTTTACAAGTTCGTTGAACTCCAAAGTTGTTAGATGATAAGGAACTGAGAAATGGTCGAATGCATCACCTACTATTAGATCGTAGGTGTTTAGTGGTAATTCAAGTAGTTTTGCGCGGGCATCTTGGTTATAGGTCACGATTTGTGTGTCCCTGGGCATCCCAAAGTAATCGTGTACCACGTCGGTAACTACAGGATCAATTTCAATTACTTCCACGTGGCTTTTTGGATATTTAAGATCGATGAAACGAGGCATGGTATAGCCACCTCCCCCTATAAATAGGGAGCGAAAGCTAGGTTTACGTTCCCCTACATAAGTTGAAATGTCTCCTAATACCTTTTCATATCCATAAACTAGGAAGGTTGGGTCATCAAGATCGACATGGCTGTGTACCAGCTTGTCAAGAATGAGAATCCTGATATCTCTACCATTGGATTTTTCTTCTGAAATGGTTATACAGAAATAACTGCTTTCGACTTCGCAGTTTGACCGAAGAGCACCAGTCCATATTACAAGAGCCATTAGACCTATAAAAATTGTCAATAAGGCTGCTCCAGGTCGTCGAATTTCCCAGAGTCGTCCGACAGCTACAGATAGTAACAATATTACGATTGCCACAGCTAGAACTATCGATCGGGTTCCTATCCATTGGATTAGGAAGAATCCTGTGATAAATGTGCCGAAAATACTCCCGGCAGTCGAAACAGCATACGTTTTACCGACAATATTACCTGCTTGGGCAATATTATTAAGTCTCAGCTTAACGACTATCGGGGTGACCATTCCCATCAGGAGGCTTGGCAAAAAAAACAAAATGGTTGTCAATACCACAATTCGGAACATGATGGAGATGTTGTCAAACTGTCCGGAAGTGAGTTCTATAAGAGGTAAAATTGCTAGGCTAGATAGTCCGCTGAAAAACAATACCAGGCCGAGGATATGTCTTTGTGGACGTCTGTCTGCCAGAACACCCCCAAGGTAGTTACCAAAGCTTATACCTGCTAAACATATGCCGATGATGCTCGTCCATGTGTACAGGGACACCCCAATACTGGGAGCTAGAATACGCCCTGCCACGATCTCGAGGGTTAAGCCGCATGCGCTAGTTGTAAAGACTATCCCATAGGCCACAAGGGGCAAAATAGTGGAAGTATTGTTATTTTCTACTTCCTGGGGTTTTGATGCATAGAGTTGATTGTCCGCGGGAGATTTCAATCAAAAACCTCGGAATCTGAATTGGAGATTAATCCTTTATGGCGAATATGAATTTCGTTCATTATTAATTTTGTTCCGCCTTTTGTCGGCGTACGCGAGCCGGTTCTTCGCCATGAAGGGTTTCAGACGACTGTATTTGAAGGGAGCGATCTTTTATTGGCAAGTTGATTCTCACGCCACCTTTTCGATGGGATTCGCGTAATGCTATGGCTATTTCAAGCGCTGTTCTACCATCCTCACCTGACGCCTTGGGTTGCTTGCCTGTTGCGGCAGATTCGATGAGGTCTTCAATGATAGTCAATCCAGTCCCTTGGATTCGGGCGGGCATTGGAACAGGGTAACTGGAGGGTGGTGTACCTCGACGTTGAGTTCCATCCGAAATTGGTGGAGTTTCGTAAACCGTATAAGTGGCCGGTCCTTCATGGCATACTATGCGACCGTTTTCACAAATAACGTCTATACTACCCGCAGCGACGGTTCCACAATCTGTAGTTCTGGCAAATGCTCTAACTTCGTTGTCAAACACCAAGTAGGCGTTGCCGCTGAGGTCATTGTCCGTCGAGGCTGCTTCGTCCGATTCCATCTCGGCGAAGACCCATGCTACATCACCACCTGCCAGGAAACGGATTATGTCAAACAAGTGGCTTCCGTTATGAGATATGCCACACTGAAAGTGGGCAGTGATTTGGAGTACACGGCCTAGTTTACCTGAGTCTAGTATGTATTTGGCCTCAGTGTACGAAGGCATCCATCTACGTGCGGTGTTGATTGCAAATACAACACCATTATCCCTGCACACATTCACCATCTTATCTGCATCTTCGAGGCTGAAAGCAATGGGTTTTTCGGCCCAAATAGCCTTTGCTCCCGAGCGAGCTACATCTTGAACAATGGTAGATCGTATCTTGGCTGTCGTGGTCACGCTGACGAAATCCGGACGTTCCTTTTCTAGCATTTCACGGTAATCGGTGTAAAGATGATCGGGTTTGATTCCCCAGCGTTCCCCGAAAAGAGATCGTTGTTCATCATGTGGATCGGCACCGGAAACTAGTTCTGTGTGTGGGGAATAGAAATAACTGGGACCATGACAATAAGGTAGATATACCGTACCCCCATACTTGGTCTCGTCATCATAGGTGCTGCCCATTCGACCTAGGCCTATGACAGCGGCTTTATATTTGCTCATATTTCACCTTTTCCAGAACAACAGGAATATTTCTATAAGGATCATGTTTGAGGTGTAGTGTTTTAGTCTTAGTTCTGCATAGATAGCAACGTAGCGAATTTTAGACTTGATAATCTCTTTCTATATGTAATTAACAACGACATAAAGCACTATTGGATAGTTTCCACAACAACATTAGAGATTTGCCACGTTGTTGGGACTGCCTTCAAGGAATGCGATCACATTCGTTACACATCCTTCGTTCAGACTTTCGACTCCTTCAGGGGTTTGGTCGGCGATATGAGGCGTTAACACCACCTGTTCGCATGATAGCAATGGATGGTCTGGCGGAAGTGGCTCCTGGTCGAAAACGTCTAGGCCCGCACCTGCGATGTGGCCCGAGTTGAGAGTATCTACGAGATCGGAGGTATTGATTAGTTCACCTCGACCACCGTTAACAAAAATCGCCCCCGGTTTCATTAGGTTGAATTCCCTCTTTCCCAGCATTTCGTAGCTATCGTCACTAAGCCTAACTTGAATACTTACTACATCGGATGTTCGTAAAAGTTCATCTAGTTCCACGAACTCGACACCGAGAGAACGAGCTCGTTCAGGAGATGGGTTATATGTCCAAGCGAGGACCTTCATTCCGAGAGCATTTGCAATGCGGGCCACTTCCGCTCCAGTGTTACCTGTTCCTATCACACCTATAGTCTTGCCCTTTAAGTATATATTTTTCAATAATCCCCAGCGTCCTGATTTCAACTCCGCTGTTTGGTAAGAAGCACGTTTAGCTACTGCGAACATTAACCCAATAATGTGTTCGGCCACGTAGGGAGCAATTTTCCCGGGCTGGTTGCAAACCATTATGCCCAACTCCTTAGCTGCTTCTAGATCAACCATGTCAGTCCCAATAGAACAGGTAGCTATCAGCTTCAGTTCTGGTAACTGTTCCAGGGCCTCGCGGTACCACTTTACAGCTCCACGTGTATTCATAATCACCTGGGCCCCTTCAGCTCTTGTCATCTGTTCTTCAAGATTAGCTGGCCGATCTGAAAATAGGGTTAAATTTCCGTATGGGACGAGTCGTTCCAAGTGAGGTGAGCCTTGGATTTGGGGTGGATCATCCCCAGGCACAACGAATTTGATGTTTTTTTTATTACCCATTGTTGATACACCTCTATATAGATACTTTTACAAAACAAGTCTCAAAAATATTTTTGTGGGAGTGCTTCAATCTACGAGATCAATCAATTTAGAGTTTGCCTGGTTTGAGGCCAGAAAACCCATAAGAATTTGGACTGTTTTTCTCGCCTCTCTCGCCATTGAAACTCCCTCACCCCCGTTTTCGATCAAGTCTACAATTTCTTCATATGCAGCTGCTATTCCTTCAGCCTTGTATGTACCCGCACTGATACGTCGCCTGGAACCATTAACTTCTCTAGACTGTTCTAGTGTACTAGACGTGGTCACAGTGGCATTATCCGCTGTCACGTATATCTGGCCATCGGGCCCAGATAATTGTAAAGAAAACATCCCGTGAGTGTTTTTCATACCGCAGTACAAAGCTTGGGTACCATTTTCAAACTGGATGAATCCCATAGCGCCCGGGTCATTTTCTGGAAGCTTGCCTCCGTCTCCCTTGTAACGATCCCAATCATCGAAACCATCCTGAAGCTTAGCCCATACTTGTACCGGTTTCGATTCCGCGTACATGCAAATCGTATCGATCATGTGAGTCCCATTTCGAAACATCATAGCTCTCGGCCCACCCAGTGTGCCGACAATTGTTGTCAAATTTCCGATGGCTCCACCTCGTATTTCTTCCCGTACCTCTAACCATCCAGGTTGGTATCGGCGAGTATGGTCAACTGCTATGACGACATTGTTGGATTCGCAGGCCTCTATAAGTCTGTCTGCGTCTTCAATCGTTGTGGCAAGTGGTTTTTCACAAAAAATACCCTTGACGCCCGCTGCAACTGCTAAAGTGCCCAGTGTGGCATGGGTATGGTCGCCGGTAGCTATACCCAAAATGTCTATATCGCTCTCCCGCAGCATTTGTTCAAAATCACTGTATTTTGTTGCATTAGGAAAACGGTGATCCCAGGTTTCCCCAAAGCTTTCTAGTAATTCTGGTACCAAGTCACACACTCCGACTATATCGAATTGACTGGATACTGATAGGCCAGCAGCGTGACTATGTACGATCTCCTCCCGAAAAGGTTTAAGCGGTTCAGAGATACCCCTCGATGCGATACCCCTTAATCCGACTAACCCGACACGATAGGTTCTATTTCCCATCATTGTCTCCTAGTATTCGTAGTTGTTTTGGATCTGGCTTTTGTACACCAAGACATGGACAGTTTCAAGCACTTCATCCCGTTCTGTTTCAGGAGTAATCTTTGGGGATAAATGATATCTAGTCTGGAGTCTGTAATGTTCTACCTTTGACCAGTTCCTAGCTTTAGGCCCGTCTATTACGTCAATGAGTCAAAAAGATTCATTATGATGACCATGGATGGATACTGGTTGGTTATTCAAAATCTGGAACAATTTTAGTGAAAAATGACATAAACTCAAGATTCTGTTAATTTTCAAACTAACAAAGGCTGGTTGTATAGGAGGAACTATGTACTACAGACGACCATTACATGTTTTAAGTGGGGTCTATCGCCCCTTACAAACAGAACGGTACATAATGATGACGATGGGAGGATACTGGCCGATAATACAGAAACTACATAATGGCCATCTTGGTGTGGTGACCCGTGACAGCGATTTCCATGTTGGAGAACGGGGTCGACTTGTTTTTGTTCATTCTCCTGATGGTGGAGAGTCCTGGAGCCATTCAATCGTGATATCTGAAGATGGACAAGATAACAGAAATCCAGCGTTTGGAGTA
>CAZSLO010000012.1:0-219377 GCA_964608025.1 uncultured Dehalococcoidia bacterium | reverse complement strand
TTTTTCGCAGAAGCTGCTCTACGGTTTGGGTACAAAGTATCAGTTTGGGACCCATCGCCAAATGCACCAGCAAAGAGATTTGCTACTGTGGCATTCGACGCACCTTTTGATGACCCAGACACGTTAAAACAATTCGCGGATGTATGTGATTGCGCTTCTTTGGAATGGGAAAATGTCCCTGTGACCTTAACGGACGGTCTGGAAAAGCTAATCAGAGTCAGACCAGGAAGCAAAAGTTTAGGACTTGCTCAAGATAGGACCAGAGAAAAACATTTCCTAGCAGAAAACCACATTCCTATAACAAAATATGCTGTTATAGAGAACCCTGCGGAATTAAATATGGTTCAACTAGAACTACCCTGGATAGTAAAAACCGCCACGCTGGGATATGACGGTCACGGGCAATGGAGGATATCAAGCGCTCAGGATATCGCCAGCATCGAAAAAGTTTTGAAGGGAGACGGTCCATGGGTGGTCGAGCAAGTAGTACCTTATAAAATCGAACTTTCAGTTGTTGTGGGCTACGATGGCAAAACCAAATTAGTGACTTTTCCGCCAACTGAGAACATTCATGAAAATGGTATTTTGAGAATAAGCATATCTCCAGCTAGAATTTCCAATGAAATAGGAAGAAGAGCCCAAGATCTCGCTCAAGAAGTTATAAAGAATATAGGAGACCCCGGTGTTTTTTGTGTGGAGATGTTTCTGCTAGATAATGAGGAACTCCTGGTCAATGAAATTGCTCCACGGCCACATAATTCTGGACATCACACAATAGACTCCTTCACAGTATCTCAATATGAACTTCAGATTCGAACGCTAGTAGGCCTACCACTTGTAAATCCTCAACAAATAACATCGTCAATTTTGTTAAATGTATTGGGAGAAGAGTACACGAATCTAACTGATCCATATACGACAAATTGGATATTGAAAAACCAAAACGCACGAATCTATTCGTACGGTAAACCGGATGTCCGCCCGGGTCGGAAAATGGGTCATATATTGTTCAGCGGACCCTCTCAAGAAGACTTATTTTCGGATGCTCTTGAAACGCATAAGGTTTTGACTAAAGCCTAGGGGCCATATTCGGCTAAATTGACCTACCCTGTTTGTTGATCCTATCCAAGATGGAACAAGATAGAAATATTGTGTCCGTAATCTTTACCAATTCCGATCTGCTGTAAGTTGTAGTTCGTTAGATATAAAAAGCTTAGCATCATCCACAGGATCACCATGTCCTGGCGTGATCATTCGGATGTCGTATATCTGAATTTTCTTCAACGACTCACGTTGGTCGGACATCTTCCCGTGTGTTGGATCCATAGAGAATGGTTTGGCAGTCCTCATGAAATCTCCGGTAAACAGGATACATTCCTCTTCATAAAGAACACTCAAAGATCCATGCGTGTGGCCCGGAGTATGAATGAATATCAAAGTAACTCCCCCTAAATTAAGGCGCTCTCCATCTGAAGGGGTATACTCAATAGTCGTGCCAGTCAATTTATACTCAATACCCGGCTTATCAAGAGGCCCAGAAAAAATAGGAGCACCTGTCACATCTGAGAGTTTTTGGGCACCCCCACTATGATCATCATGCCAATGGCTTAGCACAATCGCCCTTATCACTGGCCTACCTACCGCATCCCACATCGAAATTATCTTGTCATGAGATTCTTGCGTACCGTGACCGCTGTCAAAGAAAACCGCACCGTCGGTACCGGTAATGAGATGAACGTTATTTAACGGCTCGCCTATGACGACTTTGTAAACGTTAGTTGCTAGTGTTTCCATGGCATAAAATAAAGCCTAGCTATTGGCAACTCCATAGTCAACGTTCAACAAACCTCGATGGTAGGTCAAGAAGAACAATGGAATCGTTGAGGTAACAAGAGAGACAAAGAAATCAGGGGACAGTAAATAATCTCTGAGATTATAATCCCTATAGCATTCTACAACTTAAAAATGAATTCTAATGGATAAACACGTCTGACATTGAGTGAGATATATAATACTGTTCTGGAGGAAAAATGGACAACACTAGCTATAGCACCGCAGGATTCTCCGATCGAACGATCGAGGAGGCTTTAGATACTGTGGCAAACATCGGGTTCCCACAGGTTGAAGTCTCGGGACGGGACCCACATCTTGAGCATAGACTCATCGGCAAGGATCTTTCAGATTTTCTTTCGAGGGTAGCGTCTAGAGGACTTAAGATTCGGACAATGCATGCCCCATCTGGCCGTACTACACTGGGAACCACTGACAAGGAATGGAGAACCCAGGAGATTGCTATCCTACACGACTACATTCTGTTTCTCTCAGATCTTGGTGGAACCGACATGGTCATTCACCCAATCCCAAACCCAATATTTGTGGAAAACGCATATGCCCCTGAGACTGCTGAACTGGTGAAAGAAGGAGTATCTATCTCACTGGATAGTTTGGTTCCTGTTGCACAGGAAGCTGGCGTACGTATCAATCTCGAGAACCTGCCGTACCGCTGTAATTATCCTTACCGAACGATGAAAACATTACGGACATTAGTTGAACCTTATCCCTCGGAACACCTTGGGTTGATAATTGATACAGGCCATGTGGGAGTACTAGGTAACGAAATAGTTGAGGAGATCCGATCTGCCGGCCCTCGGCTATGCGGTACACACCTCCACGATGTTGAAGGAGCGGAAGATGGCACTGATCACAGAGGTCCAACCCGTGGTTTCCTAAATTGGGACGATCTACTTGGCACACTTGATGAAGTAGATTATCAGGGTCCATACACCTTCGAGACATCCAAACCTGCAATCGGTGAGACACCTGAAGAACTAGCAGCCTTTACGCGCCAATTTGCGATTACTCGAGGGATGACTGATTAATTTCTAAGACATGAATCAGTACATGGAACCTAATAACTAGGATACCCATGGGCAATTAAAAACAACCTCGTTAACAAGGATGAATTTTGGATTCTCAGCCCATAGCTAATGTCGTTTTGATAGCTCCCGAAATACCCCAAAATACCGGTAATTTAATTCGTCTCTGTGCTAATGTCGGGGCCCGTTTACATTTAGTGGAACCATTAGGATTTGAGTTGCAGAATGCTAGGTTGCGTAGAGCTTCCTTAGATTACACTGACCTTACAGATTTGAGGGTACATAACTCGGTCGATGAATTTTTCGAAACTATAACCCTTGGTAGTGTCTATGGGGCCACGATACCTGGAACTGTCCTATATACCACTCCTAGATACCAAATTGGAGACACAATCGTTTTTGGCTCAGAAAGCGTAGGATTACCTGACAGCGTGGTGGATAAACTAGACATTAGAAATCGTGTGCATATCCCAATGATGCCTGCTAATCGTAGCCTGAACATTTCTAACGCCGCATCCATTATTGTGTACGAAATGTGGCGTCAGGTTGGTTTCTCTGGCGCATCTGGAATTACACAAAAAATCCAACCTTATTTCTCATGACGAAAGCTTGCATATCCAGGTTAATAATGTGAGGCCTGGATATCCCCAAACTCGGATTGCATGTTAGCCAGACGGAGGCTGTCTTCCAAAAGTGTAAATAAATAGCCGGATACAGAAAGCTTGTCCAGCTATATGAGAGGAGATTGTCACAATAAGATTTATAGTAGTTGTTAACCCACACAGTGGAAAGAGACAAAGCGCTGAGATCCTCAACATGGTTAAGCCAGTTTTTGAGTCAAGTGGCGCAGAATTATCCATAATGACGACTACTTTCCCAGGACATGCTGAAGAACTAGCGGCGCATTTAGAATTGGTCAATTATGATGGGTTTTTGATCCTAGGTGGTGACGGAACTTTCCATGAAGTGGTAAATGGAATGCTTAAACGACACGATGGAAGGACGTTACCTATAGGATTGATTCCGGGTGGATCCGGAAATTCGATACTCCATGATCTTGGTTTTATAGATCCCGTGTCAGCTGCTAAAGCAATAGTTGCCCAACAAACTCGTTTTATAGACGCAGCACGGATTCAGATGAACCAAATTGTAAGGTATTCCATCAACCTCATAGGTTGGGGACTCGTGACAGATGTAGGTAAACGAGCTGAACTAATTCGGTGGTTAGGACCTAGCCGTTACACTGTTTCGAGCATTATCGAAATACTTCTAAGAAAGAATCGGCGAGCCAAACTGGTTGTAGATGACAAAACATTCGTTGACGATTTCACCTTTGTAATCGCATGTAACTCCATCCACATTGGGAAAGGAATGAAAATGGCACCTTCCGCTCAATTGGATGATGGACTTATTGATCTTCTGGTAGTGGATGGGAACATAACTAGGCCAAGGCTTTTTTCAGTTCTTCCAAAACTCTTTGATGGTACACACGTCAACGAGCCTGAAGTTTCATATCATCAAGCTTCGACGTTTTCCCTATTTCCGGAAACAAACGATATCCTAAACATCGACGGTGAAATAGCTGGCACAACTCCCATTACTGTAAGAGTTCTTGAACACGCCGTCGAAATATTTGCGTAAGCGATACAATCTTAAGACCAGCAAAAAAACACTCGGCTCTTTGTGTCTACAGGTTCCTCTATCGAGGGCTGACGGGTATTCCAATTCATTGCGCCCTCGTATGCATATGCTAGAGTCAAGACCTTGACATCCTCAAACGCCTTTCCCACTACTTGCATGCCAACTGACATACTCGCCGCCCTCCACTCGAATGGACAATCTGGGACTGCTATCAACTAGCTACAAAGGCCGCATTGAGATCCATGGACCAGATATTGGATTTGAATTAAATCATCTCTATTTCGCACACCTTTCCTTGAATAGTCTGGTAAGATTCTGCTGTTTCTGGCTAACATAGATAGGGATCGAATATTGATTAGGCAATTTCCGCTTTCCATTCCACTACTTTTAGTAACAATATCCCTCTTCCTTTTTTCGGCTTGTAATAACAAAACACAGCCGATCGAGGAAATAGATGAATCTACAACGACTGGATACCAACTCGCACCAGAATTCAGTCTTGCTGATGCTTCCGGGTCCGCGATATCTCTAGCAGAGTTGCTTTCACAAAGTCGTCGTATCGTACTAGTATTCTACCGAGGCCACTTTTGAGGTGTATGTCATGCACAACTCGTGGAGTTGCAAAACAACTATGAAAGATTCGATGAACTCGAAGCTGCTATCGTAGGAATCAGTATGGATGCCGTTCCTGACACAAATAGCTTGTCAAAATTGCTAGGCATTAACTACAGACTTCTATCTGATCCGGACGGTAAAATAGTAAAAAAATATGGGGTGTACAACACCCTGGGAGATGGAGTAGCAACACCATCTGTATTCATTATTGGAACTAATAGGCAAATAGAATGGAGCTACGTGGGTCAGTCTATTGCGGACCGTCCAAACGTAGACGAAATCATCAATAACTTGAGGTAACTGGTAATTCTCGGACGAAAGATTACCGAATTCCGACCTTGTGAACGACTGGTATTTGTCCTAGTTGTCCGAGATTCCTTTATACCCCAAATTAAATATGTATGCCAAAGGCATTGGATTAAGGAATATATTCCATGGCGTTCAAACTCGGTTATTCGACATATGCCCTTAAAATGCTCGACCCCTTCGAGGCCATAAGGCTTATTAAAGACGCTGGATATGAAGCACTTGAAGTTTGTATGAGGGAAGGCTGGCCAACATCCCCTTTGTGTTTTTCTAACCCACAACAGTTCGATCTAAGTCACCTATGTGAGGATCTCGGGTTTCCATCACCAATACTTTTTGGCAGCATTGATGTATGTGCGATCCAATCAGATCGGCAGCGTATGATAGAGCTCACAAAACAGAAATTTGATATGGCTCACCGACTTCATTTTGATGATTCTCCTGTTTTAGTAACGACCACAACAGGCCACTCTGCGCCACCATGGGATTCAGGAAAAGAACAGATCAAAGACTCATTTCTTGCCTTGGCAGAAATGGCTTCCGAAAATGACGTTGTGATAGCTATAGAATCCCATGCGGGAACCGACTTTGAGACACCTGAAAAGGCTGTTTGGATGATGCAGCAAACTGTCCATCCAAACTTGAAACTTGACCTAGATATTTCACACTTCTTTGTCGAAGGTAACGATCTGATCCACAGCGTCAATCTGTGTGCCCCATATACCTCAATGGTTCATATCAAGGATGGCGAAAAGAAAGACGGCAAGGTCCAGTACTGTCTTCCAGGCGATGGCAAAATAGATATCCCTGAATTCCTCGGGGCACTACGTGCGAACGGCCTCGAAGGCCTGCCTGTGTTCGCAGAAGTTAGCGTACAGCAATCATCCCAACTTGATTACAATCCCAAGAATGTCGCCGATTTTTGTTTCAGGGCATTAGATGAAGGACGTAAAGAGCTAGATAAGTGTTAATTCTGATTAAGCCTCAGCCTCTAATCAGAATAGGTGAATCCAGTATAAGATCCCCGTTGACTTGACTACTTAGTGATTTAATTCAAATACCTAAGCTTTCGTTTATTTCATGCTGATATGAACTGATTCGGTCGTTACGAACATCATCGAATAGAACTGGTTTTTCAAGATGTCCAGACTCAAGAATTGCATAAGAAAGAGCCAGGGCGTCTAGCCCAACCGTACCTGTAACTTCAGGCTCCCCTCCCTGAACAATCGAATCCGCAAAATCCTGGAGTTCGATGGCGATTAACTTACGATCAGGCTGCTGGAAGGGCAAGTTATATCTGGACATCTTGTCCTTACCGCCAAAAATCCTTGAGGTAACATCATCTAGTTGAAAACCTGGGACTTCTTTAAGTAGGTCATCTTCATCTATAGGATCTGATCTTCCAGAAAGCGTAACCCTAACAGGATTGCCTGATCGACTTCCAGGTAACCTGAGTGATCCTTCACTACCATATATAACATCACCACCCAAAGACTCCCCTGGTGCCGCATCGCTATAGGTCGTTTGCCCCACAGCTCCTGAAGTGAATCTCAATACCGCAAGCCCTGTATCCTCAGCAGTAGCCTGTATAACGATTGATTCTTCGATCTCCTCCTTTACACGATGGTGATAAAAGCTGCGAAGTGTTTCCGTAGGCTCGGCCATAGTGCGAGCTTTTTGCCAGAGATCCGTCTCGGCATATACGCGATCAATATCACCCATGAAGTAAAGAGTTAAATCTGAGGTATGTACTCCATACTCCAATATCAATCCTCCCCTGTTCTTCAAATGTCTCCAGGCGACTGCTTGTCGGACATCTTCTCCGCCAGCAGTAGATATATTGATAGCAAGCCTGATATCGCCAATGATCCCATCGTCGAGAAGCGCTTTCGTAAGCCGATTCATTGGATCTCTACGGTAGTTCTCCGAGACAGACAGTATTCTTTTGGAATCAGCTGCCGCTTCGATCATTGTCAGGCAGGCTCGAACCGTAAGAGCCATTGGTTTTTCCACAGCAACATGGAGGCCGGCATCAAATGCAGCAAGCGCAAAAGGTTGATGGGCACGTGTATCGGTAACAATGTTTATAGCATCTAGAGAACGCTCAGTATCGAGCATGTCGTGAAAATCTGTGTATATGACCGGTTTTATTCCCAGTCCATCTTCAGCCACTTTTGCGACATGCCCAGCTGTAGAGCTATGTCGATCACAAATTGCAGTGAGGTCAAATGTGTCAAAACCACGTTCTTTAAGTTCGATCAATCCATAGATATGGCGAAGACCCATTCCACCACATCCGACTTGTGCTAACCGAAGTTTTGCCATTTTAAAAGCTTGCACCTCCCAAATCAGGGACTGGATTACACAAAATTACCAATATTCGAATCTTGGGATAGGTCGAAATAGAGGATATCCTCTCTTGATAAATGCTTCTAACCCAGTGCATTTTGAAAGTGACAAGCTTAGTTTTGATGCTCGACTGCGGTACGTTGATGGGAGTAGGCACAATTTTCACAAGAAGGGTTCGTATCAGGTATATCATATGAATTTAACAGGTCTATCATTTCCTTGAGCTTAGGCTCAATCCATTCACTATTCCATTCATACGGCACGAGCGTTTCCTGAAACAGCATCTGTCCATCAAAGGAAGATTTCGCTCGATCGGCATTACAAACATAGAAATATCCTATAGGAAATACATTAAAACCCATTTGGTTTAACAAAAATGCGTAAACATCAAGCTGGATTTTATAGCCTCGATGATATTTATCATCCAAATATTCTTGTGTCGTAACGGGTTTACTATTTGCCTGTGATTTGTAATCTACTACAATCAATTGTTTTTCATTTTGATCAAACCAGATATCGTCGACTCCTCCGTGGAGAATGATGTTCGTATCGCTTATTTGATGCTGGAGTCCATGGTGTAACGAATCCCTCCAAAGATCTAGATCAGGATGGTCAAAAGGCACAACGTTTTCAAGACCAAATTCAGCAAAAATCCGGTGGGGTATCTGCTGTTCTCTACATCTATCAAATTCCTTCTTGAGCAACCGATCTGTAGTTTCATTGAGGCTCCATCCGGGCATTGAAGGTGAAACCAATCCCTTTACTCGATCGAGGTAAAAGCATCTTTTGCATGAAAGGAAATCGTTGAATTTACTTCTACTCACCTTGAAAAGGTTTTCTTGGTTAGGCTCATAGATATTCCTGCTACGTAGTCCTTTGGCTTCAACAGGAGTACCCTTGTTATTTAATTTAATACTAATCATTTTACGATTTGACCTCACTAACGAAAAATTTGCGCTTCAACCGGTGAGCATAACCGACAACTTCAATCTGATTAAGATTTATCGAAACCAGTCGAAATTAATCCCGAGGGAACGATCCTTTAGCGGTAAATCTATCCGTTTTCCACCATCGTCAGAGGATTTTTTTAGGGCAACTTCAACTTCAAATGCCAAGGCAACACGACGGCCGGAGTTCTTTGGTTCTTCTAATCGTCCTTCAATGCAGTCAATCACATCCGAAATTGAATATATACCACCATAGTGCCCTGTCTGTGGACCAGGCCATGGCACTTGGACTCGCCCAATGCCATTGGCCATTTGGATATCTTGCCACAGTGTCCAACCATTTTGACGCATCGAATGGATCAATTCTCCCTTGGTTCCATTTATTCGAAGCATTGGTGCTTCTGTGCGAAAGTGTACAACGCTACCATCCTGCGCAACGAGCATCCCTTGTCCTGTAAATTCGTCACTACCGCCTTCATGTCTCGATTGGTCTCCCGTACCAATAACCCATGAAGGGGTAGATTCAAGAAAATACGCCCAGTTTTGGTGTTGAGATGACGGTCTAGATGTCTCCATGGACTCTACATCACCTATCTCGCCAGACGTGACGAGGGTTTTCGCCGTCAAAAATGAGGGATGGGTTGTGGAAATGGCACCACAGCTCAGATGAACACCCGCGTTTTCACATACCTGGACCATCCGGTCAGCATCCTCAAGTTTATTGACCATGGGTTTTTCGGTCACTATGCCTATAGCGCCATTCTCAACAGATGCTATGGTCAAGTCAGCCCTTCCCTGGATGTTCGTAGCTACCGCAACTATTTCGGGCCTCATCTCTTCAAGCATGGCTATAGCATCGGTATAAACATCCTTGACACCATAACGCTGCTCGAATACCTCAAGACGACTCACATCACGATCGGCGGCTGCTACCAATTCAACATCCCCTCGATCTGCAAATACCTCTGCATAGCTATTTGGCTGTCCAGAGGTCAAATATCTCTGGTGATTCTCAAAACGGCGGTGGATATCGAGCTCAGGAGTAGGTCGATTCGGTGACTCCAGGTCAAAACGAGGTTGGGAAACAGCTGGCCCCGGACGTTTTGCCAAATCGTAAAGCATACCTGTCCATCCGAGACCAATTACGGCGGCACGATACTTAACCAATGATTTCTCCTATTTATGTAGCTAGTACAGGATGAGAAGACCAATAGCAAGTTTAATTTCAATCAATCCGGAAGGTTAATTCCAGAATATAAGACACGAGATGTGTCTATATTCAATCTATTGAGTTATCTACACTACATTCTCATCACGAAGAGCCGCGAGTGCCCGCTCAAAAGCTTCAGTAGTGCGATCAATATCATCCTCAGAGTGAACTGCGGAAATCATGAAGCCGATGCCTCCCATCATATCTACACCCTCGTTGAGCATAGCAAGCTTTAGTTTACCCGATCGATCGGCAGCAGTTGCTGTTGCTAATCTCTCGTGAGACACGGTAGATATTTCCTCGTCCTCTTCGTCAACCCCAAGAGCTACGTGAACCACTGATGACAATCCGTGAACCTGGCCCGTCATTTCCATCCTATTCAGTGCGTCCCTCAGGCCAACCTTCAAACGTATGGCCATCTCGTCAGCTCGATCATTGATTGGCTCATTGGCTATCTTTGTAAGCATTGTAATCCCTGCAGTAGCAGAGATCGGGTTAGCATTGAAAGTACCGGGATGTGCAAGACGAGAAACTCCCGAATCCCCTAGTTGTTCTAGTATGTCCGCCCTACCGGCAACCGCACCACCAGGTAGACCACCAGCCACGATTTTAGCCATGGTTGTCATGTCCGGCATAATTCCAAATCGACCCTGTGCTCCTCCTCGCGAAATACGAAATCCGCAGATTACTTCATCCATGATCATGATGACTCCGTGCTGGGAAGTCAGCTCCCTAACACCTTCAAGAAAACCTGGGTTTGCGAGTGGGAACTGACCCCAGTGTCCACCGGTAGGCTCCATAATCACTACGGCTATATCATCGTCACGCTCGAAAAGGTCTCTCAATGCATCGAGATCCGGCTCCAAAACAATCACCGTTGACATCGTTTCTTGTGGAATACCAACCTGTGTGTTGATACCAGATTCCATTGATACATAGTCGTGCCAACCGTGGAAATGTTCTCGGAATTTGACCAGTTTTTTCTTACCAGTGAATCCCCTAGCTAGGCGTATCGCCAAAAGAGTAGATTCAGTACCCGATCCAGTGAACCGTACCCGTTCCGCCGACGGAATAAGATCCTTCACAAGCTGAGCCCATTCTATTTCGAGTTCAGATGTGGTACCCATATGTGTTCCCTGAGACATACGGTTCGCAACGGCTTTTGTAATTTCAGGGTGTGCATGTCCAAGCATCAAGGAACCAAACCCCATCATGTAATCGATCAACTCGTTTCCGTCCACATCACGTTTGGTTGATCCATTTCCCTCCTGGACGAAAAGCGGGAACGGTTTGACGACTCGAGACTGGTGCCCTCCTCCCGGTATCAAACCATCGGCTCTCTGATATGCTCGTCTAGAACCACGAAATTTCTGCTCGTAGCGCTCAAGAATACTAGGCATTACCAAACCTCACCGAAAAGTTTCACCCCAATTTGGGCCGAATCATTGTACACCAAGAGACCTTTGATCCACGGTTATACAACGATATACTTCTCCAAGAACCTAATGGAGGCACCGCGTGGAAATTAAAGCCTTTGAATCAACAACCAATCCTTTCGGAGGTGTCATACCAGATCCTTCTAAATTCCCCACTAATCCGGAGAGGTTCGAATCTCAACTCCGAGCATCGCTGGATTCGTGGAAGATTGGTAAATACAAGGTCGCCTGGTTAGAACTTCACATTGATCTAGCTGTACTTGTACCCATAGCAGTAAGCTACGGCTTCGAGTATCACCACAGCGGAAACGATTACTTGATGTTGATTAAACGTCTCGAGCCAAACGCCTTCGTGCCAGCATACGCATCACACTATATTGGTGCTGGGGGTGTAGCTGTAAACAATAAAAATGAACTATTGGTTGTACACGAGAAAGGTAGAAGTTCAGGGCCACCATTCTATAAATTACCTGGTGGGGCTCTTCATGCAGGAGAGCATCTCGTAGATGGTGTAATTAGGGAAGTCCTGGAAGAGACTGGAATAAGAACACGATTCTCATCTCTAGCTTGCTTTAGGAGCCAACACGGGTATCGGTATGGTAAATCTGACATCTATTTTGTTTGCCGACTCGAGCCACTGAGCCACGAAATTACCAAGCAAGAAGAAGAGATCGAAGAATGCATCTGGATGCCCGTCAACGAATACTACGCTGCCGATAGCGTAAGCTATTTCAATAAACTAGTAGTCCAAGCAGCCCTCACGAGCCCAGGAGTTGTTCCTACAGAGGTCAAGGGCTACCGAGCTCCGGATACCGTGGAGGTATTTCTACCAGAAGGCACAGTCGACTCATTATCCAATTATTTGCCCCAGCAAAATAATTAACCCAAGAGCACTGATCTAAATTGGCAAAATGGTTGAATCTAAATACGTAGAGTAAGCTACTCCTACTCTAGGAAACGAGATATGGGCCGGCATAGAAAAATTGAGGCGGTTGATCAAACTAAATTTCAGAGTAATCCGCAACACATTGAATTCTTGTTCACAATCCAACATTCATAAGTGTTAAGGGTTCGGAAATTGCTTTATACTGCTGCACATCACCAGTATGGAGGTTTAGATGGATACCAATAGGATTACAGGATTAGCTCTTGCAATATCCCCTGTTGTAGCTATCGTTATTTGGTTCATAATGGGCTTTGGATTATTGGGTGGAGTAGGGCCGGACAACCCTCAAAAATATATTGCTGAATTAGGCGCCAACAGTACAGCTGTAAAATTTTTATTCCCTTTTGTTAATTTGTTGTTTTTGATAGCAGTAGGTGGTTTAGGCTACATAAAGAAGTCTATGGAAGGTGGGCCTGGTAGTTATATAGCAGGCTTCGCATGGTTTCTGATACTACTAGGTGTAGCTGGCGGGTTAGGTGAAGTGGCTTTCACACTCGCACTTGCCGAAGCTTCTAATAATGCCGCTGTTGCTGCTGTTGCTGCTGCTGGAGGGGATGCTGTTGCTGCTGCTACTGCTGCTGTCAATTCGGCTGTAGCTTCTAGTATGTTTGCAGGCGGACAAGCTATAGGCGCCGTAACGACTGCTTTTTCGTTTTTAGGATTTGCATTATTCGGTTTCGCAATATGGCAACAAAAGAACTTCAGCCCAGCACTTGCTGGTTTAATGTTTGTAGCTGGAATATATACCCTGGTAATGTGCTTGGTTGATTATGAAAGTCCGTTAGTTGCAATAGGATATATAGGTGTCGTAGTGTCTTTTACTTGGTTGGGAATAGGTCTCTTAAACAAAAAGGATTAAATAATCCTTAGTATTCTCCAAGATAGCCAAAATGCCGAGGCCGAAAGATAATCTTAAAATGTATGGGGCATGGGGCGAATAGTAAAGGTTCGTCCACTGCCCCCATACAAACTTCTACGCCTCACTCCCGATAAGGGGAAGCGGATTTTAAGTCCAAGCCCTTGATAGCAATCTATTTAATCTATCTTCGCTATATCAGTAGCGATATATTGGTCCTCTTCCTCTACACTACCGTCGCCAAGACACTTAATATATTCAACTTTGCCACTTCTAATAACCTTGACTGCATATGTCAAAGGCCCGCTAGATAAATTAGTCGACGTTAAACGGATCTTAGCTTCATCTGCACTGGTAAAGGACATTTCAGTGGATATTGGCTGGCCAACCATACCCCACCCTTCCCTCATAAAAACCTCACTTTCAGCTATCATCTCGAATGGGGAATCCAGTCCTATTAGACCCCTATAATTTGATGCTAAGGGCGAAGGGGTATTTTCTCGAAATACGAGTTGATCTAACTGTGCCTCAGTAATCCTTACCCAGTTGCGTCCATCGGGCATATCTATCAGGTTAGGAGCCAAACGATGTCCGCCAATATGGCTCATTCGCCAGACTCGAAGACTGCCTCCCAATTTGGAAGCATATTTGTCCCGTAGTGATTGATATATTGGTGAACCAAACGAGGCGCAACAAGTATCACGTGCACCATGTGTACAAACAAAAATATCCCTTATATTTTCGGTTTTCTGGGTGAATTTAGAGAAGTTACCCAGTTCATTCCTACTAAGAAGAAGTGCGTCAATTAGATCTCCGATCATCTCGGCGGGTACAACGTATTCTTCTCTGCGAAACCTCGTGAAAGGACCATCCGGCCGGGTAAAGAGCATCACCCGTGTTTTTCCATCAACCGAGTATTCTGGATCCGGGTTGACGCATTGAAGCCTAGTATTACGACCGGCATTGTCAACCTGGTCCAATACATTCCTTACATCGGCCGGGAAGTTTGGGTTCTCTAGTACATCAAATCGCCACGGTGTTGGAAATTCTAAAACGAGACACTGCTCCCAGCTAGGTGCAGATCCAGAAGGATTCTCACCCGCTTCTACAGAAAAGGCGGAACAAAGAGGGCGTCTTGATCGACTTGAAGTAGTTGAACTCATACTGGCTTGTAACACCTCGTGCTAGAGATTTATGTTTTCTAATTGGCAAGACATCTTGCCGGGAACCCATCTGGCTTTCTTGTCTTTCAAAGACAAGTGTGCAGCAGGCCATTAACAAGTGTCAATCAGGCAAACAGGGTATATATCTCTTCTTGATTCCCAACTCTCGTGAGACTATCCTTCTTTAATTTCAACTTCATTGGAGAGTTCATTGAGAATACTCGTAACGAACGGTTCTACATACTTAAGCTGTGCAGTGGCCACAACCCTATCCAGTCAACACAAGGTCACCCTAACTGACCGTCTTAATACAACTACCGGTCCTTCCAGCTTAGAGTATTTCCACAACGAATTGGGCCACGATCGTTCAACTACACAACTAGTACGAAATATGGACGTGATTATCCATTCAGGTGAACCAAATCCAGACGATACTGTTTCCAAACAATTGGACGGTACAATGCGGTGCACATACAACTTACTTTGGGCAGCAACTGAGGCACGTGTGCCTCGAATAATATATCTAAGCTCAATGTCTATAATGAGTGGTTATTCAGAAGACCTCACCGTAACAGAAACCTGGCGTCCAAAACCCGGTACCAAAACAAGATCAATTTGCTACCACCTTGGAGAATACGTCTGCCGTGAATTTGGCAGAGCCGGCGGCTTAGATGTTATAAGTCTCCGTCTCGGAGATATTGTCGCAGATGGAGAAGACAATACTTCTACATCAGTCCTTTATACCAATGATGCAATTGAAGCGATTCAAAAAACCCTAGCTTTTATCGACGGAGAAAAAGAACCTGCATCAGGTCAACCAGTCAGGCGTCCGTCATGGAGCGTATTCCACATCCAGTCAGAGGTTCCCAATGCCCGCTATATTTACAAGACTGCTCAGGAAGTCCTCGGATATGAACCTGCAGCTAGAATTTCGGGGTAATTTATGAATATTCTAGTTCTGGGAGCAAACGGATACCTGGGTCCCCATGTTGTTAAGGCCCTTGAAGACGAACACACCCTAAGGCTGACTGATATTAAACCCGTCAGCAATAGCCTACATGAATACATTGAAGTAGATGTTTCTGACATCGATGCTGTAATAGGAGCAGCCTCCGGCATGGATGTGATTATTAACCTGTCAGTACTACGTCATGACCGGCAATTGGCATTCGATGTTAGCGCTCGCGGTGCCTACAATATGATGGCCGCAGCCGTAGAACATGGCATACAGAGAGTGATTAATACCGGCCCACACTTCACTATCGCGGGCCCTAGCTACGAGCGCCTAGACTATGAAATCGGTCCTGACATACCGCCGCAACCAGGCATAAACCTTTATGCATTGACCAAGTCTCTAGGTCATGAAATGTGCCAGATATTCACGGAAACTCACGATATCTATGTTTTGAATTTGCTTTTCTATAATTTCTTTGATGCCAGTGACTCATCTAAATATGGGCAAGACGTTACCCCATATGCAGTTACATGGTCGGATGCAGCGGAAGCCTTTCGCCCAGCTTTGACCATCAACCTGGATAACCTCAGCTCCCGATGCGAATCCTTTTTCGTATTCACAGATCTGCCCCACGGTAGATTCACTAATGAGAAAACCAAGCGAGTTCTCGGCTGGCAGCCTGTCAATTATCTAACACCCTTCTGGACTAAAAACCCACACTAGTCACGCAACCAGTCGTTGAAGATTAACTCCACCCAGGACTAAAGAAATACCCTAGACAATAGTGCTACCGAACCTAGTTCATATTCAAAACAGACTTATTTCTCACGTAAGCAGCACAAGTTAAGGATTGCACCATCGGTTACCTTCTATTCAGTCTACATAGGATTTGCGACTATTGTGATCAACACTCTGGTAAACCAACCTGCCTTTCGGACCGCAGAACGACTGGATACTTTACTAACCAGCTATCCTGGAATCAGTGGAGCCGTTGATGCCGTGTTCATAACAGGACCATTCATACTGGGGGGCTACCGTCGTATCAAGCGCGATGTTGGGATCAATATCCTTGCTGTATCATCTTGGACAGGAATGAAAAAGTCAGCCAGCCAAGAGCTCCTTGACCCTGGAGACAGCCTCGGCACAAGGCACCATTTTCGGATCTTCCTCAGACCTTGTCTTGATCTCAACCGCATCTTCTCGCAAATTCCGTGGACTAACGACTACCCTTATGGGCAAACCCAGCAAATCTGCATCTTTGAATTTAACACCCGCCGACTCATCTCGATCATCATAAAGAACCTCTAATCCAGCATCCTGTAGACCACGGTAAAGTGAATCAGCCTCGGCAGAAACTTCTTCGTTTCTGACATTAAGTGCACTCAACAGAACCTGGTATGGCGCTATTGAAGATGGAAGCAACATGCCATCTTCACCATGATTTTGCTCGATTGCAGCTGCGAGTAACCGTCCCAAACCAATACCATAACATCCCATAATAATAGGCTTTTGTTCATCATCCTTGTCTGGAAACATCGCTCCTAATACCTCGCTGTACCTCGTACCCAACTTAAAAATATGGCCCACTTCAATACCCCTTGCAGCGTTCAAGACAGAGTTGCATTTCTCGCAAATGCAACCTTCTTGAGCGAGGGCAATGTCTGTCAGTATATCTGCTACAAAATCGCGGCCATAGTTAGCATTTCTAAGGTGATATTCTTCACGATTGGCACCTACTACAAAATTTGAACCTAGCTTTACAGAATCATCAGCTACTATCTTGATACCAGACAATCCGACCGGTGAGGCCGAACCTGCAACAAGACCAGCTTCACGAACTTCGTCAGGGGAAGCCAGTCTCAGGTCTGGTGCGCCTCCTAGCACGTTTCTAAGCTTGATTTCATTCACTTCTAAGTCACCGCGTATTGTCACTACCGTAATTACCTCATTGGCAATATAAAAAACTGCTTTAAGTGTCTCTGCGGTAGATATTTCTAAAAATTGGGCAAGATCCTCAATTGTCCGGACCCCCGGCGTGTGGACTTCCTCAATCGATTGCTCTGCGCCAGCATCAATTGGTGATTTAACAAAATTTGCCTTCTCGGCGTTAGCTGCATAACCACATTCATCGCAGATCAGAATTGTGTCTTCCCCGGCCTCAGCCAATAGTATGAACTCCTGTGAGTCACGTCCGCCAATCGTACCGCTATCGGCATCTACCATGATCGCATCTAAGCCACACCGGGCATAAATATTCTTGTAGGCTGTCACCATAGAATCATAACTAGAGTCTAAGCCGTTCTCATCTAAGTCAAAACTGTAAGCGTCTTTCATATCAAATTCACGTACTCGGAGAAGTCCACCTCGCGGCCTGGGTTCGTCTCGAAACTTTGTTTGAATCTGATAGAGCATCAGGGGCAAGTCTCGATAACTGTTGACGTTCGCCTTGACCATGGTTGTTAGGAGTTCCTCATGTGTAGGAGCCATTACTAGTTCACGATCCCGTCGGTCTTTTAGACGAAACATTTCTTGTCCATAGTCTTCGTCTCGTCCCGATTCTTGCCACAGTTCCCTGGGCTGGAGCACTGTCATCCTTATCTCTTGCCCACCTGCAGCATCCATCTCTTCTCGGATGATCTGTTCAATCTTACGAAGCGAGCGCCATGCCAAGGGAAGATAGCTATAGACACCTGCCGAAACCTGATATACAAAGCCAGCTCTTTGCATCAATCTATGGCTCGCTAGCTCAGCATCATGTGGATCGTCCCTAAGAGTCTTGCCAAAAAGGTTAGATATTTTCAAATCTCAAAAGCCTCGCTATTGTCGGAATTAAATTTACTTCGCTCAATTGATCATGACTTCGCAAGGATAATATGTAGGATTTATGATTGCGAACATTAGAACCTAGCTGTACTAGAGCGAACAGATTTTACCCAAAAACTTAATACCAAAATTCTAGGATGATCCATAATTAGCTAGAATGCTGCCCAATTCCAGTGGATTGAAAGATATACTAGGTACTTGTGGTCGATAATATCTCAGACTCTACTTTTTCAACTTCATCCATCAAGGCAGTAAGCATCTCATCCTCTGTGACGATACGAGCTTTCCGTCCCTTGCGGAATATGATAGCCCTACCAGCGCCCGCTGCAATTCCTACATCGGCATCCTTGGCCTCCCCAGGACCATTTACCTCACAACCCATAACTGCAACTTTGATAGGGGTTTTCACTTTCTTGAGTAAATCATCTACGGTGTTGGAAAGGTTTCTCACATCCACATCGGCCCGACCACAACTCGGACATGCGACCAAGACAGTGCCTTCTTTACGCAATTCAAGAACTTTTAAGATCTCCAATCCCGTATACACTTCTTCACTCGGGTCATCACTGAGTGATACACGTATGGTGTCTCCAATGCCTTCATATAGGAGGGTACCAAGACCTATGGCACTCCTGATGCTTCCTGCCTTTGCAGTACCTGCTTCGGTTATACCGAGATGAAGAGGATATGGTACTAGCTTAGCCATTCTACGATATGCTTCTATCGTGGTATCTATATCGAATGCTTTCAATGATATCTTGATCAAATCAAAATCTAGGTCTTCAAGTATCCCTATTTCCCACAACCCGGTTTCAACCATATGATCTACAACTGTGTACTGGCCAGGTTCAGATTCTCCTATTTTAGGTAGTTCGTTAACACCATCTCGATGGCGAGACATGCCGCCAGTCATACCAATAGCTCCTACCGGGGGAAGGCTGCCAAAATTGACACCTATTCTTATAGGGACATGTCTTGACTTTGCTTCGCGAACTATAGTTTCTACCTTACCCTTGTTACGAATGTTCCCAGGATTCAATCTTAAGCAGTCTACCCCGCTTTCCAAGGCCTGTATTGCCAATTGGAAGTGGAAATGTATATCAGCTACCAGGGGAATACTAATTTGGCGCTTGATATCACCAAGTGCCTTTGCCGCCTCCATGTCCGGTACAGCACACCGCACAATCTCACAACCAGCCTCTTCCATCTCATGAATTTGGCGTACAGTTGCCCTGATATCTCGGGTGTCGGTTTTAGTCATAGACTGGACAGAAACAGGGGCATCACCACCAATCTTCACGCCACCAATTTCTATCTGCTTGGAGACACGTCGTTTCTTCAAATCAAATTCTCCTCAGAATATTGCTATCCAAACGATAACACAGGCATTGCCGGTCTCTAAATACCGAAATCAACCAGAGTCGTCCATCGATATTCAAGAAGATTGGAATACATGGCATTTCACCTTGACACATTCGGGATAAAAACCCCGTTGCGATTATATCGGCCTAATACCTATCTAATAAAACTTTCACCGTTCATGATCTTTACCACATCAAAATAAGTTATGACTAGTATTAATCCGATCAGCACTACAAAGCCTACCAGATGAACAAGTCCCTCTCGCTTCGGAGATATCTTTTTGCCCCGCCTTATCCATTCAACAACCACAAACATAAAACGGCCACCATCAAGAGCAGGTATTGGAAGCATATTTACCACACCTAGGCTAACACTCAAAACCGCAGCTATCTGTAAAATCCAAGATACCCCCAATTGCTCAACCACCTCCCCTGTAGCATGAGCAATCCCTACCGGGCCAGATATGCCAGGATTGGAACGAGTCGATACGCCTTCTTTGATTCCATTCCAAGTCATACTTATGATCGACCAGATCTGTTTAATCGCGCTAGGTACGGCTGTCCAGATAGGCTGACTAGCCTTAGTGAATTTCGGATTCACTAATCCAATCATTACACCGATTGCACCTTGAGTAAGAGTATCTCCGATTTTCAAATTCGGATTATATTGCCTGGCATCCAAAAGTCCGACCTCAATATCTGAATCTGTTACTTTCTCTACTACTTTCAGTTTAGGAGGGTAACTCCGTGGAACAACCACTGCGATATCGAATGCCGTAAGTTCTGGGGACTGGGACAGTCCCATTACTCTATTTGATCGTCTTAAGCTAATCTCTATGGGTTGATCCTTTTTGCCACGGACGATATCCACAAGTTCTCCGGGGGATATTACAGGCTCTCCATCAACCGCTAATATAACGTCTCCTGCACGCAATTCGGCATCTTTGGCCGGGGATCCGGGAGCTACCGCTGAAACCACCACTGAGCCGCCTACAAGGGTCTCATGCGGGATCATTAATAAAATCGTAAAAATGACTACAGGCAAAACAAAATTCATTAGAGAACCAGCGGCAAGAACAAAGAGTCTTTTTGGGACACTTTTCCGGGCGAAACTTTCCGGGTCAGATGGATCCTCTTCACCAACCATCCGAACGAATCCGCCAAGCGGTATCAGGTTTATAGAGTAAACAGTCCCTCTGTATGGTATTCCTAATATGCGAGGAGGAAATCCAAACCCGAACTCGGTTACCTTGATCCCAAACATCTTGGCAGATACAAAATGTCCCAGTTCGTGAACAAATATCAATAATGCAAGTATGGGTACAATCAGGATCCATCCCGGTAGATCAAGCATGTACTAACTTCCCACCAAATCGTTGAGTCTCTGTCTTGCCCATTCTGCAGCCTCAAGAACTTGCCCAGGAGCTGGATTCGCTATAGGGCTATGGCTATCAAGTGTCTCTTGTATTACAACAGGTATTTCCATAAATCCTATACGACCCGATAAAAACAGTTCCACGGCGGCCTCGTCAGCTCCACAAAGTGCAGCTGGCCATGTACCACCTTGTTTTGCAAACCTCAAGGCGATATTGAAGCACGGATAACGATCGGTATCCATTTCCTCAAATGTAAGTTGCCCGGTACTGACAGGATCAAATCGACCGATAGAATTATTGCTTATCCTCTCAGGATATAGCAGGGCATACTGGATTGGTATACGCATATCGGGCAACCCAAGATGGGCTTTAAAAGTTCCATCCACAAATTCAACCATAGAGTGGATGATACTCTGGGGGTGTATAACAACATCTATTTGTCCCCATGGGATACCAAAGAGGTAATGGGCCTCAATAACCTCAAAGGCCTTGTTCATCAATGTAGCTGAGTCAACGGTGATCTTGGCACCCATATTCCAGGTTGGATGATTGATCGCCTGTTCTGGAGTAGCATTAGCCAATTGGGCAAGAGTCCAGTTACGAAATGCTCCACCTGACGCCGTGATTACTAGTCTAGCTATTCCGTCATTATCACCCCTTATGCATTGCCAAATGGCACTAGGTTCACTATCCACAGGTAGTATGTCCACCCCATTTTCAGTAGCAAGACGAGTAAGAATTGGGCCTGCCATGACAATGGATTCTTTATTAGCCAAAGCCACATTCTTGCCAGCCTTAATCGCTTCTACAGTAGGTATAAGGGCAACATCACCGACAGTGGCTGTCACAACTGTATCTACATCCGGGTCTAATACCATTTCTGTCATGGTAGCTTCCAGTGACCCAGTGGATCTAAGTCTGGCTTTCTCACTAGAGGAACCCTCGCAATATAGGAACTTCGGGTGGAATTCCTTGGCCTGTTTTTCGAGTAAATTTATACTTCGCTTTGCAGCCAATCCGACAACTCGTAAATCCTCCGGGAAAGCCCTGACTACATCTAGTGTCTGGGTACCAATAGATCCCGTGGAACCTAATATGGCCAGCCCCTTCAAATGACCACTACCATGGCAAAATAATACACAAGGACTAAGTTCGGAACAATTGAATCCAATCTATCTAAAACACCTCCGTGACCCGGAATCAATGTCCCGGAATCCTTCACGTCAGTAGCTCTTTTAATACGCGACTCGAGTAGGTCACCTATCTGACCAACCACTCCTAGCAGTAAGCCTAGAAATACTTGCTGGAGGAATCCTAGAGGAAGACCAAGGATAGGAGTAATTACCATGCAAACAATAACTGCTCCAATAAGGCCAGCGATAGCTCCCTCCCAAGTCTTTCCTGGGCTTATGCTCAGGGCAAGAGGAGTACGACCCAAAGTATGGCCTACATAGAGAGCCAATGTGTCCGTAGTAAACGTAGCCAGCGCCGTAAGCAATACCCATTCCCGTCCCTGATCTAGGCCACGGAGCAACGGAGCAAAGGCTAACATTCCACCAATATATATCGAGATTCCAAGAGTTATTTGGAGATCACTGATGGCAATCCTATTTTGAGCATAACGCACCTGCCAAGTGACATAAGAGAATGCAACAATTGCAACTAGGGCTCTAGTAGTATCAGGTATAGATAAATCCTCTGCCAGTACATGTCCTATCGCTACCAATGCAACTGCCCAAGTGATGGTTACTAGTACAGGGGGATGTTTGCCGATATTTTTCGCCATTCGAGTGAGTTCCCATGCTCCAATGGCAGCCAAAATTGCCGCAAAGAGTGAAAATAAAGGTGGGCCTAGCCAGATAAATCCCAAAGCTATGGGCAACGATACAAATGCGCTGATGACCCTGAGAACCATCTGGCGGCTTATGGTACGGGGTATTTGCAATTGCAGGGTTGAAAGCTTAGGTGGAATCTTCTGACTAGAGATTATGCTAACCGAGTTCTAGTTTGCCATATCGGCGCTTACGCTGGCTATAAGAAATCAAAGCCTTCCTCGCCTCCATTTCGTCAAAATCTGGCCAATAGACATCCGTGCTATAAAACTCAGCGTAGGCCGATTGCCAAAGAAGAAAGTTACTCAACCGCATTTCTCCAGCAGTCCGGATCACCAAGTCTGGGTCAGGCAGATTTCTAGTATACAGATTACGACAAATAACCTCTTCCGTAATCTTATCTGGTTGAATCTTGTCACCAACAATCAATCTTACAGCATCAACAATCTCAGTCCTGCCTCCGTAGTCATAAGCTATACATAGAGTTAGCGCGTCATTATCCTTAGTCAATTCAATGCTTTCATTGATCGCGCGGTGAAGATCATCTGGCAACCTGTCGAGTCTTCCCAAATGGTTGATACGAACTCCTTGGCTATGAAGGTGGGGAGTCTCGTCTCTAACAGCTTGGGCCAGAAGACCCATGAGTGCCTCTACTTCATCATCGGGTCTGCCCCAGTTCTCGGTGGAAAAAGCGTACACTGTTAAATAGGATACGCGGTTATCTGCAAAGAAATTAACTATGCGCCGTATATTATCGAGACCCGCCCGATGCCCCTCTATTCTGGTCAGACCTCGCGCCTTAGCCCAACGTCCATTGCCATCCATGATAATAGCAACATGAACTGGCAGCGGCGTAATATCAGAATCGGGTTTTGTGTCAACTTTCGTATCTCTCAGCGAGGACAAACCTAGACACTATACCTCCATCACTTCGGTTTCTTTATCCTTTGCCATCGAATCCATGCGTTCTATAAAACTATCAGTTACTCCTTGAAGCTGTTCCTGGGCACGACGGCCATCATCCTGGGATATGCCTTTGTCCTTCTCAAGTTGCCTTACACCAGCTACCGCATCTCGTCTTATATTTCGGACTGCAATGCTTGCTTCTTCGAGTTTTTTACCCACCAACTTAACGAGCTCACGTCTACGCTCCTCCGTCAGAGCGGGAATATTGACACGAATGATTGAACCATCATTATTCGGAACTAAACCAAGATCCGACTTTAGAATACTTCGCTCGACCTCCAATAATGCGTTCTTATCCCAAGGTTCAATCTGCAAAGTACGAGCTTCTGGAACTGATATTGACGCCAACTGGTTAAGGGGTGTTTCTGTCCCATAGTATTCGACCGTCAAATTATCCACTAGTACAGGACTGGCCCGCCCGGTACGAATTGAGTTCAGTTCCCGAGTCAAGGCTTCAACAGATTTTTGCATTCTGTCCTGAGCTCCAGATAGGATCTCGTTTTGGTCAGCCATGATTTATACCCTCCTGGAATTAGAATATTCGGGTGGTTTAAATCTCGAACTTACAATCCTACAGGGAAATGTACCGCCTGCTAATGAGATCGTGTCTCAGCAACCATTGAACCGTGCTGTTCTCCCCGAATTATCCTTCTTATGCTACCTTCTTCGAATAGATCAAAAACAACTATAGGTAATTTATTTTCCTCACACAGCGAAAGAGCGGTGGAATCCATCACTTCAAGTCGTTGTTCAATGGCTTCTCGGTAAGATAGGAATTCATATTTAGTTGCGTCCGGATTAATATTTGGATCTGAAGCATAAACTCCATCCACATGGTGCTTGGACATAAGCAATAGGGTCGCATCGATCTCCACGGCTCTAAGTGCGGCTGCCGTATCTGTAGTCATAAATGGGTTGCCTATCCCAGCCGCAAAGATAACCACACGACCCTTTTCCAAGTGTCTTATAGCACGACGTCTTATATACGGTTCGGCTATTTGTTGAACATTAATGGCAGACTGTGTACGGGTATCTACATTGAAGTGTCGTTCAAGAGCGTCTTGAAGAGCAAGCGAGTTGATAATAGTCGCAAGCATGCCTGCATAGTCTGCAGATGCTCTGTCCATTCCTTCCGACTCTGCTTCGGAACCCCTCCAGATATTTCCCCCACCAACCACCACTCCAATTTCAACACCCATATCCCTGGCACACTTGATCTCATGGGCCATGTAGCTTACTGCTTCAGGGTCTAAACCGTAACCACGTTTTCCCTTGAACGATTCACCACTGAGCTTCAGTAGTACCCTTGCGTACTGAGCACCATTGTTCGCCAATCGTTACTCCCCGAGAGAGAACCTCGAGAATCTACGAATCCGAACGTTCTCTCCTACCTTAGCAATCGTTTCGTTCACGACATCCTGAACAGTCAATTCACTGTCTCTAATAAATGGCTGCTTCAAAAGGCAAATCTCTTCAAGCGGCTCTTTCTCTTCTTCCGGAACTTGATCTTCACCAACATACTTCGGAGACATCGCCGCGATCTGCATAGCAACATTGTGTGCCAAACTCTTCATATCTTCAGTTCGAGCTACGAAATCCGTCTCGCAATTGAGCTCTACCAATGCTCCTACCCTTCCGCCACTATGGATATAAGACTCAACAAGTCCCTCGTTTGTTTCCCTAGAGGCTTTCTTAGAGGCCATGGCTATACCCTTCTCTTTTAGTATTGCCTGTGCCTTTTCAACATCACCCTGAGCCTCTTCCAAGGCGCGCTTGGAATCCATTATCCCTGCGCCTGTCTTATCTCGTAAGGACTTGATAGATTGAACAGTTACTACCAATTTTACTCCTCGGCAGGTATTTCTTTATCAGTTGTTTCTTCAATTGTCGCCGGCTCAATAACTGCTTCTGGCTCTTCAATAATCTCGTCGGACTGAGTTGCAGTCACTTGCTCAGTCTCAGATGTTTCAGAAGAATCTGGCCCGTCGCCAGCAAGTTCAGCTTCAATGGCTTCTCGTCTGTTAGTACCCTCAATGATGGCATCTGCAATTCGGATGGTGACAAGCCTTATAGATCTAATTGCATCGTCGTTTCCAGGTACTGGATGGTCAATAAACGAGGGATCACAGTCCGTATCAACCAGGGCCACGATAGGCACACCTACTCGTTTAGCTTCTGCTACTGCAATCGACTCCTTACCGACATCTACTATGAATAACGCGCCCGGGATCTCGGTCATTTCCTTGATGCCACCGAAATACCTATTCAGTCGTGTTATAGAATCATCAAGCTTTAGGGCCTCTCGCTTGGTGCGGAGTTCGAATTCCCCCTTCTCTTTCATTGTTTCCAGCTGTACCAAGTAATCTATTCGAGATTGTATTGTCTTGAAGTTTGTTAGAGTCCCACCTAACCAACGAGTGTTGATATAAAAGGCACCGGACCGTTTTGCTTCAGATTCTACGGTATCGGAGGCTTGTTTCTTTGTGCCAACAAATATGACTTTCTTGCCAGAAGCTACAACTTCCTCCATAAATTCAGCAGCACGTTCAAGCTGGTTTAACGTTTGCTGTAGATCAATTATATGTATGCCGTTGCGTTGAGCGAAGATGTACTCTCTCATCTTGGGATTCCAGCGTCTTTTTTGATGTCCAAAATGAACGCCGGCTTCTAGCAAAGACTTCATGGAAGTCTTCGGTACTCCTACTTCAGCTACATCTTGATCTACCTGCTGCACCATGTAATTCGTCCTTCCAAGTCTTACTTACAAAGTTAGTCTCTCGCATTCACGTGGGGCACAACAAATTGTAACATAGCCTATTTATTCGGCAAAAGTGTTGTCCACGAGGTATCAAAGGGGTTCGACGTCTCAAATATCTCTTGTTGAAATTATTCTGAAACCACCGGTTGACTGGTACTTTAGCCCCAAATACAATTCACATGCTCACTAAACCTGATAGTAGGGTGGACCATCTATTTGGTTAACACGCAAGCAGGATTTACATGGAGGATTACATATGAGAGCAGTTGTTTACAAACAACCCTTTGAAGTAGCAGTGGAAGAAGTCCCTGATCCAAAGATACTGCACCCCAACGATGCCATAGTCAGGATAACTTCCAGTTGTATATGTGGTTCAGACCTACACATGTACGAGGGTAGAACTGCTGCTGAGTCGGGTATCGTATTTGGCCATGAGAACCTGGGAATAATCGAAGAAATAGGTCCGGGTGTTAAGGAACGAAAGGTAGGCGACAGGGTAGTCATGCCTTTCAACGTCGCATGTGGCTTCTGCAAGAACTGCCTAGGTGGTTTTACCGGTTTTTGCACCACTGTTAATCCAGGCTTTGCCGGTGGCGCTTACGGTTACGTTGCAATGGGACCATGGGTGGGAGGGCAGGCTGAATACCTCCAAGTTCCATTCGTAGACTTCAACGCCCTACCCTTACCCCCAGGGACTGATAATGAAACGGACTTCGCTCTGCTAGCGGACATATTCTGCACTGGCTACCACGGTGCCGAGTTAGCTGGCGTGCGTCCCGGCGAAAGCGTTGCAGTTTTTGGGGCTGGTCCAGTTGGGCTTATGGCTGCATACAGTTGCGTTATACGAGGTGCAGCAGAAGTTTACGTAGTCGATCACGTTCAAGATAGACTTGAAAAGGCTGAGTCCATCGGATCTATACCAATCAATTACGATCAAGGTGATCCCGTTGAACAAATTAAACAAAAAAGGGGTGGTGAAGGCACTGACAAGGGCATCGACGCTGTCGGATATCAGGCCACGAAGGCAGGGTCATCAGCAGTAGGTGGAGAGCAAGATGAACTCCCAAATATTGTCCTTAATCAGCTTATCGAAGTAGTCAACCCTACAGGATTCCTCGGAATACCAGGGCTCTATGTACCTTCAGACCCAGGTGGTGTAGATGAAGGTGCGAAGCGTGGAGCCTTATCAATAAATTTCGGCAAGCTATTCGAAAAAGGTCTCCGGCTCGGCACTGGGCAATGCAACGTCAAGCAATACAACGCCTACCTCCGAGACCTTATCATCGCTGGCAGAGCCACACCCAGCTTCGTTGTTTCGAATGAAGTATCGCTCGACGAGGCTCCTGATGCTTACCGCAAGTTCGATCAGCGCGTCGATGGATACACCAAGGTAGTGATACATCCATAAAACCTAGGCCTTCTCGAGCAACGGGCCCGGTCGCATGACCGGGCCCGTTGCAATATATAGATCTGGTAGGTATGAAGTCGTCCAGGACATATCGTTCGAGAACACTACACACTTGGGTATTCTTCCACCTGTTTCCCTTACTCGTGGTGATACCTATCTCGTTGAGATAATGGGAAATATTCGTATACCCCATACCACCATCGGTTAGGGATTTGATGAGAGAGTGTGTTTCTTCTTGTTCTTTGGTGAATCTGTTTTGGTAGAACTGGGGTTTGTTAGCTATTACGGAAACTGTGAAACAAATGTAGTGAGAATACTTCCGGGTTATTTCACAGGTTGGGATTACTCCACGGTGACAGATTTTTGGTTCATTCTGTCACTTTTTTTATCAAATCAAAATTATTCCAATACTTAGTCAAATCGATTTCATTTTCTTTATTTCTATATACCCACTTATATCCATTTAGTATCGGATAAATAAAAATATTCAAACAATTTTTATCGCTTTGTTTAGAAACAATTGACTCATTTTTAATGTATTTCTCTAAATCAAGTGATGGAATTACAAGAAAATTCTTACTCTTTCCCATCATCTTTCTTCTTGGAAGAACATAAAGAACAAATACATAAAAGGTATTCTTCGAGTAAACCATCTTATTCTTATATAAATCAAACCAATAATATGAGTTTTTTTGGAATTTGGAGGTTTTTACCTGAACTTGAACTGAAGTATTGTTATGAACACCAATAAAATCTATTCCCTTATCTTTTAAAGGAAGGTAAACCTCAACCTTTTGTTTTTTTTGAAGTTCTTCAATTACTTGTAATTCTCCTATATGCCCAATACCTGACAATTTAATCTCCTCTCCTGCTATAGCGTTATTTACAAAATCATTCGACAGTGGCATTTGTGTGGTGTAAGAGGGGAAGATTCACCACAGATGTGACCTTCAATTACACCCTCAAATGCCGCTCCCCTGCCCTTACCGATAATCATTACTCTGAATACCAGTATTCCTTTATCAGGCCATCACTGAGTATCGAGAGCAAGGTATGACCTTTGATGCTACTGCCGAGTGGTTGAACAAGGAAGGATATCTCACTGTGCGAGGTAAGCAGTTCAAAGGTGCTTACGTTCATTCAATCTTGATGGAGAGATTGGCAAAGGAAGAGTTATTGAAACGCGAGTTTCCACCAGTCTGTTCAGACTTCAGTATGGAAGTAGTCGATAAGACTATTTTGATGAGTGATTTTTGGTTTCCTACAAAACACAATGGTCAGTGATTGGTTGAGGTTTAATCCTGTTTCAAACTCTTCCATTTGTATGAAAAGAAGTCTTCTGTTTCTTGACTGAAATGTGTGCAGCGCTTGCCAGTTAATTCACTCAAAACCGTTTCAAGTTCATCGGAGTATTGCATCTCTTTATTGATTTGGATCACACCCGATTGATCAACAATAAGATAACCCTTTTCAAAGAAATCATCACAACCAACCTTGCAAACTGGCATTACAACATTGGGGTTTTTACGCTCAGATGTACTGCATTTGCTTCTTGGTTTTATGTGTGCTGCCACCATCAAATCTGTTGGTAAAGTTCGATGGCAAATAGCGCACTTTGCCTCTTGGACACCTTTGAACGAAATACCTCTGAGAATTCCTTGTTCTTTTCTAGACTGAGTTTGGTTGCGCCGCCCGTCGGTGTTTTCTATCTCACTCAGACGAAGTTTAAAATGTTCTTCAAAGTCTTTGTCCTGAGATTTTCCAACCTCATAGAGACTTTTGATTAACGTTTCACTGGAATCTGAAGCAGTGTTCTCCAAGAGTTCAATTATGAAACTGAAGTCCTGCTCGTCAGATCTCAATTGGTCTATCGATTGGTTAAGTTCAGCGTTGTGGAAGATGCCCTTAAACTCTTTCTTCAAACCCAAATAATGAAGCACACCCATAGACTGCCAACCTTTGGAGGACAGAGGATCTAAATCAAGAATGTCTCTATCCATTTCTCGATGCCCAACATCGTTAGCAAATAACCAAGTGTGAACGATTTGAGAAATTTCCTCAAAGTTCCGTTGTTTGTATTCTCTATCCCTTCTGGATGGATCGAGTTTTGGGATCAACATTATTTTAAGAACCTTTTCCCTACGCCTCAAGAAAGAAGAAGGGAAATCAATATAATAATTTCAATGTTTTATTCGACAGTGACAGATTTGGCAAGATTACGGGGTTGATCTACATCAACTCCTCTCCGGATGGCAATATGATAAGCAAGCAATTGCATCGGTACAGCCATCAATACCGGTGTTATCTTGGGTGAAGCTTCAGGTATGAAAATCACATCATCGGCAATGTTGGCAACATTCGAATCTCCCTCAGTTGCTACAGCAATAACTTTTCCACCACGTGCCTTCGCCTCATTTATATTGCTCATCATCTTTTCATAAAGTTCATCTTTGGGTATAAGAGCAACAACCGGCATATTTTCATCGATTAGAGATATAGGGCCATGTTTCATTTCACCCGCGGGGTATCCCTCCGCATGTATATAACTAATCTCCTTTAGTTTCAAAGCTCCTTCCATGGCTAGCGGGAATTCGATGCCTCTACCAAGATAAAGGAAGTCATCATATCCCCCATATTTTCGAGCAAGCATAGAATAGTCATCTTCATTAGAGAGCATGGTTCCAAGTAAGTGAGGTAGATGAGAAAGTTCATCAATAATCTCTACCATAGTAGGCGCATCAATCACACCTCGAGTTACGCCTAAATGCAACGCGAGCAAGTAAAGTGAAACCAACGAACAACTGAACGTCTTGGTCCCAGCAACTGCTATCTCAAGACCAGCACGAATCAAAAGGGTGCCGTCGGCAATTCGTGTTGCTTGAGTGCCCTCATAATTGCAAAGCGTAACCTGGAGCGAGCCTCTTACCGCCGCTTGAGTCATACCTGCAAGAGTATCTGCTGTCTCTCCTGACTGCCCAACCGATACAACTAATGTGTCTTCATCAATTACAGGATCGCGGTAACGAAATTCAGAAGAATTATCTGCCTCCGCAGGGATTCGAGCTAGAGATTCAATCCAGTACCGGCCCACCATAGCAGCATGCATACTGGTCCCCATCCCTATCAGTACCACCCGTTTCAGCCGCTTGATCTGATCGTCGTTGAGCGAAAATTCATCCAGTGTGATCATATGCTTGTCGAAAGATACTCTGCCCCTAATGGAACTTATCACCGCCTCTGGCTGATCATGGATCTCCTTCAACATGAAATGGGGGTATTCTCCCTTTGCAGTCGTAGTCGCATCATTTGAAACTTCTGTTACCTTCTTTTTGATAGAAACCCCATCTAACGAAAGGTAATCAGCCGTTCCAGGCATGACTACAACAGCCTCACCACCTGCTAAGTAAGCGACTTTCCGTGTGTGCTGTAAAAGGGCTGGCAAATCGCTAGCTACAAACATTTCTTGGTCGCCGTATCCTATTACTATCCCTCCAGCATTACCCTGTCTGAACGCTATTAGCTTGCCGGGCTCTCGCTTCGACGTGACAACAACAGCTTGTGCACCGTGAATTCTTTCGGCCACGCGGAGAGTGGCCTGTTGGAGAGACATATCCTGGTCGATATATGACTCGATTAGGTGAGAAATACACTCGCTGTCCGTATCGGAAGTAAAACGATGGCCATCTGCTTGGAGCTCAGCTCGTAGCTCAACGAAGTTCTCTACTATGCCGTTATGGACCACTGCCACTTCGTTTTTACAGTCAATGTGAGGATGAGCATTGTCATCTGTAGGACCACCATGTGTGGCCCAGCGAGTATGGCCTATTCCAGTATGACCGTCAGGTATATGTCCGGATAGGGTCTCGATTAAAGCAGCCAGTTTGCCCTGTGATTTACAAACCGTTGTATCACCATTGACATTAACTACTGCTATACCGGAGCTATCATAGCCCCGATATTCGAGTTTGGAGAGCCCTTCAAGTAGTATAGGGGCCGCCGCATTAATTCCTGTATATCCTATTATCCCACACATGATATCTCTGCCACGTCATCCCTTCGGTTCAACTGGCTACAAGGTATACAGGCTCGGCCAGCCGGAACGTTACCGTAGGATATCTCTTTTTGGATATCCATTTATTACAATCTACATTGGAACGATTAGGCTCAAGCAGTTGATTGATCCTTGGCAAAGTAACCGTCAGTTTCATCAGAACCCTTGTCGCGATAAATCCCCTGGTATTCTAGCGGCAATAAATCCGCTATTTTATTCATGATCATATCAGTTAGGGACTCCAAAACTGCCTTATCGGGCCTACCCTCTATAACAGGAAGAACAAAAGGCTGACCAATTGTCACCGTCAACCGTCCAGTTGGGTTGAAAACCCGCATCCATGTTCCAAAGCGCTCTGTACCTGTTATCCCAACAGGCTGAATTGTTGCCTGCGTAGTAAGGGCAAGACGAGTCACTCCAATATGCGCTTTCTTCATACCAGACTGGCTACGCGTTCCTTCAGGGAAGATCGCGATCACTCCATCATGTCGTAACTGGTCAATCGCCCAACGATGCGCCCTCACATCTACGCCTGATCGATTTAACGGAAAGGCCCCGTATTCTTTCAAGAACCATCTTGCTATTGCAGGACCTTGGAAAATAGAGTCCTTGGCCAGAAAACGTATTCTCCTCGGGATACTAGGTGCTAGAAGGGCCGGATCAAAGTTGCTCTGGTGGTTAGCAACGATAATGAGCGGACCAACTTCCGGGACGTTCTCACGACCAACCACCTGCCAGTTTGCGAATAGTCTCAGGCTGATCTTCTGTAAGACATTGGATAAATTGTAAATAAAATTCATTATATCCGCCTAGCGATTGCGACGATTCGTCCAACGATATCTTCAATCTCTATACCGTCTGTGTTTATTGTAATCGCATCCTCTGCAGGCCGAAGAGGCGAATCTTCTCGCCGAGAATCAATCATATCTCGACGATCTAAGTCTTCCCGAACTTGGTGAGGATCAAGCTCACGTCCCAACGACTCCATTTCTAAACTTCGGCGCCTTGCTCTCTCTTGGACGGATGCTGTCAGATATATCTTAATCGGCGCGTCCTTAAGAACAACCGTGCCTATGTCACGTCCAACCATAACAATGTGTTTATCGCGAGAAATAGCTCTCTGTTTTTCAACCATGGCAAGCCTGACACCCGGTATCTTGGCAACTATAGAGACATTGCGTTCAACTTCAGCAGAACGGAGTTCATCAGTAAAATCCTTACCGTCTACCCAAAGACGGTCTATACCATCCTCATCCGTCTCTAGTTGCATAGACATGTTAGATGCCAGTGCCGACAACTCTCCTCCATCTTTCAAATCGATGTCGAGTTCAAGGGCTCTACGGGTAACGGCTCTATACATTCCACCTGTATCAAGAAACATGCAACCAAGAGATGTAGCTACTATTTTCCCAACAACTGTCTTACCGGCAGCACCTGGTCCGTCAATAGTAATTATGATAGGCATAGACTGTTTCAAGGTATGTTCGCCACCATTTATATCAAGATACAGAATTTATTCAATAGCTTCATAACTTCGAGATCTTCCAACTTGTATTTAGTTTAGAGTCCTTAATATGGATGATTATATCCATAGAGTTTCCAGACCAGCAAAGTTCATGGTTCATTGACAGACCCCGATTACTAAATAGAATTAGACGTTGTCCCTACATGGAGTCCCTTTCATGATTACTAAATTCGGTCATCTTTATGCCGGTTATGTGGATCTTGACAACATAGGGCTAGAAGGAACTCCGGTCAACGAACGTCGTCTATCCAACAAACAGCTAGCCACGGTGTTTGATAAGGCAACATCGATTGCCAATGCCATGGACAATAACGGCTATGATGTTTTCTGGTTAGCTGAGCACCATTTTCAGCACGAGGGATACGAGTGTATACCTAATACCTTGTTGCTGGCCCTTCATCTATTGCATTTGACCAAAAGGATCAAGATTGGCTGTGGTTTTAACATAAGCCCTGCATGGCACCCGTTACGGCTAGCCGAGGACTTCGCTACGGTGGACATTCTCACTCAAGGGCGTGTGATCTTCGGAATCGGCCGAGGATATCACACACGGGAAATCGAAACTTTCGGAGCTCCAATGCTTGACAATGAAGCCAACCGTGCCCTTTTCGAAGAACAGGTAGAGATCATATTCAAGGCATTCAACCAAAGATCATTTTCACACCACGGTGAACAATACGATATACCACCTCAAGTACCATATCGAGGTTACGAGCTGAAAGAAATCACCCTAGTACCAAGACCATTAAATCGACCGGTTGAATGTTGGCAACCAATAGTAAGTGGTGGGCAGCGCGGTCTTGATTTAATGGCTAAACATGGCATCAAGGGTGTTATAGGAGGCGGGGCGGCAAGGGGCAGTATGAGCGATAAATTAGTACATGCTTGGCGCGATGCTCTATCAAGGGTAGGCAAAAATTATGAGCTAGGATCAGATCTGGCAATCAGTTTTTCCACCCACATCGCAGATAGTGAAGCTAAGGCAATCAAAGAAGCTAACCCCTATTTCCAAGAGTACATGAAGATGTTCGCACCCCTTGGATTCGTCCGGAATATTACTGATGACCAGATCTCCGCACTTTCAGATCCAATCAAAGCTACTACGTCAAGCCTACCAACCCTCCAAGACGCGGTAAAAACCGGATCCTGGCTATGCGGACCTCCAGAATTGATCATAGAACGACTTCAAGAGATCCAAGAACGCTACCCTGGTCTAGAACTTGTAAATGTGGGACCTGTAGTAAGCACACCGGAAAATGTAATCGTAGAACAGCTCGACTGGTTTGCAAAAGAGGTCATGCCGGCATTTAGAGGCTCATCCACCAAATGATTTGTTATCCATACAACAACAGGGGACACGACTTAGAATTTCAAATACCTCAAAACAAATTCTATTAGAAGGACAGGCCTAATTTTCCACTTAACCTCAGTACCAATCAACTGATTCTATAGTACCAATAGCTGGCATCCACAATTTTTTACACGTTCCTGAGTTATGTTGCGCTATATAGCGCAACAATGTACCTATCCGATACAGCACGATTTACCTAGCCAATACCGCATTATCGATGCGTTCAGCATTAGGGAAATTTACTGGAAAGCAGCATTATCTGTATCATCAGGTACAAAACCAAGGATTTTACGGGAATGTTCTAAGTCACGATACCCATAACGATTATTGGAGGTCGCAAAAACCACTTCGTACTTCAAATCAGCTGGCGCTTCTATAGCACCACGCAATATATTCACCACATCACGATGACTTAGATAGTTTGCTGAAGGTTTCGCGTAAACAGGGTCATCTATTTCTCCTACTGCACCGATCCTGACACAGATTACGGATAAACCGAACGCATCCGAATAATGACGTCCGACAGCTTCACCCCAAACTTTTGAGGCACCATACAAACCCCGTGGCCGAACCATTTCATGGGTGATCATTGGCCATGTGTCAGGTATATCAGCATACCTCCCGTCTCGAATTGCATCGTATGGAGGAAAATTCTCCCAACCCTTAATGGTCGCTCCAGAAGAGGCAAAAACTACCCTGTTGACGCCCGAAATTCGTGCGGCCTCAAATACGTTCCTGGCACCGACTATATTAGCCGATACGAGGTTTTCTAAGGGTTCTTCACTCAAAAACGCGGCCAAGTGAACGACAACATCTTGTCCCTTGAATGCAGGAAGAATCGCTTCGAGGTCAGAGATATCGGCCTTGAAAGAATTCACTCCATAGACCTCTCTTCGGTTGAGAGCAGTTAATTGATATCCATCCCGTTTCTCCAAGTCCGCTCGGAGCAACCCACCGATTAATCCACTCATACCGGTAACCAGCACATTGGTCATTAAATCACCTCCTTGTAGTTAACTCGTAACTTACACTCAGGCCATATTGGATTATTTGATGCATATTACACTGGGCACACTTAGGCAGAGTGCTTTATAAGCATCTGTTTCAATACGCACTATCCTTTCTAGGAACGTCTCTGCGGATCTCTATTACGCGTGTCATTATGGTCATACAATTCATTTGCAACCTCAACAAATAGCTGCTTGAAGGCCCGCGGGCTGCACCGTATAATTAGATCAATAACATCATATTACTTAACTCCCACGACCTATCTATAGGAGGTTCCTTACAAAATGACCTATATCATCGCAGAGCCATGCGTCGACGTGAAAGACGCGGCTTGTGTGGATGTCTGCCCTGTCGACTGCATTTATGTTGACGATGAGGACAGTCCAAATCACTTAGCCCCTGAAATTGATGGCGCACCCAAAATGTTCTACATCCATCCCGAAGAATGTATAGACTGTGCTGCCTGTGAACCTGTATGCCCTGTCACGGCTATTTTCGCCGAGGATGATACGCCACCTGAATGGGACAGTTACAGCGACCTAAACTACGAGTACTTCGGACTCTCTCGATAAAGATCCAGACGCCTTCCGGTACTCCAGGAAGCTTTAAACGATAGACAAAATGACGGCCCGGAGCGGAAAACCCACTCCGGGCCGTAGTTATTACATTCCTAAAACAGCGACAGAAGGGAAGAGAGCATGGTTGCTATAGAGTCGACACCCCAGATGGTAAAAAAGATCTATTCAACGTCCTCCCGCAATCTTGATGTGATGAGGGAAAGATTGGACCGACCTTTCACACTATCAGACAAGGTACTTTTCGGACATCTTGACAACCCAGAGCATCAAGAATTAATAAAGGGAAAAAGCCAGCTGTCGCTGAGACCCGATCGCGTAGCACTACAAGACGTACTCGGTCAGACGGTGATGCTCAATTTTATGCAGACTCGAAAGACCAGTACAGCAGTTCCTACCACGGTGCACTGCGACCACCTAATTCAAGCACGTGTGGAAGGAGGAATTGACCTAGTAGAATCCTTGGAGGAGAACGAAGAAGTATATTCATTCCTGAAGTCAGCGGCTGCCAAATTCGGTGCTGGCTTCTGGGGACCCGGCGCGGGAATAATCCACCAGGTTATGCTAGAACAGTATGCCTTCCCAGGATTAATGGTTATCGGTACAGATTCTCACACACCCAACGCGGGCGGGCTGGGTACATGTGCGGTGGGCGTAGGTGGATCAGACGCCGTCGAAGTGATGGCCGGACTTCCATGGGAACTTCTCTATCCGAGGTATATTGGTGTACACCTGACAGGAGAATTGAGTGGTTGGACGGCGCCAAAAGACGTCATACTATACCTTGCAGGCGAACTCACAGTTTCTGGCGGAACGAATTCGATAATCGAATACTTCGGACCTGGAACAGGCTCAATAAGCTGCACTGGAAAAGCAACGATTACTAACATGGGTGCAGAATTAGGAGCTACCACCTCCATCTTTGGGTATGACAAACGAATGGACCGCTATCTCCGAGCCACGGGAAGAAGAGATATAGCAGATCTGGCTAATGCGAACACGAACTTAATCACTATGGACAAAGAAGTTTACTCTAACCCAGATCAATATTTTGATAGGCTGGTTGAGATTGACTTATCGAAATTGGAACCCCACATAGTAGGTCCTCACTCCCCTGACCGTGCTCGACCTCTATCTCAACTCGGTTCAGAAGTGGCAAACGTCTCCAACGGATTTATAGACAAAATCGATACAGCTCTGATCGGTAGTTGTACCAATTCCTCTTACGAAGACATGAGCAGAGCATCAGACGTCGCAAAGCAAGCAAGAGACCACAATTTCGAGACTGAAACTCCCCTGATGGTTACGCCGGGTTCCGAGCAGGTCCGTGCAACCATCGAACGTGATGGTCAAATGGACTCCCTTAAAAAGATAGGAGCGATAGTCCTATCCAACGCCTGCGGTCCATGCATCGGTCAATGGAAACGTGAACGGGTATTGGAGGATACTCCAAACACTATCGTTACTTCATATAACCGTAATTTCCCACGTCGGAACGATGGGAAATCTGACACAATGAATTTCATAGCTAGCCCAGAAATCGTCACTGCCCTTAGCTTAGCAGGCAGCCTTTCATTTAATCCGTTGACCGACAAATTGACCTCTCCAGATGGAACCAAGTTCCGATTAAAGGCTCCAAAAAGCGCGCCCGAAGTACCTCCCACGGGATTCGATCCAGGCAACCCGACCTACATAGCTCCACCTGCAGATGGCGGTGATATCGAGATCGTCATTAACCCGAAGAGTGAACGTCTTGAACCTCTAAGCCCTTGGCCAGCATGGGACGGTAATGACTACATCGCGTTGCCGATTCTTGCAAAAACCCAGGGCAAGACAACCACAGATCATATTTCTCCTGCCGGACCTTGGCTACGGTTTAGAGGCCATCTCAGTAAATTCAGCGAGAACATGTTCATGGGAGCAATCAACGCATTTACCGGTGAACCTGGAAAGGGACTAAACGTGCTTACCGGCAAAAGTGACCTAGCCTTTTCTACAATAGCAACTCAGTACAGGGATTCAGGTACACGATGGGTCGTGATAGGGGACTTCAACTACGGTGAAGGAAGTAGCAGAGAACACGCAGCTCTTTCTCCCAGGTTGCTTGGTGGCGCGGCTGTGATCGCACGAAGTTTCGCAAGAATCCACGAATCAAATCTTAAAAAACAAGGCCTGTTACCTTTAACGTTCCAAGAACCGTCAGACTACGATCGCATCCAAGAAAATGACAGGATTAGCCTTACTGAATTGAAGGACCTGTCCCCAGGCAAACCAGTCAGCTGTACTATTGAACACTCTGATGGCGAAAAAGAACTAATCGAACTTAATCACTCTTTCTCTGCTGGACAACTCGATTGGTTTAAGGCTGGCTCAGCCCTAAACTTATTTCAAAAATGATTTTGGTAATAGTGACCTCAACATCTGTCATTCCCAACGAACGGCAATACCTTTCCTGTAGATTTATTGAGTTTTTCGGGTCAAATTAACCACTTCATCTAAGTCTCGATAGGTGGTAACTACATTAGACGTCAATATCTGTACGGCGCCCTTCAACCTTCTCTCCAAGGCCCGTATATTGATCCCCACCTAGCCAACGGTAAGGACGAGGATAGAGCGTGAGCGATCTGTCATCGAGTGGAAGTTTTACAGGCACACTACCTCGTTTAGCTGATTGGTGAGAAGCGATCGCAACCTCAAGAGCTTGTCGTAGATCATGACCCGATATCCAAAGACAACTCTCGTCGTTTTTCTGCACCGCTGACACGAAAGCACGGATAGCACCTACTAAGTGCCGAGGTTTCGACCACTTGTATTTACTGTATTGAATATCCTGCTTGATCCTATTACCTGCAAGATCAAATCCCTTATATATCTCAGGAGGTCCCCATGCCATACGTACCAATACTTCATCGTTCCAGATGTCAACCATACCTCTTTCAAGGGCCTTGCCGAAGACCGGGCAATCCATACCGTTACTCAATTTAAATCGTCCGTTCATTGTCAAGTTCCAATCACAGTCGCCTGCAAGTATATCTGCCGGTGTCCCCCAAGCTACTACCTCTTCTACCTCCGCACCAGTTAGCAACCGTAATACAGAAATCGTATGGCATCCTGCACCGGAGATTTCACCGCTCCAATTAAGTACTGCAACATCAGTAAATTGTCCAAATCTGCCATCACGAATCCAAGTAGCAGCTTCCTGAACTTCTGGGATAGCCCTCACAAGAGCTCCGCCGGAAAAAATAACTTCTCTGCTAGCACACATCTCTACCATTTCATCAGCATCAGCAAGAGTGGCCGCAAGTGGTTTATCGGTGGATACGCCTTTCACTCCAGCCTGGGCAGCAGCAATAACTGAATCTTTGTAATACTTGGTAGGAGTAACTACTGCGGCGATATCTGGGACTAAATCATTGAATAATGCTTCAGCATCAGGATATAGAGCCTTGACTTCATACTGGTCTCCAACGTGCTTTAATCTATCTGGATCTTGCTCAGCCATTGCAACGATTTCCACATCTTTCATCGCCGAGTACAATCGCGCATATTCTTGGCCCAATTTTCCGCATCCAATTATCGCCAATTTTAATTTTTGATCTGTCAACAGTTGCTCCCTATCAAAATCTTTCCAACATTATTTCCCATCTTCCATCACCATCAACTGTAGGATCAAGGTTCTATATCTTGGGGGTGAGAGTTCATTTGAATATTGAATGTGATACGTATTTGGTATCTGTTCCATATCTGGCGTGATGATCATCACGCCAACAAAAAACCAGAGAGTAGAAGGATAAACATTACAGTTGCAAACCATATTTAAACCCCTTAGTTTTGGACTAGCCGAAACGTTGACCCATAGTGTTCATTCAGCTAAGTTTCTTCTAGTTATTTAACTTCTGAAACGATTCACCGAAACATGCAACCTACAAACTCTCCAAAAGCGGATAACCAAATCATTGATAAGGCAATATGGGTCGCAAAAGAGTGCCTATCACCTCGGGCATCTCGATATGATGAATCTGCCAGCTTTCCCATAGAAAACTGGTCCGACCTCTGGAAGCACGGCTTGCTTTCTATTTCAGTACCGAAGGCTTACGGCGGTCTTGAACTAGATATGCCAACCTACATCTTGGTAATAGAGAACCTCGCCAAAGGATGTACGAATTCCGCCATGACTCTGCATATGCACTCTGTCGTGCAACAATTCATTAACGAATTGGCAACGAAGGACCAGAAGAAACTCTTCTACACGGAAGTGATGGACTACGGAAAGTTGTTCGCTAGCTGGGGCAGTGAGCCCGGACGAAGATCCGGTTCTCAAGAAATAAGACAGACAGTAGTAACACCCCATGGACAAGGATACTCTATCAATGGGACCAAGCATTTTTGCTCAATGGCGGGCGCCGCACACCGATACTTGATCCACTGCACGATGGATGGTTATGAAGATAACAGGGGCTATCAACTCGCCCTAGTACCGAACGATGCGTCAGGAATAACTATCAGCGGGGAATGGAACACACTAGGGATGCGTGGTACGGTCAGTCCTAACGTTACTCTAGAAAACTGTGTCGTTGACGAGAACGCACTGCTCGGAGGACCAGGGGAAGCAATGAACAAGGGAGTCATTGAAAGCTTTGGATTAGGCTATGCCGCTATCTATTTAGGTGCGGCAAAGAAAGCATTCGAATTCACCATGGATTTCTACAAGAGTGAAAATGGTGACCCTAGCCTGGACCCACCTTATCAAAACCCTATTGCTCAACGTACTGCTGCAGAGATGTCTATGGCATTAGAATCTGCACAGTACGTCATATATAACTGTGCGAAAACATGGGCCGATGCTAGCCCAGTCGAAAGAAAGGTTTTTGCTGCGCGATCAAAGTACATAGCATCTCAAGCATCACTGCAAGTAACGAGTCAATGTATTCAAGCCATCGGTGGACGCAGTGCTCAAAAAGCTATGCCCCTAGAGCGAATATATCGCGATATTCGCACTGCGACCCTAATGCCACCAAACATAGATCTGGCCATGGAAATAATCGGAAAGGCAGAGCTCGGTGTCAAAGACTACTAGGGAACCGCGTTTCAAAGGAAAGGTATGCATAGTAACAGGAGGCGGTTCTGGCATAGGTCAAGCTACATGCCAAGCATTCGCCAAGGAAGGCGCAAAAGTAGTCGCCGCTGACAAAAACAGTGAATCTGCCCAAAGTACAGCAGTTGGCATTCGACACCAGGGCGGACACTGTTTAGATATGCAAACTGACGTGTCACAGGCCGTGAGCGTACAAGCAATGGTTGACCATACCTTGGCAGCACTAGGGCGTATAGATGTTTTAGTCAACAACGCTGGTTTCGGATTCGCAGCCACGGTTATGGAAACAGATGAGTTAGATTGGGATCGCATAATGTCTGTGAATCTCAAGGGCGTCTATCTTGGTTGCAAATACACTATCCCGGTGATGATTCAACAGGGAGGTGGATCAATCATCAATACTGCTTCAGCAGCCGGAGTTGTAGGGGTGCCCGACAGGGTCGCCTATTGCGCCTCAAAGGGGGGAGTGATTGCCATGACAAGGGCAATGGCACTAGATCACGTTAAACACGGTATACGGATAAATTGTATTGCACCTGGCTCTGTTGAATCACCATATTTTGAAGAGATCTTTGCCAAGGCCACCAACCCATCGGATCTTCGCAATCAAATGGAACAGCGCCATCCTGTTGGAAGATTCGGAACACCAACCGAAATTGCACAAGGCATTCTCTATCTAGCATCGGATGAATCTTCATTCGTAACTGGATCGACTCTTAACATAGACGGCGGAATGACAGCACAGTAAAAAATCACCGGACCTAAACCCAGGAGATTGATTATCTGGTTCATCACCAGGTTTTAATTATATGAGACTACAAAATAAGGTGGCCCTTATAACTGGAGCCTCGAAGGGCATAGGAGCAGCACAGGCACTAATGTTCGCTAAAGAAGGCGCCAAAATAGGTGTCGCAGATATCCTTGAGGAAGATGGACAAAAACTAGCCTCTCAAGTCATCGAAAACGGTGGTGAAGCGATTTTTATAAAGCTCGATGTAACTAGTGATCCAGACTGGCAATATGCTATCAATTCTATTGATAAGCAGTTCGGAAAACTTAACGTTCTCATCAATAACGCGGCTATTTATATGCGTGGCATCGTCGAAGAAACAACCCCAGAAGAATGGGACTTGATAATGGATATAAACGCGAAGGGACCGTTCCTAGGAACTAGGGCAGCTATTCCTGCTATGCGAAAATCTGGAGGGGGATCTATAGTTAATATCGCTTCGTTCAACAGTCTTGTCGGCACATCGACTTCTTCAGCATATAACGCATCCAAAGCAGCTGTTAGGCTGCTAACCAAATCTACTGCAGTCCAGTATGCAAAGGAATCAATTCGGGCTAATTCAATCCATCCGGGCCCGATACAGACCACGATGTTCACATCTGGTTTCCCAGACCCTGAATCAATCGAACAACGCCGGGCATCGGTGCCTCTGGGCAGAATCGGAACGGTATCTGACGTGGCTTATGGATCTTTGTTCCTTGCATCTGACGAATCATCTTATGTAACGGGCAGTGACTTAGTCATTGACGGAGGCTGGACAGCACAATGATCAATCAGCAAAAACCTAATCGGCCCTATATCCTTGAGGTAAAAATATGACCAAGAAGGAATTCGTTGACCCCCATGTGCACTTTTATGACATGAAACACCCAGACCTAGTGTACGGACACTGGCAACCTGGTGTGCCACATCCAACTCTTGGATGGCAAATCCAGAAACTGGCAGAGAGAAATTATCTTGCAGAAGATTACATCGCTGAAACACGTGATGCGAACGTTATCAAAGCTGTTCATGTGCAGGCAGCAATAGGTAGCAAAGATCCTGTCAAAGAAACAGAATGGCTTCAGGAAGCGGCCGAAAGAACAGGATTTCCCCACGGTATAGTAGGTTATGCCGACCTCAAAGATCCCAACGTAGAATCTATCTTGGCGGCGCATTGTGAATACCCAAATATGCGTGGAATAAGGGACTTTTCATATGGTGATTACCTTGCCGAATCGGAGTTCCATAAGGGATTCGCCCTCCTAGGGAAATACGATCTCATTTCATGTATGGGTGTGAAGTGGCCCGACATGGCAAAATTAAAAAATCTCGCATCAAAGTTCCCAAACATAATCATCGTGATAGACCACGCTGGATTCCCCGAAGAACGTAACGAAGAATATTTCGTTCAATGGAGCCTTGCCTTATCTGTAGCTGCAGAGGCCGATAATATATATTGCAAAATATCGGGATTAGGTATGGGTGATCAAAGTTGGAATGTGGATAGCATTCGACCTTATGTCTTGCAATGCATTGAAGCATTCGGAGTTGAGAGATGTTTCTTTGCTTCCAACTGGCCTGTAGATTGGCTATGGAGTTCCTACAATGCAGTAGTCGATGCCTATACCACTATAGTGAAAGATTTCACACTGAACGAACAGGTGGCTCTTTTCTCAAAGAACTCGGAGGCTATCCACCGAATTTGAGATAGTCAGCTATTCGGACAAAAACAAAATCTGGCTTGCAAATAACTATTATCCCCCTAGAGAGCAGACCCTCATCTCGAAATTATTTTGCCACTATGGAGGCCCAAGCTGAACATCGAGTTAAAAACAGATCATATCCGCACACTGCAGTGGCGTTCTATAGGCCCACACAGGGGTGGACGCGTGGTAGCTGTTGCCGGAGATCCTGCAGATCCGCAAACCTTCTATTTTGGTGGCTGTGCAGGAGGTGTTTGGAAATCTACCGACGGGGGCGTCTATTGGAAAAACATTTCCGATGGTTTTTTCAATTCGTCGTCCATAGGAGCAATAGCTATAGCGGATTCAGACCCATCAATAATTTATGCTGGAACTGGAGAGGCTTGTATACGTAGCAATGTATCCCACGGGGATGGCGTTTATAAATCGATCGACTCCGGTAAGACCTGGGTTAATATAGGCCTCGGTGATAGTCGGCACATTTCTCGAATCCGAATCGATCCAGAAGATCCTGACAAAGTATACGTAGCGGCCCTAGGCCACGCCTTTGGGCCTAACAAATCTCGTGGTATCTTCAGATCAATGGATGGAGGGAAGAATTGGGAGCATGTACTTTTTAAAAGTGAAAGAGCAGGTGCCATTGATCTCTCTATGGATCCTACCAATCCTCAAATACTGTATACAGCAATCTGGCAAGCTCTACGTACACCATGGAGCATGACAAGCGGTGGGCCTGATAGTGGACTGTGGAGATCCACTAACGGTGGTGATACCTGGACAGATTTGACCAACAAACCCGGTATCCCTAAAGGGATCAAGGGACGCATTGGAGTCGCTGTTTCACCGGCAAAGCAAGGACGTGTCTGGGCGATCGTCGAAGCTGAAGATGGGGTACTAGTACGATCAGACAACGGCGGCGATTCTTGGGAAAAGGTCAACGACAGCCCCATCGTAAGGCAACGCCCTTTTTACCACCACCACATTTTCGCCCATCCATCTGAGCCTGACACTATGTGGACCTTACCGATACAAGCCTGGAAATCTGAAGATGGTGGCAGTACCTTCAAGATGATGACAACTCCACATAGTGACAACCACGACCTTTGGATCGATCCCAAAAACCCAGACCGCATGATTGAAGGAAACGATGGTGGAGCATGTGTCTCATTTAACGGAGGAAATACGTGGTCTACTATATATAATCAACCGACAGCTCAATTTTACCATGTGACTACTGATACAAGATCACCCTATAGAATTTACGGTACCCAGCAAGACAACAGTGCTATCAGCACACCAAGCAGATCCAACAAGGGAGCTATACCTCTTCGGGACAGCTATGTTGTAGGCCCATCAGAAAGTGGCTACATAGAAGTATCTCCTGACAATCCAAACATAGTGTATTCAGGTGCAATAGGAAGTGCTCCAGGCGGTGGAGGAGCGCTACTACGCTACAATCACGATACAGGCGAATCCCGCATCATAACTGTCTGGCCTGAGATTTCATATGGTCTCGGCGCAAAGGACATGAAGTATCGTTTTCAGTGGACATTTCCTATAGTTATATCACCCCATGATTCAAAAACCCTCTACGTTACAGCAAACCACGTTTTTCGATCCGTCGATGAGGGAACAACATGGGAAAAAATTTCTCCGGACCTGACCCGTAACGACCCCAATAAAGGAAACCCCGGTGGTGATCCCATAAGCCGTGATGTTTCAGGAGCCGAGGTCTATTGCACAATATTCTCATTCGCAGAATCATCGCATGAACAAGGTGTATTCTGGACGGGTTCAGATGATGGTCTGGTATACATTTCAAGAGATTCCGGAACAAGCTGGAATAATATTACTCCCGATAGCCTCCCTGAGTGGGCAACCGTAAGTATGATAGACCTGTCAGACCACGAGCCTGATACTGCTTACGTAGCAGCATGGAACTACAAGCTCAACGACTATTCTCCATACCTCTTCCGCACTCAAAATGGCGGTGAGACTTGGGAATCTATAAACTCTGGAATTCCCGATCAGGAATTCGTGCGAGTCGTGCGAGAAGACCCAGATTGCTCTGGCCTTCTCTATGCCGGCACGGAGAAGGGGGTCTACACATCCCTCGATAGGGGAGAATCATGGCATTCTCTCCAAATAAATCTCCCCAACACACCCATACACGACTTGGTCATCAAGGACGGCGATCTCATCGCTGCCACACATGGCAGATCTTTCTGGATTCTAGACGACATAACACCTCTTAGATACCTAAAGCAAACTAGGCTGGAAGAACCAGTCTATCTCCTCAAACCACGTCCAGTTTATCGTCCATTAACAACCTTAGGAGAAATCACCCCAGAACGGATTGGGCCCGGGAAAAATTACTGGATCGCCATAGGCACAGAGGCAACCTTCGAAGATAATGAGGCAGCGGATGGCACTCAAACTCGAACATTCCTAGATGCCGGTCACAATCCCCCCAGTGGAGCAACAATTAGCTATAACTTAAAACAAGGTTCTAGCAGCAAGGATGTAAAAATCACCATTCTCGATGCAGAACAATCCACCGTAACAAAGGTTACAGGTTTGCCGGCCGAGGCCGGCATGAACCGATTCATATGGGACATGAGACATCCTGGACCAGTTGAGGCTCCAGGAGATAGTGACTCATTTTTAATCGCTGGTCCCAGTCCAAAAGGGCCACTGGTTACCCCAGGTAATTACACCATCAAACTAGAGCTAGAAGGCAAAGTCTCCACCCAGATACTTAAGGTATTAAAAGATCCGAAATCCGAAGCCACGGATGCCGACTTAGATAAACAACTGGAGCTATTGATTCATATTCGAGACAAGTTATCAGAAACAAATGAAACCATTAACAAATTACGAAGCAACAGGAGTCGTTTACAAAAATATCTTGCCAATACCGATGGAGTATCAGAAAAGTCTAATATCACTGCTACAGGCCTAGGCATCATCAAGAGTTTGGACGCAATGGAGAGCAGCTTGATCTCTACATGGGACACGAGCGAAAGGGGACAGATGGGCACTCCATTACCTAAACTAGTTGATGCGCTCGCCGCCTTGGTCACCGTTGTGGAGAGTGCAGACTCGAGCCCAACACTAAGTTCATATGCAGTATTCGAGAATCTTTCACACAGTATCTCTGATACGATCAACCAAATAGATCAGCTTATCTGCAAGGACGTGGAAAACCTGATAGGAAAAGGAACCTAGATGACCTATAGACTACCTGCAGCAGAAGTCCCGGTTGTCCCCCCGAGAATACTCCTAGGGCCAGGACCGACAACAGCACATCCCCGAGTATTACAAGCTATGTCTGGACAAATGATTGGTTATCTAGATCCAGACTTCATCAAGATAATGGACGAAACTTCCAATCTACTCAAACTCCTGTTCCAAACCGAAGATAGCATCGCTCTATCAATTTCTGGGACTGGATCAGCTGGAATGGAGGCTGGCATCAACAGCCTGTTAGAACCCGGGGAAACCGTGATAATTTGCGTGTGTGGGTTCTTTGGTCAACGAATGACTGACATGGCCAATCGGATAGGTGCAAACGTAATTTTACTGGAAAGCGATTGGGGTAAACCTTTCCCAAGCGAGATGCTCAAGAACGAATTGTCCAAACACAAGCGGGTAAAACTAGTTACCATCGTCCACGCAGAAACCTCCACTGGCATACTACAACCACTAGATGAAATAGCACTGCTGGCCAGAGAACATGATGCACTGCTTATGGTCGACGCAGTCACATCCCTAGGAGGAACAACAATAAACGTTGATGATATAGGGATTGATTACTGCTATTCTGCTAGCCAAAAATGTCTAGCTTGCCCTCCGGGAATGGCACCCGCAACAATAAGCCAACAGGCACTTGATTCCATAAAACAACGGGCCCAGAAGCCTTCTTCATGGTATCTCGACCTTGAACTCATCGCGAACTACTGGGGTTTAGATCATGTCTACCACCACACTGCACCGGTCAGTAATATCCTAGGGCTTCGCGAAGCACTTAAGATCGTCTTGGAAGAGGGGATCGAAACTAGGATTAAGCGACACCATAATAACGCCTTGGCCCTACGTACAGGCTTAGAGGCATTGGGCCTTAATCTGGTAGTAAGTAAAGAACACATGCTGGATCAAATCACACCTGTATGGATACCTGAGGGCATAAATGATAGTGAAATCAGGCAATCTCTTCTTCAAAAATACAATATAGAGATTGGTCGAGGGCTCGGAGACTTCGCTGGTAAGGTTTGGCGTATTGGTCTAATGGGTGAATCAAGTAAAGCCGAAAACGTACTGCTGATCCTATCAGCCTTAGAAAAATTACTACCAGTAGCCGGATACGAAATCGCACCTGGCATGGGCGTTGCTGCTGCCAGTAAATTCCTCGCTACCGACAGCTAAAATGAAACACGTGCCCATAATATTCCCACTTTCATTCCTAGTACTACTCGTTGTTATTTTCGCCTCAGGAACTTATGCTATCGCAGAAGTTGCAGTTGCTAACAATACTGATCTATCAAACACATCCAAAGCACCTACAAATGGCTATGATTGGTATCAGTCAGCAGCAATATTGATTTGCCCTATTCATTAACTTGCGTGCCATAATAAACCATGGTTCCCATTTAGGAGGTTTCGATTGTCTCGTTTCACAAACCAAGTGGCGATTGTCACAGGAGCGGGTACCGGAATAGGTTTTGCCATAGCCTCTCGACTTGGTAACGAGGGAGCTCGGATCATGATGGTTGATTATGATGAAAAACTTGTTGAGCAAGCTTGCTCAAATCTAAAAACCACCGGCATCGATGCTGAGTTTCATATAGGAGATATTGGCAAGGCAAAGACAGCAAAAAATGCCGTCGAAACCTCGATCAATAAGTGGGGTCAAATTGACATCCTTGTAAACAATGCCGGCATCGGCGGGCACGTTGGAACTATCTGGGAACTGCCAATTGAGGAGATGGACCGTGTATATTCAACCAATCTTCGGGGGGTGTACCTATCCTGCCACTACTCCATCCCATACATGCTTGAACGAGACTACGGGCGTATCGTCAACATAGCCTCCATTGCTGGCAAAGAAGGTAATCCACGAATGGTGCCATATTCGGCGACTAAATCAGCTGTTATTGGGCTGACAAAATCCGTAGGAAAGGAACTCGCGTCAACGGGCATCAGAGTTAACTGTATTACACCAGCAGTCATCCAAACTCGGATTCTAGACCAACTCACGGAAGAGCAGGTCCAATACATGTTAGACAGGATCCCCATGGGGCGTACAGGTGATGTTAGCGAAATTGCATCCCTAGTATCATGGTTGGCATCAGAAGAATGTTCATTTAGTACTGGAGCGGTATTTGATATAAGTGGTGGTAGAGCTACCTACTAATATTTTCCTATTTAGCCTATCTAACATCCGGACTTTCAAACTACCAATATAGAAGCATATCCAATGGAACTATATCCCTAAAAGCATCAAGCCTAATATGACTTAATACCATGCTACAATCGCTGAACCAAACCACAACGTTATTGGTATGGATCTGATCGATATATTAGAGAGGCAGCCAAGTGAAAACCTCGTCAATTTCTGTGAGTGTTAATGATGCCTGATCGTAGTATGAATGGTATTTACCCAATCCTATCCATGCCTTTCGATGAAGATGATAGGATTGATCAGGAAGATTTGGAGAGAGAAACTCAGTTTGCCATCGATTCCGGTGTACATGGAGTGGGTATCGCAATGGCAAGTGAAGTTTACAAACTCTCAGAAACCGAACGTGATCTGGCTACGACAACAGTGGTTGAACAAGCCCGCGGACAAGTAAAGGTCGTAGTCAATACAGGTTCTCAAGGAACGAGTCTAGCGCTGCAATACAGCCACAGAGCTGAAGAACTCGGGGCCGATGCAGTAATGGTCGCCCCACCGAACATAATCACACCATCAGCAGACGAACTATTTGAATACTTTGGGAGAATCGCACGCACTATATCAATACCTATCTTCATGCAGGATTTTCCTACTGCGCCCATACCTCCTAGTGTCGCAGGACATATTTCCAAGAAATTCGAGAATGCCTGCTACGCCAAGGTAGAAGCACCACCCACTCCCCCTAGAGTTGCTGCAACGGTACACGAAGGGAAAGGTAACTTGATAGTATTCGGTGGTGCTGGCGGCACTATGCTCATAGAAGAGTTGAGACGTGGTGCTGTAGGTACAATGCCTCATTGCGCCATACCTGAACTATTCCGCAAAGTTTGGGATGCATTACAGTCAGGCAATCCTAGCAAGGCTGAAAATGAATTTTCTCGAATGGAGAATATCCTACGCATAATCTCACAAGGAGGCGGTGCTTCATCACTGGCAATAGTCAAGGAGATTCTACGGCTCCGTGGAATTTTCAAAACAGCCCGAGTTAGGCATCCAGCCACAACCTTGGACGAAATCACCCTAAGAGAAATCCAGAGTGCCGTAGAGAATTCAGGGGTAACAACGATCCACAATCCTTAATCCTGATTCGCATAGAATGTTTGGCGGATAAGGAACCAAGTACAATACTGCCTCTATAATAAGGTAGTCCATAATTTCAGAATTCACACAGGAGATATGAGATTCCAGTGATCCAAAAGCAAGACATTAAGCAGTTTGAGGAGGACGGGTATCTCATCGCTGAAAACCTCCTAGACTTCGACCAAGATATCCGGCCAGTCATTGATGAATACGATGATTTATTGGACCAGTTGGCAACCAAATGGTACGAGGAAGGCCGTATTTCAAGCACGTACCAAAATTTCCCTTTTAGCCAAAAAATCAGCCAGATTGCCCGGGATACAGACGGTTTGTACACACAAGCATTAGACATATCTCTTCCTCAGAAAGACATAAGTAATGAGACCCCAATGCATCATGGACCTGCAGTGTTTCAGTTGCTGAGAAACGACCGCCTCCTTGATGCAGTTGAGGTTTTTATCGGGCCGGAGATATTTTCAAACCCGGTTCAGCACGTGAGAATCAAGCCTCCAGAAAACTGTCTTCCTGAAGAAATAAGGAAAAGTTCCCTTGCAGGACAAACACTTTGGCACCAAGATCAAGGAGTGGTGACTGAAGAGGCTGACGAGTCTAATATCCTCACGGTTTGGATTCCAATGACTGATGCGACAGAGCAGAACGGTTGTCTGGTCGTGGGGCGCGGTAGCCATAAAGATGGACTGGGACTACATTGCTATACCAATAATCCGGAAAAGAATGGCCTCTCAAACCAGTATCTCCCTGAAGATCAAGTACCCATAATCATGAAACCTGGAGATGTTTTGTTCATGACAAAGATGACCAAACACTCATCTTTACCAAACGTGAGTGAGGACATTAGATGGAGTTTCGACCTCAGGTATAACCCAACTGGTGAAGCAACAGGCCGCAGATGGTTCCCAGGCTTTGTAGCTAGGAGCAAATCCGACCCTGATGCTGAACTCCACGATCCGTTCGTATGGGGACAACGCTGGGACGCTGCGCGTGAACAACTTTTCGACTCAGGTGTAAATCCACAATTCCAACGTTGGGATCCTAACGACCCACTTTGTGCCTAGGGTAATCAATAGCCTATTAATGTATTCTTAGAATCAGCTGATATCCTGACAGGACAATTGATCCTGTTTAAATTCTTCCAAGATCAACTACTTGTAAAATCTTCGCGAATCCGTGCCTCGTTGACATGATTCAACACCCTCACTATCATATATAGAGTAGGTTAAGTGAATATATTCACTTAACCTAATCCCCCTCCACTAAATGCTCTCCATCTAGGGTTGAGCTCTATGGCGATTTACAAGAAATCCGAAGCGCAAGACTGGGCAAACCAAATTCTACGTGGCCAATGGTCAACGCTGATCACTCCTTTCACACCTGACAACAAAATCGACGAGATGGGACTCCGTTCAAACATTCGCCACATTCGATCACTGGGTACAACTGGGGTTGGATGCACATGGGGCATGGGAGAATTCTGGTCATTAACATATAAAGAACGAACGAATGTTTACGATATTGTAGCTGATGAGGCTGCAGGCACCTGGAACATCGGAGCTCACGTAACCCATACATCCATATCAGATATGCTAGCCTTGGCAGATGCTGCTGAAGCTACAGGATTTGATCTTTTGATCGTGGCTCCTCCATATTTTGTAACAAAGACTGAACGCCAAGTGCTGGAATTCGTACGAATCCTAGCTAACCATAGTTCACTTGCAATAATGTTCTATAATTCACCTCAATTCGGAATTGTAATGAGCTCTCAAGGACTAAAAGAAATTTGTAAAATAAAAAATGTGGTCGGAGTAAAAGAAGCAAGTTTTGACAGGCAACTTACTATAGAAACCCATCAACTTATAGGTAATACCGCGATAATCAGTGCCCCTGACGAATGGGTGTTATTCAAAGGACGGGAGCTAGGATTTCAGCAACAAGTTATGTTTGCAAATACCTCCGACTGGAGATTCGACGAGATTGGATCTAACCACTATGTCCAGTTCATAGACCATGCAACAGCTGGCAATATAGACGACCAGTTATACCAAAAACATATTCAGCCTTTAAAAACTTTATCCGACCAGTGGTGGCAACGTACTATGCAGCAGCAAAATGGTGCGCTACCAGTACCCATGATTAAGTACTGGGGTGAGTTGATGGGCATGGCATCAGGGGAAGTAAGGCCTCCTTTAATTAACATGCCAGACAAAGAAAAACAGGAGTTGAGATCGAATTTGGAATCGATCCGAAATAAAGGTGGCTAAATGCTATTGATGGTTAGTGTCCAAAATTTGCCTGAAGCTCATGAGGCTTTAAGGGGTGGTGCTGACATAGTAGATGTCAAGAATCTTCAGGAAGCACTGGTCGGTTCTGCTGAACCTGGATTGGTAAAAGAAGTTCGTGAAACCGTGCCTCCAGAACAGCATGCAAGCGTCACGCTTGGGGTAGTACCAAACCAAGTAGGTACAGTCGCGATGGCTGTATATACCGCTGGTTTATTGAATGCTACATCGGTCAAAGTCGGATTCATGAGGAGTAGTCACCAAGAAGCTGTTGAAATACTACGTGCCTCAAAAAGAGCGTTAGATGGTTTCGAAACCAAGCTTATTGGATCTTTGTTTGCCGATAACTTAGAGAACGATGGTTTAGAACCACGCCAAATGGTTGATATTGCTAAAGAAAGTGAGTGTGACGGCTGGCTTATTGATACCTTAACCAAGGACGGCCGCAATCTATTTGACTTTATCCCTGAAGTCGAATTGAGAGACATGGTATTCGAAGGAAAAGAATTAGGTATGAGTACAGCGCTTTCTGGTCACCTCAAGTTAGACAACCTTGACGAATTAGCTCGGATCAATCCCGACATCGTTGGGGTACGTGGCGCTGTATGTTCAAAAGGGGATAGAAATGATGGCGTCTACTGGGAGGCAGTAGCACATTTCAAACATCAACTCGACCTAAGACAGAGCGGGGAAATCGACGTGAGGAACAACAGTCATTTGGCATACGACAATGGATCAACAGATACCTGGGTCGTGATCGATGGGACAGGCAAAACTTGTGCCAGTATTCTCTCTGAGTTAACTACCCAGATCCGTTCCGACTCGAAATCGTTCGTCGAGGTAATTGTGCCTGGCGTGCTCAACTCTTACGATGTATTAGTCTGGGCAGAAAATGGAAGTCATAAGATTTTAACCCAGCGTAAAGACCAAGATGGATCAATGCGCATCCTGATCCAGCCTTAAGGAGCTTGACACCAATACTTACTTGGTTCTCTTAAATCCCTACTAGTAATTACAAATATCTGGAAACCCAACTCTTTACTTATACAAATTACTTGATCAATCAATTATCAAATCGTCTGTAATTTTCTTGTTGATTTGAGTAGCACCACAATGGTGTATTGATCACCGCAAAAAGTTCAAGGGCAACTACGCCCAGCGGTAACTCCGGACCCTCACGCGAATTATAAGCTAATTGCCGCACATATAGCCGCATGCTAACATGAATATCAAGGGATCATAAAAGAACACAGGATTTCAACTTGACCTTGTCTGAAATTGCCGATATTACTGCCATTGTTAGTGACATTTTAATAATACTGTTATCCCTCGGCACCCTAATTGTAATTCTAGTAATCTACAGTAAAATTTCGGCTTTATTTAAATCTGTAAAACGCACAGCGACCAACACGGAAAACGTTGTGGATGCCTTATCAAGCATGATCAGCGATTCTACGTCAACAGGTACTGGGATTGCATATGGTTTGAGTAAAGTATTATCATTTTTTTCAGGACAAAAATCTAAAAAGCCTGAAGTAGGGGAAACCGATGGCTAGTAATAAAAATAGCGGATCTTTCTTAACAGGTTTTTTGCTGGGCGGATTTATCGGAGCGATACTGGGTATTCTTGCAGCACCTAAGGCTGGATCCGAAACTAGGGCACAAATTGCTGAGCTGAGTGATTTATGGCGTGATAGGGCTGAAGAAATGGCTGCAAAAATGCAAGAAGGGGTTGGACCGGTAATAGAATCAGTTCAAGACTCTGTAGGTCCGACAACCCAAGTTATCAAAGAAAGGGTGGAACCAGTCCTCGATTCAGTTCGAGAGGGTACTGCCCAGATTTCTGAAGCAAGGATTTTGGGCGGATCACACATAGAAACTTCCTATCGTGACCACTCTAATGAAGTAAGAAGCACGGAAGAAAATTCCTAGGCACCTTTACTGTCCTAAGCAGTCGGCAATACATACCTCGGATAGGAACCAAATACCTTAAGCAAAGATGCCTGGTTTTTTACGGCTTCCAACGCTTCCGCTACGAGGACATCATCACGGTGTCCCTCCAAATCAACTAGAAAAAAATAAAGCCCCAACGCTTCTCTTGTCGGCCTAGACTCAATTTTCGTGAGATTTATGTTCCTAGAATTAAATTCCCCCAAGACAGAGTAAAGTATACCCGGAGCATCGGCTTCGAATGAAAAGCAAATCGAGGTCTTATCATCCCCAGTCTGCAAATGGTCCGATTTAGATAAAACCACGAACCGCGTCATGTTGTTGGGATAATCTTCTATTCCATGATCTAGAACTTCAGCTCCATATAGTTGCCCTGCACGCATCGTGGCGATAGCTCCCGAAATTTGATCTGAGTTAATCATTTCCTCTACCGCAGTCGATGTGCTCATAGATGCCACCAATCTCGCTTCCGGAAGGTATTCAGACAAATATCCACTACATTGTTCCAGCGCTTGAGGGTGAGAATAAACAATCTGAATCTCATCTATCCTAGTGCCAGAGCGAACTAATAATGAGTGTGTAATAGGCAATACAATCTCATTGCAAATATACAGACCAGCACCATGAATCAACAAATCCAGAGTAATACTAACTGCACCTCCCACGCTATTTTCTATTGGCACAACACCAGCGTCTGCATCTAGTAATTCAACCGCTTTTGCAACGTCAGGCACGGATGGATATGGCACCAAGGTCGCAGCACTATCGTATTTAATACAGGCCTGTTCAGTGTTGGTACCAACAGGACCCAAGTAGGCCAAGCGGAGACTATCGATCAATCTCTCTCCATTTCTAACAGTAAGGCCCCAAGATTCTGTTCATCCTCAGGCGTTGTAACAGCTATCAGCTGATCACCTGAGCTGATGAGAGTATCTTCGTCGGGGATTACAACAGAGCCGTCTCGAGAGATAACCAAAACAATCAATATACTATCGGGTACTGAAAAATCTACAAGACGCCTGTGACTATTTGATCCTGTTGTTGTTATTCGAAAATTTACGAGCGAGCGAGAGTCAAGCCCAGGCAAACTCATGATGTGTACTAGTTGATTCGCAGAGATCCCTTGATCAATACGTCCCGAAAGAATATCTGTGACATCCACGGTCGTATCAACACCAGCAGAGTTAAAGAGTTCGATGTTCTCATGTCTATTAACAAGAGATATTGTTCTCGGAACATCGAATTTGTTCTTGGCCAACCTACAAATCACAAGGTTAACATGATCTTTGCTCGTAGTAGTTACTAGTAAATCTGCCCTGTTTATACCCGCAGAGATCAAGGTAACTGCATCAGTCCCATCTCCCATTACCGTTACACTTCCTAGAACCTCTTCAATCTCAACACACTTATCTCTCTTTATTTCAATAACTGTAATCTCATGACCTGAGGTTACAAGAGACTTGGCGAGCACTCCTCCTAGTGAACCAGCTCCAACAATTACAACATTCATAAAAAAAGCTACCCGATCACTGGCTTAACTGCCATCTCTGAGATCAGTTTAGTTGCCCCAATCGCCATAATTCCCATACTGAGGTAAGTTTCTTGAATAGTTGGATCATCAATCTTGCAAACTATATTAGTGACCTGGAAAATACTCCTAGCTATCTCCGAGGCAAAAGCATTTATGGTATCTGTATCAGAAAGGGCCATAAAAATTTCGGCGTCCTGAATGAAAATCTTCAACAAGTCTCTCTGGGACGTTGGATCTCCAACAATAGGGATGATGTGTCCCGACTCTATCTTCCCTGATGGAATCCTATCAAGCGATTCAATACTAGAATCTAGTAAATGTATTCGGTGACCGGCGTCTGACAGACGAATAGCGACTAAAGCCCCAACCGCACTACATCCAACCAACGATATTATGCTACTTCCGCCAACAGGATATTCAAGCATTGAGAATATTCAGACCTTATGGACTACCACAAGTCATCAACCTCCTCCGTTCACACTATCCTGACTCACCGCATTACGCCACAAAATCACCTTACATGGTGCTTTTGAAAGAACATAGGGAACGGTTTCACCAAGCGAAAAAGATCCATATTGAGTCGCATAATTTGCGCCAAGGACTATCGCATCAACCTGTTTTTCTGCAGCTTCCTGCACTATAGCCAGCCCAGCCCTCCGGGACTGGAGCATCTCTGCATGGACATCGCATTTGAACGGATCTGCGATCCTTTCCATTGCCTTAAGGACTTCCTCTCCCTTGGCCGTAGCGGCTACTATTTCCGAATCTAGCGGCAGGCTACGCTCAACCTCTATAACGTAAACGATGTAAAGGGCACCCTTTTGTCCTCCGATAAGTTCACAGGCAAGTTCTACAGCATCTTGGTCTGATGAATAGCCTTCGACAGACACCAAGGCAGATGAAAGCCCGCCGTTTTTCGGTTTCCTTAGTGCCAATATATCTAGGCTCAGTAATTAAGATGGCAGTCGTTCAAGAAGTTCGTCTTTGCCTGCCAGAATCAATACATCGTTTGCCCGAATCGTGTCATCGATATCAGGATTTAAAGTGATATCCCGTCCTCGTTTTATCGCTAGAACAGCGAGACCATACTTATCTCTAGGATTTGAGAAACCGAGTTCTCGAAGGGTTTTATTCACAAAGCTTTCTGGGACCTTCATACGACTCAGTCCAAAATTCGGAGCCATCTCTAAGTATTCCTGAAGATTCGGGTTGAATAAGTTATGCGCCAACCGAACTCCACCCTCAGACTCTGGATGTATCACCTTGTCTACACCAATGCGCTCCAGTGTAATCCCATGCAACGTACTGTTTGCCCGTGCAACTATATAGGCAATACCCATCGTTTTTAAAAGTACGCATGCCATGATACTGGAAGGTATATCTGAACCTATGGCAACGACGGCAGCATCGTAGTCCGGTACGCCAAGTTGTCGCAACATGGAGTCATTGGTCGCATTCCCAGACACAGGGTAAGTAACCTGGCCCATCATCTCTTGGACCCTCTCTTCCGAAGAGTCTATAGCCAAAACATCGTGCCCAAGGTTGTATAACGAGCGCGCTACCCCAGACCCGAATCTGCCTAGTCCTATTACTACTACTTGTTTCTTGGCCATATGTAATTATCGCACAAGGTCCCAGTCTACCATTCAGAGGAGCAAATTATACAGAAGTACCGGCATTGCTTCTAGTTGGGTAATTGAAAACCAACTTCTTCATGCCATTTGGTAGCTGCATAATCTCAACTACGCTGCAATCTAGACACTGATTCTATCCCAATGTAATGCGTTCTTCCGCATATCGATACGAGGATACCCCGACACGTTGTATTAGGAAAAGAAAGAGAGCGAACGGGCCAATCCTTCCTATGAACATAGCCGTAGCTAGAATCAAGTGCCCAAAATCCGAAAACTCTTCTGTCAATCCAGTAGTAAGACCTGCCGTACCCAAGGCAGACACTACCTCAAAAAACAACTCGATAAAAGCAACCCGGCTTTCGGTAAAAGTGATCAGCAATGTTGTAAGAAAGACTACCATGATCCCACAAATCAGGAGTGTCAATGCACTCTGGATCTGGACTTTCGGTATCTCTCTACCAAAAACTCTCGGTCTAATAATGCCACGAAAAGTCGATAGCAGCCCAATGAGTACTATTGCCAATGTATTAATCTTGATACCACCAGCTACTGAACCAGATGCTCCACCGATGAACATTAATATTGTGAAGAAAAATTTCGTATGTTGTTCAATTTGGCCCGCACTCCATCCTATCGTAGTGAATCCAGCAGTCCTGCCACTCATTGATTCGAAAATTGAGACGATTATCTTGTCTCCAAGCCCTAGGGTTCCAATAGTTCTCCCGTTATCGTATTCCGCTAGGAAAAAAAATGTTGATCCGGAAAATATCAATACAAAAGAAAAAATGATAACCAATTTTGTATTTAATGACATTAGTGTAAAACTGCCAGTCCTACCTATATCAACTATCACCCAATAGCTGGTAGCACCGAGTAGCACTAGTATGGCAGTGATACTAAGCACGATTCTGTCGAGCTGATAACTTGAGAGACTTTCACTTCCTGGCAATATCACGAACCCGGCGTTGTTGAATCCAGAGACAGCTTGAAATGCAGCTTGGAAAATTGCCTCACCGGGAGGGAAAAGAAACCAAAACCGAGATAGAAGTAAAAGAAATCCTATAAATTGGATACCCGTCATTAGAATGGTGAGTGTCAATATCAATCTGCGCAAATCAGCCACTTGATCAATATGAAGGACACCTTGTGACTGAATCCGTTGGGAAAATTTTAAACGCTTACCTGTCAATGCCACTAGAAAAATTACGGTAACCATAAAACTCATTCCGCCTACGAAAATCATCCCTAATATTGCTATTTGTCCGGCAGGAGTCCAGTATGTAGCCGTTTCTTGAACCACAAGTCCGGTCACCGTAATCGCCGAAACTGCGGTGAAAAAAGCTTCCATGAAAGGAGTAAAGCCGCTTCCTTCATGCATGAAAGGAAGTAATAGTACAAGGGTTGAAACCACTATGAGCGCAAAGAATATATACAGCACTAAGAATGGCGATGTAAGTGAATACGTTCGTGATCTAGGCGGGGAAACAGTGATCAGTACGGGACTTAGTTGTTGTTCCCTTGGACGACGAACTACCCTGTCCCCTGGCTTAGATGACCAGTCTTCCACTTGTTCACCAATCCAATTTGGTTCATTCGGTCCATGGTCGGTAGTTATTTATTGATAAATACCGACAAGCCAATACTTCGGCGCCAGAACGAGGCTCTTGCCGATTCTAGGTTGATCAGAACTATCGTGTCAATTAACTAATAGGTCCACCTATTCCTGCTATATCGCACTCGCAATTATAGGTATAGACTATATTCAGACCCTATCAAGTTAATAAAACTTGGTACTTCCATCGCCTTGGCACAAAGAAGCACAATACCTAACCAGAATGCAAAACTCAATTCAGAAACTACCCGATTCTCAGATAGAAATGCCTTGTGTTGTAATTGTATCTTCTAAATTATTGGTGGTGGGATTGCACTCTTAGGAATTCGGGTAATAATAAAATCTAAGTTAGTCGATTTTCTCTAAACCTCCTATTAGTATTTTATCGATCCAGTTGCCTATCAAATTCAACCACGAACATAATGATTTTTTGAACCCATAAGGTCTTTGCAATGGATACTAAGCTCATAGACACGATAAAAGCCATTCATTCATCGCATGTCCAGGCCGCTATCGCCGTCACTGGCGGCGGAGCGCAGGCCCTATCGTGGCTAATGGAGATACCAGGTGCATCAAAAACAATCCTGAACATTGACGTACCATACTCAGCTGAAGCTCTGGAAAACTATCTAGGATGGCGTCCAAATAAGGCTGTGTCCGGCAAAGTTGCAAAATACATGGCACACCGCGCATTCCAAAACGCAGTTAACCTTAATAGTGCGCCTTCCGCAGTTGGCATCGGTGTGACAGCCACCATAACAACCGACCGCCAAAAGCGTGGAGATCATGAATTCTTCGTTGCAGTCTGCACCCAAGAAAAAATCATGGTGCTAAACGCCAAATTGACTAAAGGACTACGAGACCGACAAGGTGAAGATGAGATCATCAGCAAGCTTATAGTTAAGTTACTTGCCGATAAAGCCGAAGTGAAAATGGATATCCCAATAGGACTAAGACCAACGGAAAACCTCGAGACACATACTTATGGCAGTCAATATCTTTTAGACGACCTCCTTAATAACCATATATCATCAGCTATGGTTAATCCGAATGGATCTACGAGTAATAGGGATCAAGATCCTAAAGCTATCCTGTCAGGATCATTTGATCCGTTGCATAACGGGCATTTGGAATTGGCAAAAATAGCATCCAAAATACTTGGATTTAAAGTCGCCTTCGAGCTTTCAATCATAAACGTAGACAAGCCTCAACTTGGCAAAAAAGAGGTGTTCCATAGGCTCAGTCAATTCGACGAAAAGGCATATGTATTGCTCACAAATGCCGCGACGTTCGTAGAAAAGGCGCGCTTGCTACCCAGAACAACATTCATCATAGGCTGGGATACGGCGACACGTCTTATCGATCCAAGATATTACCAAAACCGTATCACCAACATGAATCATTCATTGCGAGAGATCCAAAAATTAGGCTGTCAATTCCTAGTCGCTGGAAGATACGAAAAAGGCGACTTCCATTCGCTTAATGAAGTCCAGATACCAACTGAATTCGAGTACATGTTCAGGAGCATACCAGAATCCCAGTTTCGGAGAGACGTATCATCAACAGAACTACGTTCAGCTGTTAACCGCAAATAATCCAGGCAACAATCCAACCATGAAATTTAAAAACTTGCGCGAATTTATCAATTTCCTCGAGGATAGAGGAGAACTCAAACGTATCAAGACCCTCGTCAGCAGAGATCTTGAGATAACAGAGATCACTGATCGGATGGTAAAGTCAGGCGGTCCTGCCCTGTTCTTCGAAAATGTTAAAGACCACAACATACCGGTTGTAATCAACCTTTATGGTACACACCAGCGAGTTGCATGGGCTCTCGGGGTGGAAGATGTAGAAGAAATCGTGACGAGAGTCCGAAAGCTGATCGGGCTTACTCAAGGTCCTCCAGTCGGACTTATGAATAAGATTCGAACAATAGGGGATCTAGCAAGTCTCGCTAAAAGTCAGCCCAAACTAATCCGGAATGCACCTTGCCAAGAAATCATACTAATGGGTGATGATATAAATCTTGATCGTTTTCCTATTCTCAAATGCTGGCCTTCAGATGCGGGGAGATTCATAACGCTGCCCCTAGTCATCAGCAAGGATCCTGATACTGGGCGAAGAAACATCGGGACATACAGAATGCAAGTTTACGACAGTAAAACTACCGGGATGCATTGGCAAAGCCACAAGGTAGGAGCGAAACACTATCGCACCAGTGAGGAAGCAGGATCAGAAAAACTTGAAGTCGCAGTTGCTCTGGGAGGCGATCCCACCACTATGTGGTCCGGATCAATGCCATTGCCACCTGATCTAGACGAAATAGTAGTCTCAGGCATAATACGTGAAGATCCAGTCGAGATTGTCAAATGCAAAACAGTGGATCTTGAAGTACCCGCTAATGCTGAAATTGTCATGGAAGGCTACGTTATCCCCGGAGAGGTGCGTGCAGAAGGTCCATTTGGTGACCATACAGGATATTATTCTCTCCCGGATTCCTATCCGATTTTCCACATCACAGCTATAACCCACCGTCCTGATCCCATCTATCCGACGACCATGGTGGGCAGGCCGCCAACAGAGGACTTTTTCATCGGCAAAGCAAGCGAACGTATCATGCTACCCGCTCTACAACTCACTTTGCCTGAAGTGGTCGATATGAATATGCCAGCGGAAGGCATTTTTACCAATTATGTCCTTGTATCAATTAAAAAACAGTACCCTGGGCATGCCCAGAAGGTAATGTACGCCCTCTGGGGAATGGGCCAAATGGCCCTAGTAAAAGGTATCGTCATATTAGACCACCACGTAAATGTCCATAATCTTTCTGAAGTGGCCTGGCGTCTTGGGGCAAACATAGACCCGAAACGGGATGTGCTGTTTGTTGACGGTCCTGTCGATGATCTTGATCATGCAATATCTACTCCCAGATTTGGAAGCAAAATCGGTATTGACGCCACGTCAAAAGGCATGGACGAAGGCCGGAGCCGGGAATGGCCTGAAGAGATTATCATGGACGATGAGATTAAGAGTCTTGTTGATCTCAAGTGGCCGGAGTATGGGCTTTGAGACCAGCCACGACACCTGTCTCAATCATAAGAAAACTGCCTCTCTTTCTAGGTGCTATTAGATTTCAAGAGACAATTTTCGCCCTACCCTTCGCCTATTCTGGCATGATCATAGCTGCAGATGGCTTACCCAATTTCTCTGACTTTCTCTGGATCACGGTGGCTATGATAGGAGCACGTACACTAGGGATGTCAGCGAACAGGATCATCGACCAACACATAGATTCTGACAATCCCAGAACCTCAATGCGACATCTACCGCTGGGTATTCTGAGAACCATAGATATGATGGTACTGTCTTTACTCGGTGCAATATTACTCTTTGTGGCTGCATGGCGACTCAATCCACTGGCCATACAGCTGGCACCTGTGGCAGCTATCTATCTAGCAGTCTACCCATTCGCAAAACGTTTCACCTGGCTCTCGAGTTTTATATTGGGCTGGGCGTTAGCAATCGCACCATCGGCAGCATGGATCGGGATAAAAGGTAGCCTTAGTTGGGAACCAGTCCTGCTATCGGTTTCTGTAGCCGCCTGGGCAACCAGCTTTGACATCCTCTACCACGTTCAAGACCGCGATTTTTACATAGAACGTGGTTTACATTCTGTAGCACAGCAATTCGGAATCAAACAGGCTTTCCTATTCTCAAGAGTCCTAGACTTAATAGCTATAGTTTGTTTAGTTGCGGTAGGGATAGTAATTGGACTAAGTTTCCCATACTTCATTGGCTGCTCAATAGCCGCAGGCCTGCTCTTTTATAGAAGGCGCATGGTGTCACCCGAGAATCTCGGCCAGATAAACATCGCATTTATGAGAATAAATGCTTACGTATCAATCACGATATTCACATCAGTAATTATTGCTATCCTTATCTCATGAGTCTCACAACGAAAAATACAAGGAAACCTGTAGTCATTGGAATAACGGGTGCAAGTGGTTCTATCCTAGCCCAAGTGGTCATTGACCGACTATTGGACATGGAGTGGCCGGTAATCGTAACGGCATCTTCAGCAGCCAGGATAGTCTGGCGCCGTGAGATAGAAGAATCATTTGGAGTATCGATAGAAAGATGGATGGACTCAGGCTTATTCACCCATTATGCCATAGGTGATCTAGCCGCCCCCATAGCAAGCGGCACATTCCCGATACAAGGCATGGCTATAGTACCTTGTAGTATGGCTACCGCCGCTGCTGTAGCCACCGGTATATCAGACAACCTTCTGCGCCGCGCAGCCGACGTGACTTTAAAAGAGAGGCGCAACTTTGTTGTAGTACCTAGGGAAACTCCTATGACCACGATTCATCTGAGCAATCTTGGTACATTATCAAGTCTAGGAGCAATCATACTTCCCCCACATCCTGCGTTCTATCTTGATCCTCAAGACATCGCCGATATTGTGGATTTTATCGCAGAGAGAGTTATGTTGTCTCTAGGGGTATCTGATGCCCTGCCAACGCATCTACAGTACGAATCTTCGGAAGCTGAATAAGTCTATTTAAAGAATCCGATTCTATCGAGAATGAATCGGTAGCCTATTCACATTGGGTTAGGACAGAAAATCATTAAAGTGTTTTTTACCAAACCATTCTGTTTTGTTTAACTAGTCTGAGAAATTCTAGATAGAGTAAGATTCCAGTAGTTCTTTGGTAGTCCGGGGTTTGGCCTTGGCAAACATGCCGTCCATGCGGTCCTCGAAGGGAACTGGGGTTTCATCCTTGTACAATACCCCGAGAGGTACACCACCTTTGTTCACCACATCGTGAGCAGATACACTGTCGGATGGATCGTGATCGTCTCCGATCGGCCAAGCGGTAGGTTCTATCCCCTTACGTGGATTCCCTTTCAATTGTTCATACGTATTATTGTAAACGGTACAAGGTGACTGGACATGGACAATCGAAAATCCTGGATAATCCATCCCTTGGTATATTAATTCTGCCAAGTCTTTAATCTTGCTGGATAGGCCTGATGCGACAAACGACACACCAATCGTGAGGTATAGCTGGAGCGCGTTAAGGCCAATTTCAGGCTTGCCATATGGTGTTGAACTCGTCACCATGCCCTGCTCGGCAGTTGGGGAACTTTGCCCTTTCGTCAGGCCATATACGGCATTATCCATTACAACTGCACATATGTTCAGATTCCGCTGTGCTTGGGGAGCAATATGTTCCATTCCTATGCTAAGAAAATCACCGTCGCCTGCCACCACTATAGTGTTGAGATCAGGGCGTGCCATCTTCACTCCAAGGGCAATCGGCAAGGTCCGGCCATGCAATCCATGAATCCCGAATGGCTGAGGTCCTTCCAACAAATGCACCATATTACCGGAGCAACCGATCCCAGCAACAATAACGTTTTGCTCTACGGGCTCTTCGCGTTCTATAATCCGCTTTTCAACCGCTTGTTCAATAGCGCGGCGCACACCAAAATCACCGCAACCCGGACACCACTTGAAATCGTATTCTGGGTTCTTATCACTCATGTAGTAGCACCTTCTTTTATCCCACTTGAAATTCGGTCCGAGATACGGTCTACCAAGTCGTTCACTTTAAACGGTAATCCAGTATATTGGGTTATAGATTCAGCCTTTACTCCCTTTGATCGCAAATAAGATGAGAATTGTCCCTGATAGTTTAGTTCTGGCACAATTACCAAGTGTTTAGTGAGCAATTCTTCTAGTAGCGCCTTGGGAAGAGGATTGAGATACATTGTGAAATACCAGGCTAAATCGATTTCTCCTTCAATCATTTGGGTATAAGCTTCTCTGGAAGAGCCTTTGGACCCACCCCATGGCATCAACGCAATGCTGGCATCTATATTTTGAGACTCGTAAGCACCGTCTTCCAATAATTCTAATTTTTTAAATCTCCGCTCTGTCATTTGGATATGACGTTCGGGAAGATGTGTAGTGTCTCCCATCGGATCGTGTTCACTGGCGTTAGCTACATAACTGCCAGGTCCTCCAGGTAAGGGCATTGGGGACATCTTGGAATCTTGATATCGAAAATACTCATTATCTCCAGTGAAAACAATCCTATTCTCAACTGTTATCGACTCAATGTCTGGTTTCCGAAAATTCTGTTCTCTTTCTGAAAGAGAGTGTTCACTCAAAACAATAACTGGTCCTTGATATCGTTCTGCCCAATTGAATGCCGCAACCGCAGCATAAAAACATTCCTCTACCGTCCCTGGAGCAATCACCGGTAAAGATACGTCACCATGTGCCGGATGTAAGGCTGCAAATAGATCAGACTGTTCAGTTTTTGTAGGCAAGCCTGTGGCCGGACCACCACGTTGCACATCTACCACGACGCAGGGTATTTCCGCCATCCAAGCTAAACCCAGTCCTTCACTCATAAGTGAAAATCCAGGACCCGCAGTGGCAGTCATTGCTTTAGCTCCACTATATCCAGCCCCAACCAGTGCATTAATCGCTTCTATTTCAGAACTCACCTGGTAGACGAACTTTCCTTCTCCCACAAGATTTTCTTCCATCCACACAAGAACAGTTGTGGCAGGCGAAATAGGATACCCGACGTAGAAATTCACGCCTGCTTGCATAGCACCTAGAGACAATGCAGTGTTGCCATTAGTAAAAATTTGTTCATACTGGGGTGCCTCTGGTGGAGCCAGTTCCCCAAGGCTAAACCCACTCGCAGCTGCAGCATCTTTACCAAGCTTGAGTGCCTCAATGTTTTGGGGAACTATTTTAGGTCCATAACGTTCGGTGTTGCCCCACCGGAGTTTTACAAAATCCTCTAGAACATCCAGGGGCATCCCCACAAGTTCTGCCAATGCGCCCATCATAACCATATTAGCGGCCCTGGCATTACCAGTGGACCTACCTAATTTATCAAAAGCTATTCCTAGGCTCCGACCATCATTCTCTAGTTCTAATTGATCTGAGTCATATAGGATTACGCCGCCTTCACGTACTTCATCTTTGTGAGTTTCATATGAATAATCATTAAATACCACAAGTACATCGAGAGAATCTCCTCGGCTGAGGATTGGTTCCGTGGATATACGGGCCTGCATCCAGGTGGGGCCACCGGTTATTTGAGAAGGAAACGTAGCAAATGTTTGAGCGTGGTAGCCAGCCTGAGTATTTGCACCGGCGAATCCTACGGCTGCGCTTAAGAAACCCTGCCCGCCTTCTCCTGCAAACCGGACAACGAAGTCGGTCTTTTTCAAAAATAGCCTCCGGAAGCGCATGACTAAATACCACATTGCGTCTTCCGCAAATTCGCCCGAGGGATCCAGGCCTACCTAGATGGTTCCGGCCTACCACTCGGGCGAGTAGAGCTCATACCTCTATTCTTCACTAAAATATAGCAGTCACGAAGACGGAATGTCAACGTGATTTATATTTGTTAGCGCCTTTACACCCGCCTAAAAGCTCTGAATAAATCTTCCCAACGTGAGACAAAATATAAGAATTTCAATCAGTATTTTTCATAATCGTTTCCCCAATTCTGGCATCAGGTACACCTTTTCGTTGTAAATACCAGTCGCGGCAATTACGAATGTACTTCTCTCATAATTTTTCCGATTGATGGGATTAGAGAAAGGACTTGTTGTAAGAAAGTTAAATACTTTTCTGACAAAAAACCATGCTGGTATCACTTCGATCCGGATTTCCCCGTAGTCAGTTCAAAAGGAAGGTCCCGATCTTCATATCGAGCAAGGATGAACAACAAATCGGACAGACGATTCAAATATTTCAATATCTCAAGGTTGGGTAGCTCATCTTGATCTTTCAATGATACAGCCCGCCGCTCAGCGGTGCGTAGAAGACTTCTTGCAAGGTCGATTGCCGCTGAACCCGGAGAGGCACCGGGTACAATAAAGGCCCGCGGCAGCCTGATTTTTGACTTGAGAGAGTCAATCTCGGATTCCAAGCTTGTCACCATACTGGATGTAACTGGCGCGAAATGCTTTTCTAGTTTATCTAGATCCGATGGCTGAGTTGCTAGTTCTGAGCCAACCGTGAAGAGTTCACGTTGGATACGAAGCAAAGTTTCTTTAACATATTGGTCGCTACAATTGGCACGGGCAAGCCCCATGGCTGAAATGGCGCTGTCCAACGACCCATATGCCTCTGTGCGAGAGTCTGCCTTCGACAATCTATGTCCGAATAGAAGAGAAGTTTCGCCCGTATCGCCTTTTTTTGTATAAAGAGTCATTGGAAATAAGTAGGACTTAAAGATACTCTCGGTCTAAGTATAAATACCTGGGTTTTCGGAATTGAACCCAGGTAGCAAGACTCGTGTCACAATCGAGTTTTCCCGGAACTTCAAAATTGTCTTCTTTCTTACATATTATATTTATTACAAAACTATGAACAGGATCTCTTATCAAATAATCACAATATGTTAATTTAAAGCAATTATAATACTATGGGCACCAACTAAGTTATAGCTAAAACATTAAGGTTATACAACTACGCCGTATCACCTTAATGACACTTGAAAAAATTTAGATCCAGGCCTGTCCTTCATTAATCAAATCCAAACAAACTATCGGTTAGACATATGACTAATTACTATACGGAGCTAGGCGTCAAGAAGGGTGCGGATGAAAATGAGATACGCAACGCTTTCCGAAAATTAGCTAGAAAATACCATCCAGACCTAAATCCAAACGACCTCGCTGCAGAGAAAAAATTCAAAAGAATCAACGAAGCCTATGAAGTACTCTCCGACCACAAAAAACGGGATGCTTATAATAAATACGGAGACAACTGGAAGAACGCTGAACAAATCGAGTCTAGCTTTGGTCGGGGCGGCGGTTGGCCACATGGATCGCCAAGAGGAAATACTGGAAGGTTTAGTTCAGACATATTCGGTAATTTCGGTGATCTATTTGGAGGATCGGGTGGCCACCATGGGAGAGGCGCAAGGCCAACAATTCCTAAAATGGAGACCGCCGTCAAAATCCGCCTCGAAGAAGCATTTACCGGTACCCAGAGAACCATAACAATTACCAGAAGAGGCACCGAACGGCGAATTTCGGTGACTATCCCACCAGGTGTTGATACTGGATCTGTTGTACGTGTTAAGCCAGGGGACGGACAAAAACTAGACCTGAACATCACTGTGGACCCTCACGAAAGGTTCACCCGGAAAGGGACTGATCTTTACGTAGAAGAGCCAGTACCGTTCGAAGACGCTATCCTGGGAGGTGAAATTGAGGTCCAGACTTTTCAGCAACGTATAAGTTTGAAGGTGCCTCCCGAAAGTAGTAACGGCCAAAGGATTCGGCTAGCTGGTAAGGGGATGCCAATTCTCTCCTCACCCGAAATGAACGGAGACCTGTATATTGTGCTTCGACCAGTCTTGCCTGTGGGATTGACCGATGAACAAAAAGATTTGGTTTACCGTCTTAAAAATCTTCGAACGTCTGGGGATGAAGCAGGCTAATCATAAGTGACATTACATAAACCACAGGTAAACCATAGTAGCAACCATCCCGTTAGATGACCGCTTGTGTATACTGTGGTATCACACAGTGGAAATAATCGGAATAGTTAACGTAGGAGCAAGATGCGGATGACTGAAGAAGACAAACAACCTGAGGACTGGATTCCTGGCGACGAAGACATCACAATCAGGCAGGTACAGTGGGCATGGCTGATGACATCCCTTCCATGGATTATAGTCACGTTCGCTTTAATACAATTTGGGTGGATAGAGGATGGGACAGGCGGAATGATGATCGGTTCTGTGATTCTGCTTATTGTAATCATCCCGCGCTTCTTTATGTGGCGACGCACCTCCTACACGATTTCGGATGAAGTTCTGGTTTATCAGCGTGGGGGTATAATGAGCTCCAAACCCTACCCGCTTCCCTACCAACGAATGACCAGCGTGCGTTCAAGACCCGGGCTCTTTGGTCGAGCATTCGGTTATCAAGCTGTGGACGTGATGATGGATAACGGAGCTGTCGCCACCCTATCGTATATCCCTATTCTTACTGACGCAGAGGACCGTATCAAGGAAAAGATAGAAGAATACGGGGGGATATCAGAACTTGAAGACGATGCAGCAGATTCTGATCCAGATATGGAAAACGAATCCAGCTCCGAAACAGACAATCAAGGATCGGATGAGACCGGTCGCTTAAAATCTTCCTAGTACCGACGATGTCCAGTCCTGACTCGTTTAAGCTCATACGAACTGGCCTGCTTATAGACGGTCTCGGGGGCCCTCCGTTGAAACACGGGGCAGTGCTTATAAATAATTCGAAGATTCTTGCTATCGGTCCTGCTAAGGACATAACAGCTCCAGAAGGTGCGGCAGTAGAGATCCTCGACTTCTCTTCAAAAACTATCATGCCAGGAATGGTAGACTGCCATACCCACCACAACGGCTTCGGTGACGGTCGAGCCGGCGACGATCTCGCTACCCTTCCAGACGAAGTACTTACTCTCCAATCTGCTCGCAACGCCCGAACCTCTCTATTTACTGGAGTAACCACCATAAGAGAGAACGGTCCAAAGAACATGACGATGTTTAGGTTGCGTGATGCGGTCCAACAAGGGCTTGTAGAAGGTCCAAGAATGATCCTATGCGGCAGGCCCATTTCGATAATAGGTGGCCACATGGACTACTTCGGCTCAGCCGTGACCGGTCCCGTAGAAGGTAGAGCTATGGTACGGCAACTCGTTAAAGAAGGGGCCGATTATATCAAGATAACTGCGACCGGTGGGAGCACACGGACCTCGTTTCCACTTCTACCTTCCTTCAATTTAGACGAACTCATGGCCATTGTAGATGAGGCACACAAGTTCGGAATACTTACTGCAACCCACTGTACTTCCACCCTAGGTATAGAGAACTCTCTAGATTCGGGAGTAGACATGATTATCCACTGTATTTTCAAAGAACCCGATGGCCAGTTCCAATTTAGGGAAGATATCGCAGATCGGCTAGCCGAAAGTGGAACTTTTGTAAATCCTACTCTTCACGTACTCAGATCTAAGATCTGGTCGACACTCTACAAACAAGAAATACGCCGATTGTCTGTGAGTGAGCAAACCCAATTAGAAAAGGACCGTAAAGACTTTGAGACTGCCATCAAGCATTGCCAGAAGCTGATCGAAAGGGGGGTTAACGTCATTACTGGGTCGGATTCCTCTTGGGGTAATTATCAACTCGGAAATACCGTTTATGAAACAGAGTGCCTACTGATGGCAGGTATGCCTGGCATGGATGGAATCAAATCCATTACAAGCAAGGCTGCAAAATCACTAGGTATCGACAGCTATGTCGGATCCCTAGAACCTGGGAAAGAAGCGGATATTATTTCGGTACAGGGAAACCCTATAACAAACATAGATGTACTATGGAATGTTCAAGACGTGATATCTGGTGGCCATATTGTTGACCGTGGATCGGAGGAGGTCACTAAAGCCACAAGACAACCTCGACCTGCTTGATGTTAGCTAATACGCGGAGGATCACATGACAGGCCAAAACCCCGGTTTTACCCTAATTAAAGCTGCACGAATAATAGACGGCAACGGCGGACCAGCCATTGAACGCGGTGCAGTGCTGATAGAGGACAATAGCATTAGACAGATCGGGCCTGAGGAAACAGTAACGCCACCCGAGGGTGCCTCGGTTAAGGAGATTACATATGAAACACAGTCAATCTTACCAGGGCTAATAGATTCTCATGTGCACTTGATAGGAATCGGGGACGGCCGAGCCGGCGATGAATTGACAACTCTCCCGGACGAGGTGTTGACCCTACAAGCAGCACGCAACGCCAGGGCCCATCTATACTCTGGGGTAACTACTGTCCGTGACTGCGGGGCGAAAAACAGGACAACCTTAGAACTTCGCCGAGCAGTGGAAATGGGAATTACTGTTGCGCCTCGATTAATCCTAGCTGGACGACCTATAGCCATAATAGGAGGCCATCTAAGTTATTTTGGGATAAATGCTACCGGAACTATCGAGTGTAGAGCAGCTGCTCGTCAACTTATCAAAGAGGGAGTAGATTTCATCAAGATCACTGCAAGCGGGGGTAGTACACGTACCTCTGTGAGGGGAAGGCCATCTTTCAATGTAGACGAACTTACCGCTATAGTCGATGAAGCGCATAAATTCGGAGTACATGCCGCTGCACACTGCACTGACTCGCAATCTATAGTAAATGCACTTGATGCCGGCATAGACACGGTGATACATGGCCGATATGTGGAACCAGATGGAACCTTAAAATACCGACCTGAAATCACCGAACGGCTCGTAGAAAACAATGTGTTTGTAAATCCTACTTTGCACCAAGCACGTGAGCGTATTTGGCAACTAGAACGGAAGTCAAAGTCTGAACTTCTAACCCAAGATGAACAAGATACGATTAACAACTTCTATGACGGCTGGGATAACACAGTTGAGTTCTGGAGTCGACTCAAGGGTGAGGGTGTCAGGCTCGTAGCAGGTTCAGATGCATCTTGGATGTATTACAACCTTGGTGATAATTGCTTTCAAGATGAGATCACTGCTCACGTAGATATAGGCATGACTCCTATGGAAGCAATCGTATCTGCTACAAGTGATGCTGCCCGTTCCTGTTGGATCGAAAAAGAGGTGGGATCTCTAGAACCCGGTAAGAAGGCAGACCTACTGGTCGTGGACGGTAATCCAATAGAAAATATCCGGGACCTGACAAAGGTGACTGATGTCTTCTTAAACGGCGAAAAGATAGACAGGGGAAACCTCATCTAGCCTAGTCTTCTACAACCGAAAGGTTTCCCTATTTCTATTGGTTATATAGCAGCACTTTTTGTCCCTATCGGGCAAATCTTTCTAGTTACGTAATTAATATTTTCTATGCAGGTACAGGGGATAGACCGCAGAAAACATCATAATCCATTAATTCGGTAACAGTAGGATTATCGCCACACAGCGGACAATTAACATCACGTCGTACCTTCACCTCACGGAAATCCATGTCAAGGGCATCTATCAATAGCAGCTTGCCTATTAGCGGTTTGCCTATCCCCAATAGCACCTTTACCGTCTCAGTAGCCTGAATGCTTCCAACCAGCCCGGGTAACATACCGAGTACGCCAGCCTCTGCACAATTGGGAACTTCACCAGGTGGTGGTGGATCAGGGAATACACATCGATAGCACCCCTTTCCAGGAACATATACAGAAGCGCGTCCATCAAACATCAGTATGCTTCCGTCAACCAAGGGTTTGTTACTTAAGTAGGCCGCATCGTTAATTAAGTATCTTGCAGAGAAATTATCCGCACCACTAATTATTACATCAAATCCGTCCATCATCGCCATGGCATTTTCAGACGTTATCGGTTCCTCGAAAGTAATAACATTTACATCAGGATTATATGCCAGCAGAGTTTCTTTCGCGGACTCTACCTTGCTGCGACCAATATCGCTATCGTGATGTAGAATCTGACGCTGTAGATTCGTTACATCCACAACATCAAAATCCACTATTCCAATAGTACCAATACCAGCAAGGGCGAGATATATAGCTACTGGTGAACCAAGTCCACCAGCACCTATTATCAGTACCTTAGAATCGAGAAGTTGGCGCTGTCCACCGCTACCAACCTGAGGCATTATTATGTGTCTACTGTATCGCTTTACCTGATACGGCGTTAACGCTTGTGTATCTACCATATGGAATCGATCCTCCGTAAGTTACAGACAAGTCAGTTAGTGGTTCATCCTATGTAAATATAAGAAAGGCTCCACTGATCCCTTAATTTGGTTCGAGTGGAGCTCATGGCTGTCAGCAGGAAATTTTGGTGATGATGACTGCGGATTTACCCCATAATGGGCGTAATGTTATCAGGATCCGCTCCGCCTAATTATTTATCTAAAGATCCCCCACTGGATCAATCCAGTGCCCAAATTACTATCTAGATGAGTTTCGAGTATAGCATGCGGTCCTAAAACTCTTCAATTACCGAGTGCGTACGATAATAGTATTAACTTGAAGCAGGAAAATTAATTTATTCCCCTGCTAAAGATGCCTTTTATCATATCCTCCTCAGAGTAAGATGGGATCTGATTTACTTTATAAACCTGTCTATCGCTTTGCGATTAAGCACAGGCTTGATTACAATGACTATGCCCCTCAATACAATCATCTAGAACTATCTCAAAATGACCGACAAGCTAACCGTATACACCCATCCCGAATGCAGCTATTCATCAGCCTTGAAGGCAGAGTTGGCCGATCTAGGGGTACAATTCGATGAAATCGATCTGTCTGAGCAACCTTCAGAGTGGGACACCCTGGAAAAACTCACTGGTGGTGATAGGATCACTCCCGTATCAGTGGAAGGAGACATCGTCACTGTAGGTTTTCACGGGGTAGGTTGAACATACTAGATGGAGCCGTGGGCTCCATTCAACAAAACCTTCAAGAGGCAATAGATGGACTCGGCCCCTACTCAAACAATACAAGTTGGTGACAAAGCACCAGAATTCGTACTTCCTTCCCTAGATGGAGATCCAGTACGGTTACAAGACTATCTTGGAACTAAGCTGGTGCTGTTCATCTGGGCCTCATGGTGAGCCTGTCGCAGCCAGTTGCCTGTATGGCAACAATTCTACGAGGCCAACAAATCAAAGGACTTCAAGATATTGACGGTATCAATGGACGCCCAAGGTCCAGAGAAAATATTACCTTATGTAGATATAGAGAACAGTTCCTATCAAATCTTGATTGATCAGGAAAACAAGCTAGGACCTTTATTAGGTTTTAGGGCAATACCCAACGGTTTCCTTATTGACGAAATTGGGATTGTAAAATACAAGCAACTCGGCAATTTCGATGTGCGGAAGCCTGAAACTCTAGCGATATTGCAACAATGGATCGATGGAACAAAATTATCATACACACCAAGCAAGCCTTCACCAGAAGTCCCTATTGGTGACGCCACCGAAACCAATGCATTGTTCGTGAAAGGTCTCAGTATCTACAAATCAGGAGATGTAGATACCGCGATGTCACTATGGCGAAAAAGTTTATCTCTGGATCCAACCAATTATATTATCCGAAAACAAATCTGGGCGATCGAAAACCCTGAACGTTTTTATAACGGTGATATCGACTATGACTGGCAAAGTAAGCAAGCCACCTGAATCTCGTAATATCTCATCACGTCGAGTTCAAGAGTCTCACAAAAATAAATGCGGCCCGTCACTTGCCTAAATTTGCATGATCCTACTCTGGACACCGAGTAGATATGATTACCTTATTGAACACAGTAGACTATGGATTTTAAGCGAGGATAAAGAACACCAATGAGAATACAAGATGCCTTCGATATGTCTGGACGTGCTGCCATCGTTACAGGCGGAGGTACTCATCTAGGGCGTGCTATGGCAACCTCACTAGCAGAACTGGGTGCTTCCGTGGTTATAGCGAGTCGTAGAGAGGATCTTTGTCAACAGGTTGCCTCAGAACTACGCAATTATGGTTTGAAAGTAACCGGTACTGGATGTGACGTAACCATCAAAGAACAGGTCGATGAACTAGTTCAATCAGTAATTCTGGAAAATGGATCCCTAGACGTGATCGTGTGTAATGCAGGAGGCAGTGCCTTACCAGCAACACACATTCCCAATGGATCTGTTGACGAATTTACCGCTACCTTGGAACTAAATGTCAAAGGGACTTATTTACCCGCTCAAGCAGCTGCTAAGGTGATGGTGGAGCAGAAACATGGAACAATCATAACTATTGGATCAATTCACGGTTCTTTAACAACAGATAAGCGCTTTTACAATCATCTCGGATTCAACCGAGGTGGGCCTGCATATCAAGCCTCGAAAGGTGCTATCATCAACTTTACCCGCAATCTCGCCGGAGAATTGGGTGAATATGGAATAAGAGCTAATTGCATTAGCCCTGGACAAATTCCACGTCCAAACTCAAGCCCTGAATTTGTTGAAAAATGCCTTGCGAACATACCCCTTAATCGCGGCGGTGATTCAGATGATCTAAAGGGCGTGGTTGCTTTACTCGCATCTGATGCAGGCGCATGGATCACCGGACAAAATTTTATTGTTGACGGTGGTTGGACCGTTTGGTAAACGCTCTCAATCCAATACAGCAATAGCTTCGATCTCAACATGCAACCCGTCCTGTAGAAATCCACTCACCTCTATAATTGAATTGGTCGGATACTCGCCCTTGAAAAATTCTTCGAATATCTCGACCTGTTCACCATTGATGGGCCACCATTGAGATCGATCCGTTACATAAGTGGTCATCTTGACTATGTCTGATGATTTACCTCCCTCGGCTTCGACCATGGACACTATGCGACCAAGTACAACTCGCAATTGAGACATAGGGGATCCACATTGGGACTCGGAATTACGGGCCGTAGTACCTGATATGTAGAGTGTATCGCCGGTACGTATACCTCTCACATATGTCGGTCCAGCCGGGTATATTTCATCAAAATTGTTCCTGATCTTATCCATGGTTCGCCTTTCTTTACTTACATCACATATACATTATTTGATCACCTAGAAGACCAGTCCCACTTGGGTGCTATAATCGACCTAGTGTAATCCGTGGAAACATCCTTACCAGCACTTATTTGTAGGCTAATCTCAAGTTGAGTATTACAGACCTTCCACAATTCACCACGCTTAAATATCCTGCTTTCCGATACACCTGGCTTGCTGGGATGTTTTCTGGGGCGGGCATGTGGACATTCATCATATCTAGCTCCTGGTTGGTATTCGAAGCCTCATCATCATCCGGATGGGTTGGTATAACAACGTTCGCCGCGATGATCCCTTTTCTCATAGCTTCTCCAATCGGAGGACTACTAGGTGACTTATTCGACCGCCGCAGAGTGACAACAGCGACCTTCTTAATCGCCGCTATCGTAGCAGCTATCCTGGCCATAATTACAGCTATCGGACGGATTGAACTCTGGCACATTGCGGTCCTTGCCTTTGCCAGTGGTACAGTAAGATCTATCCAAGAGCCTTCCTTATCTGCCCTGATTCCAAACCAAGTACCCAATGATAATCTGCTCAATGCACTGGTTCTCAATAGTGCCACTAGGCATGGTGCCAGATTCTTCGGACTACTGGTTGCGGCACCATTAATAGCTTCAGATTCGCTTGGCGTGGAAGCAGTTTTAGCACTGAGCGCAATTTCACAAATAGTTGGCGCTATCCTAATGTCACGAGTTACGACGATCTCAACCGGTGAAACTGAAGATGATCACGGTATCTTGAGGAGCATGTTTGATGGACTAATTTACATATATTCCAACCACATGCTCGCTTTATTCGTAATCTTGGTCGCATTCCACTGTGCTCTAGTCATGTCATTTGAGTCTATAATGCCGGTCTTCTCTCAACAGAATCTGGGTGCACCAAATGCGTCTGTATTCAACTCCTTAATGATGAGCTTCGGCGCAGGTTCCTTGATCGGAATGATGATATTGGCCGGAGTACGTGATGACCGGCGCAAGGGACAATTTCTTTTGATTACAAGTGTCGCAAGTGCAATATCACCTATACTATTGGCAACTTCTACAAACGTCAGCATGGCGATATTGTTTTCTGGGTTAATGGGTGGGGTACAAGCTACTTTCATGGCATTAACAAATACGTATGTCCAAATAATGGCCCCAGACAGGCTACGGGCACGTATATCGAGCCTTTACATTCTGCATGCAGGTGGAATAATGGCATTTGCTAACCTAGGTTACGGATTCATGGCAGATGCCGTCACAGCACCACCTATCTTGGCAACTACGGGAGTTGGCTTTCTCATAGTGGTCATAGCCCTTGGATCTGTCCAACCCAAGCTCAGAAAAGTGTTCCGTACCGGTCTTGTCTTGAGCCATCCCCATTTCGGAGAGTCCGCTTGAAAATCCGAAAGGCAGTAATCCCAGTAGCAGGTATCGGTACAAGATTCTTCCCAGCAACAAAAGCTGTGCCTAAAGCACTTTTACCAGTGCTAGATACTCCACCCTTACACTATGTCGTACAAGAGGCTATAGATGCAGGTTTAGAACACATCATTCTTGTTGTCTCAAAACGTCAAGAATCTATAAGACGTTACTTCGAGGATTCTGGTGAACTTGAAATACCAACCGGGCATCGGACCGAGAATAGCATATTTGATCGGATCCGAGCCTTACACAAGACCGTACATGTCAGTTATACCAATCAGGATAAACAACTTGGGCTTGGCCATGCAATTCTCTCAACCAAGTCAATTATTGGCGACGAGATGTTCGCGGTATTGCTACCAGACGATTTAATTTGGCATCGCAAGCCTGTAATTGAACAGATGATTGAACTAACTGCGGACAAAGATCGAAACATTATCGCTCTCAAGGAAGTTTCGGACGAATTGATATCGAGTCTTGGGATAGTAGATAGCGTGCCTATCAATAAAAATACCTATCGAGTAACCAACTTGGTAGAAAAACCTTCTCTCAAAGAAGCTCCTTCAAACCTAGGAATCGTCGGACGTTACGTACTGACTCCCGAGATTTTCGAGATGCTCGCCATCACAAAACCTGGGGCCGGAGGTGAAATACAGGTTACAGATGCACTATCAAAATTGTTAGGATCACAGGATATTTACGGATATCGTTTCAAAGGTACTCATTTCGATGTTGGGATACCACTCGGACTCTTGAAAGCATCTGTTTACGAGGCTCTTAGGAGAGAGGATCTGAAAGATGAATTTCGTTCATGGTTAAACAAGATCATCTAAGATCTATCTCCATATCGCCAAAGCCAATAATCTTCCAAGTTGATTGCCTATACCTGTCCATATATGGGATCGAACGATTTGTATGTGTATAGCATCTCACAATAACCGCCCCTTTTATTTATCACATAGTTTTTCAAAACGATGAATATCCGCCATCTACAGGAATTGCCGCTCCAGTAACATAACTCGCAGCCGTGCTCGACAAAAACACTGCCAAGCCGGCCAAGTCCGATGGCACACCCCAACGTTTGAACGGAATGCGTCTGTTTATAAAATCGAGACGTTCCTTATTATCAGATTCATTCCAATAAGCACTAGTCAAATCAGTCTTAATCCAGCCCGGCAAGATAGCATTAACTCGAATTTGATCCTTGGCCCAGGCAACTGCCAAACTACGAGTCAATTGCACAACTCCTCCCTTACTGGCAGAGTAAGAAGATACCCAATCACTACCGAAAATCGACGTCATAGACCCAATGTTGATTATACTTCCTCCCCCGGATTCAACCATATATGGGTATACTGCACGTGCACACAAAAAAGTGCCCTTGAGATTAATATCTAGTACTTTATCCCACTCATCATTGGTGTAATCTTGGGGTGGCTTTCTAATAGCAATTCCAGCATTGTTGACTAAAATATCTATTCTGCCTAGCCTATCTACCACCGCCTCAACAGCTGCTGAAACAGAATCTCCATCTTCAACATCAACAGTTAGACCGATAGCTTTTGGCCCAGTTTTTATCAGGCCATCTACGACAGCCTGTGTCTTGGCTTGATCACGAGCGGCGATAACCACCGAGGCCCCAGCCTCCATTAGTCCCGTCGCAATACCAAGCCCTATACCACCATTGCCCCCGGTAATTAGCGCAACTTGACCTGTAAGATCAAATGAATCGTTAGGCATTGTAAGCCTCCATCAAATGGAATATCACATCTCCCCAAGCCTGAGGATCCGATGAACGGATATTTGGTGTATAAGCCAGCCAAGAGCCAACGTTACTAGAGCAAAAACCAAGACCATAGCACCATATGTGGCCAAAAGAATTCCCCAATCAACTTCCATGGCAAACGGTGGAACCACACGGGCACCCCAGTCATCGTGTCCCAAGAAAGGCATTATAACCCTCCCTAACCTTCCACCCATCCACATCCCGAGTCCCATTCCTAACATAACCACCAAAACCTGCTCCAGCCACACCATAGCAAGTATCTGGCCACGTGACAGTCCGACCGTTCGCAACAAAGCAAATTCGAGTTGGCGATTCCTCAAAGATGTATATGCGTATACTGCAAACCCTATACAACTAAGTAACAACACTGCCGAGAAAGAAAGAAAAAGTAGCGCACGCCATCCTGCATCTACCAGAGGATCCACCTGTGCATCGTCGAGATATACAGATCTGTCAAAGATAATCTTGCTGGACACGTTGCGAACATTGTCCAATGCTTCTACAAGGTTTTCTCTCTCTTCACCAATAGTCGATGAGGAAATCCAAATTTCGTTTGGCAGCAACTCCCGTGAATAGGCTGCCAGATTTGTGTATCGGGTCAATGAAGTCAAATCAGCTACTAGGAAGAGCGTATCTAATGATCTTACCGTCGGGAATAAATCAACGGTTGCATGCAATCGAACGGGGACTCGAAAACCACTCACTGAAACGTCAAACTCATCGCCTTTTTTTCTACCCGTAGATTTTACAAATGCAGAGCTAGCAAGTACCGGAATTCTAGGTTGGGCTGAACCGTAAAAAATTCCGCGGGCGTTCCTTGCCGAGCCTTCCGTCCAAGAGAAAAGTGCCACGCCTGAACCATTATCAGTAAATTCCGATGGTCTAAACACATCAGAATCCGAATCCGGCGAGGCCCTTATCACAGACCAGTCCGATATCTCAGAAAAGTCCTCCAATATATTCTTCCCTGACCAAGCGTCAATAGCCCAAACTTCATCGATCAAAATTGAACCCTGTTGGAGCCTTCGATTACCCGTTTCTTCTATACGCAGAGATACCAAAGTCATTGGGCGGCTGAGTTGTAGGGATTGGCGAGTACCAAACTGAATACTAGTATCCAAGTCCACCCACTGGTCCGTATTTAAGGTGCCCAACACATAAGTCGTGTATTGTCCTTGGGCATTCAGAATTCTAGCTGTGATACGAACGCTGGGATGGGGGCGGTTCGCCTTGATTCGAACGCCTAATGTATAGGCTTCATCAGGCATAACTATCCCACCAAGTTCTTGTTCAACGGACAGCTCCTCCATCAATTCTGATACTGGACGTTCAGAGAAGTCATCGCGGAACCAGGCAACTTCATTGAGAGTATCCCATTCTACGGCAAGCATTTCATAGTTCACGCCAAAATCTTTGCTAAGATCACTACCACGCTTCCGAAGAACTGGGCTAATTACATCAATCCCAGTAAATCTCTCGTACGCACTGGTTACAGCATTGTTCCGTGCTGGGATTCGCCGAGCTAGACGATATGCTTGGCCATAATCCCATCGAGTACGATATATTGGCGCTACTCCCTCCAAGCGGATATCGCTACCTGTAGAGTATAAGATTCGTTCTTCGAAACTCCGTTCAAGAGTCGCGCCAAAACTGGAAGCAAAGATCCCTAGTCCAGCAGTAAGTATTAACAATAATGACAAACGGGCATAATGTTCAGGGTTACGTGCCATTTGCCATATACCCAGTACTAGTCCAGCTGGGAGCAGCGATGAGAAAAAGCGACTGGCAGCAGTCATCGCTAAAGGAAATAATCTTAGTATGACCATACCGATAGCCACGAGCATGATCCCGGGTATGGCCAAGAGTAACTGGTTTACAGCAACATCCCCAAGTATCTCTTTGGCTACCACGGAGCCCTGTTGGCTAAGTTGTCTAAACAAATATAGGCTGACAATGAGCAAAAGTACATCGATGTAATAGCGTTGGAAAACCGGCAGTGTCGTCGGTCGTGCAGAATTCTGTCGTTGTTTAGTGACATTTACCCGGGAGGCCTGCACAGCCGGTATCATGATAGCCACAAAGCTTAGTACACCTCCCAAAGCACTCATCACATATGCCAGCGTAGACAGCTTAACTTCTAGCCTTTGGCCTCCTGTCAGATCTGAAAATGCTGGAGTTAGTCCTAGAAAACTCGTGACTAAGCCGGCTATAAGAGGGCCGATTGCAATGGCCAATGTCACTATGGTGAGCCCTTCTAAGGCAAAGACCATTAATATTTGGACAAACGTCGCACCCCTGCTCCGTAAAAGAGCAACCTCGCTCCGTCTCTCTTCTATAGCTAATGCGGATAGGGTTACAACATAGTACAGAATTACCACAGCGATAAAGATCATCACAACAAACATCGGTAGTTTGCTAAAAAAAAGCTTCCGGTCATATTCTTTCAACACACTCTCTAGGGCTGTATTCTGCCGCTGGCCAAAAGTATTCGTAAGCTGTGCTGAAAGATCTTCAAGTCGACTAGACACAACAGTTGCGTTATGCGCTCCAATACGATCAGTATCCACATCAAGAAGCCAAGTATAAGTCGTCGAAAGACGGCTGAATGCGGGGCCTAGTAAATCTAAGTACGCTGCTTCAGATACATAGAACGCCGCTGTGCGGAACGTGCTACCTGTCGCTGCATCAAGGACTTTTTCCTCTAAATACCAGACGTCATCATCAAAGTTTTTCTTGTCGAATACTCCCGCAACAACGATGGAAACGGCTGTTGTAGCATCAGACCAAAATGGTACAGCGGACATTTTGTCCCCAATCCCGATACCAAACAAAATTGAAACGTCCCTTTGCACCAATACTTCTATCTCAAGTGTTTCCCCAGGAACATTCAATGCACGGTTTTCAGGCATACGGCCACCCGGCAAAATCGTGATGTGTTCTTCTAGGGACGGTAAAAAGGTGAAATAGCTACGGCTATTATATTTACCAGCCTCGTCCTCCTTACCAGGGCTTGTTAGAAACATTGTTGGAGTCTTACCAGCATGCAAAATCCCATTGATCAAAAAACCGATGCTTTCCTTTACATTTTGATCAATGAGCCGGGATAAAATTAAGTATTCCTCGCGATTAGTCGGTCCTCTGTCACCCTCTATCAGGATATCGAGATCAAGATCGGGGTGTTTGGCTAAGGCACGGTCTAATGCAAGATTTCGCAATGCATCAAAATAAATAATCGTGCCTGACATAATTGACGAGGCAAGGAGTACGCCAAGTATTACAGATAAGAGAACCCGCCAGTGAGCAAGGCTCCGCTTGGCAATAAGTTGCCAGGCTGATATTAGCCTACTACCAATTGCAGTCATGGATCAAAGCTCATCTCGGGCCTATTCCTAGAGAGAATCACAATCTTGTATAGTGTCACGAATCTTCTACCCTAGCCAATGTTTGTATATTTAACTGAAGTGTGTTTCTACCCAACACCGCCACTGCTCCCAAGAACACGGTAGACAGCAGTATGTAGGTAGGGCCCATGATCCACCAATCAGTTCTTAGTACAAACGGAGGAATAATGCTTTTTCCTGTTTCTGTCACGGCAAGAGGCGAGATCATGAGTTCACTGACTTGGAAGCCAGCCCATGTGCCCAAACCAATGCCAACTAGAACTATTATCAGATGCTCAAAGACCAGCATGCCCAAGAGCTGAGGTCGTGACAACCCGATACTCTGAAGGAAAGCCATCTCACTCTTGCTTTCCTTGGCAAAAAGAAAAAGATATGTTGTATACCCAAAAATTGCGGAAACCACTACTATGACAGTTGAAAAAAATACTATTACTTGCCAGCCGGCACGAGAGAAAGGATCACTCAACATTACTTCGATTCTGTCTAAGGCATTTTCCATCTTAAGGTAAACTGATTCGGGCATCTCTAAGATGGTCTCTGACGCTATTTTTCCGTATCCTGGAGCCACGGTAACAAAAACCTGATTCTGATCAACTTTTCTTATAGGACTGAGAAGGTTCAGATACTCATGAAGGATATCTGAATTAGCTATCATATATCCCTTACTTTTGTTACCCATTGTAGGGAAATAATTAACCGTATTCTTGACCTCTGCCAAGAGAAATCTCCCTGCCACAATTGCAATAAATTGATCTCCCGCTTCCAATCCATATATCGATGCAAGTGATGAGCTGACCGCTACCGGAATACCTTTATCCCAAGCCCCGTGTAAGAGTCCCCGGACAGACATATTCCGATATGAACCAAATGAGAAGTACGCAGCTTGTTTTCCATCGAATGTGTCGCTCGAGAAATTCTGTACTTTGTCGGTCGGTATCTGAGATGTAATAATCGGCGTCCAGTCAATTGAGCCCTCAAAATCATCAAGGACTTCCTCGGAATCTTTGGAATCCATAACTGAATGAATGCGGTCCATAAGTATAGTTCCGGATGTAGACACACTAGACCCAGATCCCATTTGCCCTGAACCATATCCAGGTTCAAATATCTGTATGGAAACCAGTCTTACTGGATCGATCATACCGGGAGGTAAGTCTGCTCTTAAAACGTGCCAGTCGGAGCCACCAAGAGGGCCTAGAGTAAGTGTCTCTATTTGTCCTGATCCATCGACTAGAACAGCCCATAGAGACAATGCATCAGATTCGACAAATGATTTAACCCAAACACCAATTCCTACAGCTAAATTTGGGATCGTCAACCCGATAGATCCTGACAGCTGTAGATCTCCCATGACTTCCATCAATGTCTGATCTGAAAAATCCTCCCTATACCATGCCATATCCGGAAACCTACCAACATCGACCGCCAGTACCTCGATTGGATTGGGGCCAACACTGCCTGAAGTACGAAGAGCAACGGAAGCCAATGTGATCGATGGTTCTCTCTCAAAAGTATCGGCTAACCGTCGCATACCCCCAGATATGAAGAGTGGGCTACCAATCATCCTAATATCGGTACCTACCTCATACATGATTCGCTCTGCCTGACTTTTCTGTAATGTGCCTCCGACTGTAGTAGCTAATATCCCAAGACCCGTAACTAGCACAAGAAGAAGAACCAACCATGTATATTGGAGTGGATTGCGCCCCATACGCCATAGCGTCACCGATATCCAAACCGGGGCTTTCCTAACACCTGTTTTAAAAAATAAGAATGCTCCCGTCAATGGGATAATCGCTATTAACCCAACGTCTGCTATAAATTGCCAACCTTGAGAATCTAACGGCTCGACTCTAAAGAACAAAACAATAAGTCCTACTTGCGCCACTAGTCCTCCACCAATCCCGATCCGTTTTTTTAACCGAGCTGTCTTGAAATAGGCTAATACAAATCCAATTAGAATTATTATCGGTAATATCACGTCTATGTCCCATAGATCACCCTGTCCACGATGCAAGATACCTACGGTGGAAGAACCGATCGCTACAACTGCAATTAATTGTGCAAGGCCAGAAGATTCTCCACTAAAAAATCTCAGCATTAGCGGAAATAATCTGGCAAAAATCAGGCCTACCCCAATCAAGAACAATACTGGTGCAAGTAATAAAGGTTCATTGACGCCTACATCACCAAAAAGCCCCCCGGAGACTACCTGTCCTCTGCTATGAAGTTCCCAATAAATGAGGGAACCTATTACCAAGACAGCTACATCCAGATAATATCTATGAAACCAAGATACTCCTGTTGGACGGGATACAGAAAGCTTCTGAAACAGGAGGCCGGTTCTAGCACTTAAGATAGCTGGCGCCACCAACATTGATAAGCAGGCCAACACGCCTATAGCACCTGCTAAAACAGGAGTTAGGCTCGTATTGACCTGTAGGATGGTTGCGCCGGGAATATCATCAAAATACGGTAGCTTGCCGATAAGAGCTACTGTAGCAAATGCAAGAGTCGCAGCTACGAATACGCCACCCACAGTGATTGTAAGACCTTCTGCCAGGGCAATTCGGAAAAGTATCCCAGTACCTACTCCACGGCTCCGTGCAAGGGCAATATCTCTCTCTCTACTCTTCGTTAAATACGAGATGACTATACTTGTGTAAAGTAGAACTGTAACAGCCATAACTACTAACAAGAGTAGTATAGGAATACTTGCCAAAAATCCTCTATGTTTGACTTTTTCAATTGTGGTTGTAATTGCCCCAGCTCGCACAGTTATATCAGGGACAACGGTCTGGACCTGTTCAGTAAACGAGTCTAGCCTTGTTAAGGCTCCATCAAGAGACCAGTTACTGACAGAAATCTTGTCTAATCTAAGAAACCAAATGGGGTCCACAAGGGTACCTCGGTTAGTCTGATCAACAGCGCCAAGAAGTGCGTCTAAGCCTACGAACAGGCCAATCGGAGGATCATCGGGATCAACTCTGACACCTAATGGAGGCGTTTCTATCAAGGGCGCTGGATCTAAATATATTCCAACATCCTCCCAATATTCGTCATCTGGATCATCGGCCCTTATAACACCTGTAATAATTACTGAGACTCTTTGATCAACCTCAAGAACGGTGGCCAGTGTAAGAACATCGTCCACCTGAATGTTGAATCGCTCAGCTGTCTCGCTAGATATCACTGCCTGAATCAATGGCCCCCGCGGCCACTGTGCAACGATATCTTCAGCCATACTGCCATCTAAGAAATACGCTTCTTTCGATAATCCAGATAGGTGTTGAATATAACCCCTTAACATTACTTCGTTAGATCGTTTGTCCGGGAGTTCTCTCCCCGGTATGCCCACCAAGTAAGGACTACTTCTTATGTAAGTCGTGTGGCCCCTGTACGCAGGATCCAGGTATTGAACAGCCGCCTGTTCAATTTCATCTTCGGATCTGGACATTGAATCTTCTGAAAGAACTAGGTTTGATGCAAACAGATTGACATCTAAAAATCTCCCTTGAAATTCTCCTACAGAAGATCGAAAGGCAAGTTGTTTTAGTGAATCCAGATAAATAGGTCCTACGATGGCAATTGTAGTTGTGAAAACAAAACCTACGAAAACACCCAGCAGGAGTATGCGTTCACCAGGCATCCGTTTGAGAAAAAGACGGAAAATAGACAAGTCTTGTAAGGCTAACTGTCCAATCACGACCCTGATATTGACTCGACCATTAAAGGAAGTAAAAACTTCATGTTGGATTAAGAGTTCCCATTACCAGATAAAATAATCTTAGGCACTTTATAATTTTACGAGCCTCTGCGAACATATTGCCCTATCAATACCTGACAAATCATACAGTCTAAAGGCAATCTTACTATCAAAGCATCATACTACATATACGTCACCTTATTTCTTGCGACGATAACATCCTTCATAATCGGGGTAACTGGTGGTCACTCGGCTCTGGTATTCCTAGCAATTTTGGGTGCGATCATCCTATATACAACTAGAAAGAGATTTATACCGCCTAGTTGAACCTATCTAAAACCACACCTATAGTTACTATCATCCCGATTCCCTCAACAATACACACTTAAAGAATCCGCATTAGATCACAAACAAATACAACTAATAAATGGACAGTTTTCACAAATAAAAGCAATGAAATCTGACACCCCTGACATTTTGAAAAAAATAGTTGAATCGGAGCAAGAAGACCTTCTTAGTCGACGTACATCTGTTCCGATTCAAACGCTTGAGCAAAGAATCAAGTCTTGTGTAAATTCAAGACCGCTTAACCTAGCAGGAACCCTGATGGGAGACCGGGTCAGGATAATCGCAGAAATCAAAAGAGCTACACCTTCAAAGGGTATCCTCTCACAAAACCTAGATCCAGCCCATCTGGCTAAAACCTACGCCGAAAATGGTGCCGCTGCCATTTCTGTACTAACAAACAAACCATTCTTCCAAGGCAGCCTCCACGACATGGAGATGGTCCATGAGACTCTTAAATCCACACCGATACCAATCCTACGCAAAGATTTCATTTTCGATCCATACCAAATTTGCGAGGCACGGGCCTACGGAGCAGACTCAGTATTACTCATAGTAAGCATGCTTTCATCATCCCAATTATTAGACCTGATGAATATTGCGCAGCAATTTTGGATCCAATGTCTGGTAGAGGTACACGATGAAGACGAACTCGAAATTGCAATAAAATCAGGTGCAGAGATTATCGGAATAAACAACCGGAACCTACATACATTCCAAACGGATTTGTCCGTTACTGAAAGATTGGCACCGAAAGTTCCGAACAATTGTATAGTCGTCAGCGAGAGTGGTATCAATACTAGGAACGATATTCTGAGAGTAGCAGAATCGGGAGCCAATGCGATATTAGTCGGGGAGGCCCTAGTCACATCTAAAGATCCAGGCAAAAAGCTTAGGGAAATGATGTGACAAAATTAAAGGTCTGTGGACTAAGAGATCCTGACAATGCCCTTGTAGCCGCAAAAGCGGGAGCAGACTTCATAGGCATGGTCTTCGTACCTGGGGTTCGAAGAGAGATAACTCAAGAAATAGCCCAGTCAATTATACAGACACTCCGCTCAGGGCTAGGAAGCCTATGCCCGCAACTCGTTGGGCTTTTCGCTAATCAGTCAATAGATGAAGTGAATCGCATAGCCCGGCAGTGTGGACTCGACATGGTACAACTTTGCGGTGACGAATCCCTTGAATATTGGGCTTATATTGACATCCCGATAATCAAACAAATTAAGATCCGGGACGAAAATTCTCAACCCGACTCCATCAAATCTTCATCGCGGGAGATCGAAGAAGTCAGGACGGCAGGACACATGGTCATATTAGACAAATACGAAAAGGGTGCGATGGGAGGCACCGGCAAAACTTTTGACTGGATAATCGCAAAAAATCTGGCTGACATGTATGACGTCATCTTGGCTGGTGGCCTCACACCAGATAATGTAGGTCGCGCGATTCAAGAAGTCCATCCATTAGGTGTTGATGTTTCAAGCGGGGTGGAAACAGCCGGTGTCAAAGACGCCTCCAAAATACTAGACTTCGCCAACGAGGTACATCGTATAGGTTAAATTGTTCTAATTCCTGGTCCGCACAAGAGATACGGTCGTTACTGTTTGTTCAAAAACCGTTGAGCATGCAGATGCCATTAACAGGATAGTTACAGTTGCAAAACCTATAACTAATTTGACCATATTACGATTCTATCGCACTGGGAATTTCGCGGACCTAAGATATTTCAGAAGAGATGAGATCCATTGGATGGCCAGGCCTATTCCTAGTCACTATCCGATGGCGTGGTTTTCACTACGCGTACCTGTTTGACCCTTCTGCCAACAGTAGCGACTACTTGAATTTCGAGTCCTTCATGGTCAACAAGATCCCCAATCTTCGGAATTCTACCAAGCCGTTGATAAATGAAGCCCCCAAGAGTATCAAATCCATCTCCTTGAAATGTAGTGCCCAGAAGCTCGCTGGCTGAATCCAATCCAATGCGAGCGTCGATCAAAAAAGAATCGCCTCCCTGTCGCTCTATATCTGGCTCCTGAATATCAAATTCATCTGTAATCTCACCTACTATCTCTTCCAATAAATCTTCAATTGTAACTAATCCAGAAACACCACCATATTCGTCTACTACAATCGCAATTTGCAACTGACGGTGTTGGAATTCTTCTAGTAGCTCCTCTAGAGTCTTCGATTCCGGTATGAACAAAGCATCCCTGACAACATTGTTGTTAAGGACCTCAGGTGAAATCTTCTCATTTACCATCGATGCAAGTACTTCCCTAGAGTAGACGATACCTTCGATCTTATCGAGGCTTCCAAGAGTTACAGGTATACGGCTATGTCCCGACTCGATCATCAAGTGTACTAGTTCTGTAATGGGTACACCGATTTCTACTGTGACCATATCTAGTCTTGGCACCATTATTTCTCTGGCAGTAGTGCGATCCAAATCGACAACACCTCTAATCATACGAGCCTCGTGCTCATCTAGAGTTTCATCTGTGGAATCAATCCCAATCCCGAGTTGATCTGGTATCCCATTGTCAGTCATATTGAGATCTTCGTTCTTAGGCCTACTCAATCCATTACCCACCACCAAGTAAAGCATTGTGAGAGGCCTCAGCATTCTGAACAATATCCGGGCGGGTCTAGCCAACCGCAATGCCGACTTTTCTCCGCAAAGCCCCGCTAGCCAATATGCCTTTATGTATAAGAGTCCAGAAATGACTAGTGAAGAAGCGCCGATAAGGAATGGGGTATTCCAATCCATGTCGCCATACAACACCCCTACCCCTATGCTTGACATGAGGTTTGTTCCCAGTAAAACATACTTGAGAATCGTCAAAGAGCCTGTAGGGCCAAGCGGGGTAGAGTGAAGGCCTTCAAGAACAATAGCACCGGGTACCCCGTGCGCGACCAGCCACTGAGCCCTATCCCGGCGTACCGAAGCAAGGCTCGATTCTACGAAAGATATTAGAAAGAAACCTGTCCCTGAGATGGCTAACGCCACCCAGGGGATCGTACTATCACTCTCCAATTATCGAATATCCTAACTCAATAAGGGTCTTCCGCCCAACAAACCAATCCTTAATCCTGCAAGCCACGACCTAGCTCCTTCTTCTTAACCCGTGCAGGAGATCCAACTACAAGTGTTCCTTCTGGAACATCATTGGTTACTATAGCGCCAGCTCCCGTCCGAGCATTGGATCCAACATCTACGGGCGCCACTAACATAGTATCAGAACCAATCAGAGCCCCGTCTCCAATGCGGGTTGAATGTTTCTCAATACCATCATAATTGCATGTGATCGTCCCAGCCCCAATGTTCACTTCACTACCAATATCTGCATCTCCAATATAGCTAAAATGGTTCACCTTTGAATTACGTCCTATTCGAGTTTTCTTAAGTTCTACCGTAGTGCCTATGTTGACATAAGACTCCAGATAGGTACCTGACCGCACATTGCTAAAGGGACCAATCTCCACTTCATTTTCTAATGTAGCTTCCGTAACGGCTGAAGCTAAAACACTGCATCCATCTCCTATCGAAGAGTCCTTGATGATGCTGTTAGGTCCAATCCTACAACCACGGCCTATAATTGATTGCCCTAGGACATGAGTATTCGGCATCACAATCGCATCTTCGCCAATCTTGACATTGATATCGATGTATACGGACTGGGGGTCTGGGATTGTCACTCCTTTGAGCATCAATCTTTTACAAATACGCCCACGCATAATTTTCTCTGCTGCCGCAAGTTGAACTCGGTCATTGATACCCAAAATCTCTGTAGGATCTTGTGCTGTTACCGAAGTAACCGATCCACTCCTATCAGATGCAGCAACAGCTACCAAGTCGGTCAAAAGCACCTCACCATTGGAAGACGGCTGCAGTGATTTCAGTACTGGCCATAACCAAGACGATTTAATCCTGTAGGCACCGCTGTTTACTTCTCTGATCTTCAAGTCTTCAGGACTAGCCATATAGTGCTCAATTACAGCATTGATACCTTTGTCGTCTCTGACTATCCTTCCCAGGTCACTGGGATCTCCCACAACTGCTGTCAATATAGTTATAAGTGCACTATTATCACGCTGAATTCTTGCAAGCGATTCTAAGGATCCAGAACGAATCAAAGGCGTATCCCCGGCAAGTACAGTGATCTCACTGACTCCTTCTAAAACCTCTCTAGCCTGCAAGAGAGCGTGGCCAGTGCCTAGCTGATCCGTCTGTTCCACATAATTAACATCATTGCCAAGAATCGCCTTAATCGAATCGGATTCTGGAGCTACAACTACCACAATCCTATTTATTCCAGCTGCCCTCACCGAATCTACGATAAGTGTAACCATCTCCTTGCCACAAACCAAATGCAATGCTTTTGGAATCCCCGACTTCATACGGGTACCCTTGCCTGCAACTAATATTACAGCAGCCTGTTTGTCCATTATCACAAATAAAAACAGCGCCTAACGCTGCAAGTAAACCGCGCACGACGCTGACAAGTAGCCTTATTTCATTAAAAGATTGTCCACTCTCCAATGTCCATGCTAGCAATGCGTATAAAATAGTGTCAAGACAAACAAAGTCCCTATTCTTACAGTGGCAGAATCTTTTAAAAGGATAAATTTAAGTTTTATATCATAATCCCGCTATGATAATATTTTCCGAATATTGATCAGTACGGTTTTAGATTAAAGTTCTACAACGGATAGGACAATCAAAGTGAATTTCCTAGATTACATCATACTTGGAACACTAGCAGCAGGAATAATAGGGGGAGTAAAGCTAGGTCTAATAAGAGCCGTCTTCATAGCAGCCGGAATCTATATAGGCTGTTTATTCGCAGGTCAATCTAGTCGCTATATCGGCAGTATACTTGGAGGGTCAGTCCAAAACGAAACACTGTTAACCGTCGTATCCTATTTCGTAGTAATTGCGATAGTCCTGTTCATAACAAATTTCTCATACAAATTCGCCAAACCGATGTTATCAGTGGTAACAATCGGAATATCTAGCATTTTAGACCGTATTGGCGGACTAGCCCTCGGATTGATCATCGGCCTTTCGTTATCCAGTATGCTTGTAATAGGGCTGGCGAGGCTTACCTACTCATTCGATTCTGATACTGTTACTAACAATATCCCCGGATCGGTCGCAGGCCAAGTCCCTATACAAAAAATAGACAACATTAAGACAGGGCTAGAGGGCAAAATGGTTGATTCACAGCTTGTTTCGGCATACATCAGTTCCTTCAACAAGATACCAGGTGATACTTTAGGTTACGTTTCTGCAGACTTCGAAGTGGCGATTGATTTACTTCGTCGTGCAATTGAGATCACATCAGACCCATAGCATCAATGCTCAATGATCCACGCTCCAGTACTAGTCCTTAATCAAAACTACCAGCCTCTCAACATATGCAACATACGTAGGGCGCTGATCCTACTAGGTTTGGGCAAGGCAGAATTGATGCTGAACGGCTTGGGGGACATACGTACCGTGAGTATGTCGTTCCCAAAACCATCAGTTATCAGACTGATATACATGGTAAAACAGCCTATTATCCAACGTCGATTGTCCAGAAGAGCAATCTTTTACAGGGATGCCTTTGCGTGCCAGTACTGTGGGGAAAAAACCAAGACATTGACACTTGACCATATATTGCCAAGATCGCGGGGTGGACCCCACGAATGGAGCAACGTTGTAAGCGCATGCGTAGTTTGTAACCACAAGAAAGCAGGACATACGCCCACTGAAGCTCAGATGAAGCTAAAACGTAAACCTGCACCTCCCCACCCAGATCCATATGCACTCTTTCGACATCGTCCAATATTAAAGGAATGGCGTGAATTCATCCCTTGGATATCTTAAGGAAACTGTGTTCCGATTAAGTCCCACGTCTGGGCTGGCACGGTCACGGCACCTGTGATAAGTTGACAATAACTATCCAAGTCAAGGTGTTCGATGCAATCTCGTAACGTAACTGCTGATCTCACTTCAATGCTTGAGGGTGATGATCAGGAAATCAATCTAGCACGGGCCGCTCTGCTTTTCTCAACAATCGAACATCCTGATTTAAATATAGATGGGGAACTCAGCGCACTAGACTGTATGGGAAAGATAGTGCTAAAAAAACTGGGGTCTCACCGTGAACCGATGGCAGACATGAACGTTTTAAGCGAATATATTTTCGACGAACTCGGGTTTCATGGTGATCAAACAGACTACTACAACCCAGAAAACAGCTTCCTAAATATCGTACTTTCGACCCGAAAGGGAATCCCAATCTCCCTGGCCCTACTTTACATTGAAGTTGGTAGCCGAGTCGGCATTCCTCTACTAGGAATTGGTATGCCCGGCCATTTTCTAGTCAAACACGAATATGAAGACGACGTTTTTGTGGACCCATTCTACGGCGGAATCCTTCTTTCAAAGCAAGAATGCATTGCGAGGTTCCATGATATGTCTGGCGAAAACGCCGTGTGGCAAGATAACTACCTGTTACCAGTAACCAAGACCCAATTCTTAACACGGATAGTCAGAAATCTCAAATTCTCATACCTAAGGTCGCAAGACCACTTTAACGCATTAAAGGTGATTGACTGGACACTCGCACTCAAGCCACGGAGTTCTCAAGACTTACGTGACCGGGGACTGGTAAAGCTACGTATAGGGCAAGCAGCTGAGGCCCTAGACGATCTTCGACACTACGTCGAGATGAGTCCAACTAGTCCTGACGCACCTGCAGTGAGACGTCTATTGGGACGTCTCAAGCGCAGACTGGGCAAAGAGTAATCCTTATACTTCTCAAGTGTTCAAAAAAAGAACCTCTTGCATATATGGGTAAATTATTTACTGACCTATATTTCGTATACTTCAGGGTTAACGCAGGTCAATAATTTTTCCCCATTTATTCCGTTAAGGAGGTTCGTTGCTGATATTCTAGACATTTCCCGACGAGTACTGACACTAGCGCTGGCCGTGTGTGGCACAATTACACAATTCTCTAGCGTGAGAAGCGGGTCGTTCATAGGAATAGGCTCAGGTTCCGTTACATCAAGTCCTGCTGCGGCAATTCGGCCATCTTTAAGGGCCTTGTACAGGGCTTTTGGATCCACTATAGGACCCCTCGCAGCATTGACCAATACCGAATTAGTTTTCATCTTGTCAAACGCCTCATCACTGATTAGATGATAAGTTGAATCGTCTAACACCGTGTGTAGAGATACAAAATCGGACTCCATAAGCAAGGTGTCAAAATCCACGAAATTCAGTGGGTAATCTGCTTCAAGATCTTCCCGTCGGCCTTTATCGTGATATAGGATTTTTGTATCGAATCCAAGACATCTCTTGGCTACCTCTAGGCCAATGCGCCCCATACCAATAATTCCCACGGTAGATCCATAAAGGTCCTGGCCTAGAAAATGAAGAGGGTGCCAAGTACGCCACTCTCCAGCACGAACTGCTCGCTCACTCTCAGTGACACGTCGCGCTGCCGCAAGCATTAAGGCCAATGTCGCATCAGCAGTAGTCTGGGTAAGCACATCTGGTGTGTATCCTACAGGTATGCCGCGCTTAGTTGCCTCGGGTATATCAATATTGTTATACCCAACGGCGATCTGGCTTATGACTTTCAATTGAGGACCCGCCGCTTCCATAAGTTCTTTGTCTATTTGGTCGGTCAATAGACAAAGTATCCCATCAATCCCAATAACTTTTTCTAGCAATACATCCCTGGGAGGTGGTAGCTCATCCTCCCAGATTTGGGCATCTGATTCATCCTTAATCTTTTGTAAATACTCAGGGAATATCTGTCGCGATACGAAGGTTCGGGCCATTTACGGGCCTCCAATTACAGTCCTGTTCTGATGCTCATTATTGTAGCACGAGGTTGATGGTCGAATAGAGAAAGGGTCAGAACAAAATTGACACCGCCATCCTTCATGTTATGGTAACTATGATTTCGTTTTTGGAGGAAAGAAATGTCCGATCAGAAAGTAGTTATCCACTGGAATAAAGTGCTCCTCAAACAGCCTGAGAACTACTTGGCCTGGCCTACTATTGGCCAAACGAGAAGTGGCGAAATTCTCGTCGTCTTTTCCGGTGATAGAGAGACGCATGTATGTCCGTATGGTAAGAACCAACTCATTCGAAGCAGTGATGGGGGCGATACATGGTCCGACCCAGAAACCGTGAACAATTCCCCTCTCGATGACCGTGATACCGGGATGGTAGTTATGAGATCCGGCACGTTACTTATAACTTGGTTCACTGGTATTTCATACTCTTCTGATAGGTATCGCGACATGTATCCCAACGAATACAAGTCCTGGTTACGCCATTGGAAAAAGATCAGCCAACATGACAGATCCAAATATCACGGCCGTTGGTCAAGGAGATCGACAGACGGCGGCGCAAACTGGGAACCACAAGTAGATACTATCGTGTCAGCTCCCCATGGGCCAATTCAACTTAAAGATGGACGTTTAATGATGGTCGGCAACGCTAGAATCGATGGGAGGCCTACCGTTGCTTCCGTCGAATCCAGAGACGAGGGGAGGTCATGGCAATTGTCCGGTGTCATACCAATACCAGAAGAAAAACTCGCTGATGCCGGGTATTTCAATGAGCCGCATCTGGTAGAGTTGCCAGATGGGAAAATTGTGGCACTGATACGATACGAACCTACCAAAGAACGTTATTCAGAGTGGTATATGCACCAATCAGAGAGCCTCGATGGTGGAAAGACCTGGACATCAGCGCACCAAACACCCATTTGGGGCTATCCACCTCATTTAATTCGTTTATCAAGCGGCCCTCTACTCGTCACTTACGGTCTTAGGAGAGAGCCTTTTGGAGAAAGGGCATGCCTCAGCTACGACGGCGGTATAACTTGGGACATTGAGAACGAGATCGTTCTAAGAGACGACGCTCCAAGCGGTGATCTGGGGTATCCTGCAACTGTTGAACTGGAACCCGGTGAACTTCTCACCGTTTATTACCAACTGGAAAGTGAATCAGATCGTGTTACTCAGAAACTTGAATCTGGGGTGGAATCTCCGGAAGAACTAGTCGACCCAGATATGTCACACATCAAAGATATCGCCTCCAATGACGGTAATGGAAAAACTTGCATCATGGCAACAAGGTGGAGCATCAAATAGACGAGTTAAACAACCCAATTTAGGAGATGAAACTCATGTATTTCAAGAGAGAGATACCTGTATTCGCCTCAAGGTACCGCGCACTACCAGTAAAACGGTACGTCATGATGACTATGGGAGGGTTCTGGCCGGCTCTTCAAAAACTGAATAACGGGCACGTGGGAGTTGTCACTCGTGACGGTGATTTTCATATCGGGGAACGTGGCCGGCTCGTCTTTGTCTCGTCACCGGATGGCGGAAAATCGTGGAGCCACGCATCTGTCATATCTGGGGTGGGGCCTGACGACCGGAACCCGGCATTTGGAATCGCCTCGGATGGAACACTACTAGTATCATTCATACGTGCAGACAGGTACGTTGATGGCAAATGGACACCAAGCAAGGAACGCGGTGGCTACACGGCCATGTGGATCGCTAGATCTACAGACAATGGTGAAACATGGGGAGAAGCGGAACTCCTCAAAGGCCAAGGTAACGAAGACTGGACCTATTCTGGCCGCGAGGGTCCTCAAGACCACCACCGCTACGCTTCTGCTTTTAACAAAATGCTGACACTACCCGATGGAACTATTCTGATGGGATACGCCATCACCACAACAGAGAGGCCACGCCAATCCAATGCATCTTTCCTAATACGTTCAATGGACAACGGACACACGTGGACCAACTGCATCTCTCTAGGAGAAGGATTCGGAGAACCAGCTCTATGCTACCTTGGCGGCACAAAGCTGATGGTCATGCTTCGGGGTACTGAGCAAAATCACACCGGGTTATGGCAAATCAACTCCTCGGACGGTGGCCAGACATGGACTGACCCTGTTCGAATCACGGGTGAGTCAGAACATCCCGGAGATGTAATTCGGCTTCAAGACGGACGTTTACTTTTAACTTATGGACGGCGCGTGCCTCCGTACGGGATCCATGGGATGCTGAGTAGCGATGACGGCAAAAGCTGGGACGTCAACAATAAGCTATTCCTAGTAGGCGATTCAGGAGATAGGGACTGCGGTTACCCCAGTTCAGTCCAGCTAGACAACGGAAACATCGTTACAGTCTATTATGCTTGGAGCATGCTTGATGATCCACGCTTGGGTATCTACGGAGGTTCACTTGTGTATCGCCCTGAGGATATCTAACCAAAATCATCATAAAAATTCTGAATAAGTCCAAATTTTTCTATTGGAGGAAAATTTATTACGAGCGGGTATAGCAGGAACAATATCTCATACCAGATACAATTTGTATCTTTGACAGAGCAAGTGCCTAGGTGCTAGACTTTGGGTCAAGAATGGCCGCGGTCGCGAAACTGAATAGTTTTGAACGGGGTGTACTCTAAGCAGGACACCCTTTTTTTGTTCCCATCACCCCTAAGGTCCACTAAAAACATGTCCTCTGTATTAAATTTAGTAACTAGAAAACTTTCATCCATAATCAGTAAAATTGACACTGATGAAGATATCGCTAGAGTATCTGAATCCCCAAGGCAAAATCAGCACAATCAGCTTAGCGTACCAATAAAAGACACCCCTGCAGAGACAATAAAAGGCCAGCAAGATTTATCCAGTCACAAGAACCATAGACCACCTAGGCATCGCCGTGGAACCAAGAAACCTAAGAATACCAAACAGAAAAACCCATTACATCCTCCAACACACCCGAGATCCGATTCGGATCATTTTGGCAATCTCCAAGTTAGCCTGAAAATAGGTCGGGCACTGTCCGATTTAGGATACCGATCCCCAACACCTATACAGAAAAGTGTGATTCCGATAGTACGAACAGGACGTGATGTTGTAGGCCAAGCACAGACTGGCACCGGTAAAACCGCCGCTTTCGGGATTCCAATCATAGAGAAAATCAATACAAAATCCCGCTTGCCTCAAGCCTTAATCCTAACACCTACTAGAGAATTAGCTATGCAGGTGTCCTCAGAGATATCAAAGATTGGACGCTACCGGAGTATAAAAGTAGTTGCTATTTATGGTGGACAACCGATGCAACCTCAGATTGATGTCCTTCGGACCGGTGTCCATGTTATTGTCGCGACACCTGGTCGATTGATGGACCATATGAACCGCCGTACTTTATCCCTGAAAACCATTCGAATGGCAATTCTTGATGAAGCAGATCAAATGCTGGACATAGGGTTTATCGATGATATCGAGCACATCCTTCGCCAAACTCCACGCAGTCGCCAGACTCTTCTTTTCTCCGCTACCATTCCGTATCCTATCCGAAAGCTTACACGCCGTTATCTCAATAATCCTGACTGGATTAGGGAAGGGGGCGATGCGGAGCCAGTGGATCAAGTTGAGCAAGTCTATTACGAAGTAGCTGCACAGGATAGGCGTATTGCGCTTAAGGAGATACTCGACCTACCGGATAATGTCTCTCAGGCACTTGTCTTCCGTAGAACCAAGGCAGGAGTAGACAGATTAGTCAGCGATTTACGCCGTAATCGCTATGATGCCGAAGGCATCCATAGTGACATGACCCAAATACAACGCGAGCGTGTTATACAGAAGTTCCGGGCAAAGAGGTTACGCTTACTCGTAGCTACAAATGTGGCCTCACGAGGTTTAGATATTCCGGCCGTATCACACGTCATTAACTACGACATGCCAGACAATCTGGAAGAATATGTGCACCGCATAGGGCGTACAGCTAGAGCAGGAAGGCGAGGGACAGCTATCACCTTCGTTTCCGACCTACAAGACTTCGAACTCCTAGACGTCCTTCAAGAGCAACTAGGTCATGAGATCAACCAGGCTAACTTAAACCTATTATATAGCTAAGATAAGAGACTAATACCGAGAGAGATACAGATACTTTTTAAGACTTAGGAAACCGCCTCTCGTAATTCTATAACTTTCATCTTTTTAAAGGCTGGCAAGGATCAGTGATCGTTCTTGAGAAGCTGCTTTCCATATTGAAATCATTAGGGTTATCACTACAGAGAATCCTACCTATTGTCCCTCCGTATCACCGCATTGAGGGAACACTAGACGCCAAGGAATCACCCTCGGACGGCCAATATTATATCTTAGTTAATTCAGAAATCGTGGAGGTCGATTGGCTTACCTACGAAATTCTGGTTGAGGGTGAACCCCTAAGGCTTCGGGTCACCCATGACAACAAGGCCATCAGTATAGACAGATTACTCCCTTGATCTCAACGATTAAAGTTGTAAATACAAGCCAAGATGGTCCCGTAGCCTGTAATTAATTCCACCACAATATGTGGAATATGATCATAGTTTAATCAAGCATCCCCATGCATACAAAACTACCTATACGTATATTTTCTAATTCAAATAAATAACGAAATTTGCTGCCAACATCATCTATCCATCAACTATATCGTACTAGCGATCAATTCGACCAAGTGTATTGCAGAACGTCCAGTGTTATCGGTTATATGCTGCCTGCAAGAGACTCCCTCGCTAACAACCGAGACGTCTGTATCAGCCGATCTGATAGGTCCAAATAGACTAAGTTCTCCAATGCTTTTCGAAACATCATAGTGCTCTTTTTTGAATCCGAAAGAGCCAGCCATACCACAACATCCCGACCGTATTTCCTGAACATCACAACCTCGAATCGATTTGAGTATTTCCATTGCTATGTCCGTCCCGGCAAGAGCTTTCTGATGACAATGTCCATGGAACAGCACCTTGCCTGGTTCACGAATCGTGTTCAATTGGGAACCATTATCCAACGCATATTTGATGAATTCTTCCAAAAGCATGGATGATCCAGCTACAAGAGAGACAGACTCATCCTCTTTAATCAAATCTGGGTACTCATCACGTAGTCCCAAAATGCAACTCGGCTCGAGCCCAACTATCTTGGCGCCATCTTCTACATATTTTCGTAAAACTTCGATATTAGCTAGGGCGCTATCACGCGCCTTGTCAAGCATTCCTGCTGATAACATCGGGCGGCCACAGCATCTAGTCTTAGGAACAACTACCGAATACCCCAAGTGCTCAAGAACCTTTACAGCACAGCGTCCTAATTCTGGATGATTATAGTTAGTAAAAGTATCTACGAACAAAACCACTTTACCCCTAGAACCGCTCTTATCAACCATTCTATCTCGTGCCCGAAACCACTGTACGAAACTCTGAGCAGCGAATTTTGGTAGCGGTTTGCGTCGATCTATACCAACATATCTTTCAATCAGTTCCTTCCCGGTACCAGATCCCAAAATCCAGTTTGACACTGGGGCCATAAAAGAACCGAGTCTATTAAGCAGGGCAATGTTCGCAAATAGCCGATTGCGTAGAGTATATCCATTGACCTTGTGATACAGGTGTAAGAATTCATATTTCAGCTTTGTCATGTTGACATTCGAAGGACATTCAGCTGTGCACCCCTTGCACTCAAGGCAAAGGTCTAGAACTTCATAGAGTCGTTTACTACTCAGTGATCCGACAGGCATTGCGCCTGAAATTGTAGCCCTCAAGGCATTTGCACGACCACGTGTCGAATGTTCTTCATCTCTGGTAACCATGTAAGACGGGCACATCGTACCGTCCAACTTTCTGCAGGCACCTTGTCCATTACACATTTCTATAGCATTAGAAAAGTTTCCTTCTGATTCATATCCAAATCCTGATGTAATCTTCAAGGACTTATGTTTAGGAGAGTACCGTAGATTTTCTGTCATTGCTGGAGAATCTACAATCTTGCCCGGATTCATGATTCCTTGGGGATCAAATGCTGTCTTAACATCTCGGAAAGCTTGATATAGTGTTGGTCCGAACATTTTTTCGTTCCACACACTCCTGACCAGCCCATCACCATGCTCTCCACTCATAGCACCACCGAATTCTAGAACAAGATCGCTGATTGCTGTCGCAATAGATGCCATTTTTTCCACATCTTCGCTAGACTTAAGATTGATTAAAGGCCTTATGTGCAAACATCCCACACTCGCATGCCCATAATATCCTGCCGTAGTTTTATGATCTCTAACAATCTCATCAAAGCGTCTTACGTATTCGGGTAGATATTCAGGTGCAACGGCAGTATCTTCTACAAAAGGCAATGGTTTAGCATCGCCCTGCACATTCATCATTAATCCCAAACCAGCTTTCCGCACAGCCCAAACTCTGGATTGTTCTTCAATATCAGTTATTCGTCGAATCGAATAGCCAAGTCGACTAGAATTCATTCGTGCTTCCAAACCATCGAGCTTTGAATCTACCTCCTCCATTGAGTCACCATAGAACTCAACAAGTAAAAGGGCTCCTGGCTCTCCGTCTACAAAATCCATCATCCTTGAATATTCAAGATTACCCCGTGCCTGCCGTATTATCATTTCGTCAACGAGTTCAACTGCGGACGGCCCTAGTTCTAGCGTAACTACAGTTGCCTCCATTGACTCGATAACCTCGCGAAAATGGATTACGGCCAGTCCTTTGAAACTGGGCAGTGGAACTAGCTTTAACTTAGCTTCCGTAATGGCAAGAAGTGTCCCCTCAGAACCAACTACAAAACGGGCTGAGTTAAATTTACTATCGCTGATGATTTCATCGAGGTTATAGCCAGAAACCCGACGTAGGATCTTTGGATAACGAGCTATAATCTCGTCGCGAGCCGAATCTCCAATCTCAAACAGTCTACGATATATGTTCCCCTCTAATCCCTCCAGCCTTATTTTCTTATCTAACTCATCGGAGGTAAGCGGTCCTAAGTTCACCCGCGAGCCATCAGACAAAACAGCTTCCAAATCTATTACATTATCAATGGTCTTACCCCAAAGAATCGAATGAGCTCCACAAGAATTGTTTCCAAGAGCACCTCCGACATTACCTCTGTTACTGGTGCTGGGATCAGGACCAAATTGGAAACCATGGGTCTCCAGTTTCTGATTCAGTTCCTCTAAAATAATGCCGGGTTCTGTTTTGACCCAACCTTGCTCGATATCAATAGCCAAGACCCTTCTCATATATTTGGAAAAGTCCATTACAATCGCATGGCCAACAGCTTGACCCGCTAGGCTGGTACCTCCCCCTCTAGGGAGTACCGGAACCCCACGCAGTGCCGCAGTTTCAATAACGGCTACAACATCATCGGCATTTCTTGGAAAAACTACCCCTATAGGGTCTATTTGGTAAATACTTGCATCTGTGCTGTATAAAGCACGCGTCATCCGGTCAAATCTAACTTCTCCGTCAATTATGTCCTTGAGTTCTTCAACCAGACCATCCGTATCCTCCGTTGATACGGTCTCAGGCATCGTTTTCGACATTCTCAGGGTTTTCCCGGATTCCCACTTCCCCGCCACTGAAAGACGCCGAAAGAATTGGAGGAGCCAACGCAGTTGTTATTATGGTCATTATTATCGCTACGCCATATAGTTCGGAGTCAAGAATTCCGCTACTTACTCCGATGCCACCCATTATTAAAGCAACTTCACCTCTAGGCAACATGCCAATACCTATCCTCCAGCTACCCCTTAGGTTAAATCCTACAAGAAGAGCTGGACCCCCACTTCCTAAGACCTTTCCAACAACCGCGAAAACCGTTAGAAGTGCACCAAAGCCTATGACTCCTGAGAGAGAACCCAAGTCAACCAACATTCCCATAACCACAAAAAATATCGGTACAAGTGCCGCATAAACAGCTCCCAATGGTTCTTCCAGAGTTTGTGCTAGGTCCGTATCTGATAGTGCAAGTCCTATAGAGAAGGCTCCTATAATCATTGCAAGACCAAAGCTCTCTGCGAGTCCCGCTGCAAGAAATGCCAAAGCTAGTGCAAGTGCCAAGGCTGCGCCACTAACTTCAAATCTACTAAACAGATCAGAGATACGCCTTGACAGTAATATTCCTACTCCTGTCAAAGCTAGCCAAAAACCAATTGTCTTAATAGCCACGAATCCAATCGATCCAGCAGAAATTTGCCCAGAGGTTTCAAGACCAACAACGATCGTCAAGATCAGTATCCCGATCACATCATCCAGCACTGCTGCACCCAGAATAGTGACTCCTTCAGGAGTGCCAAGTTTACCGATGTCTCCAAGTACCCTGACAGTAATACCTATAGAAGTTGCTGTGAGGACAGCTCCTATAAACAAAGCTCTTACATCCCCAATACCATCTGCATATCCAAAAATAACCGTGAGTGCCACTCCAAATACGAACGGAAGCACCACACCACCAGTTGCTACCAGAGTAGCTTGTTTAGAATATCGTAAGAACTGGCGAAGATCCGTCTCAAGTCCCGCCATGAAAAGTAGAACTATGGAACCTACCTGTGATATGGCCCACAAGGATTCGGATACAGGTATTTGGAATCCCCCACTAGAGTCAGGGAGATGATGAAAAAGTGCACCGATTACTGGAAACTCAATTGCTCCAAGGGCGAAAGGGCCAATTAATATGCCTGCTGCAAGCTCTCCCAGAACTGCGGGCAGCTTCAGAAAACGTTGAAATAGTTCTCCAAATACTTTAGCAGCTACGAGAATAGCCGCAAGTTGTATGACCAGCCTTGTTATTTCTTCAGTACCATGTTCCACAGAGCCAACCTGGCAAAAAAATTAGTTCCGAAATATTTGCTTGATTTGTACGAATGTCAAATATGAAATATTAACCATCATCACTCTTCAATCAGTCCACAGAACCTCTTACAAAACAACTCTGTTTTGGCAATACTACAGAAGGACGCCGATGCCAAGCCCCTTTACTAGGGCCATCTCTTACCTTACGACAATATCTTCATAATTTTGTATGAAACGGCTCCCTTTGGAGTTTGAACCTCGATTTCCTGTCCCGCGGTTTTTTTCATCAGTGCACTACCTACCGGTGAAACATCCGAGATTTTGCCTTCCAACGAAGATGTCTCCATAGAACTAACAACACTAAATTCTAGCCTTTTACCAGAATTTAGCTCCTTAAGAAATACCTTGGTTCCGATCCCAATTGTCTTACGACGTTTTTTAGTATCTATCACTACAGCAGAACCCAAGGTAGACTCAATCTGCCGTATCCTAGACTCGATATGCCCAAGCTGTTCTCTAGCAGCTTCAAGAGGTGCGTTTTCTCGAACATCCTTGTCGGCTGCTGCTCTTTTAATTTCATCTGCAATGGGAGCACGTTCCGCTTTCAATTTTTCAAGTTCACCCACCAACTTTTTATGACCATCCTTAGTCAATTCGAAAGATTTTACAGAATCACCCGACTTATTTTTGGGGGAATTCTTGTTGCGACGAATCCTAAGATGCTGGGCGAGATTCTGTTCTATAATTTCATTCTTATAGGCATACACTAGAAATTTGCGGACGTTCTGAAGCCGTTCTACAGATGTTGGACCGGACATCATGACTTTCTCACCATAACCAGCAATCTCAGACGGTTGTATATCATTTACAAGCCGCTCTTGTCCTATCCATTGGGAAAATCTGACAAGATGTTGCTGTAATTCAGTCCTTTTATTCTTGGTTTTAAGATCCGCCAAATATTGGGTTATGACATCCAGTACAGTTTTCTGATTTGATTCCAAAATCAATCACCTTATTTTAATTACTAGCTCTAAGTTGATTACACTATAGATCATGGTATTGCCCTATATCACAACTGTCAACGGAATCATAACGTACCAAATCTATTCCATTTCTCCCCAGTTGTAGCCTTTTTTCAAATCCACTTCAAGTGGAACGGTTAAATCCATAGCTGCCGGCATCAATTGTCCAATCAGGGATTCCATCTGTTCCAATTCATATTTAGGCACCTCGAATATAAGTTCATCATGTACCTGCACTATCATGAGCGAGTGCATACCATTAATGTCCATTTGGTCCTGCAAGCTGACCATTGCCCGTTTTATGATATCTGCAGCTGTACCCTGAATTGGCATATTTATAGCCATTCTTTCACCTGCTGCCCGAACATGAAAATTACTTGAGTGTATTTCTGGTATATAACGTCTTCTTCCACTAAGAGTCTCCACATAACCGTTTGTTTTGACAAAAGTCTTGATAGAATCAATATATTCTTTTATTCCTGGATACCGACCGAAATATGCATCGATAAACTTCTGCCCCGCCTCAGGGGTTAGCCCAGTTTGATGGCTTATACCGAAAGGACTTAACCCATATACAACACCGAAATTCATTATCTTGGCGATACGCCTCATCTCAGAATCGACTTTATCAATTGAGACATCGTATACCGAAGAGGCTGTGGACGCATGGATGTCTTGTCGGTTTCGAAATGCATCGATCAGACCTTCATCTCTAGAAAGATGAGCCAATATTCGCAACTCGATTTGGGAATAATCTGCCCCCAAAAGTATCCAGTCAGGTGCATTCTGGGCAACGAATCCTTTTCTTACTTCTCGACCCAAGTCGGTTCGTATCGGAATGTTTTGTACGTTAGGATCAATACTCGATACCCGTCCAGTTGCTGAACCTGTTTGGTGGTAAGTAGTATGGATCCGACCGGTAATATCGCTGACCTGTTCCGGAAGGGAATCTAAATATGTCGACTTGATCTTGGACAGTTGACGGTACTCTATAACTTGATCAAGTACCTCCGCAGCCTTAGGGTCAACCCCTTCTGAAACACCACGATTGAGCGATTGTTTAAGACCTTCAAGAGAAGAGGCATCAGTAGAATATCCCGTCTTCGTTTTCTTGGTGGGCGGAAGGCCAAGCTCATTGATCAATACATGGCCAAGTTGTTGAGATGATCCAATATTGAATTCATGTCCAACAAGAGCATACATTTCCATTTCTATCCGGGTGATCTTACTTTCCAGTTCAGTGGACATGTTCCTCAAATGTTCGATATTTAAGTTGATCCCGTTACGTTGCATCCGAACCAAAACCGGAACAAGTGGCATTTCTATCGCATCAATATCAGCGGATACTTTTTTCTCTCTCGCTTCTGACGATAGGACGTGTTCAAGTTGCCATATCGCATTAGCACGTTCCCCGAGGTATACCACCATTTCTTCGATAGGTGATTGGTCCAAGGAGAGTTTTTTACGGCCTTTACCTATGATGTCACTAATCAATTTAAGTTCTATATTTAGGCATTCAAAAGCCAAGGATTCAAGGTCAATTGATTTCCGTCCAGCTACATGTGCAGAGATCATACCGTCAAATACTACATTCCGTAGATTGATTCCTACACGAGCCAATACAGAGATGTCATAGTTGGCCCCATGAGTCAATTTGGGTATTAAATTGCTTTCTAACAAATTCTGAATAGCATCCTTAACAACCTCAATGCCAAGCTGTGTGCCTGAGGCATGGCCTAAAGGTACATACCAAACAGAGTCAGCTTCATTGGCAAAAGCCAGCCCAACAAGTTCTGCAATCATGGGGTTCGTAGTAGTTGCTTCAACCTTAATAGCAAACCCGCCAGAAGAATCGAGTGCGCAGACCATTGATTGCAATTCTTCCTCTGTGTCCACCACTCGATAATTGATTTCTCGTCCAACAGATTCCATTTCCAATCGACCCTGAGTTGGTGTCTCCCCGCCACCAAATGACTCTGGGATTCTGGGAACCATACTGGAGAACTCTAATTCTCTAAGTCCATCAACCACCTCAGAACGATCGTAGTTCCAGAATGTTGCTCGGTCTAAATCAAGCTCCACGGGCACGTCACGCACAATTGTAGTCAGAAATTTACCTAGTAGTAATTGATCCTTATGATCTCTGATACTCTGTTGGATTCGAGGGGGGTTCACCTCATCAATATGTTCAATTATTGATTCTACGGAACCGAACTCTTGAAGTAACTTTATAGCAGTCTTTGTCCCTACACTCGGTACGCCCGGGATATTGTCACTAGGATCTCCTTGCAAAGCCTTAATATCGGCAACCGTTTCAGGACCTAGTCCATCGTACCGCTCCTTTACCTTGGAAATATCGTACATGGTAGTGCGCCGGGCGCTGTAGCTAAGCATTACCTGAACACAGGGAGACACAAGCTGAAGTTCATCAGTATCTCCAGTCAGTATAATAGTGTCTATCCCTTTTTGGTCTGCCTGGGTGCTCAGTGTGCCTAATACATCATCGGCTTCATATCCTTGATGTTCAAAAATTGGTACTTTGAAAGCTTTCATGAACTGTCGTACACGATCGAATTGATGTCTTAACTCTGGTGGAGTGGGAGGCCGATGAGCCTTATATTCATCATATCTGTCGTGCCGGAATGTAGGACCCGAAAGATCAAATGCTATTGCACAATGGGTAGGATTAACGTCTACAAGCATACGTAAAAAAGTGTTTAGGAAACCGTAAACCCCTCGGACTTCCTCACCTGTGGTACTAACGGTTAGAGATGTTTGAATACCATGGAAAGCCCGATGTACCATGGCATGGCCATCCATTAAGATAAGCAGCGGCTTTTCATCACGTATTCTGGATTGCAATAGTCTTCCGTTCGATTATACACGCCCCAGATAGACATTTGTTTTTTGGTAACAATCACCTGGTTTCAATCAATCAGCGCCAGACAAACAAACTTATGTGCCAAAACAACCAAATTCTAATAATATTTGGTAATAGCTATATTGAACGTCTATGAGACGTGTCCCACTGGTTAAGTAACTCTTTATTCAATATGCTCCTGCAATAATCAAGGATGGCGACCCTGATTTCGTCAATTTTCGAGTCTACAAAATTTTTCACCTCATCCAGATCACCCTCAACCGGCCCGAAATGTTGTAGGTATATTTTAAGTTTCGGCTCGGTGCCAGAAGGACGGATAGTAACTCGAGTTCGTCGATCTGATGAAAGATATAACGATACCACGTCAGTTGAACCTCCAGGATAGTATCCATCAGGAAAACTAGATTTATCTTCAAGCCTGTCATCAATATCTAGTACAACCAATCCTCCTAGAGTTACCGGTGGATTATTGCGTAAGCAAACCATCACCACCGTCATAATTTCTATCCCAATATTCCCTAACAAATCCACTAGCAACAAAGTGTTGTTGTAATAACCATACTCTCGATAGATTTCATCAAGGTACATCACCACGGTCTCATCGCGATCCTTTAGCCAAGAAGCCAACTCGCACACTAATAGAGAACCTATGGCCGCATCTTTGTCCCGAACAAAACTACCTGCCAGATAACCAAGACTTTCTTCTGCCGCGAATATGAATTTCGATATGTCATCAAGTTCGCCTATAGCCTCTGCGATGAACTTGAAGCCTACAAGTAAATCATCTCGTGGGATCAATCCAAATCTTCTTGCTATATCAGCTATTAGACTTGTAGTTACCAAGGTCTCTAGGACTACTTCGTCACCAATGAGCGATCCGTTATTCTTTCTATGGGAAAGCAAATAATGAGCCAGAACAACACCCACTTGATTTCCACTTAGCAAGCGCATGTTGCAGGACCGTAAATCGACCTTGGCAGCTACACCTATCCGGTCTGCGTCTGGATCAGAGCATATAGCAATATCAGCTCCGATATCCGATGCCATGGCAATCGGAAGTTCCATTACTTCCGGGTATTCAGGATTGATAATGCCATCTACCGCAGTCGGGAAGTCTTCATCCGGATCAGCCTGTTCAGAAACAACATTTACGTCGAATTTCTCTTCACGCAAGACCTTAAGCACATTGGTAGTACCAGCACCATGAATTGGGCTAAAAACAATTTTCGCTGAACGGCTATTTATCGTAGAAAGGCCGCACACTGCTTTTATATAAGCTCTATCCACATCGTGTCCAATGAAAGATACAAGTCCTAAACCGATGGCTTGATTGATTGGTATCCGACGAATCTCTCCACTGTTGCCAACAAGCTCCATAAAACGAGCATCATGAGGGGGTGTTATCTGACCGCCATCCGACCAGTAGAACTTAAATCCATTGTCGGTTCGAGGATTATGAGATGCCGTAATCTGGACTCCGGCTACCACAGAAATGTGTCTAACAGCAAATGAGACCTCAGGCGTTGCGCGTATACCATCAAAAAGATATGACCTTATCCCCCTAGCAGCGAATACCTCACATGAAGCAATCGCAAATTCCTCAGATTGGCGGCGGACCTCATATCCTATTACTACACCAGTCGATTTAAAATCCGGCCCGAGATCTTCGATTAAATAAGATACTGCCTGTGCAGCCTCGCAAATCGTACGCTGATTGATACGATTGGGGCCTGGTCCTAGTCGTCCACGTATCCCCCCGGTACCGACGACCAGATGGGTCGCGAATGCATCTTCGATTTCATCCCAGCGAGAATCGTCCACCAAAGCAACTATCTCAGGATAGAAGATACGCAACTCGGGCTCATACAACCAATGCCGTAAGTTCACCAGAGCTTGGGGGCTTATCTTCCGGGTACTTTCTATCTCGGCTAGGATATCTTTGGGGCTTCGGTAATCTATATCACTTCTCAAAGAACATTAAATTCATATTCTCAATCACTGAAGATATTACACTGTATTTGTCAAATTTGGTCTTATGAAACTGAATCTTGGCGTATGGCGTCTGCCTTGCTAATTCTCTCCCATGGAAGATCCAGATCATCTCGTCCGAAATGACCGTAAGCAGCAGTCTGTTTGTATATTGGAGATCTTAGTTCAAGATCACGGATGATAGCCCCTGGGCGCAAATCAAAATGGCTATCTACCAGGTCCACTATGATGTCATCTGACACGTTATTTGTCCCAAATGTCTCAACCGAGACAGATGTCGGTTTTGCCATTCCAATCGCATATGAAACCTGTATTTCAAGTCGCTCTGCAACACCTGCGGCAACTAGGTTCTTGGCAACCCAACGCGCTGCATAAGCAGCAGATCTATCTACCTTTGTGGGATCTTTCCCAGAAAATGCCCCGCCCCCGTGTCTCGCCATACCACCATATGTATCTACCAATATTTTCCGGCCGGTTAGGCCAGCATCACCTACTGGACCTCCAATCACAAAGCGACCCGATGGGTTTATATGGTAAGTCGTATTTTTATCGCGGAGTTCGGCCGGTATGACGTTGTGGGCAACAAGCTCAATAAGGTCTTGTTTAATGGTGGATTGACTAACATCGGGATCATGTTGGGTACTCAACACAACCGTGTCTACCCTCTTAGGTTTTCCAAATTCATATTCTACCGTGACCTGTGACTTGCCATCTGGACGCAAGTAAGGAATTACACCTTGTTTCCTAATTTCCGCCATTCTCCTAGTAAGCCTGTGAGCCAATGCTATTGGCATAGGCATAAGCTCATTTGTCTCATCACAAGCAAATCCAACCATCATGCCCTGATCACCAGCTCCAAGGCTCTCTATCTCCGCATCATTCAAGCTACTTTTATCACGAACTTCCAAGGCCAGATCGACTCCACTGGCTATATCATGAGACTGCTCTGTTATCGATGTTGTAATTCCACAGGATTCGTAATCAAAACCAAACCTAGGATCAGTGTATCCAGAGTCCCGGATTGTGTGACGCACTAAAGTTGGTACATCAACATAAGCCTCAGTCGTAATTTCTCCCATAACCACTACTAAGCCTGTAGTTGTGCAAACTTCGCAAGCCACCCGGGCCAACGGATCTTGAGCCAGGATGCCGTCTAGCACGGCATCCGATATCTGATCGCATAGTTTATCGGGATGGCCTTCAGTTACTGACTCGGATGTGAATTTGTAGCTTTTCGATTCACTAAAGCTATACGGCACCTTCTATTTCTCCATTCGTTTTCTAGATTGTAATAGTCGAATATAGGGCCTAAGTCCCTATATTCCAACTCTCCAAATACTTTCTCTGTTCGTCTGTGAGCACATCTATATCGATACCCATCGCTATAAGCTTGAGTCTTCCGACTTCCTGATCAATATTGTTTGGGACAGGATACACTTTTTTCTCTAATCCACTAGCTTCCCTAGCGATATATTCTGCTGACAACGCCTGATTTGCAAAACTCATGTCCATGACAGCTGAAGGATGGCCTTCCGCTGCTGCAAGATTAATAAGCCTCCCTTCGCCAAGCAGAAATAATTTACGGCCATCTTGCATACTATATTCTTCTACACTATCCCTCGCTTCTCGTTTGCCTACAGAGATTTCCTCTAAAGCTTCTATGTCTATTTCGACATTAAAGTGCCCACTGTTAGCAATAATTGCACCATCCTTCATCAATTCTATATGATGCCTGTCTACTGCTTTCATGCCTCCTGTCAAGGTAATGAAAATATCTCCTATGCGCGCAGCCTCATCCATCGTCATCACTCTGTGACCATCCATCGCTGCTTCCAATGCTCGCACGGGATTTATCTCAGTGACAATAGTATTGGCTCCCATACCTCTGGCACGTAGTGCTACACCTTTCCCACACCAACCATAGCCCGACACAACCACATATTTCCCAGCCCACAAAATATTAGTTGCCCTCGTGATTCCGTCAAGCGTACTTTGTCCTGTACCATAACGGTTGTCGAAGAAATGCTTCGTTTCCGCATCGTTAACTGCGACGATTGGATACATCAGTTTACCTGCTTCAGCCAGGCTATTAAGACGAATCACACCTGTAGTAGTTTCCTCAGTACCACCGATAACGCCCTGCAATTTTTCATAACGCGTGGTATGTAAAGTCGCTACTAAATCGGCGCCATCGTCCATCGTTATGTCTGGATCCCTATCTAATACTGAGTTGATATGGCGATAATAAGTGTCATTATCCTCACCACGAATGGCAAACACAGAGATAGATTCCTCCTCATCCAACGCTGCAGCAACATCATCCTGTGTACTCAATGGATTACTAGCACAAAGCAGTATTTCTGCACCACCGTCTCTGAGTGCTAGAACCAGATTAGCAGTCTCTGAAGTAACATGAAGACAAGCAGCTATTTTCAAACCTGATAGCGGCTTCTCTTTAAGGAAGCGCTCACGGATAAGCCGAACGACCGACATTTCTCTCTCAGCCCATTCAATACGCCTGTTACCCCTAGGGCTCAGGGTGGCATCCTTGATATCCCCTTGTTTCACAACTACCAATGCAATTTCCTCTCTATTGGTTTTCTAATAACGCCAAGGAAGAGATTCTTCCTCGGCCAGTGGCTCAAACGCCATGATCTCGGAAAGAGTTCTAAAACGTTTTTCTATATCATTCTTACCAAGCAAGTTTACACGATCCATACTGAAACTCTCCACAGCGAAAGAACCCATAACAGTACCTACCATGGCAGCTCTGCGAAATCCAGTGTTACTCAAATTTCCAGTAGCCGCAAGATATCCCATGAATCCTCCAGCAAAACAATCCCCTGCACCTGTTGGGTCAACAACGGATTCCAAAGGGAAAGCCGGAGCTGAAAAGACATCGTCTCCTTGAAAGAGTAATACACCGTGCTCACCTCGCTTGACTACCACTACTGACGGCCCAGTCTCCATAACCTTTCTCGCAGCAGAAACCAAGTTAATCTCCCCTGTAAAACCTCGTATTTCTGCTTCATCCATGAAAAGGAGATCAACATTCTCAACTACCCTGTGGAGAGATTCAAGACTCCCATCAATCCAAAAGTTCATCGTATCTAGAGCGACTAGATTGGGCCTTTGGGACATCTGTTCAAGAACGTTAAGTTGTAGGGACGGATCTATGTTCGCTAGGAATAGGTATTCCGAACTTCGTTGCAGATCGCTGAGTTTGGGAGAAAATTCGCCAAAAACATTGAGTTGAGTATCAATTGTATCGCGAGTATTAATATCTTCAGTACCGTATTCCCCAGACCACCGAAATGTTTTACCTTGCCTGATCTCTAGGCCAGATATTTCAATCTCGTGTGACTGCAATAGATCGATATCAGAATTTGCAAAATCGCGACCTACTACTGCCACAAGACCTACTGTAGAAAAATAGCTTGCAGCGATTGAGAAATATGTAGCAGAACCTCCCAGGGCATCCTTCCGCAATCCTGCTGAGGTCCGAACGGTATCATATGCAACTGAACCTACTACTAGTAATGGCATCACTTACTACAACTAATTACAGGCATAAATACCTACACAACAACGTTTGATGTACCGTCTGTTTTATCACTCTGAGCCATAGGTCGTCGGTAGACCCATACCTATCCAGGCAGGTGTACCTTCCTCAATGTTGAATAGCTTTTCCGTATCTATGCCCATCGCAGCAGCCATTTCGCAGGCTAGACCACTCCTGACACCTTGTGCACATATAAACAGCAAATTCTTATCGGTGGGCAATTCATCAATACGCGAGAGCACGTCATCTACAGACATCAATACAGCACCCTTCACATGGCCTGACTCATACTCATCAGGATTTCTGACATCTACTACCACTGACGAACCCTTTTTGTACATCTCATCCGCTTCATCTAAACTAATCCGGTAATAAGGTTCTCCCTGTTCACGTCTAGGCATAGTCCACCTCCATTAATATTCACAGACCAGAATTATGGGAAACTGGAAGGTATCGGCTTACTATAGCTGATAACCGTGCTTTCGTATCTTTATCGACCTGTGCTGGGCTTGTAATAATTGCATTCTCTAATGCGGTCGCGCAAATGCAATCGCGACCTACAGGTATCTCGGGAATTAATGCCCGTATGATCTTCTGAGACACAGTTACATTCTTGACTAAATTTTCCACTATGATCTCGACGGAAACATCCTGTTCCGTTTCATGCCACGTATCATAATCCGTGACAAGCGCTAAGGTTGCGTAGCAAATCTCTGCTTCACGAGCTAGCTTTGCTTCAGGTAACGCAGTCATTCCGATTACGCTAGCACCCCAAGATCTATACAACGCTGACTCAGCACGAGTTGAGAATTGTGGTCCTTCCATCACCACATATATGCCACCACGGTGTGTAGTCGATTCACGGTCCGCTACGCTTAACAACAACCCACTCAATATCTGACAAAACGGCTCAGAGAATGCGATGTGGGCTACAATCCCTTCATCAAAAAAGGTGTTAGCCCGGTTACGTGTTCGATCTATCAATTGGTCTGGAACGAGAAGATCCAATGGCCTAATGTTCTCCTGCAAACTCCCGACAGCACTGATAGAGACAATACGCTCTACTCCCAACAGCTTCATAGCATAAATATTTGCTCTTGTAGGTATTTTTGTTGGAGATATGTTGTGGTTCCGACCGTGTCGCGGCATAAAGGCCACAGGTACACTTTCAATCTCACCAACAAGTATCCGATCGCTAGTTCGACCGAAAGGAGTTTCCACATCTAATTCCTGGGCCCCAATCAACCCTTCCATCTGGTAGAAACCGGATCCGCCTATAAATCCTATTGTAGCCGTGCTCAATTAACCCAAGCCACCTAAAAAATATTCTTTTTAAAGTGTATCTCTCCGGCAATCGGAAACCAAATTTTGGGCTTGGTTCTTAACCCTGGATATGAAATCCTGCGAATACCAAAGCCAGTAGCCGGTAAATTTAAACCACCATTCAACTCAAAAGATATCCGCTTTTCTTCCCATTTAGTACTCAATATAGGTAAATAAACCCAGTGAATGCCCAGTACGATAGGGTCTATCACCAAAATGTTGCCGAATCTGCCAAGATGTTATTCTCGTTCTAGGAAATCGGCACTCGGAAAAGAACCTACAACCGTTCCATGCGAGGCAACGATCCTCCAATTAAAGGCATGGCATATCTTACGAAGGCGGGTGTCGGTATATATCGGATACTGTCATACATGAAATCCGGCATAGTTTTTACTTTCCCTGCAACTTCCTCAAGAGAAACTGTACCTGTGACACATTGATAGTTTTCTGCTTGAATACGCTGCAGGGTGACCATTACATCTGACTCCCCTATCCCTGCGTAAATTACAGCCGCACGACCTGCCATCCTAGCCTCAGTGGCATCGGTTCGTGAGGTAGTCGTAATCATCGATCTCTGTATAGTACCTGGTTTCTCATAACGTACCCTGACCCCCATCTTGCTGCCTAAGAGCTCGGCAAGATGTTTTCCTGCTCCCGCAAAATATTCATGTCCAAAATCGTCCACATACCACGGATTTTCGGCACCAAGCACACCATGTTCTGAACGAGCATTTTCAGCAACTACTGCTACAGCTATCCCATGTTTCGAATACGTTTCTTCCATAATTCCAATAAACCGATCAATGGATACCGGCAACTCCGGAATTACAACTATGTGCGGGGCGTCCCTTTCATCTCTCTTGCCTAGAACAGATGCCGATGCCAACCAGCCAGCGTCTCGCCCCATAACTTCAAGTATAGCAATCGGGGCTGAACTTCCCATTGATTCTACATCTCGTCCGATACCCATCGTGGCTTCGGCAACAAATCGTGCTGCACTTCCATATCCAGGTGAGTGGTCAGTTTCGACCAGATCATTATCTATGGTCTTAGGAATATTTATCACTTTCAAAGACAACCCTGTTTTACGCGCTCCAGAACCGATGAGATGACCTGTTTCAGCAGAATCATTGCCACCTATAATAAAACAGTAACCGATATTCTTTTTTTTAATAACGTCAAGGGCTATTTCGATTTCTTCACGTAACAGCCTATGACGTGTCGACCCGAGGATAGCACCCGGAGTTCTGGCAATACCATGCCATTTTGTTTCGTTTATGCACCCGAGCTCTACCATGTTGTTATTTAAAAGTCCTTCTACTCCATGAAGGGCTCCATAAATATTGCCAAACCCTGATTTCTCTGCCACAGCTTGGGCTAGACCAGCTAGACTCTGGTTTAGCACTGCCGTGGAGCCACCCGACTGAATAAGAAGTACGTTATTTGACATTGACACCATTGGCTACTAGTTATTGGTGGTCAGTATGCCCATACCGCCAGGACGCTCGCTATCCCCATAACCGTTAACGAAGCTACTGTGAGTACAGGATCATCCAGAATAACAGCACTGCTATATACGAACGGTGCGTCTACTATGATAGCCCATAGAACATACTGTCTTACGTTGGTTTTTTTAAACATGTTTCTCAAAACAGATGGAGAACAATCCAGGTCTGGATACCGACCAAAAACACGATCAGTAGGCAATACGGAATAGTTCTCCTCATAACTTCGTTTTCTTTCCCAGACAAACCTACTACAGCCGTACCGACCAACACCTTGGCAGGCGCAATCGCGCTTCCTAAAGCTCCGCCGATTGACTGGGCACTCGCGACTGTAACAGTGGCAACACTTAAAGCATTCGCCGTCTCTTGTTGTAAAACCCCAAACATCACATTGGAATTCGTATTGCTACCCGTCATAAAGGTACCCAGCACACCAATATAGGGTGAAAATATAGGGAAAGCCGACTGGGTTATGTTAGCGATAGTACGTCCCAAGAGTACAGTCATACCAGTTTCTGTCATTACAACTGCCATCATCACCATTGTCGCAATTCCAACACTAGTGGGGACGCACTGATTATAGGTCTTGCGACTAGCAGAGAGCCCAGCACCGACTTTCCAGTTCCCACGTATAGTCAAGAAAACATAAGTCAGGATAATGGACAAAACAAGGAGGGGTGCGGGATGACTAAACAGACGAATTTTGGCATAGTTCTCCTCCGCATCCACCATGTAACCGAGACTAGTAGATGTCGCTGGGTAGTCTAGTCCCCAAAGGAAAGGCGCTCCAAATTCTTTTACTATGGGTACCTGCGATATGACATTAAAAATCAAAACAAGATAGTAGGGTAAAAAAGCTACATGGAAACTTATGCCTCGATCAACCTCGCCTTGTTTATCAATTTCACGATCAACCTCAATTACAGTTTCTTGAGATCGCCCAGAGAATAATCGGATCCTTGCCAATATCCAACCAATGCCACAACCAACTAGGCCTGATACTAGCGATGCTATCTGAGGAGCACCAACTAATGCTAACAACCACATGGACAACGACATAGCTCCTCCCATTGCTAGGACAAGAGGAATACTACGGCGCAAAGAAGCAGTGCCTCCCTGAAGATGAGCTATAGCGAAACCTGTAACAATAGTTGGCATGGCAAATAAAGCTGCCATATGGGGTCCTATTTCATCACCCGGTATCCCTGTTACAAGTTGGAGCGTGAAGAACGAAGATCCAAGGGAACCGAAAGTCACAGCCCAAGAATGCCCTACCAATACTATTGCGGCGGCTCGGGCAGGTGTGAAACCCATAAAGACCATTAAGGGAGCCACTACAGCTACGGGAACCCCGAAACCTGCTATACCTTGCATGAAACCAGAAAACGCCCATCCAACTACTAAGGCTTGCGCAAGAGGGTCGGATACAAGTCGGGTCATCGTCCGGCCGATTACATCTATGCCACCTATTTGATCGACTATGTTGTAAAGGAGAACCGAGGACCAAATGATTGAAAGTACAAATAAGCTTAGACTGAGTCCCTTTGCACTCCCGATAGCAAGCAATTTGCTATCTACACCAAAGAATAATAGAGCTATTGTTGCAACGGCAAGAAAGGCAGTAGCTCCAGCCTTAGGTGCCGACCACTTAAGTATGAGGATAGAAGCAAGAAGTATGAGCAACGGGAGAGCGGATAATAGAATGTTGATTACATTCAAATCTGGTCCAGTAGTCAAGTAAACAGTCCCGTTATGCAGAAAATGTAGCCTGATCAAGGCCGGTTAATCATACGAAGCGATTGTATTGCGGGCCTATATGTGTGTCAACGCCTTAACACCGCATGTTAATCTCTAAAACGGTCTGGATCGAATTCATTGATATTCATATCCGTCGCACCAGTGGATATTAGATCAGCAATAACTTGTCCCATACCCGCCCCAAGAATAACACCAGATCTACCGCCACCAGTAGCTATATAAACACCTTCCCATCCAGGTACTGATCCTAATATCACCATGCGGTCTTCTGATAATGGTCGCAAACACGCAGTTTGTCTCACAAGTTCCGAATCTTTCATCGACGGCAACATCTTAACTAGGTTCTGCATTATGTGAGTTCGTCCTTCTCGTGTAGGTGTCTCGTCGAATCCTTTATCTTCCTCTGTTGTCCCGGCCCAAACTAAGCCGTCAGGTTTCGTGACAGCATAGTTTCCAGACCAGCCTATCGAACACCTATAAGGAGGACCATTGGCACGAAGTCGAAGAATTTGTCCCTTCAGTGGCTCAATTGCTACTGGGAATCCTAGCCAATCCGACGCAGTCGCGCTCCAGGGTCCCATGGCTACGACTACTTCATCACATTCTATTTTCCTATCTATCAACTTGACACCAGTAACCCTGGATCCTTTTCGAATCAATCCTGTAACTGTCCCTTTCTCAAAACATGCTCCGTGATTTTCAGCACCCTTTGCAATAGCGATAGTCAGGCGCTGTGGTTCCAAGTCTGAGGTACCTTCAATATAAACGGCTCCCCGAACATCTCGTGAGATTCGAGGCTCGATTGCTCCAATGTCATTTCCTTCAATCCAACTGACGGTATAGCCTTTTCCATCGTTCAGTTCTACATTACATTTCGCTACATCAAGTTCATCATCAGTGAAACACAGGTTGATGGCCGGACGATCTCGGTATTCAAAATTCACGCCCGTCTCGTCCGGAAGGCTTGAGGCTAATTCGCGATACAAACGTAAACTTAATCTGCTAAGTTCGAGTGTTGGTTGATGCATATCTTTCCCATCTAGGGCACTAAGTCCTCCATATGCATGTCCAGATGCGTGACTCCCAACAGCGTCACGTTCGATCACAGTACTGGATATACCATGCTTGGCCAAATAATAAGCCGTTGCAACACCAACTAGGCCTCCACCAATAATCACCACATCCTTACTTGATGACATCATTAGTTCCAAAAAATCTCGGTAGAATATTTTTTCAATCTAAAAAGATAATGGAATTTAAGCCCTACTATTATTAACTCTTGCAAGTTTCCCATTCTCCCAATGTTAGGTTGATTCTCCTAGCTTGTCCTTCTCTAACTATAGTAAGCTCAACGTCGTCTCCAGGGTCAAGGCTATTCAAGTGTTCAACAATCTCCGATACACTATCAATAGATTTGCCATCGATAACCGTAATAAAATCTCCTGTCCCAGATGGAATTATCTGGAATGGATCTCCCTTAAGTCCGGCATAATCGGCTGGGCTACCCTTACAAACCGATCTGACATACACACCTCTTTCAACTGGCAAATTAAGCATCTCAACCTGGGCAGGAGTCAGCGGTAAGCTTTCAATCCCGATCCAAGGGCGCTTGAAATCGGTTGATTTCAGGAGTCTGGGTAGTAAATCCCGTAGCGTGTTAGAAGAGATCGCGAAACCCACTCCTGTCTGCAGAGTAGCCTCTACACCAAATCTAGCAGGATCGATCTTTACAGCGGATACTACCCCGATTACATCTCCATCTGAATTAAGAAGAGGTCCACCTGAGTTGCCTGGATTGAGTGCTGCATCTGTTTGTATTAGCTCAGGCATAGGCCTGTTGATGTTGCTAACTTGGCTTCTGTCTTTACCACTTACCACACCCACAGTCACTGAGTTAGCGTTCTGGAAAGGATTCCCAATGGCAATCGCAAGTTGCCCAGACATGACCTGTTCTGAGTCAGCCAATCGGACAGGGTTTATCCCGCTAGCCTCAATTGGATCCACCTTCAAAATAGCTAAGTCGTCAGCTAAGCTTCTTCCGAGAAGCCTGGCTCCTAAAAATCGTCCGTCATAAAGAGTTACTCTGATCTCACCAGATCTGTTTACCACATGGGCATTGGTTACGATATGGCCATTATGATCTATAAAGAACCCTGAACCACGTTGCTCTCCTTGGAGCTGAGACACGTTGATTTCTACAACGGCGGGACTGACACGCTGAAACACCGCCGCAACTTTACTCTCATCAAACAACGTGGGCAGGGGACGAATACTCCAAAACAGCCCTGCTAATACTACACCTATAAAAATACCTAAAGACACAAGAGCAGCAATAATCCATCCTGATATCTTGGGATCCTGATGATTAGATGGCTGACGTATTATTTCCTTCTCAGTGAACTGCATCTCTTTATCATATAAGTTTTTAATCGGGTAGGAATCCAAAAACAGGCCGCGATATGAATATTCACCTTGAATTTTGCGACCAAAATCACTTCTCAAAAAAACCTAATAGTCAATACCAAATTTATCTTCAACCAACGTGTTCCTCACCTTTACATCAGGGGTTGACACAGTATTGGATTCCAAATATTATCGATTCGATCTCAGGCATGATACTTTCAGCTCAGTATTGTGATCCTGCCCGACCTAAAATTAATTAACATGGGGGAAGTTTTTTTATGGCTACGCTTAGAAAGAGCGACATCACCGCAAGGGTTGCAACCCACCTAGGCGGATCCCGTGCGCAAGGTGAGGCAGCACTCAACGCAGTTCTGGGTAGTGTTCAAGAAGCCCTAGCCAGTGGAGACAAGGTCGTTCTTACAGGCTTTGGATCTTTTTCTGTAAGGGATGTGAAAGCTAGGCGAGTGAAGCCGATCCGTGGAGGCCAGGCCGGCAAATTAATCACTGTCCCTGCGCATAAACGTGTGGGATTCACAGCCGGCGCAGAGCTGAACAAGGCCGCACAAGACTAAAATCCGCAAACTATTTATTTGGGAACATAGTGGCATCCGCCCTAGGTTCCCGCTTCACGCAGTGACTACTGATCGACTCCAACCACATTGTAACTGACCGTTTGCCAGGAGATTCATATGCGTTATTATCGAATTCGGGATGAAGCTGGACAGATCCATATGACTGTAGAAACGGATCCGGGTTCACTCACATCACTGACAGCACGCAACGAGGAGGTCAAAAGCTTCGATGACCTCATGAAAGCCAGCTACGTCAGTGGACAATCTATTGATAACATAACGCAAAATGTTCTTTCATCTGGCTCAGGCCCAAATTTCGATCTCCAGTTGGCGATCGAATCTTCAAAGACAGGCAATCCATTATTACGGATTATACGGCCACTTGACCCAGACGAAATATGGGCCGGGGGGATAGGTAATTATCCCGTCCCTGATGAAGCAGTAAACAACATGCCAGACTTCACCAGAACCGCATACGAAGCAGAACGACCGCCAGTAATGTATAAAGGCGGGCCAACAAGATTATCAGGGCCTTTCGATAATATTGGTATACGTCCTGACACTAAAACAGTGGCTGAAGGTGAACTCGTCCTCGTCGTTTACAAAGGCCAGATCGTGGCATACAGCACTGGCAACGAGGTCGCAGGTGGATTTATGGGACAAACTATATGGTGGATGGTACCCAGCAAGGTTTTTCGAGGCTGCGCTTCCCTTGGACCATGTGTGGTAACCCCAAATAGCCTGCCGGATCCTACAGATCGTGTCATGGAATTAGAGATTTTTCGCAATGGGGAAAAAGCTGGGTCGGCCATAAATAAAACTAACCACCGTCGGTCCCCTGAAGATATTGTAAAGTGGGTTACTGAACACGACTCTCCTCCAGATCTAGTCATAATATATACGGGTGGATGTGTTGCTGATGGTCCATTAGAAGAAGGGGACCTAGTGCGGATCAGTCTAGATGGAATTGGTTATGTCGAAAATAGGGTCAGTGTAATTTAGAAGCCTGCTTCAAACGACACTGAGAAGCTCCCGCTCCTGGACCAAGTATGCATCTGCAACAAGATACACGGATCCTACGGATTTAATCCCGAGATTAATGAGATATCTTATTGTTTATTAGTAAACAACGGCACCATCCGTCTTTAAGATCAGTGAAACTCCGCGTTGACACCGTCAATGCCTTGGCCTACGATGGAATAAATGTCGACGTACCGATTCCATCAGCTGCCAAAGTTCTATAATTGGCGCCCTAAGATTGGTCTCACTAAATAAGCGCTTGTAGCTCAGTTGGATAGAGCGCAGCCCTGCGGAGGCTGAGGCCGTGTGTTCGAGTCCCGCCAAGCGCGCCAACAAGTCCAAAGCTGGGACTGAATCGGGTCCCTTTGAAGAAAATAACTCGTATTTGGATAACACCCTAATTTCGGGGGGTTAGCTCAGCTGGTTAGAGCGCCTGTCTTACACACAGGAGGTCAGAGGTTCGAGTCCTCTATCCCCCACCATATACTGCACCGAGATGTTAATAGTCAGCCAAGATTTGGGCAGATACTATTAAACACAACATTCCATATGCTCAACATCAAATTATAAAAAGTATTGCGTAGCACTTCCTAGTTTTATGAGGACTCTGAAGGACCTTCTTCTAATCTCTGGGCCATCTCGTCAAGGAACTGTTCCATCTCTGGTGACAAGGTTGGATCTTCCAAAGATTCTAACTCAGGTCCAGTCTGGACACTATCATATTCGGCTTCTAGCTGAATAATTAACTGGCGAACTTGGTCATTATTCTGCACTGCACGACTAATCTCATCATACTGTTGTTCACCTCTGGCAGTATCTGCCAGAGTATTTGGAAAATCGTACATCGCACTCAAAACCCCTAACATTCTTGCCGTCCCCCTATGATCTTCATCTAACTGTACATAGTGCGGGATATGTAACATCAAGCTCCCTGTTTGTACCTGCATCTCAGACAGGGTATCTCCAACTAAGTTCACAATACTGGTGGGTCCCTGATAATTATTCTTACGTATAGATACTAGTCCACGGGTCCGTCCTTCATAGAGTTCACCCAGCGTACCCGTGACCATGAGCGGGCGCGTGTGAGGTACGGAGTCCCACATACTGCCGATACGGCAATATTCTACGACGTTATGATGCTGGAGCAATTCGATTATAGATTCAGCATAGTCCTCTCCAAACATATGTGGTTCCCGCAAATGCAGGAACAGAAAATCTCGGTCTCCAGCCTCATCCTTGGCAAACCTAACTATGCTATTCGGTTTGGTAAGAACCCGATTGCCATCAACTATATTGGTACGGGGACGCTCTCTAGTGAAATCATAGAAAGTACCAGGCCTAGAAAGCCGTCCGAGTTCAGTAGCACCTGTATACTGCTCAAGCTTGTTTAGGACAAGTGTGCCTACACGGCCAACATCCACCCAAGGATGGAGACTAGCAATTGCTATGGTATTCTTAAGCTCAGGTATGTCATCCAGGATATCAAATGCACCGACTTTCATAAAAATACCGTGACAGACATCCTTATATTCTGCAACTTTCTTACACCGCCTTTAGGTATGATGACATAATTTATCATCGATGCTAATAACTTTGGAAGAGCCTGCCCCAGTCGGTATCCATCGCAGATTTTATACGTCTTCTGCCAATGAGTCTCAACCAATAGCTATTGTGGTAAATATTGGAAGCCCAAAAAGCCCAAGGTGCAATGGGCGATCGCAATAGAAAGCTCTCTAATGGCTTAAGAGGTCCCCAGTAGATCAGTTTCTGGCCCCGGCTAGCTAGTGTATTTTCGCTACTCTTGAGGCCCCAGTTAATCTTAGATATATCCTCGCCTACAATCTCTATCTTGGTTACATCTCCATTCCCCAATCCCATCTCATGAGCAAGGCGTATAAACCCGATCGACATTGGATCAAACCCCATTAATTTCGCCTGAACTGCATCTAAGGCAACTTGGTCAGAGCTAGCTAGTATCACATTTTTTTTGTGCCATCTCATTGCCCTGGGACCTGGGCCATCTCCGACGAATGTACCATCAGTCACCGCAAATATGCTTGGGTGTATCTCACGTTGGATATTTAACAAATCGACCAGCGTTTCGTGAATAACCGAATGTGTCCAATGCCTATTATGGTTCAGTAATCCACCGAATGCATTTTTCATCGCACCAGTGATAGTGGTGAAAACATGCGTTTTCATTGTCGGTAGATGTACGATATTCTTACCGATAAACATCTCTGGGATATAGATTCCATCGGGGAATATCCTGTCTAGTACAAGCATTTTTTCACTTGGCCTATATCGAATCCATTTTACTGGAGGGTCGTCTAGAAACACGCTGGTAAGTTGATGCTTCCGTTCAACAACGGTGTGCTTATTATTCTCAGCCCCCTCCCGAGGATTGACTACCACAGTCCCATTATGAACCGAGGTAAGATCGGTATGGCCTATATTCTTCAGGGCAGTAATTACTCCATCAAGCTGCCATGGCGTAGTTGAGCAACCAGGATAGTAATGTTGCCATGAGATATTAATCTTGAGCAAAGTAGCTGCGGTTTTTATCAGAGTTTCATGATAATCCGCCATCCGCATCACACGTTCTACATCATCTAGAACGGTCTCAGGCCTTACGAAAACAACCGCGACTTTTGATGTCGGCACAAACGAAGCTGCTTGATGTTGTATAGTCGAGCTTTCAGTCATCAAAACACGTTAAGGTTATTATTTTAAAAACCCTGCCGAGGACTCAGAAGGCCGTGATTCAAATACATATTTTAGACAAATCAGCATAGTACAAAGTTAATTTGAAACGATCCGTTTACAACCTTGGATCGTCGGTTGCCCAATTTATAATAAAGCTACTCTAGGAAATCGCGAAGCTTCTTGGAACGGGTCGGGTGGCGGAGTTTACGAAGCGCTTTAGCCTCAATCTGGCGAATACGCTCCCTAGTCACTCCAAAATCACGCCCTACTTCTTCTAAGGTACGCTGTCGACCGTCCTCTAACCCAAACCTGAGTTGCAGAACTCTGGCTTCCCGTTCACTCAACGTAAAGAGCACATCATCAACCTGTTCCTTAAGGAGTTGGTAAGAAGCGGCATCAACTGGTGCTAGTGTGTTCCGATCCTCAATGAAATCTCCAAGTTGACTATCTTCTTCCTCACCAATAGGTGTCTCCAACGAAACCGGCTCCTGAGATATTTTCATTATCTCTCTAACTTTCTCAGGGGTAACTTCCATGCCATCGCCAATCTCTTCACTTGTCGGTTCACGTCCATATTCTTGGACAAGACGCCGACTTTCCCGAAGCAGTTTGTTGATAGTCTCTACCATATGTACCGGGATTCGAATCGTTCTAGCTTGATCCGCAATCGCCCTGGTAATCGCCTGCCTAATCCACCAAGTAGCATATGTGCTAAATTTATAACCTTTCCGGTAGTCAAATTTTTCAACTGCACGTATTAGTCCAATATTGCCTTCTTGTATAAGGTCGAGTAAAGACATGCCTCTACCAATATATTTCTTTGCTACGCTTACAACTAGCCTTAGATTGGCTTCAGCTAAATGGCTCTGTGCAGATTCTCCATCGAACTTGATACGAGCAAGATGCCTGTAGAAAAGCAACTCGTATTCTTCGAGCCGTTTGAGGAATTCTTCATCATCCAGTAAATCGTTTACTTCCTGAAGCGTCGCGTCGGTTCCTACGATTTCAAGAATTTCTTTAGTAAGTAGCCTATTGTTTAAAGAGGCATTGCGTATGTGATCCTTCACTTCCTCATGGTCAATATTCATCTTATCCGAGACGAAATTTAGAAGCTCTTCAGACAAGTTTCCATCGAGACCAGCTCTGATGGCTTCATTGTTCATGGAATCGTTAAGAGTCCGGTCTTTGGCCTCGAGTCCGACAAATCCGGCTACAGCGTTAATAACAATCTCCGCTTCACAAACACCTTTCGCAAATCGTTGGATCAGCTGCCACGATGTGGGTTGTCTACCTTCAGGCCCCCTGAGTTCTTCCTCTACACTCTTGATGTGATTCGAAGATTCCATAGCACAAGCAAGTACACGTTCCTGAGGTGCCTTCAGGAGATTAACCCTGCCGATTTCACGAAGATACATTCGGACCGGGTCATCAATCATTTCAGTGGAATCTAAGCCTTGCTCCCAAACAGTCTGAGCTTCGGCTTCGGCTGCCTGCTTGGCCTTCTCATCGGTAATTTCTGATTCTTCCTCAAATTCCTCAGAAGATGATACTGGATGATCTGGAGGTCTGGATCCAAATTCTTCGTCATCATCCGCAGCTATCTGGGAGCGTCTAGGTGATGACAGTCCCATTATATCTACCGTGGTTTCAGATCCATTAGTCAAAGTACCATCCAAGTCATATCGGTCTGAACGTCCTGGTCTATCATTCATAATTATTTAACCTCATCTTGATCCGAAGATCGTCCGATTTAGATAAAATGGGGACTCAAAACATCTAAGTTAAGTGCCTTATTCAGTCACTTCTTCCGTAAGAATTCTTTAGGCCTGCATTCAATAATAGTATGTCTTCTTCTTTATCCTTAGTAGGCGGAACCGCCACATCATCGGTTGAAAGCATTATTACTTGACGTTCCTTAAGATGACGCTGCTGCAATCTTTCAGCGGCTTGGCAAAAAGCCTCATCTGCCGGCCACGGTTCAATTGGGGAAAGTTCAAGTTGACTTAATCCATCAAGATGTTCGTTCAGGGTGTCATCTAAACGTTGCCGCATTTCTTCAATTGTAGGGGATGAAAGCAACTCGGTAAACAGTTCTCGGTTCTCAGTTCTATGAAAATATTCTTTATCTAACTTACCTTCATGGCGCTTCAAATCTGGGTACCTAATCAAGAGGGCTAAAGCATAATCCTCAAGATAGTCCCTTCGGTCCGTTAAAAAAGCCGTCTCTTCTTGTTGCCGGCGTCTATTTTGACCTATAGGTCCACGTGTTGATTTTGGTCTTTTGATACTTGCCTCTAGGAGAGTCCTACTTACACCAAGTTGATCAGCCAAGAGATTGAAGTATTTATCCTGTTCGAAAGCATTGGAAGTGGACGAAATCGCCGAGCTCAAAGCTGTCACAGCATCTTGTTTACCTTCTGGCGTAGCAATCTCATATCTAGATACGATAGCTGGAATGTAAAATTCCATGAATGGCTCGGCCTCAGCCAATGCCTTGTCCCAGACAGATGGATCCTCTCTGATAAGTGCATCGGGGTCACGTGTTGGCGGAAGAGATGCAATTCTGAGATCAAGTCTATTTTTTCGATAGAACGCTCCCTCGGCGGAATCGCGTGACCTAGAGCGTTCGAGATCAACTACACGCCAAGATGACTCAAGACTCCGAAGCGTGGCCTCTTGTCCGGCTAGATCTGGATCAAGAGCCAAAATAAATCGGCCTGCCAACGACTTGAGTTGCCTAACTTGCTGCTCAGTCAGTGCAGTACCCATTGAGGCTATGACATTCTTGTAACCGTGCTGGTGGGCGGCAATTACGTCCATGTACCCTTCAACAACCACAGCCTGGGTTTTTTCCCTAATTACGATCGCTGCCAGATCAAGGCCGTAAAGCATTGTCCGCTTGTCAAATATGGCTGTTGAGGGGGTATTGATATACTTCGGATCGGATCCGTCCAGCGTCCTAGCGCCGAACCCGGCAATCCGTCCACGCCGATCATTGATAGGAAACATAAGGCGTCCCCAAAAAAAATCCCTGAGTTCACCAGTCTCCGTTAGACGTAGAAGTCCCGCCTTCACAGCATTCTCTAATTCATAACCTAGCGACGAAAGATGCTCTTTAAGAGCCGTGCCTCCCTTGGGACTCAAACCCAGTTGAAATTCATTTGATGTCGCAATATCTATCTTTCTTTCACCAAGATAACGTCTCGCCCCTGCACCTTCATCCGAAGAGAGTATGTCCTGATAAAATCTCGCTGCTTCTTTATTAACCCTGAAGAGCACATCAGTTCGATCAACCTCTTCTTTTGGCCGCAGTTCAACACCGGCTTTGTCGGCAAGTATCCTAAGCGCATCCCCAAATCCCATCCCCTCTTTTCTCATAACAAATGAGAGAAGATCTCCACCCGTTGCACATGCACCAAAACAACGCCAACTCTGACGATCAGCATCGACAACAAATGAAGGAGTCTTTTCTGAGTGGAATGGGCACAAGGATTTAAAGATACGTCCCGATTTTCTTAAATCAACGTATCCTGAAATGACGTCCACAACGTCCAGTTTATCTTTTACATCATCAACAACAGTCATAACTTAAGGCAATTCCCCATTATTTCTTACCTTACTGCCAGATAATTTATCTGAATATTTGTAGCTGAATAGCCCTTATTGCAAATCCAGAACGAGGATAACACCATAACTATAATTCACTACATCAAAGAATCTATACGCACCCTATCCTTTACTGATCTTCAATAGCCAACTTCCATAGGCTATAACGTCTCTTATATCCTCTAGATGTTGGTAATCCCAAATCCTAATATCAACCAGCACGACGGTAAGCATATTGTGTGATCTTGTTCATTGGTCGGCGTACACTGTCAGCATGCCATCTGATATGGTCAACAGCGCTTCTAAGGTCCACTAAGGAATCGCCTATATTACCCCAGTCGGTCACTGGTCCCGTTAAGTCTTCAAGTAAATCAGCCAATTCCTTTTGTGCACTCCAAAGATCCCCAAGATCAGTACTAAGAATTCCTAGATCTTCATCCAGATCTTCGGGCAAACCCATCTCCTTGAACTTGATTACAACACTATGAGCAGTACTAGCAACAGCCCTGGATTGCTGTAGATCCGGCTTGAGCTTACAGTTGGTCATTTATTACTCCGCTGAAATTTTATATCTAGCGGCCGATGCCACTATAGTGGGTTATGTAGGAGGTCCAATCTTCGCGAATCATCTGCAGCGCCGACTGCTGGGGTAAGTCAGATAGCCGGTTAATATGCTCAAAAATCAATTTCCAAAGATAGTCTACCTCATCCTTCCAATGCGCATATTCTAGACCATGTACATCGCGTTGCATCGCCTCTAGATGTTGGTCCACCAACTTGAGGATGTTTTGAATCTTACGTGTACGCATCCTATCCGTAGGATTCAAGGACTATAACCTCATCGTTGACTTGAAGGGACTTGAAATCCCAGGCTCTATTTTCTCAGCTATACGGAGAGCGTAACGATCCGTCATTCCTGCAATATAGTCAATTACTGCCCGATCCTGATCTTTATAATCCGATGGGATTATATGAAGATTTTCGTTAAAATACCCGTAGAGAAGTGCAACGATTCTACGGGCTGCATCTGCCTCTTCTCCTGCATCCTCAACCATGTATACCTGCTCGAACATAAAATCTCGAAGTTCGTTGAGAGCCCTTCTGACATCATCACTCATCTGAATCTCAGGTGTATGTTTTGGATCATATCCATCATCACCGGTCACTCGCCAAGAATTTTCAACTATGTCCATGACCATAGTGTTAATTCGTACCGAGTGACTTGGCCCCAATACCTCCAAGGACGCTGATGGGAGATCATTTTCTACCAAAATTCCGGCCCTAAATGCGTCTCTCAGGTCATGATTGAGGTACGCTACCGCGTCAGCTACCCTGCATACCTGACCCTCCAAAGATAGTCCAGTCGGCACAGTATTCCCAAAAAAATCCCCCTGGGGTTTTGAGTGAAAAGCGATACCAGTTCTAACATCCTTAGTCAGGTTTAGACCGCTCCCTTTCTTTTCGAGTCTTTCTACAATCCTCAGACTCTGATCCGCGTGTCTAAACCCATTTGGATCCAGTTTGTCAACAGCACTCTCCCCAACGTGCCCGAAGGGAGTATGTCCAAGATCATGACCCAGTGCAATAGCCTCGGATAGGTCTTCATTAAGATTAAGTGCGCGAGATATAGTGCGGGCTATCTGGGCAACCTCTAGTGTGTGAGTTAGCCTAGTCACATAATGATCACCACTAGGCGCTATGAATACTTGGGTCTTGTGCTTCAGCCTACGAAATGAATTTGAGTGAATGATCCGATCCCGGTCGCGCTGAAACTCCCCGCGTATTGGAGAAAGATCTTCAACTATATCGCGTACGCCATCAATAGATCGAGTAGCATAAGGCGACAGGGAATCCTCTCGGCTCTCTATACGACTGCGGGCAGGGTGTGAGAGCATTATTGATGATTACCAATCTTGGAAAGAAGTCATGTGGTCCCCTATAGAATCATACAGACCACAGCGAGATGTCGTTGAGACTAATTATACCATGATAGTTGATCTACCCAATTAAATTCATATTGTCCGTCAACGGACACCGGGGCTATAATCTTATTGACACTTCCGGCTCACGTGGGGATATAGCTCAACTGGGAGAGCGCGGCGTTCGCAATGCCGAGGTTGGGGGTTCGAGTCCCCCTATCTCCACCACTCCCCATTATTAACCACTATTTTTGACTTCTGCTTTTATAGCAATCACTGTTGTTTTCTAAATCGAGATTACCGCAATATTCTTAGTACATCAGGTATTGCTTGTATAGCACGACCCCGAAGTTGATCAGGACTCAAACTACCCAAGGGGTGTGGCAATACAACATAAGGGAAGTCCGGAATGCCTCCTAGTTTTGCCATAGCATTAGCACTTGATACAAAAGGCTCGGTGCAAATCACGACTGTAGGCACACCCATTTTCTCTAAACTGATCCCATCGTGCACACTGCACGATGAACAAGATCCTCAATCTCCCGATGCAGTGACTACTACATCACATTGGTTAGCTAATTCCTCCAGGATATAGGACGGGCATGGCCTGGAAGCATTCCCCTTGTTACGAACTACTACGCTTGAAAACTCATATTTGTCTTCAAGCACCTCATGAATCATCTCTAAAAGCTCTTGTGAATTTTGCTTCCCATTTGCCAACAATCCTAATTTGATCTTGTTGAGGGAATTTGGGCGCGGGCTAACCATATTACTCTCGGATATATCCTCGAAAACTGGGGTTAGTACTTCGATCTTCGGTTTGATTGACATCTCAAATCCTCCAGCCTATACAGCCTCGAGACAAGTTTCCAGTCCTATTTTTAATCAACGCGTATAGGCTTAGTCACAGATTTCGAATTAGATGATCCTCTACCCCATAAGGGTATCACCATACCAAATCCTCCTGCAGATCCACCTGCAACCAGTATCCTAACCGCACCCGGACTTGAAACAGCACGTGTCTTTTCATCCCGGTATCCTCTTTGACATTCATCATAGAGAAATTGCTGAACTTGTCTCTTGGACCATCTGGCAATTTTAAAGTGACTTATCAGTTCTGGACTTAAGACTACAATTACTTCATCTTGCTCAACCCCAGCAGCGAACATAGCATCTATAAATTCCGATAGAATAATTTCGGGCTCACTTTCACTACTGGCAACAGGGATTGGGGAAAGACCTGGGAACACTGTTACCGTACTCGATCCTTCTAGTTCTCCAAGCTCGACATGCAATGGATCCCAGGGACTTATCTGCTCGGCCTCTGCCATACACCAAGAATATTTCCCAGGGTGACCTATAGTAGCTTTGTCTAGTTCTCCAGGCCTGGCGCCCGTTACATTCATAATAACTAGCCTGATCGCTCGACCAATTGTGGCATTGGCCCTGTTGCCCGGTCCGAACACGCTTACACCCGAATTCAAACCTATTCTCCCTATAATCGGTCCATTGACCACTGTAAGAACAGCGGAGCCCATCGTTGACGCCGTAACCGCGTGCAAATTAAATTCTGGTTCGCACATGGCCTCAAATGAGGCTATTACCACTGGTAAGTACTCCGGCAAGCATCCGGCCATTACGGCATTTATAGAAACATGTTCTACTGTTATCGCTCGACCCTTGACTGGCTCTATAGCAACTATGTCAGAAGGAGAATACCACCTCGCTCCCAAAAGCATGGCACGTACTCGCTCTTCCGTTGGAGGTACGACAGGTAGGCCATCTGTCCAACCCCGGGAAACGAAAGAATCAAATAATTGATCCTCATCTTCAAACAAGATCCTTCTTGATGTTAAGACAAATGATTTCATCTATTTTTGCCTTATAGTCTGAATTTAAGATCGCGGCTATAGGATCCCGACCCAGGCAATCAAATAATTGGGAGGTCCACAGAAAGCTGTTCTGCTATCTCCTTTATTTCGATCCAGGTAGATTCAGGAATAGGAATCCCCTCTCGTTCTAGCCGAGATTTGACCTCCTCCTCAATTTCCCCCGGAGCGTATATCTTTTCATGATCTGGCAGTGGGGTCGCTGATGTTACATAAGAAGCGAATTCCTCTACTTCATCCAGAAAAGTTTCAGAGTCAGTAAATTTCTCTATATCTATAGCTATGATAAGTGCCCCTCCACCACCATTACCTTGGTCATTGGTACAACCAGCCAAAGTCAATGGGCCTACAATCATTTCCATAATCATGGCAAGACCATGACCCTTGTGGCCAAACTGGATACCCCCTAACGGAAGTATTGAGGCCATCTCTTCATGGTAAACCGAACCATCAGTTATGTATTGGCCAGACTCATCTACAAGCCAGCCCTCGGGTATATCCTCGCCTCGAACAATTTTCTGTTCGATCTTGCCACCTGCCACAACACTAAATGTCATATCCAGCATGAAAGGCGGACTATTGCGACGGGGGACAGCGTATGCTACAGGTGCAAGACGAAGTTTCCGATCCGCGCTACCAAATGGAGCAACAGCCAATCCGCCTGTATTGGTCCAAACCATTCCAATCATACCCTGATCGGCAATTAATGTAGGATATGCACCAAGTCGTCCCATATGGGTGACGTTCCTGATGCCGATCATTCCGATGCCCAAAGTATTCGCCTTGCCTACAGCTAGTGCCGCGCCATGGGTAAGCGCAACTATCCCATGGGATCTGTTTCCGTCGATCAGTTGAAACAAAGGGGAGTCTTTCAATACTTGATGATTACTCCAAGGCACATAGTTTTCTAACGCCTGCCTGCCATATCTAGGTATATACCAAACGCCGTGTGAGTGATGGCCCAGCAAGTTGGCCATCACTATGTGCGAACTCAAAATCTCAGCCTCGGCATCAGGGATTCCTGAAGCCTTAAAGACTTCGTAACCTAATCTTTCTAGTAGCTCACGCTTCAGTACAGGCATCATCAGTCTCCCTATTCAAGAATTGCAATGTTCAGTTCTTTTAATTGGCTTTCTTCAACCATGTCCGGTGCTTCAAACAAAGGATCGATAAAATTTTGTGTCTTTGGAAATGCAATTACTTCCCGAATATTATCGGTACCTTGAAGAACCATGATTAGCCGATCAATCCCCGGTGCTATACCACCATGAGGTGGTGCGCCGTACTCCAATGCGTCCAATAGTTGTTTGAAGCGCTGTGCAGTCTGTTCTGTACTATATCCAAGTACCTTGAAAATGCGCTCCTGAATTTCACGTTGGTGAACTCGAATACTACCACTCGCACACTCTAAACCATTACAAACGAGATCATACAGATTGGCAATAACTTTATCAGGGTCACTCTCTAGGTATTGAAGAGTTTCGTCATTTGGCATCGAGAAAGCGTGGTGCATGGCATCCCAACGTCCTTCATCTTCATTCCATTCGAACAAGGGAAAGTCTGTGATAAATCCAAATCTCAATTCGTCAGGATCTGCGAGTTCAAGACGTTGACCCATTACATTACGCAACGCGCTAAGGGCCGTATTCGTTGACTTAGCATCTCCCGCGATGATGAGTAAGAGATCACCAGGGCCAGCATTCATTCTATTGGCGATGGTACGTATTTCTTCGGCGGATAGAAAACGTGCTGCAGGGGATCTAATCCGATCGGTAGTAAGATCATCGAGAGATTCAAGAGCTGATTCAATCGCAATATAAACCAACCCTTTGGCCCCGCGAGTCTTTGCGAATTCAACCAAATCATCTAGTTGTTTTCTACCATACTCTCCGGCACCTGGAGCACTAAATCCCTTAACTATTCCATCACTAGCAGCAACAGATGAGAATATATTAAAGCTACTGCTGCCCGCGATATCCGTAAGATCAGACATCTCCATGCCAAATCTAAGATCGGGCTTGTCCGTAGCAAATCGTTCCATTGATTCTTTATAAGTGAGTCTAGGAAATGGTTTCACTAGGCGCTTATTAGGAACTAAGTTTTCTATCATGGTCGTATAGAGTTCCTCGATCAGATCAAGAACATCATCCTGTTCTACGAAACTCATCTCCAAGTCCAGCTGTGTATGCTCGGGCTGGCGGTCGGCCCGTGGATCCTCATCACGAAAACATCTCGCAATCTGGAAATACTTGTCTATGCCGGCAACCATCAAAAGCTGCTTCAGCTGTTGAGGTGATTGTGGCAAAGCATAAAATTCGCCTGGATATAAACGGCTTGGCACCAAATAATCTCTTGCGCCCTCAGGAGTACTCTTGATAAGAATCGGCGTTTCGATTTCTAAAAATTCCCGTGCGTCTAAGAAATCGCGAATATATTTCACCACCTTGTGTCTTAAAATAATGGTCTCTTGCATCTTTTTCCTACGAAGATCCAGATAACGAAACTTCATCCTCAATAACTCGTCTACTTCAAGTTCATCAGAAATATCAAATGGGGGTGTCTTTGATTCATTCAGGATATTTATTCCAGATGCCACAACCTCTATCTCACCAGTTGCAAGTCCAAGATTCTCAGTACCCTCAGGCCTCTCGCTGACCTTGCCAAAAACTTGTACGACCCATTCGCTACGTAGTTTCTCAGACTCAACATGAGCTTCAGCAGCTAGCTCTGGATTGAATACGATTTGGACTAAACCATACCTGTCTCTTAGATCTATGAAGACTAAACCCCCATGATCTCTACGACCATGTACCCATCCGGCCAAAATTACTTCTTTCCCTATATGTTCTCGCTTCAAATCGCCACAGTTAATACTTCTAAGCACAGTGTTTCTCCTGTAGTAGTGCTACCTGTTTTATCAGTAAATGATGATTTAAATACGGCGTTATCGCCTGTTGAAACGGATCCAGTCAATCCCATATTTCATGATTATATGGTCAGAATCGTGTACTCCAGCAGAAGAAACACAAATCAGAACTCCATGGGCAACGATAGAGGTCTGCATACCTCTCTATACTGTTTCTATCAGATATCACATGGTCAACATCGAGGTTTCATAACTTGCCCGATTATATTGTAATAGGGACCGATAAGCATCAATGGTACAAACAATAAGGCTCCCTCGATGAGGGAGCCCTACAAGAGCTCGTTTCAAGCTTAATTGGAGAACTATAAACTCGCTGTTTGACCTCTGGTATTATCTAGATTCACGAACGTTTCTGAGCGGCGCACCCCATCAATGGTTCCTATCTGGTGACGGAGAAAAATACCCAAGGCTTCTGCTGTTCTCAAGGTTACCCAAGCAAAAATATCGAATGTCCCGGTAGTCATAGCAACCCAATTGACCTCTGATAGATCGGACAAACAATTAGCTACTTCCTCAATTTTATCAGGCTGAACCTGGATCCCAATCAAGGCTTGGGATTCGAAGCCAAGCTTGGTAGCATCCGGGATTGCAACTATCTGTATATAATCTTCTTTCACGAGTCGCTTTAGACGTCTCCTAACTGTTCCTTCACTAACACCCACTTCGCGAGCTATCCCAGCATTGGAAGCTCGACCATCGCCTTTAAGGATAGTTATTATATTTTCGTCCAATTGGTCCATTTCAATACCTTTACTTTTTAAGCGTTAATCGTCTAAAGAGTATCGGTTTGTTACGAATACTGTCAATCGCACAGCATATAGAATCTATTACCACGGAAGTTCACGCCTCAGCGCACCTTGATTATGGCAATATAGGTGGCAATGCCGGCCCCTAATAGATCGAATATATCTGTACCGACCTGCGCAACAGTAGTAAAAAATACAATGACTATGAAAGCCAGTACAACACTTCCGCCCGCCACTATCGCCAATGTGGGTCCTCTCTTCTTGTTACTTACACGGCTGATGATTTCTCCAACTAGATATCCGAATCCCACAAGTCCAGCGAGGGATGCGTAAGGAATTGACCAAACCAATGGCAAAATCAGAAGCCCTAGAATAGTTCCTCCACCGATTCCCAGAACTATACCTACCAGAGAAGCACCTACCATAACCCGAGTAGGTATGTCATAAGTCGGTAACTTTTGTGCCTTACCATGCTCGCGGCAACGTATGCCAACCGGGGCTTGCACCAAGCATTCAGCACATACGGGCTTTTCGCATCTGCTACAACGAAGATTGGTAGAAACCTTCGGATGTTCTGGGCAATGTGTTGCCACGGGGTCTTTATGTTCCATCTGTTAGTCCTTTTGCACCCGACGGGGTTCGCGGCTAGTCCAGTCGTCCTTATTCCACAAATCGCGATCCCAGAGTAATCGACAAATTAGTACCTTAATCAAACCATGGGTGCTTGATGGCAAGCTTTCCCAATTCGATGTCAGACGTTTTGATATAAGAAGAAGCGTGATTACGACCAATGCATATACGACCAATGTGGGTCTTCCAATCAAAACTGCTACTAGGGGTATCAATAAAAAAGCAAGTAGTGCCCAAAGAGCCGTATCCCTTGCGATTACTCGTCCTAACAATCCAATGAATACTAGTCCGATAAATAGCTCAAACCATAGCGAGAGAGCCAGCACAACCCCAATACTTACAGCTAATCCTCGTCCTCCAGTCATCCTTATATAAACAGACCAGTTATGTCCCGCGATCGAAGCTATGCCCACTGCCAACTGAGCATTTATCCCAAAGCCTAGAACACCCGTAAGCACAACAGGCATAGCACCCTTAACCAAGGTATCTATAGTCCCAACTGTGATTCCAATCCAAGTTCCACCATGTTTGATGAGATTGGATGTCCCAACGTTGCCAGAACCGTAATCCCGTATATCGATTCCTCTATAATATCGAGCAGCCACATATGCAAATGGTATTGAACCAAGCATATAGGAAGTCCCTACCAAGAAGACCGTCCCCGCAATCATTATCCAATCCATCATTCACAGTTAGACAAATGAATCTAGCTCGGCTTTTGCCGAATATAGGGCTTCAATAGTTTCGGGTGGCGGTCCCACAGTGCCAGGCTGGGCCTCCCCAGGGTTTCCAGAGGCATGGTAGTCACTGCCTCCACAAGGTATGAGCCCGTTTTCATCTGCTATCTCCTGAAGTGCTGTGACTATATCTGGTGTATAGGTTCCATAATAAACTTCCATCCCCATAAGGCCAACACTTTTGAGTTCGAGTAGTATTCGATTGAGATCATCCTTACCAGAAGCATCCATCCCTGAAACCGAAAAGGTCGGATGGGCCATTACTGGGATAGCACCGTTGGCCACAAGTGTTTGGACAGCTTCTACCGGGGTTAGCCGTATTCTTTCGACATATGCTGGTCCGTTTCTCCCCAGGTATCTGTCAAAGGCATCCCTCGGGTATTTAACGTAACCAGATTCAACCATTGCTTGGGCTATATGAGGCCGGCCGATAGCGCCACCATCAGAAAGCTCTTGAACTCGTTTCCAATCTACAGGTACACCAAGTCCATCAAGCCTTTCTACCATTTTTTGGGCACGTTCTTCCCTGCCATCCCTGAATCGACTAAGGGTCTCTTGGAACCCATTTTCTTCATGATCTACGAAGTAACCCAATAAATGTATTTCGCTACCCGGTACATCAGTGCTCAACTCAACACCTACAATAATCGACATCTTTGTTAGATTTTTAGCAGCTTGTAACGCTTCTGCAACACCTTCCGTTGAATCATGATCGGTAATAGCTATGGTGTTTAGTCCCCGTGTCGAACATAGCTTTACCAACTCCGTAGGGGTAAGTTTGCCATCAGAAAAAGTTGTATGTAAATGAAGATCTACTTTAGACATGTATTCACCTTGAGCTTGATAGTAAGCTTGCAAATCAATCTGCCACAGAGTCCCAAACTAAACAAACGACCGTTCCTCTACATTTAGCAGCGGAACGGCCTTGTGTTTACAATCTAAGATTGGGGTGGTTTTTATTCGATTATTATCTACCTTGCATATTCAACAGATCGCGACTCTCGGATCACAATCACTTTAATCTGGCCCGGATATGTCAGTGTTTCTTCAATTTTTTTTGAAACGTCTCTAGCCAAAGTACTAACGCCTAAATCATCAATAGACTGTGGTTTTACCAAAATCCTGATCTCTCGGCCTGCCTGAATTGCAAAGCATTTTTCTACACCATCAAACGCTCTACCTACTTCCTCAAGCGCTTCTAGCCTCTGTATGTAGTGTTCAGCCGTATCTCTCCGAGATCCAGGCCTAGCTGCGCTGATAGCGTCTGCGGCTGCTACTATAAAAGACTCAGGGCTACTGTGGTCATCATCATGGTGTTCACCAATTGTGGCACAGATATGACTAGACACTTTGTTACGAGATGCAACATCCTCGCCAATCTTGGCATGTGGACCTTCTATTTCATGTGTAAGTGCTTTGCCAATATCATGTAGCAGCCCACCCGTTTTTGCCACCCTCACATCAGCTCCAATTTCAGCGGCAATCATACCCGCAAGATTCCCAACTTCGACGCTATGCTGTAAAACATTTTCACCATAGCTATAACGATACTGGAGTCTTCCCAAGAGACGTACTAGCTCAGGATTCAATCCACGAACGCCAACATCTATCGTGGCTCCTTCACCCGCCTTCCGCATAGTTTCTTTAAGCTCGTCTTCCACCTTCGAAACGATGTCTTCAATGCGAGCAGGATGTATTCGCCCATCTGCGATTAATTTTTCCATGGAAAGACGTGCGACTTCTCTCCTGATAGGATCGAAGCAGGAAAGCGTTATAGCTTCAGGGGTATCATCTATTACTAAGTCGACGCCTGTGGCCTTTTCTATCGCCCGGATATTACGGCCCTCACGTCCGATAATTCTACCCTTCATCTCGTCGCTCGGCAGGGGCACAGAAGTTATTGAAACCTCAGCTACAACATCCGAGGCGAGTCTCTGAATTGCGCCAGATACTATGTTTCGAGCTTGTTCATCAGCCTGATCTCTGACGCGCTCTTCAGCATCCCTGTAATAGATAGCCAAATCAGCATCAATTGTCTCTGTGGCCCTCTCCATAAGTTCTGACCGAGCTTCGTTGAGTGTGAGATTAGAAATCTCCTCTAGGCGTCTAATTTCTTTTTCGTTGACTAGTTCAAGTTCTTCCCGTATATCATCAATCGCCTTTTCCTTCTCAGTAAGGGTTCTTTCTCGGCGTTCCAAATTATTTGCACGGTTATCTAGGTTTTCTTCACGGTTGGAAAGACGTTGCTCGGATCTATTGATTTCCGATCTTCTCTCTCGATGTTCAGAGTCTCTCTCCGATTGGATCCTGAGAGCCTTTTCTTTCGCTTCAAGGACTAGTAAGCGCTGTCCTTCTTTAGCTTCTTCCAAAATGCTTGCGGCCTGTTTTTCTGCAGCGGTGAGATGATTTCGGTTCACCGACTTACGGCCGAGGAAACCTATTAACGTGCCTAACCCTAACCCGATCAGGACGGCGAGCAGTGCGATTATGAAAATCTCCATCGCTCCCCACCTTCCTATTCTATTGTTATAGAGACTGCCACAAATACACAGACTCTACTGTGAAGAATAGTAGTTTGCAGCTACTGTAGTGTCAAGGCAAACGTAGTACCAGAAATCCTATATGATATTAATCTGAACTGCGTGTTAGGGCCGTGCATAACTCCCACCGGCCACACGTGCTTTCCGCACGTTTCACACTTAACGCTACTGGTAAATTTCGTCAGGAGATCAATGTCAAACTGGTTCCTATCCGACATTCGTTTGGTAATTAATAGTCGAACTCTCCGTGGATTTAGTAATTCTGGCTACCGGATTCTATGGGCATCAAACTTCCTAAGCTATTTTGCCCGTTGGATGCAGGTAACGGTACTCGGATGGTTTGTTCTCGAACTAACAGATTCTCCTTTCTTGGTTTCCCTAGTAGGATTCTTCGGCTGGATGCCTGTTTTCGCACTTGGTATGTACGGAGGCCTCTTAGCTGATATCTCCAACCGAAAGAAAATCATTCTCTCCACACAAACATCCGGCCTCATATCAACATTCATAATGGCTATACTACTTTTGCTAGGAACCGATCATTTCTGGTATGCCTATCCACTCATGTTAATCACGGGTATCGCCTGGGCACTCGATATGCCAAGCAGACGTTCGGCTATACACGATCTTGTCGGTACTCCAGGCGTTACGAACGGAGTTGCCCTAGACTCTGCTGGCATGAGTGCAGCTAGGATGCTAGGCCCCGCGACAGCAGGCCTTATGATCTCAACAGTCGGCTTCGGGCTATCATACACGTTTATTACATCAGTCTATTTGTTAGCCACACTATTGATTTCGAGATTCGAAATGCCTACGCAAAGCCGAGATCAAAGCTATCGCAAGGGGGTCCTAAGAGATCTCTTAATCGGACTACGTTACGTAGGTAGTAACCAAGCTCTACTCGCTGTAATTCTAACAACTATGGTTATGAATCTTTTGATGTTTCCGTACGTAAATATGATACCCGTAATATCCAGAGATATTCTGTACGTAGGAGCCGATCTGATGGGGATTCTTCAAGGCTCGGCTGGTGGAGGTGCAGTAGCAGGTGCCATAGTTGTAGCTTCTATCCTTAATGTTCGCTACCACGGAAGGCTATTTCTCATCGGATCTATGGTCACCATGATCACACTTCTTATTTTTTCCTTTTCTTCATGGTACTTGCTGTCATTTATTTTGCTTTTCGTATTAGGAATTGGACACTCTGGATTCAGCACGATGCAATCAACCTCGGTAATGTTGGTCTCCATTCCTGAAATGCGGGGCAAGGCTTTAGGAGTAGTCAATTTGGCGATAGGCTCACAACCATTCGGGGCGTTATTAATAGGACTAGTTGCCGAGAGAATGGGACCCAATTCCGCAATAATGCTCCACTCGATAGTAGGTGCCCTGTGTCTCACATTGATTGGGATCACCCTCCCATCAATATGGCATACACTTCAGCCAGATAAACTACAGTCGCGAAAACCAGAAAACCATTACCTGCATCCTTAAAATATTTGGAGGCCTGTGATTGACCGCTGGCCATAGAAAATTTACACGTACGTTTCAAGCCTTCAGCAACCCAAACTATCGTTTCTTGTGGCCTGCAAATTTCATAGCTTTCACAGCGAGATGGATGCAGATGACTCTTCTAGGATGGTTTGTCCTTGAGAGGACGGATTCAGCCTGGTTCGTAGGACTAGTAGGCTTCTCGGCGATGATTCCAATGTTCGCCCTAGGGATGATAGGAGGAGTGCTTGCTGATTCAATCGACAGAAAAGAAGTAATCCGCTACACGCAGACTGCTACATTCATATCTTTAGTCACTATGACTTTTTTGCTTCTATTCGGCGTAGCAAAATACTGGCATGCATATCCCGTACTACTAGTAATGGGAACAGGATGGGCACTTGACATGCCCTCCAGAAGATCTCTCATCCACGACCTTCTCGGTAGAGGCGGTGTCACAAACGCAGTGGCACTTGATTCAATGGGCATGAGTGCCAGCATGATGATTGGCCCAGCTGCTGCTGGCGCATTGATAACGATGATCGGGGTATCTGGAGGTCATGTAGTAGTAACTATTATGTCGGGCATATCGATAATCCTTATTTCCCAACTACAAATATCCGGGATTCCTAAGCCTATCCGTCTTGACAGGTCCCTACTTCAAGACCTTTTAGAAGGCCTTCGTTATGTTTTCAGACAAAGCGTTCTGAGAGCAATGGTATTGATCACCGTTCTGGCAAACCTATTGCTCTTCCCATATATACACATGGTGCCGGTAATAGCTCGAGATGTCCTAGGAGTAGGCGCAGGTTTAATGGGACTATTGCAAGCAATCTCTGGCTTAGGGTCGCTCATCGGGGCAATCGTTATTGCATCGCTCCCAAACATTACCCACCATGGACGTTTCCTTATAGGCGGTGTGATGGCGGCATTTACGGCACTATTCGCCTTTTCCCAGTCAACAGATTATTTCCTGTCTCTACCGATTCTCCTTATGATGGGTTTAGGAATCGCTGGATTCGGTTCTATGCAAACATCGTTGACCATGCTGGTAGCACAAGACCAGATGAGAGGCAAAGCTCTCGGGGTAGTCAGCTTGGCAATAGGGTCTGGGCCATTCGGAGCTCTCCTAGTAGGATCATTATCTGATCTATACGGGCCAAGTTTCGCAATTGGGGTAATAGCGGCTACAGGCCTCACTCTTGTTGGTCTAATTGCAACTACGATGCCATCTATCAGAGAAAAGATACTCCGGGAGGAAGAATAACAGAACTTTATTTGGCTTTTTGAATCCTATAGCCTCACCTAGTCAACAATACCGTTGACCCATCGACTTGCTCCCTCATATAATGAATTCATTGAATTAATCGTGCGATCGTAATCGCTGTCCTGCAGGAGCTAAATGCGGATTCCAGACGATCGTCCCCACGACGAGTGCGGTGTCGTCGGCATCTATTCCCCAAACGAAGATGCATCAAGGGATGCCCTATTCGGCCTTTACGCACTCCAGCATCGTGGCCAAGAAAGCGCTGGTATAGCCAGTGCCGATGGAGAGCGGATACGACTACGTACCGCCATGGGCCTAGTGATGCAAAGTCTCAAGGAATCTGACCTAGAGCATCTCGTCGGTCATATTGCCATCGGACACACACGCTATTCAACTACCGGCAGTAGCTTGATACAAAACGCCCAGCCTATGATAGCCCAAGGGCCTGACGTTGAGATAGCAGTGGGCCACAATGGTAATCTTGTTAATGCTAGTGATATTCGGACCGAGCTGGAAGATTGGGGATTAACCTTCGAGACTTCAAGCGATACCGAAGTCCTTGCGAAGCTTATAGCAAATGCACCCGCAGAAGATTGGTCCGGCCGCATAGCATACGCTATGCGTAGGCTTCTCGGTGCCTATTCGCTGGTGATCATGACCTCCAATTCTTTGATGGCAGTTAGGGATCCGCTCGGTGTTAGACCCCTATGCATCGGCAAGCTCAATGGTGGCTGGGCAATAGCATCTGAAACCTGCGCCCTGGATCATATTGGAGCAAAATTTGTAAGAGAAGTAGATCCTGGCGAGGCGATTATTGTGGATGATAAAGGTCTGCGCACCTTATACAAACGAGAGACGAACGGCCGGACAGCATCATGCGTTTTCGAACATATTTACTTTGCACGTACTGACAGTTTACTCGACGGACGACTGGTTTATGCAAGTAGGATGAATATGGGAAGGGAGCTCGCAAGAGAGCATCCTGTTGATGCAGATATGGTGATTGGAGTCCCAGACTCGGCTACAGCCTCGGCAGTGGGTTACTCTAGAGAGTCTGGGATTCCATTTGCTGAAGGTTTAGTTAAAAATCGGTATGTAGGACGAACTTTCATTCTCCCTGATCAACGACTACGAGACCTAGGCGTGAGAACCAAGCTAAATCCCCTCCCAGAGCTTATCGATGGCAAGAGACTAGTGGTAGTAGAAGACAGTATAGTTAGGGGAACAACCTGTATCCCTGTAGTAAATCTGCTCAGGCGAGGAGGCGCGGCTGAGATACACCTAAGAATCTGTGCTCCCCCAATTATGCACCCATGCCAACTTGGGATAGACATGCCATCACGCCGGGAATTGATCGCTTCCAACAAAAGCATAGAAGAAATCCGGGAGTCTGTTGGAGCCGATAGCCTTGGCTATCTGAGCCACGAGGGACTAGTGAGTGCGGTAGATCTAACCCGAGACCGGATTTGTATGGCTTGTTTTGTCGGGGATCATCCAATCCCAGTCCAGCTCGAGATGGACAAGCTCGCTTTAGAGGTTTAGGAACAGATAGTGACCATATCTATTCCGATTTTGGCCCCACTGACAGAGGGAACTACTCCCTAACCAAGTATCAACATCAATACAAGGACGATCCAATAACTTCCATGACCAGCCCCAGTTATCAAGATGCTGGAGTCAATCGTAGCGCAGCCGAAGACGCGATAGACAGAATTACCCCTATTCTCAAGCGCACTCACGGGCCCAACGTACTAGGTGGTATAGGAGGATTTGGTGCACTTTACCAACTCAGTGGCTTCAACGATCCGATACTCGTCTCTAGTACCGATGGTGTGGGAACAAAGCTAAAACTCGCAATCGAATTATCCAAGTACAACACCATTGGTGAGGATTTAGTAAACGCATGTTTGAACGATGTAATAGTGTCGGGTGCAAAACCCCTATTCTTTTTGGACTATATAGCCGTGGGATCTCTAGATCCAAGTGTAATAGAGGAGATAATCACCGGTATGTCGCTTGCCTGTGAAAATTCTGAATGTTCGATCATAGGTGGGGAAATGGCAGAGATGCCGGGTTTATATGCTAAAAGAGATTTCGATCTTGCCGGGTTCGCAGTAGGTGCCGTAGAACGAAAAAAGATACTCAGTCCAAGTAAGGTAGTACGTGGGGATCTAATGATCGGGCTTCCTTCTAACGGTCTCCATACGAATGGATACTCGCTCATTCGGGCAGCTCTGGGTCTAGACGATGATCCAGAGCCGTTGAGAAAATATTATCCTGAGCTAGAAGCAACCCTAGGCGAAGCTCTTCTTGAACCCCACACAGCTTACTGGCCCGCGGTAAAGATGGTCCTTGACAGTGTAAAATCTATGGCTCATATAACAGGAGGTGGATTGATAGAAAATGTGCCACGAGCGTTACCGGTGAACCTGTCTGCCGCTTTTGATTCCACCACATGGAATCTACCTCCTATCTTCCCATTAATTCAAGATCAATGCGGCATAGATCCCAGAGAAATGTACCGAGTATTCAACATGGGTATAGGTATGCTACTAGTTTGTGCTTCGGATCAGGCAGACTCAGTCATCTCGGAACTACCTAGTGCGACAATCGTAGGGGAAGTTATAGAAACAGGTGATAGCGCCCGCGTCTTGCTGTGATATTCTCGTATTGAACTACCACTTGGAGAGTTGATGAAAGCATTATTTAGCCTATCAGATCGGTCCGGAATCGAGGATTTCGCAAAGGCAGTAAAAGAAGCGGGATACGAGATTATCAGCACTGGAGGTACCGGTAGATCTCTAGCCAAAAAAGGACTTGAAGTAACGGAAGTATCTACCCTTACAGGCTTCCCTGAAATTCTCGATGGGCGTGTTAAGACCCTTCATCCCAAGATTCATGGTGGCATTCTTGCCCGCCGTGATCTCCAATCCCACAAGACAGAACTCACCAAACACTCAATCGATACAATCGACCTGGTCGCCGTGAACCTATATCCGTTTGTAGAAACCGTGATGCGTCAAGGAGTCACCCTAGACGATGCACTAGAACAGATAGATATAGGAGGGCCTACTCTTATAAGAGCTGCGGCAAAGAATTTTCGAGCTGTGATAGTGGTCGTAGATCCAGGAGATTATGATTGGATAGGCAAGCGATTAACAAGACAGGACACTATCACGATTGAGGAACGTCAAGAATTAGCCCAGAAGGCATTCCAGCACGTTGCCTTATACGATACAGCGGTTTCCCAGTATCTCCAACCTAGAGATACCAAATTACCCAAAGCCATTACCTTCGGATATGAGAAAATAGGATCTCTAAAATATGGAGAGAATCCTCACCAGGCTGGTGCACTGTACTCCGATCCTATGTCGATCGGAGGTATCGTCAGAGCGAAGCAGCTTTCGGGTCCAGACATATCATTTAACAACATCCTAGATGGTGAAGCAGCCTGGAGAATCGTCTCTGATTTCAAAGAGCCTGCAGCTACCGTAGTCAAACACAACAATCCTTGCGGCCTAGCGGTGGACGATGACCAACCCACAGCTTATATTAAGGCTTACGAAGGAGATTCCATGTCCGCGTACGGTGGCATCGTAGCGTTCAATAGGACACTGACTGCCGCGACAGCTAAGGCTATGAAAGGAGTTCTCTATCACGTAGTAATCGCGCCAAGCTTCGACCCAGAGGCACTGAATATCCTGGCAAAAAGAAAACAGGCCAGGGTGTTACAATCCAAAGTATCTACGAGCCCTACCGAATTTCTAGATATTCGAAAGGTAACCGGGGGCGCAATGATCCAGATGGTTGACGATGTACCGATAGATACATCCGGCTGGACTACCAAGTCGAAGCGTCAACCAACGGCGTCAGAGTTGCAGGATCTGGTATTTGCCTGGAAAGCAGCCAAACACATTAAATCAAACTCGATTGTCCTAGCCAAGGACAATGCACTGGTAGGAATGGGGGCTGGACAACCAAACAGGGTCACAAGCGTACACCTTGCCCTACGTATCTCAGGCGAGAAATCAAAGGGATCCGTCCTAGCATCTGACGCTTTCTTCCCATTCTCAGACGGGATTGAATTGGCCGCCTCTGGCGGCATCACTGCTGTTGTCGAACCGGGAGGTTCCATGCGAGACAACGAAGTGATTGAAGCAGCAGATAAACTTGGTCTTGCACTAGTGTTCACGGGCATGCGGCATTTCCGCCACTAGTATAAAACCGTGACTTCTGTCGAACTCGTCCTCCCTGTGCTAAATGAAGAGCGGAATATTTCTCGCAGTACCCGCCGGCTACACGAATACATGACCACTAATCTCGCAGCGTTCGAATGGAAAATTGTTATTGCCGACAATGGTTCAACTGACTCCACGCCTGCAATTGCCTTACAGCTCACTAAAGATCTCACCTGTGTTGATTATTTAAGAATCGAACAACGGGGTCGTGGCCGGGCCTTGAAAACTGCTTGGCTAAATAGCGATTCAGATATACTGGGATACATGGATATCGACCTTTCAACCGAACTAGAGGCTATTCCAAAACTGGTTCGTTCAATAGAATCAGACGATTACGATCTGTCGATTGGATCGCGGCTTAAAAAGGACTCGGTGGTCATCGGTAGATCCCAAATCCGAGAATTCATCTCCAGGAGCTATAATCTTCTAATCAAGGGCATGTTCTTTAATAGATTTCATGATGCTCAGTGTGGATTCAAAGCGATATCTAGAAATGCAGCCCTAAATCTGCTTCCTTTGGTTCAAGACAACACTTGGTTTTTTGACACCGAGTTGCTATTACTGGCCGAAAATACAGGTTATCGAATTGACGAAATTCCGGTGATCTGGACTGATGACCCAGATAGTAGAGTCAATATCACCAAAACTGCATGGACCGATTTTAAGGGTCTTTTGCGTCTGAGGCTTGGTGGCTTAAAGCGAGTATCTAAAGAACGGTAGCCCTGGTAGTTTATTGCAATCCTACGAGTTCTTTAGGGTTAGTCTTTACAACAGTGGCCACATCATTGGTGTCCATGCCGGCGTTTAGAAGCTCTGCGATAGCAATTCGCATCCCCTCGGCAGGAGGCGGATTCATCCACTGGCCAAAATCCGTAGTGACGACACAGCGGCTGGTTCCAATTCTCTTTATCATAGAGACAATCTCACCAGGGGTTATCCGTAGCCGAGAAGGCATACACGATAAAAAGGTATGTTCTATATATGCACCAAGTGACGCCATCTCTTCAAGCTGTCCAATGGTTGACCAGTGGGTTGGATGCGTCGCAAGGAGCCGAGTAACACCTATTTCTTGGGCTTTACTGAAAAGCAATATTGCTTCTGCCGGTGAGATATGACCAGAAGCGATTACCATGTCGTGTTTTTTCGCGATTTCAATGATATGGAAAACCTCCGGGACCAGTTCGCCATCTATGGCGATTTTGATTCCATCGAAATCGTCTAGATCTGCCATTTTATGATGAGCACTGAAAGTAGGCATCCATACCACACGTGCTCCAGTTTTAGCGGCAGCTTCCACCGCATCAGGATTGAGTCCTCCTATCTCCTTGTTCAGCGCGATAGCACCTAGGACTGTAATCCCTGGATATACACGGGTGAGTATTGCTGCGACTGGAGACGTCGGGTAATAATGAGATTTCAGAACGAACCCCGCCATTTCTGATTCCTGAGCATAGCGTGCAGTATCAAGGGCATCCAGGCGAAGCATGTTCTCTATATCTGGTTTCGTGTGAACATGCAGGTCGAACGATCCCCGCAGTATATCCTCGACGTTTTCAGAGGGTCCTTTAATCTAGCATACTCCTATCGGGACCAATATATTCCGGATCACCTTCATCGCGAAACCCATAGTACTCGCGATTAGGGCCATGGTAGAAATGCAGGCGCAAATCACCCAAAACCTGTTCTATCTCCGCAAGTTCCAGTTTAGTGAGTTCCCAATCTGCAGCACTCACATTCATTTCTACCTGCCGCACCGTGCGCATACCAACTATACTCGACGTTACCGCCGGATGCGCAACTGGCCAAGCTAGTGCAAGTTGGGCAAGATCACGACCCTGGTCCCGTGCCCAACCATCAAGACGAGCTGCAGTTTCATAAATACGTTCAAAAACGGTGCCCCGGTAGAATTCCCAGTCATGGCGCTGATCATCCTGTTCAAATTCATGTCCAGGTAAATACTTTCCACCAAGCAAACCCTTAGCCAATACAGAGTGCGCTATGACACCGATCCCTTTTCTCTCACACGCGGGCAAAACCTCTGCTTCAACATCCCTGAAGAACAAATTGTAACGTGGCTGAGAGCTATGCAAGATAACATCCCTCGAAGCATTTTTTGTCTGATCGGCAGTGAAGTTAGATACTCCAATGTATCGAATTCTACCTGCGTCACGATGATACATGAACCGATCCAAGGTCTGGTCAGTAGGGTAAGTATTGGAAGGACTATGAATTTGATATAAATCAACATAGTCAGTCTGCAGGTTGTTAAGACTACGCTCCAAGGCATCGTCTATCTGATCCGGTGAATGGTTATTCCTAGAAAGCTTTGTGGCCAGAAAGACTTCTTGGCGCCTGCGTCCAAGAGCTTTTCCCAAAAGTTCCTCGGCGTTACTATAACCTTCCGCCGTATCTATAAAGGTCAGTCCCGCATCGAGTGCCGCATGAACCGTTGCTACCGCCTGCGACTCGGGTATAGCACCGAACCCTCCACCAATGGGAAAGGTCCCAAAGCAAATTACAGGTACTTGAGGTCCATTTTTGCCTAAAGGTAGAGTACGCATACACTCCACTTGAAACCTAGATCATAGAAGCCTGCAGAAACTGAGACTTTGAGCAGTACTTAATAGTCCTCTCCAGCCAAGTCCTGCTTCCACCTGTAGTTCAATATCATAGTCTCCCAGATCTCGTCGAAGTTTATGTTTTCCCTGTAAGCCCAGTTGACCTCTTTGGCAACGTCCACATTCAAGCGAGTTTTAAATGTTATTGCCCACGATGCAGCAGCAGGCCCTATAGGGTGACGACCTATAGCCTCGCCGTAAGCCGATATTTCAACCTTGGCAAGCTGGTCGCATCCCGAATTATAAAAGGCATTGTATGACTCACGCATCCAGAGGTCGACACTGCCTTTTTTCTCAAACACGTCTCCATTATCATCACCGTTAAATTCGACGATCAACCAGATACCTCCACTCCTACGGTCATCCCTAGCGTTAGGCACAAGTGGCGTGCCGCCAAGGTGGGTGATCCTAGGCATTTCCTCATCATAAGTAGTGGTACCTGCAAAGAATTTATTGGCCATCCTGGCCAGGACTGCCTTCTGATCGTCCTTTGAAGACCCGGATGGGCAAGTATCAAAACCGGTAAATCTGTCAAATGGGAAAACTGATGCAGCTGCAGCCGCTCCTGCTGCTGCGGCATCATCAATACCCGATTCTTTTGCCGGCTCCGGTGTAGGCTCAGGTATCGGTGTAGCGGTCGGATCTGCCTTGGCCTTTGCTACAGGCTTAGTGGCCGTGGAAGTAGGTACAACAGCAACTTTGGTAGCTTTAGGCACCTCTGTTGGAGCTGCGGTGGGTGCAACTTTAGGAGCTGCAGTCGGTGCAGCAGAAACGGCGGACTTATCCGAAACAACCTGGGCTGGAGATTCTGATGTTGTCCCTGGATCATCTGTACTACTACAACCAAACAATGTAATCGTAGCTAATGTACAAAATATTACTATCGGATAATATCCAATATTCTTGGTGGGTTTCATTAAATCTACTCGCATATCATCCTCATGTTTCTCACTTTACCGATGAACGAGGATCAGATTTATTCAAAATAAATCCGGTGGTGGGCCAGCCTGGACTCGAACCAGGGACCTCAGTCTTATCAGGACTGCGCTCTAACCAGCTGAGCTACTGGCCCAAAGCTACTGCTTCGTACACATATCGAGTATAGGTAGGGCCGCGCTTAAGTGTCAAGGAACGGAGACGCGTCTCTTATATTTCTTAAAGACCTGTATATTTCTTGAAGACCTGCGAAGTTTTTCAAAAACACGGCCGTGGCACATCCTTTTCCCATCCACGCATTCATACTCACGTATACTCCCTTCCAAAAACTAATTAATGGTGGTTCCAGCTAATAGAGGTATTCCCGCAATGAAGGCACTCAAGATCTGGATCGTAGGTGGTATAGCAGGATCAAGTACAGGCCTACTAGTATTCTTGGCAACCCTAGCCTTATCAATTGACGGCAACTTGGCCCTAGAGGAATTCGTATTAGTTTTGATCGTCCCGGCTATAGTTTCCATCCTAGTCTCAAAAGCTACTAATTCAAAATCTTGGCACTTATTTATAGTTACATACTTGACGCTGATAATTCCTGTATTAGGGCCCCTTTTCGGGGCACCAGATTCGAGTTTCAATATCGCAATCGGAATTACTGCACTCGGATTCATTGGCGGCTTGGTTTGGAGCTCACCATTTGCAATCTGGGCCCAAATCAGGAAAAGTACCGCCACATAGTGAATTTAGTAAGTTTATTTTCAGGGGGTAGTCTATGCCTTCCAAAAAATCACTGATCGCTTGATTGATGGGGAAATACTGTCACTGGATGGAAGTACCGGTTCGGAACTTCAACGCAGGGGCGTGAATGTATTAAAAGATGCCACAGATAAATTAGAAGCGTGGTCAACTACCGCTAACATAAATAACCCTGATGTAGTCCAACAAGTGCATCAAGATTACCTTAGAGTTGGCGCAGATATCATTACTAGTAACAATTTTTGGACTACTCCCACAGCGATGGAATGGAGATAGATGGGAGCGCAGATTATAGGAAGTTGCTGTGCTACTGGGCCGGAGCACATTCTTGCAATGAAGCCAGTTGTAAAAGGGTAACCCGAAGATTGATTTAGCGGCTACTCCTACGACATCAAAATCTCACACCGGGCAAGCCCAACCCCCTGGGGATATAGGCGGCCTTGTTGAGGGTTAGCTCTCCATCTTTATCCTGGGGTCGGCGATTGACAGTAGAATATCGGATAACAGGGTGCCTATAACAGTCAAGACCCCGTACATAAGTATCAGGAAGGCGGCGAGGTGCATATCAACTCGCTCGATTGCACGAAGGAGAACCGGACCTAGGGTTGGTAGGCTCATAACTGTCGATACAATAAGGCTTCCGCTTACAAGGGTAGGTAACAGGTAACCTACCGTACTTATCAACGGGTTAAACGCTACCCTCACTGGATATTTTAAGACAACCTTCCACGATTTAAGTCCCTTCGCACGAGCTGTAACAACATATGGTTTATTGAGTTCATCAAGTAGGTTATTCCGCATGATCCTGATGAGACTAGCCGTACCCGAGGTGCCCAGTACCACAGCTGGGATCCAGAGATGGTCGATGAGGTCACGAAACTTAGCAAAGTTGAAGCCTCCCTGGAACCAGGAAACGTCAGCATACTCCTGCGAATATAGACCCCCAACACTCTGGCCAAGATACGCGAGTGCCACGTACATCAATACTAGCCCCAGGAGGAAATCGGGTACTGCCAGGCCACTAAACCCGATGAATGTAAATACGTAGTCCCCTACGGAATGCTGGCGGACGGCAGAGTAGATCCCTACAGGGATCGCGAACGTCCACGTTATTAATGCGGTGAATCCAACCAGCACTATAGTAGTCCAAATCCTATCGCCGACCATCTCCTTGACAGGCCGCTCGTGGTAGTAATTGTAAACCTCGAAGGAGATTCCAAGTTCTCCCTTACTGATCATCGGCCAGATCCACTTGACATATCGGACGTAAATTGGTTTGTCGGCACCAAGATATTCCTTTATCCGTTCATATGCCGACATGCCTCCTATCTCTTCCATATCTCCTTCTAAAAATTTCATGATCGCTTGGTCTTCGGGAAGAGAAAGTATTATGAACGAGAGAATGGAAATGACCCATATGGTGAAAATACCCAGTAGGATCCGTTTCCCTATATGTGACGCAACTTGCATATCTACAGGAATATTTTTGATCAGATTTGTATATTGAACTTAATATAACATAGACAATTATATTTAATAGCAAATAATACAGACACCAAAAACTGGGTATAGGGAGAGTACGAATTGGAAACAAAGCGCAGGAGGATCGTTTACAACGACGATGGAGGTACGATCATATATTCGCCGCACCCATATCCAATGACCATAGGTCAATACTATGACTGCGTGGACCATCTCTTGGGTACCCAAGTAGACACCTACGTGTTGTGTGTCGGTGAAATAACCCATCGAGAAGAAGGAGGTGAAATCCAAAGACCTGTAGAGGGGAATCGAGGATATTTCTGGCGCAGCTATCACAACTGGCTTCACCTTGAGAGCTTGGGAATTTATCCTGACACTGAACTGATAAATAGGGCCCGTAGCCGAGGCTTAGAAGCTATTGCCAGCTTGAGGATGAATGATGCACATTTTGCATATTCGTTTGAAGGACCAGAATCTCCCGGTCAAGGATCAGAATTTTGGAGGAATCATCCAGAGTGTCGTATTGACCCAGGGGTGGATTCGAGTAGGGTGTTACGTGGTACTTCGGATTGGCCGTTAGTCCTTTATGACTATAGCCATCCTCTAATCCAAAAGCTCTTCCTTGATACGATAGATCGGACATTTGAGAGATGTGATGCGGATGGATTCGAGCTTGATTTCCTGAGACATCCACATTTCTTCAAGCCCGGCGAAGTGCTGGACAATCTTGATGTCATGACGGAAGTCGTAAGGAGTGCGCGCGACCGGCTAGACACGATTGGCAAGGCAAAAGGACGAAAGCTGCAATTGGGCGCTCTTGTCCCAGCTGTACCTGAGGCCGGACGACAAATGGGGCTGGATGTATTAACTTGGATAGAAGAAGATCTACTAGACTATATCGTACCAAAGCACTACATCAGATTTCTGTCTGATGTACCGATCGAGGAGTACCTGAGGGCAGCGGATGGCACGGCAACCAGGGTATACGCCTGTCTCGAGAATTGGCCTAAGCCTGAGGATGGAAAGCCGATAGAGAGTTTCCGAGGAGCCGCATCAAGCTACTGGAGGCTCGGGGCCGATGGAATCTATCTGTATAACTACTTCAATCACCGCCCCCATCCCCATACCCGGGAAGATCGCGAGATTCTACAGGAGATCGGGGATCCAGAACTAATCCACCGCAAAGATAAGCGATTCATCATGACATCTGTGGATGCCGACGCTGGCTACCAGCTTCCCTTGCCATTGACAGGGGAACACAAGATTACGTTCATCTTGGGAGATGATTCGGAATTGGCCTCAAATGAGATGTCGTTAGAGGAGGTCAAGCTTCGACTTGATTTCAACGATCTTTTGGTCGAGGAGGACTTATTCGAGATAGCGCTCAACGGGGATCCGCTTCCAGTTCACGAAGCTGAAAAACCATTCGACAGCGAAACTTTTACCTTTAAAACAATAGAATTAGATCTTACACAAGGCCCTTTGCCGAAAATAGGGCGCAACGATTTGGAAATCAAGCTCATCAGGCGATGTCCGGGAATCACGGAGCCGCTCACACTGATTCGGTTAGATATCCAGATACGATACTGCTGAAGATTGGAGTTTGCCAGATTAGTTAAATCGGAAATGAAAGCCACCTTCCTACCACCTACTGCAACGATAATCCACTTATTTATGTGGCAACACTCCTCACAGTTACAGAAACTTTATTGTTTTTTTATTATCAGATTGCCATAGTCAAGGAATTACGAATAACTTCAAAATTATCGGGGCAATACCCTGTTCCATGCCGGATAAACTAACCCATAACTTCTCTAAATAATCTTAGGAAATTTCCACCTAGCACCTTGGAGATATCACCTTCAGAATACCCTCTTCCCACTAGTGATTGAGCCAGTCCTGGCATTTCATCCGGCCCTGAAAACCCATATGGATGATAATGAGGATCAGGTATAGGAAGAGGTATGGGCCTAATCTTCTTACCTTGCTGAGCAAAAAGGTACTGGAAAAAAGAGTACGGTTGATCCTGGCAAAAATCTGTACCTATACCAACGTGGTCTATTCCTACTCTATGCACTAGATCGTCTATTGCATTGACGTAGTCATCCAATGTGGACGCATAACCCTTACTGAGGAATGAGGGCCAAGCATTGGCACCCACTACTCCTCCTTTTTCAACCAAGGCTTCCAATGCTTCATCCGGTTTGTTCCTAACATGGTCAACAAATGAACGAGCGTTGCAATGAGTGAAAGCTACCGGTTTGTCGGAAACTTCTATAGTCTCAAGTGTTGTCCTGTCTCCAACATGTGACAGATCTATGAGAATCCCCAATTCGTTCATGATTTTTATAGCATCCACTCCGAAATTGCTAAGTCCATCATCCACGCGCTCATAACATCCATTTCCCAGCAAGTTACGCTCGTTATATGTGATCTGGATGACCCTGATTCCTAGATCGTAGAAAATCTTCAGCCGATCTAGATCATTCTCTATGGGTGAGGCATTCTGCCACCCTAAGAAAACGGCTGTCTTTTGATCATTCTTCGCCTGCAAAATATCTTCGGCGAATCTTCCCTGAGATAGTGTTTTGTTATGTTCTTTAAAACGATTAGACCAACCACTCAACATATCTATTGTCTCCTGGAAACCTTCCCAGATAGCCATAGTGGCATTAATTGCGGTCACTCCCCCGGCACTAAGACTCTTGTACACATTCGGACTACTCCACAAGCTGACATTCAGACCATCAATAACTATAGAATCTTCATAGATTTTTCGAGCTTTAGCTGTTTCTGTCATATAGGATCCTCCTGTAAGTGGCAAGGGTTTAATTTATTCGAGAATATGTCCTGTTTTGCTGATTCAGTATGCCGAACCGCATTTTAGTTCATACATAATCATGTTGTGGAATTCAATTGACAACAGAATATGGAACACTTAGTTTTACCTTGCCGCAGGAGTTCGAATACTCCAAATACTATATCTAGGAGAAGTCAATGATTAGCTCAAAAGCGATGGGCTGTATGCTCATAATGGGCCTTGTTGGATTCGCCGTTATGTTTCTTAGCTTTCTCATGCAAGGAAACCAAGAAGGAACCACTGGAGTTGTAGCGTGGGCTGCAGAGAGCAAAGACTGGGAGAATGTAGGGATGGTAAGGATGCTTGCTCTTTTCTCAAACCTTATATTTATGACGGGATTCATATCCTGGGCCCGCAGTATCAATAAATCAAGTAGTGCAATAGCCATAGGCTCAACCTTTGCATTGCTGAGTATATTCCTACTTTGGGTTTCATTTATCTCCCACGTAGCAGGATATGAGACAGCATCAGATAATAAAACAGCAGCTCTAGGGCTAGTAGAACTAGGCAACATGGCTGGATGGTTCTCAGGCCTGCTAATTACACTTAGCTTCGTTCTCATAGGCTTGAGTGCCTACAGACAAAAAGTAGGAATGCCTGCTTTGAACGTACTCCTCGCTATTGCGGGTCTTGCTGGAGCCGTAGCCAACTTCGTGTGGTGGGTGTTCTTTATGGGCGGTTTCGGGCTGGGAATGCTTATTCTAGCAATCATAGGAATAAAAAAAATCAAAGGCGACTGACAACCGACCCACAAGTTTTTAAAATATTAAGTGAGGAAGTGTTAGCAAACGGTTAGTTGGGCTAGTAGGATGCGTCGGGGGAGAGGTATCCCGACTGACATAAACTAGGTTTTCTGGATCGGTGGATTCCTTCTGGCCTTGCTCTTGTTGGCAATCATCGGTGTACAGAAGGCTGTCCGAGCCTAAATCATACGATCACAAATTTTAGGTATTAATTGAAACGCCGTAGTTTTGGGCGCCCACTCGCCTACAATCGGCTTTTAGGGTTTGGTGACCCGCCTCGGACTTGAACCGAGAACCTACTGATTAAGAGTCAGTTGCTCTGCCAATTGAGCTAGCGGGCCGGGGGTTTACAAAGGCCAAGGGCAGGAGAATATTCCTCAACATATAGGCCCTATTGTAGTCATCATATGAAAGAGGCGTCAAGGTGAAGACTGCCTATATACAGGCGTGTATAGACATCGATCCTTTATTAATAAACAAGCTCTAATATCAGGGATTTCTCGTTGACGGTACCTACACCCTATGCTAAAATTGTGTAGTCTTGCACAAAGTGCAGTATGCTCAAAAATCCCCCTCCTGTGAACCACTCGGATTGCACCCGTGACCCTCAACTATCCCGCATTCACTACATTCTCTATTCTTTCTCTCATCTCAGCGATCGCACAGGTTGCTCTCGGTGGCGTGGTTCGTGTTACTGATTCCGGGCTGGGATGTCCTGACTGGCCCCTGTGTCACGGCCAAATAATCCCACCTTTCGAGTTCACGACGATGATTGAATACTCACATAGGCTATCTGCAAGCTTACTCATATTACTGGTCCTGGTATCCACTATCTTGGCCTGGAAAAGACTGGGGAATCGTCATATCTCGACACAATTTATGATCTTTGCCTCGGGCCTTGTGTTAATGGCCGCGATACTAGGTGGAATCACTGTGCTGACTGAACTAAAGTGGTGGGTAGTACTGATTCACCTGGGAATAGCTGAATCTGTCGTAGCCTGTATAGCCATAGCTATCGTAAATGGAAACAAGCCCAAAAATTCAGAAAGCCTACCGCAACTATCCAATAAACCCTCATGGTTTATGCCAGTACTAATCACGGCACTAGTAAGTACTTTTCTACTGATTCTCTCTGGTTCATACATGGTCGGACTAGGCTACGGTTCATCATGCGGAACATGGCCTCTCTGCCAGGGCAACATTTTGCCTACAATGGAACCTTTTGCTGTACATATGCTCCATCGGTACCTAGCACTTATAGTTTTTCTCATGGTGGTAATGATTTCGGCTATAGGGCTGACATTATTTGAATCTCCTCCAACTCAACGAATTTCCGGGATCATCTTGATACTATTTGTTATCCAGATACTAGTTGGTGCTGGGACAGTTTGGTCTGGGTTTATACCAGCATTCAAATCTGTACATCTGACCCTAGCCACGCTAGTCTGGGCAACACTGGTTCTAATGGCGGCGACGATAATAAAGGAAAATGGGGCTATAGTGGAGAAGCGAGCTGAACATATCTCCTACTCACCTGATTCGGGTAAACCGGTATCGTGAGTATCCAAGCGACTTCTGCTAAAAGCATTGTCAGGGACTACATTGCCCTGATGAAACCTCGGATTATCTCATTACTATTACTTACGGCACTTGGCGGGATGTTCCTGGCAACACGTGGTGTGCCCGAACCATTGATAGTGTTCTTGGTACTAGCCGGAGGGACCTTGGCCGCGGGCGGAGCACACTCTATCAACAATTACCTTGATAGAGATGTCGATTCTATGATGCGCCGTACCAGCCATAGGCCAGTCGTGGAAGGACGGATATCTCCACATCAGGCCCTGGGCTTTGGCGTTATATTGAACGTAATCGCATTTGCCATCCTAGCCTACTTTGTTAATCCGATTAGCGCCCTAATTACATTAAGTGGAACGCTCTTTTACGTATTTGTATATACCTTGGCCCTCAAAAGAAGAACCCCTCAAAACATCGTCATTGGAGGAGCAGCCGGTGCTGTCCCTCCAGTAGTTGGATGGGCAGCAGTGACCGGGAGCATTGATCTTCCTGCTTTATACCTGTTCGCAATTATATTCTTTTGGACACCACCTCATTTTTGGGCCTTATCTCTTCTAATCAAAGACGACTATGCAAGAGCTGGCATTCCAATGCTACCGGTAGTAACCAGCGTGGCCCAAACCAAGCGATCAATACTGCTTTACACTTTCATATTAATTGCTCTAACCACAATGTTCTTCACGACCCAGGCTGTAGGGTGGTTCTATCTTGCGACATCTCTTTTATTGGGAATATTGTTTGTATACTATGCTTTCAGGTTACTAAAGCGTCCTGGAATCGAGGGTGCCCGCAGCGCATATCTTTATTCACTTCTTTATCTGGCTCTTCTATTCGTTTTTATTGCCACAGATGCATTTATACCTGTATAACATTAGGAAATATTTGGCCCGTTTGGCCTTGACTCGTATTCCATCCGTCTGATAGATTCCTAAACCGTTGATCAGGTTGAATTGAAAGGGGATATCCGCTCTACACGATGCCTTCATCACGACGCCACCCAAGATATCTATGGGCGGCCCTATTAATCCTCATCGCCTTATTAACAGCATCCTGTTACCCGGACAATCCACAATCGACTTTTGACACGTCTGGGCCCGTTGCCCAGTCGCAGCTTGTCCTCTTCTACTGGATTTTTTGGGCAGCGGTATTCGTCTTTATCGTAGTCGGCACGATCTTGATGTACATAACCATCAAGTTCCGACGGAGGCCAGGTGATCCAGATCCACCACAAACCCACGGGAATACTCCGTTGGAAATTGGATGGACAATAGCTCCAACACTGATTCTCGCAATAGTCGCTGTACCAACAGTGATAACTATATTCGACAATCTTAATAGCCCTGATCCAGACGCATTGACTGTAGATGTCATTGGCCATCAATGGTGGTTCGAATTTCGATACCCTCACCCCGATGGAAAATCTACTATAGTTTCAGCCAACGAACTTCATATACCTGTCGGCGAGGTAGTCAACATAACCCTAGACTCCAAAGATGTTCTACATAGCTTCTGGATTCCAAAACTCGCTGGCAAGGTCGACCTGGTACCAGGCAACAAGAATAGAATGTGGATACAAGCAGACGAGGCAGGAGAATACCGAGGTCAGTGCGCGGAGTTTTGCGGCGTGGCCCACGCCCTGATGCGATTCAGGGTATTTGCAAAACCCAGGTCTGACTTTGACGAATGGCTTGTAGCCGAGGCATCTCAAGCCGAGGATCCAATAGAACCCCTGGCCCAACAGGGCAAAGCACTATTTGAGGGAAACAAGGCACAATGCTGGTCCTGTCACACCGTCGGAGGATCTTCCAAGTCCCGTGGCCAGGTCGGCCCAAGCTTGACCCACGTGTCAAGTAGGAGCCAGCTTGCAGCTGGCGTGATCGAAAACACCCAACAGAACCTGCGGCAGTGGATTGAAGATCCGCAGTCGATCAAGCAAGGCACCACCATGTTCCGAGATGCCAAGATTTATAGCGACCCAAACCGTAAACTATCAGATGCTGAACTTTCGGCACTGGTAGCCTATATTCAAACCCTGAAATAAAATGAGATTGGAAGATCCAAGTTCTATAATAATTATGAATTCAAGTAGAATCAGTTGGCCTGCGAGAAACAAGGGGACTCTCCTATGACCTCAATATCAATCCCCGTACCAGCTCGGCCAGTTCACCCTACAGGCTTATGGGGTTGGATCACCACTATAGACCATAAGAGGATAGGCATTCTCTACGGCGTAACCGCTTTCATTTTCTTTCTTTCGGGTGGTTTAGAAGCACTGTATATAAGAGCCCAGCTGGCAAGGCCAGAACAGGCCTTGGTAAGCCCAGAAGTTTACAACCAACTCTTCACAATGCACGCTACAACCATGATTTTCCTGGCTATTATGCCAATGGGTGCGGCATTCTTTAATTATCTCATCCCACTTCAAATAGGGGCCAGGGACGTAGCTTTCCCAAGACTGAATGCCTTTAGCTACTGGACATTCTTGAGCGGCGCACTTGTGCTCAAGCTCAGCTGGTTCCTAGGTGGAGCACCGAACGCCGGATGGTTTGGTTACGCTCCAATTACCGGTATTCAATACAACCCCGGTCACGGAATAGATTTTTGGATCATGAGTCTGCAGGTACTAGGAATTGCATCCCTGGCAGCAGCCTTTAACTTTATTGTCACGATAATAAATCTACGCGCTCCTGGCATGTCACTGATGAGAATGCCTCTTTTCACGTGGATGACCCTAATTACATCTTTCCTCCTAGTGCTGGCATTCCCAGTCATCACGGTGGCACTAATTGAATTAATGTTTGACAGGTTCTTCGGAATGAATTTCTTTGTCTCTGCTGCCGGGGCAAACCCACTTCTCTGGCAACATCTGTTCTGGGTCTTCGGACATCCTGAAGTTTACATCCTTATTCTGCCTGCGATGGGTATCGTCTCCGAGATAATTCCGACGTTCTCCAGGAAGCCTTTGTTTGGATATCCTGTTGTAGTTCTATCTGGTGTGGTAATTGGATTCATGGGTTGGATGGTATGGAGCCATCATATGTTCACGGTAGGACTAGGTCCGATAGCCAACTCGGTATTCGCTATAACGACGATGGCTATAGCGATCCCGACAGGAGTCAAGATCTTCAACTGGATGGGTACCATGTGGAAGGGATCAATCGAGTTCAACACTCCAATGCTCTTCGCACTGGGATTCATCTGGACCTTTATAATCGGAGGGTTGAGCGGTGTTATGCACTCCTCAGCAGCTTCCGATGCCCAACAACAGGATACTTACTTCATCGTCGCGCACCTACACTATGTACTATTTGGTGGCAGCATCATGGCACTGCTTGCTGGAGTCTACTACTGGTTCCCAAAGGTCACAGGTAAGTTCATGAATGATGCACTGGGCAAGATCAATTTCTGGCTCGTTTTCATATCTATGAATATCACCTTTTTCCCAATGCATTTTACTGGTCTCGAGGGCATGCCCAGAAGAATATATACCTACGAATCAGAAATGGGCTGGGATCTCTGGAACCTCGTATCGTCGATTGGGGCATTTGCACTGGCGTTCTCGATTCTGGTGTTTATGGTCAATGTTATCCTGAGCGCTAGGAAAGGCGAAAAAGCAGGTGGGGACCCCTGGGACGGCAGAACACTTGAATGGTCAATTTCTTCACCTCCTCCTGAATACAATTTCGCACAGATTCCAACTGTTCATGGGATAGACACTTTTTGGATTCAGAAACATGACGGGGTCCCGACAGTTCCGGTGGCCGGGGGATCTGGAGAAGAAGAACACTCTATCCACCTTCCCCAACCATCCTACTGGCCATTTCTCGTTTCGCTTGGCCTTTTTATAGCAGCATACGGACTCATATATTTTCAGTCGGTTGCAGGCCTTGCTGCGGCCTCCATAGGAACAATGCTTACCATGGTCTCTGTTTACGCTTGGTCATTTGAGCCCGTTAACGACCCAGAAGAGGAGCACTAGGCTTGTCGGAAAACGTCGCTGCACATAGTGAACACGAAGAAACTACTACTGGCCTGAACCACCGGAAGCTACTTATGTGGGCGTTCCTTGGTTCAGACTGCATGTTCTTTGGCTCGCTGATTGCTACTTACGTCATATACCAAGGCAAGAGCAAGGTTGGGCCATTCCCAGAAGACGTCTTCAGTATTCCTGTTACATCCGTTAGTACATTCGTGTTGCTAATGAGTAGCATGAGTATGGTATTAGCATACGCAGCCCTAACCCGGGGTAATATGAAGACTTTCCGAGTGTGGCTCTTCTCCACCGCCATACTGGGTATGACGTTCTTGGCTTTTCAAGTTTTCGAATTCCATGATTTCGCCAACCATAAAGTAGAACTTGACTGCACAAACATCGTTATGGGCGAGTTGACGGATCATGAAAAGTCTTTCGCGCACAAATGCGCAGCAGAAGGTGTGGAAGAATTTAAAGAACAGCATGGTCTAACTCCCCGAACTAACTTATTCGGAACCACATTCTTTACCCTGACAGGTTTCCACGGTGCCCACGTAACACTAGGGGTAATCTGGCTTTTATCAATCGCTTTCCATTCTTTCAGAGGCGGTGTTCGACCTGAAACAAATCTGGACCTTGACCTAGCCGCCTTGTACTGGCACTTTGTAGATGTGGTCTGGATCGTAATTTTCACTGTTGTATACCTATTCGGCGTATTCCCGGGAATTTGAAACTAATGTCAGAAGATAACATCTCAGCAACCTCTACCAATCAAGAATCATCACAGGATGCCCACACAGGACATCCGACACCTATGACCTATTTCAAGGTCGCAATGGCACTGTCTGTTATCACAGCTATTGAGGTGGCTATCTTTTACGTGGAGGATCTGGGGCATGGCATTATCCCGATCCTAGTGATATTATCAGCCGGCAAATTCGCACTCGTTGCAATGTTCTACATGCATCTGAAGTATGATGCGAAGCTCTTCTCTGGATTTTTTATAGGCGGTCTTATTCTTGCGACTACTGTAGGAATTGCCTTGCTTGGGCTATTCAAGTTCTTCGCCTAGAGCTTTGTGATTTTGGAATCAATCTGGACTCATTGGCATGCTCATCCTGATGTACTTATTGGACTAACTATCCTAGAGGGAGGATATCTCCTACTCGTTGGTCCGTTACGTAAACGCTACAACCTTGCAGGCCACGCGTTTCCAGGCCAAACAGCCACTTTTACTCTTGGCATCCTGGTAATTTTCATGTCACTTCTTTCGCCTCTTCACATACTGAGCGATAAATACCTATTTAGTGCCCACATGGTCCAGCATGTGTTGTTGACCCTCGTAGCCCCTCCTTTACTTTTGATCGGAACTCCTGGCTGGTTGATCAGTCGTATCCTCCGACCAACTTGGATATTCGTCATAGCAAGAACTCTTGTGCATCCAATTGTAGCTATAGTTATTTTCAATATTGTCTTTTCAATATGGCACCTACCGAGGCTATACAATCTGTCAGTAACAAACCACGGAATCCACATTGGAGAGCACTTGCTTTTCATTGCATCAGCGCTCTTGATGTGGTGGCCTCTTACCAGCAAAATTCGTGAATTGCCCCGGTTATCTTACCCTCTTCAAATGGTCTATCTGTTCGTGCTATCGATCGCTCAAATCATCGTGTTCGGCACCATTACTTTCTCGCCTGAACCACTGTACGAATGGTATGTAAATGCCCCCCAAATTTGGTCTCACTCCGCACTAGCTGACCAGCAGGTTGGAGCAGTGATAATGAAAGTAGGTAGTGGGTTACTATTCATCACATTAGCAATCTGCGCATTCTTCCGCTGGTATACTGTAGAGCAGTCAAAAGATACATATAAGATCAGGCAACTCAGAATCTCAATGGAGTAGGTTTGAAATGAAGCGTCTAGACAACATGGCAATATTGTTCCCAATCTTGGCTATTTTGCTGATCGTAGCATTCGCGGGAGGGCTCGGCATAATCTTCACTGTTATCCATGAATCAACTCATAGCGAGACCGGTGTACTGATTCTTGGCACAGCCTTGGTAATCGGAGTACCGGCAGCAGCAGCCTTTATTCAAGGACGCATCGAGAGGACCTAACTTCTTGAGAGGCCCTAGAAGAACAATGGCGACACTACTCTTACTACCGCCATTCTGCAGTCGGGCCAAGTTCCTAATACTGGTATTAGGAACCACTCTCCTTTCTAGTATTCTGAGCTGTAGTGCTCCGGTTTCTCTATACGGAACAGTAATGGATCCGGCCCAGAACGCCCCGGATTTCGATCTTCATGACCAACTTAACAGACCAGTATCTCTCAAGGATTACGATGCCGAAGTTGTTGTATTGACGTTCCTATACACTTATTGTCCAGAACTTTGTCCGGCTGTGACTAGCCATTTACGCGACGTCCAACAAATGCTTGGAGAAGATTCCCAACGCATAAACTTCATTGCCATTAGCGTAGACCCGGAACGTGACACTCCTAACCGGGTATTGGAATACATGGATAAATGGGCACTCGCGGACGGGTGGGCCTATCTCATAGGTGAGGAAGTGGATCTGGCCCCTGTATGGAAAAACTACCACATAGATCCTAGTAAAATAGAATTGCCGCAGAACACTCCAAGTATCAAGCCTCCACTATCCAATTCTCCTATGGGCGTCAAGGCACTGCAACAAGATATTGCGACGAAATACGACATTGCCCACACGGCACCCGTATACTTGATTGATAAAGAAAAGCAAATGCGAGTGGTATTTACATCACCGCTAGATCCTACCCATATTGCCCATGATATCCGCCAGCTACTCGGGTCTTAATCTCAGACCACGATATATAAATAGTACCGGGCGTATAGTAGACTCAAATAATATCAGGTTAATAACGGAACTTAGGAGTCAGCGTGGACGAAATTCGGGTCGGGCTATTCGGACTCGGGAATAGAGGACGACACTGGTTGCGGCTCCTTCAGAAGATAGATGGATTCCGCATAACCGCAATCGGCGATATATTCCCAACACTTCATGAAAAAGGTCTCTCAGAATTGGGAGATCGCAAAAACGTAAGCGTTTACACAGACTATGAAGATCTGCTTAGTGACGAAAACGTGGACGCGATCGCTTTGTGCGTCCGATGTAAGGAACAAGGCGCTATGGCAGCCCAAGCCCTTGAGTTAGGAAAGCATGTCCATTCAGAAGTCCCTGCAGCCCACACAATAAAAGACTGTTGGCGCATTGTGGCAGCGGTGGAGCGCTCAGGCCTAGTGTACCAACTTGCAGAACAGGTTCTCTACGCTGGATTCGTTCTAGCATGGAGTAACTTGGTCAAGGAAGGTGCCCTGGGCCACATATCCTATTTCGAGGCAGACTATATCGGATACAAGGGGACCCTAAGATACCACCAAGACTGGTCGACAGGCGATTTCGTATATCCAGATCGGCTTAAGGAACATCCTGCCGCCAAGCCAACCGGGCTTATGTCAGACCCGATGAGTTCATTGGCCCATGAACTGGGTCCGGCGTTAAAGATACTGGATGACAGGGTTGTCAGGGTAGTGGGTATGGGAACCCGTCCCCGCAGCTACGGCCATCCCGAACTTGAGAAATCCGACGTACAAGTCGCCTTAATGCACACCGAGAAAGACACTATTCTTCGAATGGTCTCAAGTTTTACCCAGAAACATGCCCCCGAACGGGACCACCACTACTATCAAATCATCGGTACAGAAGGATCAATCGAATCAGGTCGGTCACTCGGCGATCCGCACCTGTTTTGGCTAGCAGATTACAATATGCACGGTCCCACCAAGGTAAAATGGGGATATCAGCGGACCGATGCTCCACCCGGTGCAGCAGAGAGCGGCCATTCAGGAATGGATTACTACGTACATATCGAATTTAGAGACGCCATCCTCCAGAATCGCAAGCTGGAATTCGATGTGTACAAGGCCATCAACACAGCTGCTCCTGCTATCGCCGCTGTTGAATCCATAAAAACAGGTTCCGTGCCTATAGACGTTGTAGACTTTCGCCCAAATACTAGCAGGCCTGCTGGGCAACTACCCAAGACTATATGCTAGTCACGGCCAATGGAATAAAGTCATGAGATCCAAGCCTACTGGTCCCAACGGACCACGTACCAAGTATGGATTCGATTCCCAGCCAATTACACAATCTGATCTTCCTGTACCTTTCCCCCGACCTATTGGGCCCCGTGCCGAGGAACTACTTAAAGAGGTAGTAGAGTCTGGTCTCACCAGTGACATGGTAGATCGCTTTGAAAGCGCATTCGCTCGGGCAAGTGGGGTCAAGCACTGCATCGCGACACCTGGTTGCACACCGGCGCTATCAGTACTTGCAGCCACATTTGACTTCGAACCAGGGGACGAGATAATCGTGAGCCCGATCAGTGATTTTGGCACCGTCCAGGGACTTATCGCCCAAAATTACATCCCTGTTTTCGCAGACGTCGAGCCTAACACGGTCAATATAACTGCAGAAACTATCAAGCCATATATCGGAAAGCGTACTCGGGCAATTCTTGTAGTGCACATGACCGGGCTAATTTGCGACATGGATCCTATCAATGAATTGGCAGATAAACATGGTTTGATCGTGTATGAAGACGCCTGCCAGGCTGTATTTGGTCAATACAAGGGGAAATATGCCGGTACGATGTCAACCGCAGGAGCTTTCTCATTCGATTCTGAGAAAACTATGGGATCAGATGTAGGGGGATGCATCCTAACTGACGATGACTCACTGGCCGAACAAGCACGCCTGGTAGGCCAAAGTCGGGGATCCCAAACAGTCGCTCACTTCGGGCGGGTTCACACGACTAATGGATTTGCCCACAGAATGACACAGTCGACAGCTGCATTAACCCTGGCACAACTTGATATCATTGGCCCACAAGTGGCTCAAAGGGACCGCATGATTAGGTTACTCTACGAGATGCTTGACGAAATTCCGGGGATCGCCCCTATACACATACCAGAATATGTCGATACGTATTCTTGTTGGATGGCAGGATTTACGATCGATCCCCAGCAATTCAGCTGTGACACAGAGACCTTTGGCAACAGGCTAGCCGATGGGGGTATCCCGGGTGCCGGGCAAGCCCGATACTATCTTCTCCAAGAAGCTCTACCTTTCCTGAAAGAGAAAGCAATCTCACGGATCTATCCTTATTCCGAACCTCCGGCATCTCGCAGCTACAAATACGAGGCTTCAAACACCCCAAACGCCCACTCTTTCCTTGAACGCTTCGTCCGCTGGTCGACATTCTGCGAGAAATACGACGAGAGTCACTGCGAATTAGCTGCTAATATCGTTCGGCGTATTGCTGATCAAAATCGGCGCTAAAGTTCGTATAAAAGGGGAAATAATTGACCCAGATTACACTCCCGACCCGATACTATAGGGCAATCCCCATAAATCGGCCGAGTTACGAAACCGTAAACTTTCAACTCAATGTCGATAATACCGCTTTGGTTGGCATTCATTGCTGGAACATTGGATGTGTAGACGGGCCAGCTATCAACAACGACTACTGCGTCGGTATGGGTTGGCCTCAGGCAACCGAGGAAGCGGGACGAATCATGTCAGGGATGATCCGTCCCGCTATGGATTCTGCTCGTTCTCTTGGAATGAATGTAGTCCACGTAGAGTCCGATTGGATGGATACTTGGTACCCAGATATGGAGTCTCGTCGGACCGGTAAAAATGTTCGGTTTCAACCTATACATCACCGTGAAATCATGGATAGAGCACACGGGCCAGAATATCTGCAAAAATCCCCGATCGTCCATATGAGGCGTGCAGAAATCGTCAGCCCCATTGGAAACGAATCTCTATTCTTCTATTCGGATTTACTTGATACCTACTTGAAGGAGCGTGGGATAAAAACCCTGATATACGCGGGCTTTGCGACGGACATGTGTGTGCTGAACGCAGAAGGAGGTGCACGCGCAATGCTAGAACGCGGTTATCGTTGTATCCTGATACGAGATGCTACGGTAGGAGTTGAAACACCTCAATCTTTTCCAGAACGTCTTGCTACCCGATATGGAATACATATCTTTGAATGGAAAATAGGTTATAGCACCACCTTCGACCAACTTTGTAATGCCTTCTCCAGTAACACAAGAGACTTTAATATGGATCCCTCGTTGGGTCTACCACCAGAACAGGGAGATTAACAATGGATATGTCCATCTGCCCGTGGAAGTATGGCAAGCAATGGGTTTACTCCATCACATATGATGAGGCACTGTCAGATCTCCACCAATTCGCAATACCATTGCACGAAGAACTCGGTACACCTGGCCACGTAGAAGTCGTAGTCAGTCAAATAGGAATAACTCGCAATATTGGTAACTCTACCTTTAACGGGTTGCGGCATATGAATGCTGATGAGCTCAACGATTTAATTGCCAGGGGATGGGGTATAGGCAACCATTCTTGGTCCCACCAAACAATCCCTCCCGAGAAAGTCGACATGGAAATAGGCCAGGCAAAAAAAGTGCTGGAGAGCTGTATCGATCAGCCCGTAATCCTCTACTGTGCCCCAGGAGACAATATAAACATGGCGCCGCATGTACTGGATGCATGTCGCAAATTCGGATATCTAGGCGCCATGAGTATAACGGACGCAATCAATATTCCTGGAGAGGAACTTTTCTGGATTAACCGGACAGCATTACACGACCACTACTACCCTCCATTCTTTAGCGCATTTGATCCCTACCGGAACATAAACCTGGCTCGATCTCGCTCTGGTTGGTTAATTGATTATTGCCACTGTCCAATCGAAGAACCTCTTCATCCAAGTAAAGACTGCTCAGCATCCCAGTTGAGAGAAAGATTTGAGGTTGTGTTATCAGAAGGAGGGGATGACGTCTGGTGGGCAGTCCCTGAAGAAGTGCTGAGCTATCATCTAATGCGCCGTCACGCTCGTATCGAATCAGTGGCAACTTCACCTGGCATTCAACATTATCGAGTCCATTTAGACAGGCTTCCCCAAGGGGTGCCATACCAGGCTCTTACCCTAGATACCCGGGTGCCGGCAGCTTGGTGCCGTGCACCCTCCGTGGTAGTAGATCGCAATCGGCAGTCAGCTTCCGTCGTACGGCCAGGCATTTTGAGAATCACGACCGAACTCAAGGACGGATCGGATATTATTTTCGGACCAGCAGCAGTATAAGAAACCTTATACTTAAAATTATCCGCCTTGTGTTTCGAGGTACTCCCTGCCACCACACCCTACAACTAACTCCTGCTGGTAGACGTTATATCATCCAGGTCTATTTCTCCAGAAGCGATCCGACGAATTGTTTCCACGTAAAGCTCATGCTCTACCTGTAAGACTCTCTCTCCTAGCGTTTCAGCCGTATCCTCTTGCATTACAGAAACGACCTGCTGGGCGATGATCTGGCCGTGATCAAAATGCTCGTCAACCAAATGGATAGTCGCTCCAGTAATAAGGTCCCCAGATGCAATTACCGCCTTATGAACAGCCTGGCCATAGAATCCTCGGCCTCCGAATTTAGGTAAAAGCGAGGGATGTACATTGGTAATCCTATTTTGATACCTATGCAAAGTAGCCGATCCTAGTTTCTTCATATAGCCACCTAGCACAACTAGATCTACACTGTGTCGTTCAAAAACATCCAGAATTGCTTTGTCTCTAGCATTGTCTTCAGGATGGGTCTTAGTACTCAAATGGGAATATGCTATTCCTGCTTCAGTCGCACGCCGTCCTGCTCGTGATCGCGAATTGTTGCTAATGGCGACACATGGTTCGGCATCAATATGGCCATCACGACAAGCGTCTATAACAGCCTGCATGTTACTACCACCGTGGGACGCCAAGAAGCCCAGTCTCAATCGAGGCATTCTATGCTCCCAAAATCATAGAGCATAATGCGGTTTTGGCTATACGTCACCAACTCTTCCATTGATCCTTTCGTATTCTTCATCAGCTGGGAGATCGATGCCCCTAGCTGCCTGGTTAGCAAGTTGATCACACCTTTCATTTTCTGGATGGCCTGCGTGGCCACGAACCCATTTTAAAGTCAAATTATGCCTGGAAATGGCCTTGAGCAACCGCTCCCACAAATCTGAGTTTAGTGCTTTACCTCGTTGTTTACCACGTCGCCATCCATTAGCACGCCATCTCTCAGCCCAACCTTTAGATATGCCATCAATTAAATATCGGGAATCACTCGTTAATTCAACCTGACAACTATGCTTCAATGTCTCAAGGGCAACTATTGCCCCAAGAAGCTCCATCCTATTATTCGTCGTGTGTCGATACCCAGCTGACAATTCATTTACGGTTTCACCGTACTTAAGAACGACGCCGTAACCACCTGGGCCGGGATTACCTATAGCTGAGCCATCAGAATACGCGAATACGACTAACGTATCTTTTCCCATGGTTTATCAGATATTCCGTCAAATACGTCCAGAGATAACATCGCCCATGCGCATAGTATCCACTAAATTTCCACCATCTCCAGCTATATCGGGAGTACGATACCCGTCAGCAAGCACTCCTTCGATAGCCTTCTCAATAGCATCAGCTTCTTCATGTAGTGTAAGCGAATACCTCAACATCATTGCAGCACTTAAAATCATTCCAATTGGATTGGCTATCCCTTTACCGGCAATGTCAGGGGCGCTTCCGTGAATCGGCTCAAATAATGATACAGGCCTACCCCGCCGGCTTTTTTTCAAAGAGAGTCCAGACAGGCTAGCTGACGGGAGCATCCCAAGCGACCCGGCGAGAACGGCTGCTTCGTCTGAGATGATGTCACCAAATGTATTTTCCCCTACTATCACATCAAAATGACTGGGATTTCTAATTATCTGCATCGATAAGTTATCGGCATAAATATGCTCTAATTCGACCTCTGGAAATTCTCCTGATATCTCTGTGGCAATTTCTCTCCATAGACGGGATGTAGCCAAAACATTAGCCTTATCCGTTGATGTGAGCCTATTGCGTCGGGTTTTAGCCAATTCAAAAGCGACACGGATAATTCTTTCAATTTCCTTTTCGGTATAACTCAAGGTGTCAACCGCACGACGCCCCCGCGAGGTTGACCAACGCTTCTTGGGACGACCGAAATAGAGTCCTCCTGTCAATTCACGTACAACCATGATATCGACATCTTTTAGTAAGCCAGGCTTAATCGGACTAGAGTTGATGACCGCTGGGAATACCTTGACTGGGCGCAAATTGGCGAATAGGCCCAGATTTTTCCGTACCGCCAAGATGCCATCCTCTGGTCTAGTATTGGCATTCGGATCATCCCATCTTGGTCCGCCCACTGCCCCAAACAAGATACCGTCGGTGTCTCGACACATCTCCACCGTCTCGTCTGGCAAAGGAGTACCAAAATCATCTATAGCATTTCCACCAATTCTTCCATAGATATGGTCAAAATCATGTCCAAATCTACTGGCAACAGCATCTAGGACCTTGACAGCCTCAGCAGTAACCTCCGGCCCAATGCCATCCCCTGGCAACACAGTAATCGTTGAATTCATAAGTCTCCTATCTTAATCTCTCGATTCCCTGCCTCTCCGCTAAAATCGATATCGTATTTACGCAAACCGTAAGAAAATCAGTCCAGAAGAACTATTCCAGATGTCGATCTATCGACATCATCCAAGGATAAAACCCATGAAACACAAGCCTAAACACCAGCATTGTCGCACAACCTCGAAATGATAAGGCACGTTCAAGATGAATTACAGATCTTTATTCGAGCTAGCATGTCACTTGTAGCCTAATCGAAGTCGCTCTATTATCATATGCTATTGCCAAAGATACTGTGATTATGAAATATTCCATTTGGAACCTTATACGTAACGGGTTGGCACATCATGAAAAATGGCCAACTGCATGGCGAGACGCACAGCCAAAAAGACAATATGACGTTGTGATTATTGGTGGTGGTGGCCATGGGCTCGCAACGGCTTATTATCTAGCCAAAGAGCACGGTATTACAAACATTGCCGTGTTGGAAAAAGGCTATGTTGGCGGTGGCAACACTGGTAGAAATACGGAAATAGTACGATCTAACTACCTATGGGATCAGGCAGCTCATCTCTACGAATTCTCTTTGAAATTATGGCAAGGGCTCAGTCGTGAACTGAATTTCAACGTAATGTACAGCAAACGAGGTGTCCTCAGCCTGGGCCATAGCCTTCAAGAAATGAGAGATATTGCACGTCGTGTTAACGCCAACCGCCTTAATGGAATCGACAGCGAACTCTTGACGACCGAGGAGGTTAAGGAATTTGTACCAATTATCAATACTTCGGCCAATGCAAGATATCCAATTCTAGGGGCGTCTCTCCAGCGTCGTGGTGGAACAGCTCGTCACGATGCCGTGGCTTGGGGATTTGCTCGAGCCGCCAATGCCCGTGGAATAGATATTATCCAGCACTGTGAGGTTACCGGAATTCGTCGTGAGAATGGTCGTGTATCCGGTGTAGAAACTTCAAGAGGAGTCATCAACGCAAATAAAATCGGGGTTGCAGTCGCTGGTAGTTCTGGCATCATTGCCGACATGGCAGGCTTCCGACTCCCAATAGAAACCCACCCTCTACAGGCATGGGTAACAGAACCTATCAAGCCAATATTGGACTCAGTAATTATGTCCAACGCGGTACACGCATATGTGAGCCAGACCGACCGCGGCGAATTATTGGCAGGTGCTGGAATAGACCCTTATCTAGGCTATGCCCAGCATGGAAGCTTCTCAGTAATAGAACACGCGGTTGCTTCTCTGATAGAACTATTCCCAATTTTCAGCAGGCTCCGCTTAATGCGACAGTGGGGCGGAATCGTAGATACGTCTCCTGACGCATGTCCAATAATAGGCTCTACTCCTGTCGATGGACTTTACTTCAATTGTGGGTGGGGTACAGGAGGATACAAGGCCACTCCCGGATCGGGCTGGGTATTTGCATACACCATAGCAAACGACCACCCCCATCAATTAAATGCATCTTTCTCGTTAGACAGGTTCACGACTGGACAACTAATCGACGAGCATGGCGCAGCTGGAGTTGCTCATTAAGAAAAGAGCTACGAGGATTACAGATACATCATCGCCTTGAACCGAATGCTGCCATGAATCTTTCTATAGATATCACAAGGAGTATCGAGAATGTTGTTGATCGAATGTCCGTGGTGTGGACCCCGAGATGAGACTGAATTCACCTATGGAGGTGAAGCTCATATCACCCGTCCTTCAAGGCCATCAGATCTAGTTGACGACGAATGGGCAAATTATCTTTTTTATCGAAGTAATACCAAGGGCAAGCACCTCGAGCAATGGTGCCATACCTCGGGGTGCCGTCAATGGTTCAACACTCAACGTGACACAATCACAAACGAATTTAAACAGTCATACCATATTGGAGATCCTGCTCCTGAGAGCGAAGCATGAGACTACCTAGCGGGGGAAGGATTGACAGAGACAAGCCAATAACATTCACATTCAATGGCGAAAAATATTCCGGGCTTGAAGGAGATACTCTCGCTTCTGCTCTTTTAGCTAACGATGTAAAAATGGTGGCCCGTAGCTTCAAATACCACCGTCCTCGGGGCATTGTGGGCAGCGGTATTGAAGATCCCAACTCCCTAGTACAACTTGGGATAGGTGACCGAACACTACCAAACTATCTAGCCACCCAAGTCGAACTTTATCCAGGCTTAGAGGCAACAAGCGTCAACGCGTGGCCATCATTAAATCTAGATTTCAGATCTATCAACTCTTTAATGTCTAGATTTATGCCTCCCGGTTTCTACTACAAGACTTTCATGTGGCCAAGATGGCTTTGGCCATTTTTCGAACGGCAACTCCGTAAAGCTGGCGGATTCGGTATCGCACCATCTGAAGCCGACCCAGACATATACGATAAAATGAATTCCCACTGTGATGTCCTTGTAATTGGGGCAGGGCCTGCCGGCATAGCAGCTGCGATTGAAGCAGGAAATTCAGGAGCCCGGGTTATTCTGGCGGACGAACAAAATGAACTCGGTGGTAGCCTCCTGAGCAGCCAACAGAAGATCGACGGTAAATCGTCAAATAATTGGCTTGAATCATCCCTCGCTGAACTTCGTTCAATGCCCGAAGTACGTCTTTTGCCTCGCAGCACTGCATTTGGATACTACGATCACAATTTCATTGCGATACTAGAACGAGTGGCCGATCATCTGGGTCCCACCGATGTCAATGGGCCAAGACAACGCCTATGGCGTATTCGTGCCAAGCAGGTTATCCTCGCCACCGGAGCAATCGAACGTCCACTTGTGTTCCCAAACAACGATAAACCGGGGGTTATGCTCGCCTCCGCAGTATCGAATTATGCAAACCGATATGCTGTATCTCCCGGCACTAACGCAGTCTTCTTCACAAATAACGACAGTGCATACCGAGCAGCCTTAGATTTATCCCATGCTGGTTTAAATGTAGAAGCCATAGTAGATCTTCGACACAAGCCACATGGCACGCTCATCAATGAAGCCACCGACAGAGGAATCGAGATACTCGACCAACACGCGGTAACAGATGTCATCGGCCGAAATTCAGTGAAATCAATCGGCATAATGCGACACAACGAAACTTCGGTATTCGGTGGAACAAGATGGATGAATTGCGATCTTCTGGCAATATCCGGGGGTTGGAATCCAATGGTGAGTTTGTTATCCCAATCAGGGGGCAAACTGCAATTTGACGAGGCCATGGCATGCTTCGTCCCAGAACAAGATACGGAATTCCGGTATTCAGTCGGATCATGTAAGGGCACTCTCACACTGGCAGAGTGTCTCTCCCAAGGATACGCCTCTGGTGCAAAAGCTTCATCATATGCCGGGTTTGGCAGCGGGAAAAAGTCATTACCAACACCAACCACAGACGATCTATATGAGAAGCCTTCTCAAGCATACTGGATCGTACCTGGCAGAAAGCCAGTCCATAGGGCCAACAAGAGCTTCATAGATATGCAAACAGACGTGACCGCTGCTGATATATCCATCGGAGCAAGCGAGGGATATAGATCAATAGAGCATATAAAAAGATACACGACGCTAGGAATGGGTACTGATCAAGGAAAACTGAGTGCAGTGAACGGGATCGGATTACTATCCAAGATTCTTGGTACCACGGTTTCCGAAATTGGTACTACGACCTTTAGGCAACCATATTCTCCAGTAACTTACGGTGCAATCGCGGGTCGGGAAATCGGGAAGTTATTCGATCCCGTGAGAAAAACCGCAATACACGAATGGCACATAGAAGCTGGCGCTAAATTTGAAAATGTTGGCCAATGGAAACGACCTTACTACTATCCTAATCCTGGCGAGTCGATGCAAGAAGCAGTGGACCGGGAGTGCCTGGCAGTTCGCAATGAAGTAGGAATTCTAGACGCATCGACACTAGGAAAAATAGACATTAAGGGCCCGGACTCATCCTTATTCCTTAATCGCATATATACAAACGGATGGACTCGACTTAAAATCGGTCGCTGCAGATATGGATTGATGCTAGGGGAAGACGGCATGGTCCTCGATGATGGTGTTACCGCGCGGCTCAACAATGACCATTTCATAATGCATACAACAACAACAGGCGCTGCTAATGTGATGGGATGGTTAGAGCGCTGGCTACAGACAGAATGGCCAGATATGAAAGTTCACCTGACATCTGTCACCGATCACTGGACTACTATGTCTATCAATGGTCCCAAGGCCAGATCTTTAATATCGAAATTATGTGACGATGCCGATTTGTCGAACAAATCTTTCCCTTTCATGTCAATGCGTGAAGGTAGGGTTGCCGGGATACCCGCTCGTATTTTTCGTATTAGCTTCGCAGGTGAGTTATCTTACGAAATTAATGTTGATGCAAACTACGGCCTTCACGTTTGGAAAGCGATCATACAAGCAGGTAAAGAATTTAATATCACGCCGTATGGTACCGAGGCTATGCATATTCTACGAGCAGAAAAAGGATATGTGATCATCGGCCAGGATACCGATGGCTCAATGACACCTATAGATATTGGACTTGAACGCATGGTCTCCAACTCCAAAGACTTCCTAGGGAAGCGTTCTTTAAGTCGGTCCGCCATGAGCCAGAGTGACCGTAAGCAATTGGTCGGATTGGTAACAATGGACCAGGTGGATGAACCAATCCCCGAGGGTGGCCAGGTTGTAATTGATCCTTCAACACCTACTCCAATACCAATGCTTGGCCACGTGACTTCTAGTTACCAGAGCGCCAATCTCGGTCATCCTATCGCTCTGGCAATAATAAGTAATGGCCGAGCAAGGAACGGTGATCAGGTTTATGTATCTTTGGCCGACGGACGGTCGCTTCGAGCAACAGTAAGCAGTCCCATTTTTTTTGATTTGGCAGGGGACCGTCAAAATGTCGAATAAGGCATCCGATCTCCGATCTCCATTGACAGAATTTCTATCATCAGTAGAATCTGCTAGGTTGGCCAATGAACCTGGCATTGTCATCTGGGAGCAATCTTACTTAGGCCATTTAAATCTTCGAGGCGATCCTTCTGATATAGACTTCTTGAAAGCTGTGGAGAGCGTTATAGGTTTCACTCTCCCACTTAAACCAAACACGATTGCAGATAATGATCAATTCACTGTTTTCTGGCTGGGCCCTAACGAATGGCTACTTATCACCCCCCCAAAGCTGGGGAAGAAAATAGAAGGGGAGATGAATCGAGTATTCCAAGACATTTTTGCCTCTATCACAGACATTAGTGGAGGGCAAACCATTATCACCATCGGTGGCGACAAAGCCCGAAACGTCTTAGCAAAGGGTTGCACATTGGACCTTCATCCAAATCTTTTTAATAGTAGTCAGTGCGCCCAAACTCTTATTTCAAAGGTCAACGTAATCATTCGCTATTCTGACAGCACAGCTTCTTTTGATCTCATTGTTCGTCGCAGCTTTGCGGATTATCTTGGAGCTTGGCTCTACGATGCTTCCCTTGAATATGGAATCTCTACCATTGATAACTAGACGTTTTTAAATTAGTGGGTATTTTAAACCTCGATTGATCACCAACACTCAAGAAAATTGGCTAGGAAAAAACATATTCGATTTCAATATAGTTCAAAATCCTGCAAGGCGGGGTTGTAGCAGTTGTTCTTCGGTGTCTTCGAAGCCTGACACGCCAACCCCAACTAGCCGAAATTTTCGGCCTTCAAAAAGTTCCTTACGTAATAATGTAGATACGGCTCGACCAATAGCATCCGGCGAATCTACCGGTTCTGAAAGGGTCTGTTGGCGAGTGAATGTAGTGAAGTCGGATAACCTAAGCTTCATTTTCACTGTACGACCTTTCAATCGTAAATTAACCAGATGCAATCCAACACTCTGGCTCAATCTATTGGCCATCTCGTGAAGTACCTCTGGATCCCCGGTATCAGTCACCAATGTCGTCTCGGCACTAATTGATTTTCTTTTCCTTACAGATTGTACAAGGCTGTTATCTTGACCCAGCGACAAGCTTCTGATGTGCCACGCAGTCGATCCGAATTGTGACAACCACCATTTTTCTGGCATCTTTTCGAGATCTCCAATAGTTACAATACCGTCTTTGTTCAATCGTTCTGTAGTCTTCGGCCCTATACCCCATAACTTACCGACTGGCAAAGGTGCCAGAAACGCCTTTTCGGTACCAGGCCCAACGACCATAAGACCATCTGGTTTGTTCATATCAGACGCAATCTTCGCTACAGACTTACTGGTAGCAACACCCACAGAAAGAGTCAAATTGAGTTCTGACTGAACACGTGCTTTTAGGTTATACGCAATTTTTTTAGGGGTATTCCATTCCGTGACAGAATCGGTAACATCAAGAAAGGCTTCATCCAAAGAAATAGGCTCGATGGTCATCGATATTTTCCGAAAGATTGCCATGACCTGGCTTGAAACTGACTGGTATTTATTGAAGTCAGGATCTAATCGTATGGCTATAGGACAGCGATTCAATGCAGTCCGCATCGGCATCGCAGAACGAATACCAAAACTACGTGCTTCATATGAGGCTGCTGCTACAACTCCGCGTTCATCTGGACTGCCACCTACTAAGACAGGTTTACCCTTCAGCGTTGGATTATCTCTTTGTTCAACCGATGCGTAAAACGCATCCATGTCAGCGTGTAGAACATGCCTATTAGTGCCCGTCATGAAATGCTCCGGTGCCTAGACTGTCCCGTCTATAATCACATCGAGTAAAGCTGGCTTGCCAAGATCTAGAGCGTCTTTCACTGCAAATCCGAGTTCCGCTGGATCTTCTATCCTCCTTCCATAAATACCCATTCCTTGTGCAATTTCCGCAATATTCGGTCGCAGTGGGAAATCCATCCCCAGATACTTGCTTTCGGGGTTCGGAATATCTAAAACATGTTCCTTGTATAAATCCATGTTTAACTTTAAAACCCGGTACGTCGAGTTGTTGCACACAAGGTATACCACGGGTAAATTCTCGTTGGCTGCGGTCCAAAGACCCTGAATGGTCATCATCGCACTCCCATCACCATCGATCGCTACAACGGGTCTATTGGGATTTGCCATCTTCACACCAAGCGCCCCACCCATTCCCCAACCCAAGGCCCCACCTCTGCCTCCATATATACTACCTGGCGCCTCGAATTCCATCGCATCTAGCAATGCTGTAGTTGAAGTGACAGCGTCATTAATAATAATGGTATCTCGTGGAAGTACTCCGGCTACCTCTGCCATCATTCGCTCCGCAGACATGGGCTTAACATCCCATCTCTCTTTGAGTCTCTTTGCAACGGAAATACGTTGGGATTGTTTTTGTAATCCTATTGTTGCCCGTCGTCCCTTCGCTGATTCCTTGGCCGATCCTGACATCGTAGCCTCTAGGGCGTTACCAAGCTCTGAAAGAGCTATCTTTGGGTCAGCAATAAGTCCTACCTGGGTCGGTAGATAAGAGCCCACACCAGATGAGTCTACGTCCAGATGAACGAGTCGTGCATCCGAATTGAAAAATCGCATGATAGGTTCAGAAAACATGTAGTACCCGGAATTCATCTTACCTACAGCCAAAACAACATCGGCATCTCTGAGTATACCTACGGCTTCTGGGAATCCGAGCCTGATACCACCCAAATATAGATCGTGGGATGTCGGAAAATTCATCTCTGAGTAAGACGAGGCATAAACAGGAGCCCCCAGCGACTCTGCGACACTCACAGCCTCGGCAGTTGCACCTGATTGGGCAACCCGATCTCCCACCACCATGATGGGATTATCAGCAGATCCAAGTATGTCAGCAGCGTCCTCTATTGCTTTCCTATCTGGGGGTATTTTGAAATATCCTGTAGGCGAGGGATATATATCCATCTCCCCTTCATCATCAAGAGAATTTGCAGAAAACGATACGAAGGTTGGGCCAGTAGGCGGAGTCTTAGCTTCATTGAAGGCTCTTCGTACGAGTCCTGGAACTTGCTCAGGGTGCGTAGCTTCGGCAGTGAATTTAGTAAAAAGTCGAACCATCTCCGCTAACTCTGTCCGTCCACGTGCTAGCTCCCTTATATCCAAGTTTCCCGCACTCAGAACTAAAGGTGTGCCACCTTCATTAGCGTTGTGGAGAAGACTAATCCCATTAGCTAATCCCGTTTCTATATGAAGATTCACAAACGACGGCTTCCCTGTTGCACGGGCATAGCCGTCAGCCATACCCAGTGCCACTCCCTCCTGAAGCACCAAGGAATAGTTCAGCTTCGGATGGTTTTCGAGTTCATCCATAATTGGAGTCTCGCTAGTCCCAGGATTTCCAAAAATATGTTGGACACCTTCAGTTTCCAACATATCCATTAAAGCCTTTTTACCAGTCATCCTAGCCATTTTTACCTCTTAAATTTTAAGGTTGTAAGCCAGTTGAATCAGATCCATTTTTTTGGAATTTTTCCTTAACAATAAAAATTGAACTCGCTAGAATAGGCTTTCGGCAAAAGACGGCCCAAGGGCCTGAAAAAGATAAGCCAATAAACTGAATTGTGAATAGATTAGCCTTGTGACTATGTAGAGCTCGATCGTTCCGATATCACAATTTCGTCGATTAGCAAATTATCCCATCTAGACATATCACGACGGCGTCTGTGTCCAAGTAGGGCATGGGACAGAACCAGACTAGCTATTCCTCCCAACCCTACTGCCATTAAAGTATTTCCGCCATACGCCATATTTAGTGGGATAAGAGTTCCATAGCAGAACACTATGCTGAGTAGAGAGCTGTACGGCAATCGCTGTCCTCCCAAGGCCACAACCATTCCCACGACCACTGATATAGTGCCAACCACAGGAAACAAAGCTATAGTAGCGCCACCAATTGTGGCCAATCCATCTCCACCTCGAAATCTAGCGAAAATAGGACACCAATGTCCTAAAACGACAGCGAAAGCAGGGAATAACAACCACGTCATTTCGATACCGATATACATGGCTGCCAAGATCGCAAGAGTCCCCTTGCCCATGTCACCCAAAAGCACAAAACCTGCTGGTACTTTACCAACACTACGGAGTACGTTTGCTGCACCTGGCAACCCCGTACCCGTCTCGAAAATATCCACACCAAGCCTGCTGCTGATAAGCTTTGCAGTGGGCAATGAACCCAGCAAATATCCCACTAAAATCGCTAGGAGAAGCGTCGGGGCTAGAGTAAAGAACTCACTCACGATTTCTAACCTCTAAGATATGGCAATCCAATTATAGCCCCGTGGTTACTGTAAATCCAGAACGATCTAAAAATAGCGTACCTGTTTGTTGGTACAACAATATGAAAAGATTAACTTGTCCAATCTACACTTCATATGACTGCCATGTACCAATACAACCATGGCCTCGACGTACATGCAAAACGCGCTTCGCTGGCTCGGCCACGTATCCAGATATGGAATGCATATCGTCAGCACCGTGGCGGCATATTCCCGCCGGATCTCCTTCATGGTCAGCAAGAAGCATCTTTATTCTATCAACTGTGATTTGTCCCCAATGGTTTTTCACCAGCATTCTCATACGATCGAAGCGATCGCAAGAATCTGCCAAGGTGCCATCTTCGTATTTAGAAAATTTCTCGCTGACGTAGTGATTCGTGTGAATACGCCAATCTGAATCATCATCTTCAAATTGGGCGATACTATCAGGCCGTATCTCGACATTTTCGATGCTCCCATTTCGATCACAGATGACAACATTATGGGCTGAACAAGTTCGATAATTTCTGAGTAGTTCAACACACTCCCCGGTAGTACGTTTCTCCATCATGATTCTTTTAATTGGGTAGTGTGGTAGTCCCATTTGCCATTTAAAACCATATAATGAATTAGCAAAATGGCATAGCCCATGCTCATTTAATCCTGAATATCCAATCTGTCCTGCAAAAGTGAACATCAGTGCCCTTGGTCTACCATCAGAAGGTTTAACTCGCAAAAGAATCGCTACATCCGAGTATTCTGGCTCCAGATCTTGGTTCTGACCCGCAAGCGGATTTCCATCCAAGGTAGCATTACCTTTCAAGGCGAATCCTGTGCACCCACCTTCGCCTATACGCGCGGCTTCTGCTCGCACCTGACACAACATGGCTTCATCTAAACTAATATCAGAACCCGCCGCAAGGCCACGTATTTCCTCCATTAAAGTTGGGCTGAGAGCCTCTATTTGTGGCAAAAACATCATGGCATTCTTGCAAAGGATATCTCTGGTTTTGCCAGTGAGCTTCTCGATCCAATCAAGATAGCCACGAACTAGGGAAGATGCTTGAACACCGTGCTGATATCCAAGTTCATATGGAGTGCCACTAACTTCTATGAGAGGGAATTCATGTCCAGATATAGTTTTCATAGTTCTATTTCCTCTTTCCCAAATTCCAAGAGTTCCTCAATCAAATATGTGATATCTAAAAGGTAGGCTTGCTTCAACAAATTTTCACGAAATAAAGACACAGCAAGGGAAGGTAAATCTCATTCTATTTCCACGCATTTTACCTGCTTATTAGCTTAATTCATCAGATAAACATGATCTGACAAACATAGAGAAGCCCCACCGGGTTATGATATGCGTGTTTACCTCATGACCTCAAACAGCCAAATAATAAAGCCGTTACTACATATACTAGAAATGGAGCGGGACCAAGGCTACCAAAACCGTGCTGTCGCTGGTGGCCTAGACAAGTTGCTGCAACGCTGGGAGAACGACCTCGAACCAATTCTAGGTGATGTCGGCCCTTACTCGATTTTAACGCCAGTCCAACGTGAATCTTGGGTTGCTCGTGCTACAGAGAGAGTACTGGATTCCCTTGATAAAAGGTCGTCGACATATTCATCGAAAAATAGTCCAGTACAGACATCCGTTAAACACGCTCTGAAATCTCCAGCCATCAAGCTGGACCACCAAGTCGTGAAATTGAAGGGAATTGGTGACCAACTGGCAAAAAAACTTGGCCGACTTGGGATTTTGTCGGTCTCTGATCTTGTATACCACTTTCCAAGTCGCCATAACGATTACGCAAAAATTCGCAAAATAAACAAATTAGAAATCGGAGAGACACAAACCGTGATCGTAAATGTTTGGGAAGTGACTGCAACTAGAAGGAAGGGAAATCCCAATTCTTGGTCTGTACAAGCGGTTCTAGGTGACGAGACGGGCAACGCTCGGGCGACTTGGTTCAGACCCGGTAGGCGGGGCAGGCAAGAACCCTACCTAGCTAGATCCTTAAAAGCTGGTGACCAAATAGTTATAAGTGGAAGAGTATCTGCTTATCGAGGAACGCCTATTTTCAAAGATGATCCAGAATATGAGCCCTACCAAGACCAAGAAGAGCTTGTACACACCGGTCGACTCGTTCCTGTTTATTCTTCAACCGAAGGGCTAACCCAGAAAACCATTCGTAAAGCAATAAAACAGGCACTCGACTCCACGATTTCACAGATATCAGAGTATCTTCCAAATGACTCCTTGACCCGAACTGGGGTAATAGGCCTTCAGGACGCCATCACTCAGGCTCATTACCCTAATAGCCAAGCAGACTGGGCAGCCGCGCGTCACAGACTTGCTTTCGACGAACTGTTATTACTCCAGTTAATGGTATTAACCCGCAAACGTGACTGGCAAAGGAAAGAATCTGGTATATCTCTCAACACGTCAAAGCAAGGAATAAATAATTTTTTTGAATCTTTACCGTTCGAGCTGACAAAGTCCCAAAACCGGGTTCTACACGAGATGTTGGGCGACCTTCGCGAATCTAAACCCATGAACCGCCTTCTTCAAGGAGACGTAGGCAGCGGGAAAACAGTCATTGCAGCATCGGGACTACTTACAGCAATAGCCAACGGATATCAAGGCGCCATGATGGCTCCTACCGAAATGCTTGCAGAGCAACACTACCTAACTATCTCACAACTACTACGAGCATCAGTCATAGATAATGAAATGTCTGAAGCCCGAATAGACAGTATTTCCACTCCAATTCGAATGGGATTGCTCCTCGGAAGCCTATCTCGTAAAACCAAGATACGGCTCCATGAGAAAATATCGCAGGGAGAGATAAATCTAGTCATCGGTACCCACGCTATAATCCAAGATGACGTTGAAATACCCCAACTCGCATTTGCCGTCGTGGATGAGCAACACCGATTTGGTGTAATTCAACGATCTTCTCTTCGTAAAAGGGGAACACGTCCCCACTTATTATCAATGTCGGCGACACCAATCCCACGATCCCTAGCCCTAACGTTATACGGTGAACTCGACGTATCGACCATAGACGAGATGCCACCAGGTCGTCATCCCGTAAGGACACGCTGGATAGAACCCTCAGGTCGTGAAGTCGCTTATGGCTTCGTTAGAAAACAGATCGAGTCAGGCAGACAATCTTTCATAGTATGCCCATTGATAGAAGGTTCTGAGGCTATCCAGAGTCGAGCTGCGACAGAAGAATACGAGAATTTGTCTACCCGGGTATTCTCGGACCTGAATCTGGGTCTAATGCACGGTCGTATGCCACTGAGAGACAAAGAGCAGGTAATGAAAAATTTCAAAGAAGGGAAACTCGATATCCTTGTATCCACCTCAGTTATAGAAGTAGGCATCGATGTACCAAACGCAACAGTCATGTTGATCGACGGGGCGGATCGGTTCGGTCTAGCTCAACTGCATCAATTCCGAGGTCGTGTCGGAAGAGGTCAGCACCAGAGTTATTGTCTTCTTTTATCTGACGATCCGGGTGAAGAGGCACGTAAAAGATTAAAGTTACTTGAGCGTATCAACGACGGTTTCCAGCTATCCGAACAGGACCTAGGGTTACGTGGCCCAGGTGATTACATGGGTACTCGCCAGAGTGGATTACCCAACCTTAAGGTCGCACGTCTTACAGATCAAGAAATCCTCATTCTTGCACGGCAAGAGGCCATAAGAATCTTGGATTCAGATCCCCGTCTGGCTCAACGAAAACACCGCCCAATATTTGATCTTCTAGCTAAGGCTTCTGTTGAGGTGCCTAGCGAAATAAGCTAGGTTCGTCTCTCGATCGTATTCAATCTCAATCTATTGCTGATAGCGTCCCTTCCAATCCCTTGAAAATAGCGGGGCTATTTTCAAATAAATTACATCCAATTTTGGCTGATCTACCTGTAAATGTATTTAGAAAAACATCCCCTATTGATCAATCTGGATGACAACAAGTCCCTATCATCCCTATATTATGTTGCATTGACCCAGAAAGCCTACTAAAGTTCATCCAAGGTGATTTGATGGCTCCCCCAGGTTTCAACGTGACAATAGAAAAGAACATGCCGTTACAAGTACGTGACGGCACTATCCTACGTTCTGACATTTATAGACCTGACTCGTCCGGAAGATTTGCTACCCTTTTGAGCCGTACTCCTTACGATAAATCCCGCCATACAGACACATATCTCCAATTGGCAGAGCGGGGATATGTCGTTGTGGTGCAAGACGTCCGGGGCCGCTACGCTTCAGATGGGAAATTCATGCCAGGCTTTTATAGCGCATCTCACTGCGACACAGAAGATGGATACGATAGTGTCGAATGGTCAGCCTCCCTACCCTGGTCAAGTGGAAAAGTGGGAACAATAGGAGGTTCTTATGTTGGTTGGACCCAATGGGAATTGGCACATGCACGACCGCCCCATCTTGTGACAATAATGCCACAGGCAATATCAGCCAATCTGCTCGACAGGGAAATGAGCGGGGTTCTTAGACTCGGTCGTGTTCTTTGGTGGACGCTGAATACCCTGTCCCCAGATTTACGGTTTCGAGCACAGAACTTCTCTGGACCTAGAAATACTGATGAGGCCGAGCTCCTGTGGTCCAATCTGGACCGAAGTAAATGGCTCTGGTATCTCCCTTTAATGGAAATCCCTGACGCAGTGATGTTCGGTATGGGATATCACTGGCGCAACTGGCTCGAAAATCACACGACCGACCACTTTGGGTTTTTAAAAAAACACAGCAGTGTGGACGTACCAGCTCTTATCACCACCGGCTGGTACGATCAGCAAATTGGAGCTATCAAACACTTTACCGGCATGAGATCCAACGCTGCAACAAAAGTGGCTCAAACCCAAACTAAACTAATTGTAGGACCCTGGACACATGCAGCCTTCGAGCTTTCCGGAAAGGTAGGTGAAATAGACTTTGGGCCAGAAGCTACAATCGCCTACCTAGATCTTGCAGACGATTGGTTTTCGTACTTCCTAAAAGGAGAAAACAATGGTGTTCTTGAATGGCCGGCGGTCCGAATTTTCGTCATGGGCGCAAACAAATGGAGAAACTTCGACAACTGGCCAATTCCAGGCACAACCTATCGTCAACTCTATCTCACAGTTGACGGGACCTTGACCTGGAATAAACCCAATGAAGGACGACCGGACCAGTACGTTTATGATCCTCGGGATCCTGTAATGACACTGTACACCGCCGAAGGACAACAAGAGCCCCAAGACCTGCGAATCCTCGATGGTCGTTCCGACATACTCACATATTCTACAACTCCCCTCGAAAATTCCGTAGAGATAATAGGCCCTGTCACTATGAATTTGTGGGCGTCATCTTCGGCCAAAGACACCGATTTTATCGTGCGATTAGTTGACGTGTGGCCAAATGGCTTCGCACAAGAATTGAGCTACGGTATAGTAAGGGCCAGGTACCGAGATTCAATTGAAAATCCTTCGCTGATCAAGCCAGATAAACCATACGAATACAACATAGAACTCAATCCAACAGCAAACCTTTTCAAACATGGTCACAAAATACGCGTAGACGTCTGCAGTAGTGACTTTCCAAATTTTGATCGCAATCATAATACTGGTGGAAACGATTACGCTGAATCTACTCTGGAAAAGGCATGTCAGACTATCTTCCATGATCTGGAACGACCATCACGAATCACTCTCCCTATAGTTAGCCAATGAAGAAAAAATCTGAATCTCTCTCAATCCGATCGTACAGGACCGCTGATCTCGATATCTTAAAAGAGATCACGGCAGAGGCCTTTGATGGTGCCTCTATAGACCAGATAATTGAAAAACGTCACGGCCTACTCAATAGTCAGGATTGGAGATCTCGAAAAATCCAACATATTGATATAGATGTAGCTCGAGAAACCGGTACCGTATACGTTGGAGAGATTGAAAATTCTGTAGTTGGTTACATCACAACCTGGGTAGATACAGCATCCTGCATAGGCCACATCCCAAACATTGCGGTAAAAAAAGGGTTCCGTGGCAAAGGTATTGGTCGACTACTCATAAATCACGCGCTAGACAGTTTTGTGAAAGCCGGTATGACTCACGCCAGAATAGAGACCTTGGAAATCAACCAAGTAGGATATGGACTCTACACTTCGATGGGTTTTGAGGAAATGGTTAGGCAGGTCCATTTTATAAAGAAACTTTAGTCCCCAAAGGAGTTAAAAAGCTTGGCAAAGAACAAATTCTTGAAAATCGCCCTTATTGGCTTGAGGCATGGCCATACCGGTAAACCCGGATCTGGTAACGGATATTTAGAAACATTGAGACATGTTGAGGGTGCCAAGCTGGTTGCATATTGTGAGGATTCCGATTCCAGCTTACTCGATGCAATCGGTCACCACCATCCAGGCTCCAATCTCTACGATAATATTGACAACCTGATCGAGCAAGAAGATTTCGACGTAGCTTGGGTAGTTTTACCCCCATCGCAAGTTCCATCTGTAGGCATCAAGCTTGCAGAAGCAGGCAAACATTTTTTCATGGAGAAGCAGTTTGCCCGTAAATCTGAGGATCTAATAGGGCTTGTCCGCGCCATCCGCCAAAATGGCGTCAAGGTTCTACCTGGCTACCCCCATAGATTTAACCCAGTCGTGCAAGATCTCAAACAAATGATTAATGATGGTGTATTCGGTAGGGTGTTGGATCTGGAAGCCCGTATGGTCACGGGCCAGGTAAAGCCTGGAGTCCGAGAACCCTCCAGCTTCATATACAGCGACAAGGATGAGGGAGGCGGGATACTACATATGCTTGGAGGTCACTATCTTGAGGTAATGCGATTTCTGATGGGATGCGATGTGAAATACGTACAGGCGATTACAGGACGTCCAGTAGGAATCATAGACTATCCTCTTGAAGATGTCGCAATTGCAGCATTCGAGTATGAAAATGGCGCATTTGGATCGATGCACGCTGGCTATCTTCAAAGCACGAAGACCGTTTACGATACAACGCTAGTATATAGAGGTATAGACGGTGAAGCTAACTGGACACCAATCGGATCCCCTAATCTTGAAGTAAAAAGTGTCTCTTCCGCCTGGTCAAATACTCCAGAACGGACTATCAGTTACCAATTTGCGACGGGCCCACCAGGAATTTCAGGGGACTCTGGAAGCTGGTTATTTAAATTCTTTCAAGACTTCATCTACGACATACATGCCGATCGGGAACCAGCCCTAACAGCAGAAGACGCTCTCAGGGTACTGCAAACGATAGACGCAGCCTATGAATCTGCAAATACGGGGCGGCGTGTGGAAGTGAACTACGCCACATAATTTCACAATATTCCGCCTGCTATACCTTTATCAGGATATCCTGACTTTAGTTCTGCTTTAGAATTGTTAAGAGGACTGATGCAAATAAAGGAAATCCCCGTTGATAAACGATATTAACCCACGGTGACAGTATTGCTGAGCACCCCGATCTCTTCAATCCCGATCTCTACAACATCACCTTCTTGTAAATCAACCTGTGTCCCGCCAGTTCCAGTGTAGATAATGTCACCTGGCCCCAAAGTTACTGATTGGCTGATGTAGCTGATACATGTGGCTGTATCATGGACCATGTCAGAAGTCTTGCAATATTGTACCTGTTCTCCATTAACTTTAGCAGTAATTACTAGCTTCGTTGGATCGAGGCCGGTCACAATATATGGCCCTATTGGTGAAAACGTATCTGAAGCCTTTGCCCTCCAAAAGGTAGGATCACTGGCTTGCCAATCCCTAGCGCTTACGTCATTACCACATGTGTATCCAAGGACATAGTCCAAGGCATCGGCCTTTGAGACATTCCGACAACTCTTGCCGATTACAGCTACTAGTTCAGCTTCTTCCTGCACGTGGCCTGCATGGCTTGGAACGATTATCGTGTCATCTGGGCCAATTATCGAGTTAGGCGTTTTTGTATAAACTTGAGGAACCGCAGGGGGTGTTCCTCCTCCAAGGTGGTCCATATAATTTCCACCCATGAAAAAGATTATAGACGGCAACGTTGGAGCAAGTAGTTGTACTTCCGAAATATGGTGAATTTGATCTAGAACATCAAAATCATCGAACGGAGTTGAGCTAATTACCTTGACAATGTCATCTTCTACAATCCCAAAACTTATCGAACCGTGAAATTCGAATCTGGCAAATTTCATATTTTTCTCCCTGAAATCTTTGAATTGGCGCAAATATCACCAGTGGTTTAAATGGAATCTATCCCTATCTACAATCTTCTGTCAACAGATCCCACCTCACACCTATGAATGGGAAACACTACGCCTAGAATAAACACTTACTAGTCACAACAAAAATACCGTATATATCTTGCAATCTAGGTAGCCTAATTAGGCCAAATACATCAAATTTTCAGCTTCCCTCCGTCCGCGGTGTATAATAGATATACTGCATAGCACCATCACCGGAAACTTCCTCCCAATGCTACTCGCACTCGACATTGGTAACACTAATATTACTTTTGGAGTGTTCGGTGAAAATTCCGAACCTCAAGACAACACGCCTATAGCCACGTGGAGAATCGCCACGGACAGAGCGCGACTAGCCGATGAGTATGGGCTTCTGCTAAGCAATTTACTATCCCTTAAAGGCATACAGACTGAGCATATTAATGCTGTAGCGCTATGTAGTGGCGTGCCTCCCTTAACACAAGTTTTTATAGAACTATGTACCACCTATTTCCAACAAGATCCTATGGTAATCGGGCCTGGTATTCGCACCGGCATCAAGATACTTTATGACAATACCCGAGATGTTGGTGCCGACCGTATAGTTGACGCAGCTGCTGCTTTGGAACTTTACGGAGGGCCAGCTATAGTAGTGGACTTCGGAACAGCCACCGTTTTCGATGCGGTTAGTGCCAACGGAGAATATCTAGGTGGGGCAATTGCTCCAGGTATTTCTATAGCAGCTGATGCCCTTTTTCACAGCTCATCATTGCTCCGAAGAGTGGAACTCATAAGACCACCTGAGGCCATTGGGAGCAACACCGTCCATGCCCTCCAATCCGGCTTGATACTTGGATATTCCGAGATGGTCAAGGGAATGGTGACAAGAATTGATGACGAACTAGGAGGAGGCACCACGGTAGTAGCTACCGGTGGGCTTGCTGGACTCATAGAAGCGGAAGCTAAGGTATTTGATCACGTTTCTCCGCACTTGACTCTCATGGGCCTTCGCATAATTCAGGAGATGAACTCATGAGGCCATTGTTATTGTTGATAATTCAACTGGACAGACCGGCCAACTCTGATCTATAGAATTTCCAAGGCTGTTAGAACATGCCAAGAGGGGATCCAACATATGCCGAATCCACTCCAAGCGAAATCCATAGCGTTAGGTGTTAGCGGTAGCATAGCATGCTATAAAGCTATCGATCTGGCCAGCAAAATGGTTCAGTTAGGGGCCTCCGTAAACGTGATGATGAGTAAGACAGCTACCCAGTTTGTTTCCCCAATCACTTTCGCATCTATTACCCATAGACCGGTAGCTACCAACCTGTTCGATCCGAAATCCGAGATAAGTATTGATCACGTATCTATCGCTGAAAACTCCGACATAATAGTAATCGCACCAGCAACCGCCCAGACAATTGCAAAACTATCCCTCGGACTCGCAGATGACGTACTAACCACCACGGTCTTGGCTTCAAAAGCACCCGTGATCATATGTCCGGCGATGGACGCTCATATGTACGATAATCCAGTAACGCAGCACAACCTAAGTCTCCTGGCTACAAGAGGTGTTCGGATTGCGGGTCCTGCAGAAGGACACTTAGCATCAGGTTTAATCGGCATGGGCCGATTAATTGAAACAGAAGAAATCCTCAGCCATATACGAAACGTATTAGGAATTAACAAAGGCCTTCTAGCACAACGCAAGATCGTTATCACAGCAGGTGGCACCCAAGAAAATATTGATCCTGTCCGATTTATATCAAACAAATCCAGCGGTAAGATGGGTTACGCTATAGCTGAAGCAGCGAGGGATCAAGGTGCTGATGCAGTTGTGATAGCTGCACACACAACATTACAACCTCCAACTGGTGTGCGGGTCATAGATGTGCAAAGCGCTAAAGATATGAAAACAGCGGTTTTTGCAGAGTGCGAAGACGCGGATGCATTGATCATGGCAGCCGCCGTTGCAGATTGGAGGCCCAAGAATGAATCGAAGTCTAAATTAAAGAAAGAAGATAAGACAAGTCTATCTATCGAGCTAGAAAGAACGGATGATATTCTCGCAGAGATCAACCGTGACAATCTGATAAAAGTTGGATTCGCAGCAGAAAGTGAAAATTTATTAAAGAATGCACGGAAGAAAATTACCTCCAAAAAGCTTGACCTGATTGTTGCTAACGATATTACTGTTGAGGGATCTGGATTTGGATCGGACACCAATAAGGTCACTCTTATAGACAGCCAAGAAAATATTTCAGAGCTAGACTTGATGCCTAAATACGAGGTCAGTTGCCAAATTCTCAGAAGAGTCGCGTCGTTCTTAGAAAATAATTCCCTTTAAAGCAAAATAATGTTACCTAAATCCTCATGTATATTATGGACCTGGTAACAAGAGATACGAAGAAAGACTGGCTTGTACGGTAAAGGATCCTCTTTGCTTATCTCCGGGCCCTGGCTGCCTCTATCTGAGATTCCAGTAGTGACTCATCGTAACCCAGCTCTATTGCCTTATCTATATCTTCTTGGACTTGTTCGTCAGTACCAATTATTACCTTGATCAACGCCCTGTTAACATAGCCTAGGGGATGATATGGGTTGAACTTCACCGCACTGTCATAATCGGATATTGCCAAGTCCATTTCTCCCAAGCCACTTCGGGCTATCCCTCTATTCACAAAAGCTCTCCCATCAGTTGGCTCAAGCCGTATCGCTTCGTCTAAATCTTGGATAGCCTTCTCAAATTGTCCCTGTTTAGAGTATGCGATGCCTCGATCAACGTAAGCCCTACTGTTCTCAGCATCTATCTCTAACGCACGATCATAGTCTTCTATTGCTTTATCTAAATTGTTATTTCGAGCGAATGCCGTGCCTCTATCAATATAAATAGCTGGATCATTCGGTGAAAGTTCTATAGCAACATCGAAGAATTGGATGGAACGATCAATCTCTCCACTTAGCATCAGTACCAAGGCCATGCTTGCATATGGCCGACTATCATTCGGTTCTAAATCTATAGCTTTTTCGTAATCCGATAGGGCCGAGGTAAATTCCTGGAGATTTTGATAAGAGGATCCTCGACCTAAATACAGTTTTGCTAAGTCTGGAAGTAGAGTAATCGCTTCGTTGTAATCTTCTAACGCCTGTTGATATTTTCCAAGCTTATGGTTTGCTTCTGCACGATCAATATAGTTCTGTGGATCGCTAGAATCCTGTTGGATAGCCATATTGTAAGCTGCGATTGACTCTCTCAGAAGCCCAAGTTCAGTGTACTGGTCTCCGGCATCCATCATGAAGCCAGTGTTGTCAGGATCAAGCCGAACAGCCTCACCTAGGTGGCGAAACGCAACTTCGAAGTCTCCAAGTTGGCTATAGGCAGCACCGCGATTGTAGTATGCCGATGCATTATTTGGATCCAGATGGATGGCTTCAGCGAAATCCCGGATAGCTTCTCGTAACAAGCCTATCTGGCCAAGAGATGTGCCCCTATTGGTATAAACTTCAGATTTTGTGGAATCCAAGTCGATCGATTTATCGTAGTCTTTTACAGCCTTATGGAATTCCTTAAGCTTTGCATAAGAGTTCGCTCGATTGTTGTAGAGCCATGGGTCATCATCATCTAGCACAATCGCTTCATCATATGCCCTAACCGCATTCCTATACTCACCAAGACTCGCAAATGCAAATCCCTTGAGGGAATGCGCACGGAGATTTTCCGGATCAATCCTGTTTGCTTCTTCTAAATCCTGAATAGCCTTTCTATAGGCTTGCAATCCTACAAAGACATTGGCACGCTCAATATAAAGATCGGCATCATTAGATATGATATCAATCGCAGCACTGTATTCAATCAATGCATCCTGATATTTTTGGTCGACCAGATATTGATTCCCAATTGCCCTATGCCTATCAACCTCAGCCAATTGTTGATCAGTGATTCGCTCACAGGAAATCGACGCAACCATCACTAAGGCCACTAGGAACAAGTACCATTTATTAAGACTTCGATAATTCATTGGAGCCAACAAATCCTTGCATGATCGTCACAAGATATATTCTATCCAAGAGCTATCCCGCTTGGGAATCCAAGATACTGGCTGTAGATCTGATCCAAAATAAAGCAACAACTAGATTCTTCACCTACTCCCGGCTGAAAGTTGTAAGACCAATATATCCCTCACTACTCAAAAACCTCTACTGAAAATTGGGCGAAATTTTTGTAAATAGTCTCTTAATTCTTCCGGGTCCTTAGACCCTGTTGTCCCAACTAATAGATCTTTGTACCGCACGTTGCCATTTGCTGTAAAGTTTCTCTCGTACATTAACAGGCATTTGAGGGTCAAGCCGGATGTCACTCTGCCATAGTATCTCAATATCCTCTAGACCTTTCCAAAGCCCAATCGCTAAACCGGCCAAATAGCCAGCGCCCTGGGCTGTCGTTTCCGACGTCAAACTTTTTTCTATAGGTACACCAAGTATGTCGGCCTGAAACTGCATCATAAACCGACTTCGGGAACCTCCTCCATCAACACGCAATATATCCACGTCAAATGGAGTGCCAAATTCAATTGCACCAATTACATCTCGTGTTTGATAGGCGGTCGCTTCAAGAGCCGCTCGTGCGAGATGTGCAGCACTTGAACCACGCGTAAGTCCGACAATTGTCCCTCGAGCTTCCGGGTCCCAATGAGGGGAGCCTAATCCACTAAATGCAGGGACAAAATACACTCCCCCATTATCGTCCACAGATTTTACCAGTGTTTCCAACATGTCCGTCGAATCTATTATGCCTAGTCCATCTCTAAGCCATTGAACAGCAGACCCAGCAGAGAAGACACTTCCCTCCAGAGCATATGTCACCTGATCTCCAATCCCCCAAGCTATTGTGGAGATGAGGTCAGGGCCTGAAGATATGCGCTTTTCACCAGTATTAGCAAGCACGAAACATCCGGTCCCATATGTGTTTTTGACCATGCCCGGCCTGAAACACGCCTGCCCGAACAAGGATGCATGCTGATCCCCGGCAACGCCTGCAATAGGTATCTCTTGGTCCTCGAATTGGTCAGCCAAAGTATACCCAAAAATGTGGCTCGAAGGCTTTACTTCTGGCAGTAAAACAGAAGGTATATTCAATGTATTCAATAAGTCCTTGTCCCACTTTAATTCGTCTATGTTATACAACATAGTACGAGATGCGTTGGTAACATCAGTAGCATGTACAACATGACCCGTTAGTTTCCATATAAGCCATGTATCAACGGTGCCAAAGAGCAATTCACCATTCTCAGCCCGACACTGTCCTGATGGGATGTTATCTAACAACCAGCGAATTTTTGTGGCCGAGAAGTACGGATCGATTGGAAGTCCACTCTTATTCCTTATATTTTCCTCGGATCCGCTGTTTTTAATCGCTTCACAAATATCCACTGACCGGCGACACTGCCATACAATAGCGTTTGAGACCGGTTCACCTGTAACTCGATCCCAAATAACCGTGGTCTCGCGTTGATTAGCGATCCCAATCGCTAGTATCTGCTTTGGTGAAACTCCCGTTTTATCTAGAAGTTTCCTAACCACATTAAGGCATGATTGGAATAATTCCATAGGATCATGTTCAATCCAACCGGGCTTAGGATAAATTTGTGTTATCTCTTGGCTGGTTTTATCAAGTATATTTCCGGAACCATCCAAAAGAAGAGCCTTCGTTCCCGTAGTCCCTTGATCTATGGCCAATATGTACCCGAATTTATCCACAATGCCCTCGTCAAACAAATACTTATCCCTGTTATGCCTGGTTGTATCAACAATCAAAAGTGTTCGATAATGATGCTACCTATGGATGAGAGAAGAATTAAGATTTCCGCTGGTGCTATAACAGTAACAGCTAATTTAAATTGTAAACCAACCGCCGATGCTCTATGGGACACCTTGCCTTTCATGGCTAACGGATTAACCTGGGGTGACGAAATATACTTCAGTATTCCAATAGAGGCCAAGGAGGAATCTGATTCCCAAGACGTGGTAGATATAGGCACAATTGCATACTGGCCACCCGGATCTGCGATGTGTATATTCTTCGGACCTACACCAGCAAGTCACGGAGACGAAATCCGTGCTGCGAGTCCAGTGAATGTAATCGGACACATTTCCGGCGATGCCAAGGTACTAAAGAACGTACGCTCTGGAACGCAAATTATCGTAGAAAAGATTTATACAAAGAGTGGCGATCTCTAGCCAGAACTGAGGATATTGATTTTCATGGGGATTCCCTATTCGAGCAGCTTCTCACAAGAATTAAGGACATCAACCACAGATTCCTGGGACCTAGAAAAACAACATCCGTTTATTCTCGGAATAGGTGACGGCTCATTACCTCTCGTTAATTTTCGATACTACATGCTACAGGACTACATATTTTTAGTAGATTTCTGTCGAGTCATAGCAATGGCTGTTGCAAAGGCAAGCTCGATTTCTGATATGGGTTGGTTCGCCAAACTCCTTCATGACACCCTAGGTACAGAGATGAGCCTACATATGAGCTTCTGTTCAGAATTCGGGATCACAGAAGAGGAATTAAAATCGACTAGCCCTTCTCCAACTACCATGGCCTACACTCGGCATTTAATTGAAGTAGGTTTTTCTGGAAACGCTGGGGAAATCGCAACATCAATCTTGCCCTGTTCGTGGGGTTACGCTGAAATTGGCCAAATGCTACATGATAATGGTCTCCCAGAAAATCATCCTTTATATTGTCGATGGATAGAAATGTACAGCTCCCCAGAATTCGCAGCACTGGCAGGCTGGTTGCGATCATTTATAGACCGTGAAGCCAATTCTGCCAGCGAAGAAGGACGACTACGAATGAAACAAATCTTTCTAAACAGTAGTAGATATGAATATATGTTCTGGGATTCAGCGTACAACCTCGAAGCGTGGCCAATATAGAAACTCAGATCTATGTGATTGCCTAAAACACTTCATTGCAGGTATCTCTACAGCTATAAGCTATTTATTACGATTTGCGTATACGATTTGGCCCAGGCAAGCGAGTACAGATTGTCCCAACAATCAATAATGGAGTAAAAACTCCGCCGGCAGCTATGCATTCGTTTATATTTATTTGTATTTAAAGTACAAATATCCAGAAAAACCTGTTGACGATTTTCGTCACATAGATATACAATGGCTCTCCAAACAGTGACATCAGGTCCAATGGCTATAAGGAGGTTGCAGGTAGCGATGGTAAATTTCAAGTCTTGTCCTAGATGTAAAGGCGATATGACGACCGGCTCTGACATGTATGGAAGCTACTTACAATGTTTCCAATGTGGCCACTCAGTCAATTTGGAAAGCCCTAGGGCCCGTTTCACAGCCACTCAAGGTCGCCAGAAGCCAGGTCGGCCAAAGAAAACTAGTAAGGCCAAACAGCCAGCCGCTTAGATTATTGTAGATCTGAGAGCTGATCTGGAGAATCTCTTTAACACACTGCCCTAGAAACACGTTGTATTTAAATTTAACGTGGAATTAGACACCCTTGAACTTATTTACACCCTAGGAAACGATTTGAGAATATTTAATTGCTGCCAAAATAAGGTGATTTGATTCAAATAAATCAGGACGCACGAAAATTTACCGTGTGGAACCATAGAGAGAAGGAGAAATGGAAACCTCAATATCATCGGTCATAGCCGAGCCAGAAGTACTGGAAATACAAACTTGTCAACACGAATGGATGATTGACTCACCCAACGGACCCTCAAGCCATGGTATATGCCATCTATGTGGAATAGAAAAAGACTTCCCGAATTACATAGAAGGTTCCGCTTGGGGATACGATAACTCCGTTTCTTCTGAACAGATCAACCGCCCCTCCAGTGTAGGCATCAAGCAAACTCCTCGGATCGAAGATGAAGATGCTTAGAACCGAATATCGTTGGTATAACACGCTATAACCAGTCAGTCCAACGGCAGACAAGTTAAGACGTCATACAAGAAAGCCCTCTCGACACCTATGCTTCAGAAGAAGAGTATTACTTCTGGGACTCTCTACGACCAGAAGAACCAACAAATTCGAAACATTTCTCGCCCTTAAATAAGAATGCTTCCTAAATACTGGTGCTGTAAGAATGAACAGCACCAGTAACCCACTAGTCTACCGAAAAAGATCCATCGAGCGTTCTCTTAATAATGGAGCATGGCCGCTGTGCCCAGTCCTATAAGAATGGCCCCTCAATATCGCCGCCGGGATTCCATCCACTTTACCCATAACGAGTTCGGCAGCGGCGGCTATTTCATCGATCTCTGCGATATTCGTAACAGCCATCCGTTCTCCAGTGCTATCAGGCAATCCACGATAATCTTTGAACGGCTCAATCCCCGACATTCCTATGGCAAAGTTGACATGTCCCTCTCGCCATGGCCTGCCAAAAGTGTCAGAGATGATAACCGGTATGTCTATTCCGGTTGCTTTCAGAAGATCACGCCGGATATCACTGGCTGAACGGTCTGGATCTTCAGGTAGCAATGCTACAATTTCCTCACCCAACACATTGGAGGAATCCACGCCTGCGTTAGCACAAATCAAGCCGTGGCGGGTTTCCACGATCAAAATGCCCCTTTCGGAATCGGCCCTAACAATATTTTTGCTTTCACGAAGTACGATTTCAATAAGCCTAGGATCTCGTCCACTCTGATTCGCAAATTCATTTGCGAATGTAGAAGGGATCACATCACTAAGATTAGCTATCCTACCCTCAGACTTAGATACTATCTTTTGTGTAACAACCAACAGATCCCCAGGCCTAAGAGGGGTTTCCTGAGCTTCACAAGCTTCGGCAACGAGCCTTCCAACACAAGCGCCAGGCTCAATCTCCGGAAGTCCGGTTACACCTATGAACTCAATCCTCGGGGTAATCACGATCAATATTGAAGTTGTCCCACGTATATAATCACCGGGTATTGTGAGTGTCAACAATCACATCTGCCAGTCTCGGCATCACATGATATACTCGACCACTGCTCCTTATCCTCTGCAGGTGCAAAATCCAATGATAGTCCTGAGAAGCCTCCTATTCGTGCCCGGAAATAATCCTCGTATGCTCGAAAAGGCACTTGGTCAGGTTCCAGACGCAATAGTACCCGATCTCGAAGATTCCGTGCCTTGCAATAAGAAGATCTCAGCACGCGATACAGTATCAGCATTCTTACCGCGTCTTATAGAAACTGGTATCCCTATCATTCCAAGAGTTAACTCAATCAATTCAGGACTAGTAGAAAAAGACCTCGCAGAACTCATAATCCCAGGCATATTTGGAATAACAATAGGTAAGATAAACTCGGCAAAAGAGATGTACGAATTGTCTGAAGCAATCGACAAAATAGAAATCGATAAGGGTATCGACAGAGGTGTCATCCGACTCATCCCATGGATAGAAACCGCCAAATCGATACTCCACGCTTACGAAATAAGTTCATCTTCCCATCGTGTAATAGCCGTGGCTTTCGGGGCCGAGGATTTCGCAAATGACATGGCCATTGAGCGTACTGAAGATGGAAACGAGATCGCATACGCTCGTGCTGCCGTTTGCACAGCGGCAAAAGCTGCAGGCGTGACACCCCTAGACACTCCTTATGTCAGTTTCCGAAACGAGATAGGATTGCGCAAGGAGAACGAGGTCTCAAAACAATTTGGATTCGTGGGTAGATTTGCAATCCATCCCCTGCAAATCAAGGTGATCAATGAGAGCTTTAGTCCATCAAGCAAGGCCGTCGACAATGCCCGTCGAATTGTCGAGGCATTTGAATTGGCAGAACGCCAAGGTACAGGCGCCATATCGATTGATGGAAACATGATAGACACACCGATTGTCAAGCGTGCCCAAGGGGTACTTGATCTTGTAGAACGTATAAATCAAGGTTAAGGAGATTTTTTGCTAAAAGACAAGATTATATTGAAAGGCATGGTCTTTTACGGATACCACGGTGCTCGCCCAGCTGAGCAAGAAGTTGGCCAAAGATTCGTAGTAGACATTGAGATCTATAAAGATACAAGTGCAGCAGGCAGATCAGACAATTTGATAGACACGGTTAGTTACTCAGAATTTTACCGTATTACTAAACAAGTAATCGAAGGTCCAAATCGAAAATTATTGGAGAATCTAGCGGAAGTAATCGCGAAAGAAATTTTAGAAATTCACGATGTTGATGCAGTAAAAGTGTCTATCAAGAAACCAGAGGTTCCAATAAAAGGAAGTATTTTAGACTACGCTGGAGTGGAGATATTTCGTAAAAAATAGGAGATATTCAATCTCCCAAAATGTTGATAGTCACTTATTAATAGCTTAAGGTCCTACGATAGTTACACACACGGCGATTTTTATTTCTCGAAAACCAATTATTACCTTTTAGCCACCCTCCCCCTCCCAATAAGAGGTTATCTCAAGACTATGTGCCAATGTTAATAATCCCGTTTGATTGACAGCCTCACTTCCCTAATCTAGTATGGATTCGGCCGTGCTAAGCGGGGAGATAGCGGTGCCTTGTAACTCGCAATCCGCTCCAGCGAGGCTGAATTCCTCCACGAGGACTGCCTTCAATGTCCCTGCCTTTGTGAGGTAGTGTTGAGAATTGGGTCCCACGCAGCGGTAACCTGTGAACCCCGTCAGGTCCGGAAGGAAGCAGCGGTAAGCAGTATAATCCGGGTGCCGTGGGCCAGCCTAATTTGAGCTCTCTCCAAATGGTAAGTCTTTGAGGGAAGATCGAACTGGAGGTGCACGGCCTATTTTTATTGGATGTATTTACACTGTTTAATCGATCACGGCGTTTCCGAGAAAAGTACTATTAGGAGCGCTCTCAAGTGACCACAACCAAGTTTTCTAGGCCCAAGAAGGCCCTAGGCCAAAATTTTCTCGTAGATCAAAGTGTACGAAAGCGTATCATTGCCGCTGCTGAGCTTTCGGAAATTGATACGGTTGTGGAAATCGGACCCGGCCGAGGCTTTCTAACAGGACTATTATCCCAATCTGCTGGTGATTTGATTGCGATTGAACTAGATAAAACTCTATGCTCCAAACTTGCGGATATTTACCCAAATATCCGCATTATCCATGCTGACGCAAGAGAAATACCTATTGACTCTTTTGTGGACCCCAAGACTGAGTACAAAATTGTTGCCAACCTACCTTATTACGCCGCCTCGCCAATAGTACGCCGCTTCCTCGAAGCATCTCATAAACCTACCCGCATGGTGATTATGGTACAACGCGAAGTAGGAAAGGCCATGGTCGCTATGCCAGGGAAAATGGGACTTATCTCTGTATCCACCCAAGTTTATGGGAAGCCCACTTTGATTTGCCACGCAGCCCCTCGAGCCTTTAGGCCATCTCCAAAGGTATGGTCATCAGTTGTCCAAATCAACGTATATCCAAAACCTTCTATTGACTTTGAATCCCCGAATGATTTTTTCGAAATCGTTCGTGCAGGATTCAGTACCCCCCGGAAACAACTGAAAAACTCGCTCGCTAACGGCCTACAAATCTCTACAGAAGAATCAGTAGAAAGGCTTCGCGCAGTAGAAATCGATCCCACACGCCGCGCCCAAACACTAAGTCTTGATGAATGGGGACAGCTCTATTCGCAGTGGCGCAATTTTTTAAGTTCAGAATAATGGAACATACGAAAGAAAGTATTAGTGCAGATTTAACTGAACTAGGAGTATTACCTGGTGATATTTTGTTTATCCATTCCTCATTTAAGAGTCTTGGCCAGGTGAATGGCGGACCTCAAACCGTCATTAAGGCATTGGAAGATGCCGTAGGAAACACCGGGCTCATATTGATGCCAGCCTTTAATCTTATTGATAGGCCCCTACGTCATAAACTATGGGATTTTTATATTACCCCTTCTACCGTTGGCTGGCTAACGGAATATTTTAGACGTATGCCAGGAACGTTTCGATCCGACCACTACTCGCACTCTGTTACAGGTCGCGGTAAAGATGCCGAATCTTTTGTTTCAGGCCACAGGAGCTTTATAGGCAATCGTTCTCCCTGGGATCTTGATCCATGGGGACGCACATTTGGATCTAACTCACCTATGCATCGCGCTTACAATAGCAAAGGTAAGCTATTAATGATCGGGACAGGCTACGATACATGTACCTACATTCACCTAGTTGAAGTGATCCATTGGAACCAACGTCTCGAAAAAGATTACTCCGCACCCTTCAACGCTATTCTCAGACCTGTAGTAGGGGATTATTGGGACTCGATCGGGCCGGTTGTACGGGGTAATGTTGGCGATGCCGATTGTCGCCTTTTTCAAATTCGCCAATTTATTGATGAGATGGTTATTGAAACAGGAGAGAATCCCCAACCATACTGGAGAGATCATTGGCCTCAACTATCAAGTTAAAGGCCCACGCTAAAATTAACCTGACCGTTGAGATTCTCGGCAAGCGTCAAGATGGATACCATGAGATAGTCAGTATCCTCCAAACAGTCGGGCTTCACGACACAATCAAACTGACAACCGCTAACGATATTAGCCTGAAAACCAACATGCCCATAGTGCCGGAATTCGGCAATCTTGCTGTTAAGGCAGCACAACTCATGGCCGAGCAGTCCCAAAAACACCAAGGAGTTATAATCCAGCTAGACAAATCAATCCCTATATCTGCTGGGTTAGGTGGAGGCAGTGCCGATGCTGCTGCCGTACTGTCCGGTCTAAACCGCTTATGGGAACTAGAGATGTCATACGAAGATTTGATAAGAATAGCGGTAAAATTAGGCTCGGATGTTCCATTCTTCATCAAGGGCGGAACAGCTATGGTATCTGGACACGGTGATCAAGTCAGGGCGCTGCAGCCTGCACATTCGACATGGTTCATCCTTATATGCCCCAACATTCATATAACCAATAAGACCAAAACTATGTATTCGATGATTCAGCCTTCCCATTATACTAAGGGCTTTTTAACAAGAAAGCTTGAGGCACGTATACGAGGAGGCGGAGATGTTCCATCAGAATTACTATTTAATACCTTTGACCAAATCGCTCGGAAAGCGTATCCGAATCTTCACAAGTACTGGGATGCTCTTATCCAACTCGGGGTTACAGAAATCCATCTTGCCGGCAGTGGCCCGTCTATTTATGCTCCGATTCCTAACAAAGAGTACGGTACCGCAATAAAGCTGCTGCTAAACCGAACGCCTGATTGGAATGCGTACCTCGTCCCTACAGTTCAGCCCCAAATTATTTCATGAATTACATAATTGCAGGGATTTTCAGCGGGCTAATCATGGCATCTGCCACCCTCTCGGTGGTTCCATTCACTATTTTTTTATTGGCAAAAAACCCAACGCCTAGCTTCAAAACATTTATTGATCGGGTGCCACCAATATACATTACTATGGGGCTAGTAGTTGTCTCTTATCCTCTATGTATCTTGGTGGGTGGGATAGCGGGACTTCTCTATTCTATGAGTATAAATGAGTTCCCTGGGGCCGGCCTAGGTAGCCAAAATATGGCATTCAGTATCAGTGCTGTAATTTTTGGTATTGGCATAAGCTCCACTCTAGTATTCTTGCTAAGACAAGCATACATTAGCATAGCTATACTCACCTTGATTTTCGTTGGTAATTTTGGTTGGCTCCTGCCATTTTTGGCAAAAAAATCTGTTTGACCATATGATTTTGGAACAATACAATTGCAGTACACACCTCCAATCATCTCATGTCGGTAACTTGATAAGATTCATACTATTTCTATAAACCCTATTCATGACATACTTAGTATTCATCTGCCAACAACATCGTGACTAGCCGACCTCAGCCCTCTTTTCCAACAATTGACACTCAATCCTCTGCGCAAAACGGTGTTCATCCGTTCGAAGAAGAATGGGTGTCAATAGACGTAGAAACTACAGGTCTCTCCTCTGAATCAGACACAATTATTGAAATAGGTGCTGTCAAGTTCAAGGGTAGAGCTATTTCGGACACATTCCAATCCCTAATTAACCCACAGCGGAAGCTGGGCTCTTTTACAAGACGGTTTACTGGAATCACCCAAAAAGAGGTCGAAACCGCTCCTCTATTCAGCAGTATCGCTGGTAGTCTAGAGGACTTCATAGGTGACCTGCCAATCGTAGGCCATAACATAAACTTCGATCTCGGTTTTTTATCCGCTCAGGACTTCGAAATCAGCAATCCAAAAACAGACACATGGGACCTAGCATACGTTCTTAGCCCATTAAGTACAGAGTACTCGCTGCAGAAGTTAGCCTCCTCATTCAACATACCTCAACAACGCGCCCACAGAGCGCTGGAAGATGCGACTGTAACCAGTCGTTTATTTTGCGAACTAGTCGACCATATGGAATCACTCGATATATATACACTTATGGAAATGCAGCTTCTCGGGATCCGTTCTTCTTGGATACTTTCATTCATCCTCGGAAAATTGGTGGCACATCTCCAGTCTGAGTATGCCGGCACCACACCTCGTGAACCAGGTTCGAAACTCAATCACTGGCCTCCGATGAATTTTACCGGGATTGATGTGTCAGAACTTAGAAATAAGTTAAAACATCAACCCGTGCTAAAGCCCAACAATACTACTCAGTCAGTGGATATAGACCATGTGGTATCACTATTGAGCGAAGGTGGACCTATATCGAAATCTATGGCCAACTTCGAAGAACGCGTTGAGCAAATAGAGATGGCTAAAACCGTCACCGAGGCTATTAACGAAAGTACCCACTTGATCGTAGAGGCAGGAACAGGTGTTGGGAAATCTATGGCGTATCTTCTTCCCGTTATCCTATACGCCCTGAAGAATAACCGCCGAGTAGTCGTATCAACCAACACGATCAATCTACAAGAACAACTTATTAATAAAGATTTACCAGCTTTAATAGCCTCTCTAAGAGATGTACCGGATGTCTCGATTAGTGATTTTAAATACAGCCAATTAAAAGGCCGGAACAATTACCTGTGCCTCAAGAGATGGTCCCATCTTCGTTCCAATGAAACCATTTCTGTCGATGAGGCACGGATGCTATCGAAATTGCTAGTTTGGACAAAAACCACTGCAGCAGGTGACAAAAGCGAATTGAATCTCGCTAGACGAGGTTTAGAATCTTGGGAGAAAGTTTCCGCTCAAGGTGCTTCAGAATGTACTGGAATCGACGGGACATGCTTCTTACGCGCTGCCAGAGATCGTGCGGCAGCAGCGCATCTGATCATAGTAAACCACGCGTTATTGATTACTGACATTACTGCGGGTAAGGCTATCATCCCTGAGCATGATGTCCTAATCGTTGACGAGGCCCAACACTTAGAAGACGTTGCTACCAATCATCTAGGATTCCAAACCAGCTATGCTGAAATCAGTGAGGCTATAAATTTATTGGACGGAGAGCACGGCATACTTAATAAATTGACTCCTTCACTACGGATATCCTCCCTAGCTCAAACACGACGCAAATCTTTAAACGAAGTCTCCCAAAGAATAATCTCTATTCTACCCAAAGTACGAGAGGCGACCGCAACAATGTTTGGCGCTATTGAGGGTTTTATGGGACCGAGAGACAATACCCATTCTGGCTTTGCCTATGAAATGCCTATAACTACTGGCACTCGGGTTCAACCTGAATGGTCCTTAATAGAGATTCAATGGGATAAAACCGACGTTGCCCTAGTTGAACTTGACTTGGTCATATCTGCTCTTATCGCTAACTTTGAAACTCTATCTGACTCAGGAATATTGGACTATGAGTCGCTTCTGATTGAAATACACAGCATTCGAGAGCGTGTTAGCGTGTTCAAGCAGCACCTACAAGAAGCTATTTCTGACCCGGCATCCGACGGTATCTACTGGTTAAGTCGCTCGAATCGATCCACCACAATATTCCTTAACAATGCCCCACTTCACGTTGGAGATCAATTGGAGAAACATCTCTATTCACAACGGCGATCTATGATTCTAACCTCTGCTACCCTCAGCACAAAGGGCAATTTTAAACATATATCTGAACGTACTGGTTTTAAAGATTCAAAAGAACGACTCCTGGGTTCTCCCTTCGATTATGAAAATTCTGCCTTGGTTTGCGTTCCCAAAGACCTTCCAGCACCGAATTCCTGGGAATATCAAGCCGCAATAGAGCAGGCTATTATGGATATGACTATTGCAGCAGGAGGTGCAACAATGGCACTCTTTACCTCCTACTCATCGCTTCAGAATGCATCCAAGGCCATAAGAGACAACATGGAGGCCCATGGGATAGAAATCTTATCCCAAGGCATAAATGGTGCACCATATCAACTGTTGCGTAAATTCATAGATAATCCCAAATCATTGTTGCTGGGAACATCTTCATTTTGGGAAGGCGTTGATCTTCCTGGGGACTCCCTTCGATTGTTATTAGTAGCCAAATTACCGTTTTCGGTACCAAGTGATCCCGTATTTTCCGCGAGGTCAGAGCAGTACGAGAGTGCATTTAATGAATATGCCCTTCCACAAGCAATTCTCCGATTGCGCCAGGGCTTCGGCAGACTCATCCGTACCAAGAGCGATCGAGGTGTTTTCGTAATACTAGATAGTAGAGTAGCTTCCCGAGGCTACGGCAAAGAATTTATTGCATCACTTCCTATCTCGGATTTCAAAACCCCCAAAACGTATGAAATGCCTGAAGAGATCCGGAAATGGCTCGACAATAAGTGATTCTAAATCACAGGGGACCGCTCGATCTTAAAAACACCCTGTTTAGCGGGCAAGCCTTTCGGTGGCGTGCCGAAGACGGCTGGTTCAAGGGCGTTGTATCAGGAAACATAGTTTGGCTAAAAGAAACTCCTTCTGGCATTGAATTCATGGCAGGGCCTGAGAAAGACTCTGTACTTGAGCCAAAACTGAGAAACTACCTCGGCCTCAACACAGATCTGGAGGAGCTCTATACATCTATGTCATTTGATGACAGGCTTACGGAAGCAATATCACGCCACCATGGCATGAGGATATTGGCCCAAGATCCGTGGGAATGCCTAATATCATTCATCTGTTCTTCCGCTTCAAACATAACCCGTATCACAAATAATATCGAATCATTGTGCACAGCATTTGGCAATGAGATTTTTATGGATGGATACATGAGACACACATTTCCCACGCCAGTGGAACTTGCTAGAAGTACTAACGAATCCCTAAGGGATCTTGGACTAGGGTACCGGGCTGATTACGTAGTTTCCACCGCCCGGATGGTGGATTCAGGAAATATCGACCTTATGGCCCTATACGAAATGCCGTACGATGAGGCATTGGAGCATTTGACTATGCTCGATGGGGTAGGAGACAAGGTCGCAAATTGCGTACTCCTCTTCTCTCTAGATAAACCAGAAGCATTTCCGGTTGATACCTGGATAGATAAAGCCTTACAAAAATGGTATCTCGGAGACGACAAAATTTCCCGTAAAAAAATGAGATTATGGGCAATGGCCTACTTCGGAAACTGTGCTGGATATGCCAACCATTATTTATTCCATGACCAAAGACTACTTGCGGCCCTTAATAATTAGGTAACATTTGCGGGCAGGGAATAGTCAAATTTATAGAGATTTAAAACATTCACTAACGATCTTGATAGTCTGGGAGTAAGGGAACACCGGCATTTGTGGACTATAAACATAATCCTATATTTTCTTGACTGAACCTTCAGAACTTTACTATAATCCGGTCGATGTTAAGGGGGTAGAACTAGGCGTGGCATCACCTAAATTTAAAGAGTTAAGGCGTGCCTATGGATTCGATGAGATCGCTATTGCCCCTGGCACAGTCACACTTAACCCTAGTCAGGTAAATACAGATTTCTCCATTGACGGGATGACCATGTCAACGCCCATTTTGGCAGCTGGCATGGATGCGATCGTATCGCCTGCATTCGCCATCAAATTCTACGAGATGGGCGGGTTGGCTGTGATGAACCTGGAAGGTGTTCAAACTAGGTACGACGATCCAGGCGAGATCTTGAACGAAATCGCGGATGCCAAAAAAGAAGACGCAACCGAAATCCTCCAAAAAGCATACACCGCCCCAATTAGGGAATCTCTCGTAGGAGATCGGGTACAAGAGATCAAATCAAAAGGTGCGCTTTGCGCCGTTTCTATCACACCAGCTAACACGAAATGGTTAGCACCTATAGCAGTAGAGGCTGGCGCAGACACCATTGTTGTCCAATCAACGGTTACGACAGCTAAACACGTTTCAAACAGTAAACGTGGTCTCGTCTTCTCTGACCTTTTGGAGATAATCAACGTACCTGTTCTAGTAGGGAACTGCGTCTCCTATGATGTTGCGCTTGAACTAATGGAAACGGGAATTCACGGAGTGTTAGTTGGAGTCGGGCCTGGAGCAGCTTGTACTACACGAGAAGTGACTGGGGTAGGAGTGCCACAGGTAACAGCGACAATTGATTGTGCTGCAGCCAGAAATGAGTACCAGCGTCGAACAGGGCGGTATGTTCCTATAATAACCGATGGCGGGATAAGAACGGGAGGGGACCTCTGTAAAGCATTCGCCTGTGGTGCAGATGCAGTAATGATAGGTACCCCCCTTGCACAGTCCAGGGAGGCCCCAGGTAAAGGGCATAATTGGGGTATGGCGAGTCCTCACCCTGCATTGCCTAGAGGGGTCAGAGTGGATGTGGATGTAAAAGGCTCCTTAAAGGAGATCCTATTTGGCCCTACATCAAAAACTGACGGAACTCAAAATCTCATGGGAGCCTTGGAAGTTTGCATGGGCATGATCGGAGCTTTCAACATACGAGATATGCATTCGTCCAATATCGTGATTGCACCTTCAATTAAGACCGAGGGTAAGCACCACCAACTTGATCTCCGGTAACAATCCTAGCGCTTGGTCCACTGCTCAGCTTTACGAGCACGTTTGAGACCATATTTCTTGCTTTCTTTCTCTCTAGCATCTCGCGTTAGCAGGCCTGCTTTCTTGAGAGTCGGGCGTAATTGTGGATCCGCTTCAAGAAGAGCTCTTGAAATACCATGTCTCATTGCACCCGCCTGACCAACAATACCACCACCTGTTACCTTGGCCACCACTCTAAACTGGCCTAAAGTATTGGTCACATTAAATGGCTCCAGCACCTCATCTTGCCAAGATTTCCAGTTGAAAACTTCTTCCATGGGCTTCCCATTAACTGTATTCGTACCACGCTCTGAATAGAGCCTTACGCGGGCAACGGCTGTCTTTCTACGACCTGTCCCGTAATGATATTGTTGCTGTGTCAACTAAGACTCCTTTTTCCCATTCTCTCCAGAAGGCTCTTTGAGTTTCGTAATACCCCTAACCTGTGCCTCATGAGGATGTCTTTCTCCGGAATATACCTTGAGACGGGAAAGCATTTTACGACCTAGGGTATTCTTCGGAAGCATACCCTTGATCGCTCCACGTAAAACCCGCGTTGGGTGTTTCTTTAAAACGGTTGCCAGGGTTTGTTCGGTCAGCCCGCCATGATAGCCACTATGGCGATAATAAATCTTCTTTTCTAACTTGTTACCCGTAACTTTTATCTTCTCTGCATTAATAACTATTACAAAATCTCCAGTGTTGAGATACTTCACATAATTAGGACTATGTTTTCCTTGCAGGAGAACGGCAATTTCGCTGGCAAGGCGCCCAAGTGTCTTGCCATTTGCATCAATTACATGCCACATCTCAGACCTTGTTAGTTTCTTTGATCTATTTATTTTGGTTGTCATATCTATTTCACCGCACTAGGTGGAAATCCAGGGTATGTAACTTCAATAAGACACAGGCCGCGGGCAGGCAAAGTACGAGCCGAAGATCCTGTATCTTCTCCACTAAGCATCCTCCTAAGATCGTCTCCCTTCAATATTCCTCTTCCTACATCGACTAATGCACCAGCCATTCGTCTCACCTGCCGATGCAAAAAAGCATTTCCTCGTACTTGGTATCGTACAATATTACCTGATTGTCTAATCTGAGATTTGAATATTTGTCTCACTGTACTATAAGTAGGCTTTTTCATCGACGAGCTAAACTTACCAAAATCGTGAGTGCCGACAAAAAATTTAGCAGCTCGGCGCATTGCACTTACATCCAGATCCAATGAAGACCAATAGACCTTTTGTCTAGTTAATGGCGACCGAGTAGCCGCAAGCTGCAGCGTATATTCATATAGTCGACTCTCGGCCATACGACGCGGATCGAATTCAACACCTACTTGATATGCATCCTTGATCGCGATATCAACCGGCAGGTAATGGTTTAGCGCTTTCACATAGATCATTGGATCATAGGAAACCTTAGTATCAAACGCTACAACCTGACCTTTAGCGTGGACACCTGCATCTGTTCTGCCCGCACCGTTGATCCGTATTGTTTCCTTGGTAAGCCTTGTAATTGCCTTCTCTAGTTCCTCCTGAATTGAATTTGCATTATGCTGGTATTGGAATCCTCCGTAGTTTGTGCCGTCGTACTCCACTATTAATGCCAACTTCATAAAACGACTCCAGAAATTAAGGCACCAATTCGATAATTGCCATTTCGGCCGCATCTCCTTTGCGTGCACCAAGTTTCATTATACGAGTGTAGCCGCCGCTCCGATCTTGATAACGAGGTCCTAGTTCATCAAACAGTTTACGGACAACGCTTTCATCAGTGAGAAACGCCGAAGCCATTCTCCTGTTATGAAGATCTCCCTTTTTCCCTCGCGTAATGGTCTTTTCGGCAAGTTTCCGAATTTCCTTAGCTTTGGGTCCCGTGGTACGAACAGATTCATTTTTCAAGAGGTCGGTTACAGCAGTACGTAACATCGACATCCTATGGGCGGTTGGCCGGGAGAGTTTTCTTCCAGATAGTCTATGTCTCATCATTCGTCCCCTAGGCCTTCGATCTCGGAGAATATAGCGTCTACATTAAGCTCTGTATCATCAGTTTTTTTCGCTTCTTCCTCATTATTATCAGTTGTAGTTTTAGTAACTTCTGAAGTTTCTTCTATTTGTAAATCCGCCTCTAGTTCTGGCGGGATCAGATCCATTTCTCTGAGCCGATCATACAATTCATGAAGTGATTTTTCTCCGAAATTGCGGATCTCAAGCAAATCTGCAGGCTTCATCTCTAGGATTTGTCCAACTTGATCGAGACTAGCACGCTTCAAACAATTCAAGCTTCGCGCCGATAAGTTTAGGCTCTCTACAGTAACGCTGTAAATATCTGGAGATATCTTGAGAGCTATGGGTGACCCCTCTTCCCCACCCTCGATCACACGTTCTGCATTAGCGAACAGGAAGAAATGTGTAACCAAGATGTTGCCTGCTTGCTGTAAAGCGTTAATCGGAGTAATAGTTCCATCTGTCCATATCTCAATAGTAAGGCGTTCAAGATCCGTTTTCTGTCCTATTCTTACAGTATCTTTCCGATAGTTCACTTTCCTAACAGGACTATAAACTGCGTCTACAGGAAGGACTCCAATAGGTAATCCATCACCAACAGTCGCTTCTTGATAAGAAACCCCACGTTCAACATTGAATTCGATCGAGAGACTAGCCTCGTCGGAATCTAATGTCGCAATATGCAATTCAGGATTAATAATTTCATAATCTGAAGTAGCCATGATATCTCCGGCAGATACTTCACCTCTACCAGCTACTTCAAGACGAATCTTGCCCGATCTTTCGACATCCGACCTTATCCTGATACCCTTAATATTAAGCAATATTTCGGATACTTCTTCCTTAATATGCGGCAGAGTCGCATACTCGTGAAGAATTCCTTCTATTTTTACCCAAGTCACAGCCGTACCTGGCAATGAATTGTAGAGAACGCGACGTAAAGCATTACCAAGTGTCGTTGCATAGCCTCTAGGCAGGGGCTCGGCAACATATTTGCCATACCGTCCATCGGAATCAGGTATAACTATCGTAGGGGACGGAATAGGTTCTGGTTCATCTTCATGGGTTTCAGGTGAAGTGAACTCTTGAAAATTAAGCATATGGCTAAATCTCCTATCTTCTCGTACAAAACTGGGTTCACTCCGATCTATGTGAACCCTTTAGTATATGGACAAACAGTCCCTCTGAATTTATCTGGAATAGAATTCGACTATCATTCTGGAATCAATCCCGGTATCGATCTCTGACACCTCTGGTATTCCTACGACTTGTCCTGTAAGCGCATCGGGGTCTAGGTTGAGCCAGCTAGGGACTGGGCGTCTCGGTATTCCATCTGTCAGCGCATCTATGAAACCTGGTTTTGTCTCCCCTACTGCTTTCCATGCGATCTTATCCCCAGATTTCACAATGTAAGAAGGGACGTCCATACGCTTACCATTAACTGTCATATGTCCATGGTTGATCAACTGTCTCGCTTGTCTACGTGAATCTACAAACGAGAGTCTGAATACGACATTATCGAGCCGTGTTTCCAAAAGTTGAAGAAGAATGTCTCCAGTGGATCCGGACTGATCCTTTGCTATTTTGTAGTATCCAAGAAATTGCCGTTCCAGCACTCCATAGGTAAAACGTGCTTTCTGTTTCTCTCTGAGTTGCATTGCCCAATCCGACAATCGCCTGCGTCTCGGGATCTGGTCTCCGGGAGGACGCTTACGGCGCTCTACACCGCACTTAGACGTATAGCATCTATCACCTTTCAAAAAGAGCTTTTCGCCTATTCTGCGGCACTTTCTACAAGCTGGATCAGTATATCGTGCCATTCTTATTTTATCCTCGTCTTATATGCCAATGGGTGGAATTTTGTCACAAAGAAAACCTGCCTAGACTCTACGTCTTTTGCGTGGCCTACATCCATTGTGTGGAATCGGTGTCACGTCGCGTATACTAGTAACTCTCATACCTGCTGCTTGCAATGTCCTTATAGCTGCCTCTCTACCAGCACCAGGGCCTCTTACAAATGCTTCAACTTGTCTAAGCCCTTGTTCGAGTCCTTTTCGAGCGGCCGCATCTGCTGCCCGCTGGGCCGCAAATGCAGTTGATTTGCGGGATCCTTCAAACCCTGCCGTACCAGCACTACCCCATGCGATGGTATTACCCTGAGGATCAGTCAGCGTAATAACAGTATTATTAAAAGTAGCCTGTATATAAGCCCTCCCTACAGGCACATTCTTTCGTTGTCTACGTCTCGTGCGTGGATTTCTTGCCATCTAAATTGACTCCTATGTCGTGGTAGTCGACGCTTGACGTCGTCCCGCTACCGGTATCCTCTTAGGTCTTTTAGCACGCGCATTGGTACGAGTCCGCTGTCCTCTAACTGGAAGTCCCCTGCGGTGCCTTAATCCTCGATAACTTCCTATATCTATTAGACGCCGGATATTCATGTTAACCTCGCGACGCAGATCTCCCTCTACACTCTTTTCTCTATCTATGATTTCCCTGATCCGAGTTAAATCTGCTTCAGCCAGATCACGTACATGTGGATTACCAACAATGCCTGCTTTTTCCACGACATCTTTTGCCTGTGTAAGGCCAATACCATATATTTGTTGCAAAGATATCTCTACACGCTTGTCGTCAGGGATATTCACTCCCGAAACGATCGCCATTTAGGTCCTCCCGAAATTTATTTAGTTTAACCTTGACGTTGCTTGTGGCGTAAATTATCGCAGATAACCATGACACGCCCTCTTCGCCTAACTATCCTACACTTAGTACATCGTTTCTTGACCGATGCCGCGACTTTCATCGCTATCGCCTCCTATTTGGCGGCCCACCCGACCCTCTTGGAGCCCCGGTGGAAAATCTATATGTGATCCTGCCTCGTGTTAAATCGTAGGGTGAGAGTTCCACTAGAACTCTATCTCCAGGCAAAATGCGTATATAATTCACCCGAAGCCTGCCGGAAATCTTAGCCATCACTTCATATCCATTAGCTAATTCTACCCTGAAGGTTGCATCCCTCAGCGATTCGGAAACGACGCCCTCAACCTCTATTCCTTCTTTCTTTGCCAAATTTTTCCTATGTTAGTATCTCGGCCCCGACATTTGTTATAGCGATAGTATCTTCAAAATGAGCGGACAATTCGCCATCAGCTGTAACCACAGTCCAATTATCATCTTGTACCTTAGTTTCCCAACTGCCCAGATTTAACATAGGCTCTATCGCAATCGTCATTCCTTCCTTTAGGAGCGGGCCCCTTCCAGCAATACCATAATTTGGTATCTGGGGTTCTTCATGAAGAGCCCTGCCAACACCATGACCGACATATTGCCTTACAACACCATAGCCTCTTCGTTCCGCATAATCCTGTATAGCTGCCGATATGTCTCCCACTCTGGCACCTGATTTCGCTTGTTGTATCCCTTGTCTTAACGACTCTGCTGTATCATCAATCAAGGCTTGGTTCCGTTGACTCACCTTCCCAACCGCAACAGTAAAAGCACTATCTGAGTGAAATCCCTCAACAACGGCCCCAACATCGATACTAACTATGTCTCCTGACCTAATTTTTCGTTTGGATGGGATCCCATGCACGATTTCTTCGTTGAGCGAAGCACAAATCGTGGCCGGGAAACCATATAGTCCCTTAAAAGATGGGAGTCCTCCAAGCTTTCTAATCTCTTTCTCTGCCATACTATCTAGTTCTTCTGTCGAGACACCTGGCGTGATAGCATCTTTAATCTTTACCTTTGTAGCCCGAACAATAAGCCCGGCCTGTCGCATATGACACAATTCCGAAGCGGATTTTATCAACACGCCCGATTGGTTAATTCCTCCTACAGAAGATAGCTGTTCGATTCCTAAACTCCCAATTCCTCTATATCTCTACCCGTAACATATAATATGGTAGCATAACCATATAGGCCTCGGCCCCTAATCTAACGGGCTCTCAGGTACTCAGTGCAACCATTATAGACCCGCTTACTTCATCTACAGACCCTTCTCCGCTCACCTGCCTTAATTTGCCCAACTGCCTATAGTATTCGACCAGAGGCTCTGTTTCTTCAAAATAAACATCAAGCCTCCTTTCGACCGCCTCAGCCGTGTCGTCGTCCCGTTGATATAACTTGCCCCCACAAGAATCGCACTCGCAATCCTTTTTTGGAGGAGAAGAAACTATGTGATATATAGCCTGACATTTTTTGCAAACAATTCGTCCAGTGAGTCTACGTATCAATTCCTCTTTTCCAACATCTATGTTGAGCGCCCTATCAATTCCTCCTTGATCAGTCATCGCTTCATCTAATGCTTCAGCTTGAATATGTGTCCTAGGGAATCCGTCAAGGATAAAACCATTCCTATCTTTGTGAGCCTCTATCCATTCCATTACCATTCGTATAGTCAAATCGTCCGGAACTAGAATCCCTCTCTCCATATATGACTTTGCGAGATTACCTAATCCAGTCTCCCTATTTTGATGATCTCTGAAAAGGTCTCCCGAAGATACTCGCGGGACTACAAGCATTTCTGCAATACGAGCAGCCTGCGTACCTTTTCCAGCACCGGGTGGCCCAAACATTATTACTCTCAAATTACTAGCGGATGAAGCCTTCGTAGTTGCGCATTAACAACTGCGCTTCTAACTGCCTCATTGTGTCTAATGCCACTCCAACCATAATCAACAAGCTAAAACTACTAATCGTCAGAGCCCTCACATCTGTTGCCTGCGTGATAAACCAGGGTATTATCGCTACTCCTCCCAGGAATAAAGCCCCGCCCCAAGTAATCCTAACAATAACTCGATTCAGGTATTCCTGTGTTGGCTTGCCCGGCCGTATACCAGGTATGAAACCACCATTCCGTTGAAGATTTTCTGCCAAATTCTGTTGCTGGAAAACGACCATGGTGTAGAAAAACGTGAATGCCACTACAAGAATAAACAACCCAAAATAGTATGGGAATTTGGTTGGGTCCAGAGAGTCCGAAAAGAATCGCATGAATCGAACGATATAGCTATCACTCAATGGATTACGAAAGTAACTAGCTATCGTAATCGGCAGAATCATCATCGATGAAGCAAATATTAAGGGTATCATGCCCGCAGAGTTCACTTTCAAAGGCAAAAATGTCGCCCCACTCTGCCGTTGCATTTGGCCTCCCCGAAAAACACTCCGTCCATACTGCACAGGAATCCTACGCTGTGCTTCCGTAAAAAGTACTATCACGTATATGATGACTACCCCAAAACCAACTAGAAGAAGCAGTCCACCAGCCTCATCCCTTTCCAAAAATCCACGTCCTATAACCTGAGGCAAACTTGACACTATGCCTCCGAAGATGATCAGTGAGATACCATTACCTAAACCTTTCTCAGTGATCAGCTCTCCAAGCCAAACGCAGAACATAGTTCCAGCTACCATTGAAATAAGCATCGACATTGTGGGTAGGTTAAGTCCGAACGTGAAATCAGGAAATACAGGGGATTGGCGCAAGAACGTCAACGTTCCCCAAGATTGGAAGAATGCTATGGGTACTGTGAGCCAATGTGTTACTTGATTGATCCTCTGTCTTCCATATTCACCTTCCTGAGACAAGGCCTTCAATTGTGGTATCACTGGCGTCAGTATTTGCATAACTATGGACGCAGTAATATATGGGTATACACCCATAGCCGCAACGCTCATGTCGGAGAGTGCACCACCACTGAAAAGATCAAGGAAACCGAGTAGTGCCTCCTGTTCAAAAGCTTGAGCCAATGCCTGTATTTCCACTCCAGGCACAGGCACATGTGCTACGAATCTGTAGACCACCAGCATCGCTAGGGTGAACAATATTTTTGATCGAAGATCAGGTACCTTCATCGCATCAATCATTGATTGGATGAGTTGGGGTCTAGAAACCTCTTGCTGCCTGGCAGCCCGAGCCTGATTCACGATCTGATCTCCTTAGCAGTTCCCCCAGCATTCTCGATTTTTAAACGAGCCGATCTCGAGAACCTGTGAGCTCCTACTATCAAGGCTTTATCTATCTCGCCACGACCAAGAATTTTGACCGGATATTTCAAGTCTCTTATAAGACCCATCTCAGCCATATAATCAGGTGTGATCTCTATTTCTGGGTCCAGCCTGGATAGGTGATCTATATTGACAACGCTATATCTCGTACGAAATATATTCGTAAAGCCTCGCATGGAAGGCAGTGCTTTGATTAAAGGATTTTGCCCTCCCTCAAATCCAGGGCGTACTCCTCCACCACTTCGGGAATTCTGGCCCTTTAGTCCTCTACCAGAGTAAGTACCACGCCCACTACCATCACCGCGGCCACGGCGTTTCCTATTTTTCTTCCACCCACTCGGGGATTTCAGTTCATGTTGTCTCATATTATTTATCGTTATGTTTGTTTAATTTGAGATATTTCTAAATCAAGCTAACTTGACTTCCACAAGATGTTGTACTTTTTTTATCATTCCTTTTATCGTTGGGGTATCTTCTTGTTCTACTGTTTGATGAAGACGCCTTAATCCAAGGCCAGCGATGGTATCCTTCTGGTCTTTAGGAAATCCTATGGCACTTTTCTTCCAAGTGATTGTTATCTTTCCCACGGCTCGTTATCCCTTGGCGCTACGGCTACGATTTGGACTATTTACAGGAATAGCTTCTGCAAGCTGTCTTCTTTTTTCAAATTCTTCTGCAGGATCTTTCAGCATACCTAAGCCTTGAAAGGCAGCCTTAACGGTATTAACTGGATTTGTACTAAATCGTGCCTTGGTAGTAATGTCTTTTATTCCGGCAAGTTCTACAACAGCTCGGACAGCGCCTCCAGCAATTACACCGGTACCTGGCGAGGCCGGTTTTAACATCACTTCGGCTGAACCAAAACGAGATACTATATCGTGTGGTATTGTACTGTCCTTGAGCGGTACTGTGATCATGTTTTTCTTTGCGTTAACACTCCCTTTTCGAACAGCATCAGGGACCGCGTCAGACTTACCCATGCCAATACCAACTTTACCTTCTCCGTTACCAACAACCACCACCGCACTGAAACTAAGTCGCCTCCCACCCTTGACAACCTTGGATACACGAGAAATCTTAACGACTCTTTCTTGCATCCCTTGTTCATCAAACTGAGATCTTCTATCATCCCTTTGGTTTCTATCAGGCCCGTTAACCATTAGAAAGAAAGTCCTCCCTTTCTTGCTGCATCGGCCACAGCTTTAACTCGACCATGATACTGGTAACCACCCCTATCGAAAACAACTGACTTAATGCCTTTCTCAAGAGCGCGCTCAGCAACGAGAGTGCCTACTAGTTCTGCTACATTAGATTTAGATTTGCCGTTACGTTGTTCCTTGACCATAGCATCTAGGCTTGAGGCCGAAACCAACGTTTCTCCCACTCCGTCGTCAATCACTTGGGCATACATATGGCGTAAACTCCTAAAAACCACGAGCCGGGGCCTCTCGGCTACGCCTTTTAATTGGCGCCTTACCCGTATATGTCTCGCGAGCCTACGTACTCTAGATGTTCCTTCTTTAGGCATTAGGCTTCTGCCGCCCTAGCACTCTTACCCGGCTTGATCCGGATCTGCTGGCCTTGATATCGGATACCATTACCAGTATATGCATTAGGTGGCCTCTTGGATCGAATCTCTGCTGCTATCTGTCCTACCACCTGTTTATCTATACCAGATATCTTTACTATGTTGTTCCCTTCAACTTCCAGTGTAATTCCATCTGGTGGCTGAATGTCTATTGTATGGCTAAGCATTAAGCTCAGTGTTAAACCCTTTCCACTTTGCTGTGCTCTATATCCAACCCCTACAAACTCAAGAGTCTTGCTAAAACCAGAGCTAACACCCTCCACCATATTGGCAATCAAACTCCGAGTCACCCCATGTAGCGCACGATGGTCTCGGACATCCGAAGGCCTTTTGACAACTACGGTTTGATCATCAGATTCAATCAGCATATCTCGGTTGAATTCCTGTGAAAGTTGACCTTTAGGCCCTTTAATGGTCACATTTGTGCCTTCAATAGAAATAGTCACATCTTTTGGCAACGATATCGGTTGATTTCCTATCCTCGACATATCTGCCTCTCTACCATACGTAACACAACAATTCTCCGCCTATCTGTTCTCTCCAAGCCTGTTTACCAGTCATTACTCCCTTTGAAGTCGAGAGTATTGGCACTCCGAGTCCACCGTAATAACGTGGGATTTCCCCTTTTTTAACATAAACTCGTAATCCTGGTTTACTGACTCTCTTTAAGCCACTAATTGCTGGTTCACCATCTTCACGATAATGCAGTGCAAGCTGTATCGAACCGATAGCATCAGAATTTTGTGCGGTCTCGTAATTCGCTACAAAACCTTCTTCTCGCAAAATTTTGGCGATAGCTACTTTCATATTGGACGCCGGGATCGAGACACTATCGTGACCAACGAGGATAGCGTTGCGAATCCGGGTAAGCATGTCTGCAATCGGGTCTGTTACATTCATTTAGTTTTCTTGGTCTCCTTGAGTTAAGGGTAGCGTGATGCTACCAACTAGCTTTCCTGATGCCAGGTAGCATTCCAATTAAAGCCATCTCCCTAAAACATATTCTGCAAAGCCCTGCGAATCTAATATACGCTCTGGGACGGCCGCATCGGTTGCACCGATTATATTCGCGAACTTTATATTTCTTAGGCTTTTTCCAGCTCTGTATTTTAGATGCTTTCGCCAAGGTATCACCTGATCCTTTGTATATATTACGCAGCCACGACGTCAGACTCAGATTTTGCAAAAGGCATGCCCATGAGTTCGAGTAACCGAAATCCCTCGCGATCAGATTTTGCAGACGTGGTAATGATTACCTGAAGACCACGGATACGGTCAATCGAGTTATAATCTATCTCAGGGAAAATGATCTGCTCTCGTATCCCTAAGGAATAATTACCCCTCCCGTCGAATGAAGCTGGAGATACACCCCTAAAGTCCCTGATCCTCGGAAGTGCAGAACTGATAAGCCTGTCCAGAAATTCGTACATACGCCTGTCTCGCATCGTAACCGCAATTCCAACAGGCGTTCCTTCCCTGAGCTTAAAACCAGCAATGGATTTTCGTGCTTTGGTGGTAACGGGTCGCTGACCTGAGATCATTGACATATCACCAGTCGCCCGTTCTATCGCCTGAGAATTTTTGCTGGCCTCCTCACCAATACCAATGTTCAACATGATCTTTGTCAAACGAGGAACCTGCATCACACTCGTGTATTCAAATTCATTTACCAATTGTGTTGATATTTCTTCCCTAAACCTTTTGAGTAACCGTGGTAATTTATTTGATTCTAGGCTGGAGGTTTTAGATACCGTCTCTTCTTTCTTCTTGGAAGATTTACGTGTTTTTGGGGTAGCCTTTGCCTTAACCTGTTTCGTTTTTTTCCCACCACTTGGGGATTTAGAACGTCCCCGGGAAGAAGGCTTCTTAGGACCAGTCGTATTGTCTTTAAGTTCTTTTTCTTTATCAGTCGTCACTCTATTACTTCTCCACAGTCTTCTCGCGAACAAACCCTGGCCTTGGTTTCATCTGCAAGGGTTCTATACTTCACTCTCGTAGGCTTATTGCAATGGGTGCACATAAGCATTAGGTTTGAAACAGATATAGGCATTTCTTTCTGAATTATACCTGCCTGCCTAACTGTGCCAGTGGGTTTAGTATGCCTTACAACAACATTTACACCCTCGACTATCACCTTATGTTCTTTAGGAAAAGTCTTAGTCACTTGGGATTGTTTCCCACGGTCACGGCCCTTCACAACTATAACGGTGTCTTCTGTTCGGAGCTTCATTTCAAAGTACCTCTGGTGCCAGCGAAACTATCCGCATAAAATTCTTGTCCCGGAGTTCACGGGCAACCGGTCCGAAAATACGGGTGCCACGAGGCATGCGATCTTCATTAATTATTACCGCGGCATTTTCGTCAAATCTGATATGTGAGCCATCTGAGCGACGATAAGGTTTCTTGGTACGTACCACAACCGCTCTAACAACCTCACCTTTGCCCACAGCTGATGATGGGACAGCTTCTTTGACAGAAGCTACTATGACATCTCCTAGTCCAGCATATTGCCTTCCACTACCGCCAGGTACGCCAATACAACTAATAATCCTTGCGCCAGAGTTATCTGCAACTTTTAGCCGAGAGTAGATTTGTATCATGAGCCCTCAGCCTCTTTCTCTATAGCCGATTTATCTTCCTGTGCAGGCTCTTCCCCGAAATCTTACTATGCATCATCATAAAAGACAGCTGAAGGAGAAATATCAGAAACTTCAACTTCAGTAGAAAATTCTTATACTTCAGCATATTAAGAAACTACAACTACATCAGAAAGCTAATCAAC
>CAZSLO010000011.1:0-31701 GCA_964608025.1 uncultured Dehalococcoidia bacterium | reverse complement strand
GCTTCACATACAAAAACATTTGAAATTCTTAAAGATCCTAGAATTGAAGCAAGCCAAGAGGATCTACAAGATCAATTTGATCTCCTGATCAAGATCCGAGACAAAGTTTCCGAAACCTACGAGGCTGCCAATCGCATCACGGATATACGAGATCAGGTTGACTCATGGACCTCACGAGCTACCAGTGATAGCGCAAAAGACGCCGTATCAAGTGCTGCCAACGAACTCAAGGAGAAACTAACATCGGTAGAAAATGAGATCGTTCAAAGAAAGACTCTGGGTGGCGTAGATCGCCTGAGTGAACCGTCTAAATTGGACGCCAAGATCAAGGAAATCGCGTTCGTGCCTTCAAGCGCAGATTACCGACCAACGAAACAGGCATACGAGGTCTTCGATGATTTATCAGCGCGACTAGATATACAGTTCAAGAACTTACAAGACATTATTGACAATGATCTCCGCAAATTTGTAGTTATCCTTGAGGAACTAGAAGTGCCGGCTATCAACACACAGATGGCTAGCCAGGATTGACTAACAAACAACAATCACCGTTCTTTAGTCCTCTTTTAATTAGGAGGACTAAAGAACGGATCCCAAACCTTCTGCGAAATGAGAAAAAACTTGGACCCCCGTAGTGCTGATGACTACCCGATTCTTTCCCAGGGTTTTGTCCTTATCACGAGTGCTGATTTCTTGGTGCGATCCGCATACCAAATGGGCAAATCCCCCCTTCTTCCTATTTATGCAGCCGCCCTCGGAGCCGGTGACATATTCCTAGGATTCATCGTGTCAGTCTCTACCCTAACTGGTATGGTGTTAAAGCCTACTTTTGGAGTGCTCTCTGACAGGTCAGGCCGCAGGCTCTGGTTAATCATTGGAACTGCTTTCTTTGTCGGAATGCCATTCGTTTATAGATTCGTATCAAGCCCAGAACAGCTTTTTGCTGTTCGCATGATCCATGGACTTGCGACTGCTATATACGGACCAGTGACCCTGGCCTACGTAACCGAACTTTCCACAAAACAACGTGCGGAACGTATTGGCTGGTTCTCAATAGCCCGCAACGCCGGGTATGTTGTAGGCCCAGCCGTGGCAGGCTGGATGCTCTTAACTATAGAACCTGTCAGTGTTTTTACCATAGTTGGGTTACTAAGTGGACTTGCTTTCTTACCTGTAATATTTCTGCCAGAGACGGTAGATAATCCTAATAACAACACGAAATCCGACCACCTCGGTCAAAAATCAGATCGGCTTACTTTCAAGCAACAGGTCACCATGGCATTAAGCGCTGGTGCAAAAGCACCAGCAGTGTGGATCGCTGGAATCCTAGACGCTAACATTTTCATAACTGTGTACGCCGTCAAGGCATTCATGCCACTACTGGCACTATCATCAGGTGCAAATGTAGCTGTAGCCGGCGCTTTTCTTGCAATCCAGGAAGCTGTCCATATGGCTACAAACCCAATCGGAGGCAGGCTAAGTGACAGATTTGGCTTCGTAAATATGGCGATTAGTGGGATGGTAGTCCTTGGAGGAGCCTTGGTATTACTACCTCAACTTGCTATGGATATATCGATGATCCTACCAGCGGCGCTAATTGGATTTGCCCAAGCCTTGGTTTTTCCATCAACTATGGCTCTTGTATCTAAACAAGTCGACGCTAGCCATCTAGCTACCAGTATAGGATTGGTCGGTTCTATGAAAAACGCAGGGAAGGTATTGGGGCCAGTTATTGCAGGCCTAATGATCCACTGGCTAGATTACACTTACACGTTCATAGTAATGGGATCAATGCTTTTGATCGGCGCAGCTATAATTTGGTATATGCTACAAAAGCGGGCGACTATTGGTAGGATAACAAACTCGAATTTCAAAACAAACGATCCTACCGAGTAAAAACTGCTCCCCTAATGTAGTCCGCATCATCCGATATTAAAAAACTGATTATCTTCGCTACGCCTACCGGATCACCCAGGTCAGAGTTCGCAACACGAGCACCTTCACCAAGTGACGCAACTTGTCGTTCAATTATCCCAAGTTTTAGAGGGGTAGTAATGCTTCCGGGACACAGAACGTTTACACGAATCCCATGATCCCGCAATTTCGCCGCCAAGGTCATCCCTAGTCCGTTAACACCACCCTTACTTGCACCATATGAGACTGTACTGCTAGCGCTGGTTACCCCTGCACCCGACGCAATCATCACAATAACACTTCGGTCATTTTCTTTCATAGAAGGCACAGCATATTTGGCAGCCAAGAAACTGCCCTTAAGATTGATGTCGATCGTGGAATCCCAAACCTCTTCCAAGAGATCCTCAACAGGCACCATCGAATCCCGTGCTATCCCAGCTGCAGTAACTAAAGAGTCGATACCTCCTAGATACCGGTATGATTCAGTCATTAAATTCCGAACATCGGATTCAATCGAGACATCAGTTTTTATAAACCGTGCTTCTCCTCCTAATTTTTTAATTTGTGACACACAACTGCCACCGTCAACCTCATTAATATCAGCGACAACAACTCCGGCACCCAATGTCGCACAGTGTATGGCTGTAGCACGACCTATCCCCGTAGCACCACCGGTTAGTACAATCCGACTACCTTTCAGATTCATTCTTTCCATACTATCCCTGCCTTTAATCCGTCTTGGTAGAACGCTTTCCTAGCCTGGGGTATCTTGTCATCTGGAAGATGCTCTATCTGGATATAACCATCAGGGCAATGTTCCTCAAATCTCTTGAGGAAGGTGGATTGATCAAGCAGTCCTTGACCAATTACGGTCTCTTCTATGTGTAAAACAAGCCGTTCTTCTATTACAAAGTCTTTCGCATGACCACAAATAGTATATTCTCCCAGCACATCGAAAAGCTTGTTGACCATCGATGTTGTGTCATAAGCATCACCGAGGCTACCTACAAAATTTACAGGGTCAGCGTTAAACTTTAGCGATTTGGAACCTACCCCCTGGATGAGATCCCTGATCCTTTCAGGCGTATTAAGAATAGACAAGCAGTGACCTTCCACTGCTAACATGATGCCTTCCTGTTCGGCCGCCATACAAACTTGTCTCACACTCTCGATCAAGACGTCGAATGTCTCCGTATTAAAATTGTCGGGATGTGGATACCATGATCCATTCGGATTTACACTTCCAGGCCGAAGATATAGATTTCCTGCGCCTAGCCACCGAGTCACCAAACACATATGCTGCATGGCCTTAATTCCAAGAAGTCTTTTAGGAGTATCAGTCGCGATTAGGTCATAGTGTTGAGCTACAGCTTGACAAGGATTGATTCCAGCTGTGGCCATAATATCACTGAGTTTGCGAACATCTTTCTCGATTGTTCCCAACGGATCAAAATATCTGCATGCCACCCCTGAAAATCCAAGATCACGTATACGTTTCATGGTCAACGGGGTAACGTTTTGCAAATCACGGGGCATTAGACCCTGCACGCCAAGATATACCACTTTAAGCCTCTTGTCTCTTGGAGATCGAAAGCCCGGCGACCATAATCGAATTATGGATTTGGTTAAAAATGGTAGGTGAAGTCATGATTTTCGATGATCGGTCTCCTGATCCCAAAATAATGTAATCAAGATCCATCAATTTCTGATCAAAATACACCGGTACCGTGTCGGGAAGCGCAAATGGAGTAACCCCTCCAATTACCATGCCGGTTAGTCCTGCAGTCTGTTCCTTACTTGCAAATGATAGGCGTGAGACTCCCATTAGCTTCCGCACAGTCTTGTTAACATCTAGCCTATCGGAGCCCTGAACGGTACAAGTTGCATACTGTACGGGCTCACGCTTGGATGCAACAACGATTGTATTGCCGCAATGAGTGATCGGGAAGCCATACTTTGCACAAAAGTCCGAGGTGTCAGCAAATTCCGGATCGCATGGCAATATCTCGTATGAAATACCAAAATCATCAATGGCTTCAGCTATCTCTTTGGGTAAGGTACCTTGCATAAATTTAAGTATTCACGTCTTTTTGATGCTTAGCGTCAGACGACAGATCCATAAATCCCTGGACACGTTGTTTGAGTGATATCCAATATGCAGATGCCTTGACTCAACCGTAGTTATAACCCGTTTTTCCCAAAAGTACTTGCCTCTTCGATGGACTGTGGTAGTCCAGATTTATCTCCTCCAAGCCAACGGTACGAGCGCGGATAAAGGGCAAGTGATCTGTCCTCTAAAGGCAACTTCACAGGAATATTTCCCCATTTAGCAGAATACTTGGCAGCGATTGCCACTTCTAGGGCCTGTCTCAAATCATGACCAGATACTGCCAGCTTGCTCCCTGTTTCAACCGCAGAAATGAAAGATCGTATGGCAGACGTCAAGTAACCAAACTCACTCCATCTATATGGAGCATACTTGTAATCAACCTTAACACGGCGTCTTTCAGTATCGAATCCACTATATATATCTGGTGGACCCCAGTTCCAGCGTATAAGAGAATCATTGCTCCAAACATCTACCCCGCGATATGGCGTCTCGCCACTGAAAACTGGACACTCTGTACCATTACTTAGCCGGAAAATTCCATCTATAGACAATCCTTCATCAGTGGGGCCATCCAAAACTTCTTGTGGGGTCCCCCAAGCAACTACTTCTTCAATTTCCGCGTCTGCCAATAGTCTTAGAACAGAAATTTGTTGACAGCCACCTCCAGAGATTTCCAAAGACCATCGGTGGACCACGGCCCCAATCAACTCACCAAATTCTCCCTTGTGGATCAAACGTGCTGCCTCTTGCACCTCGCTCATCGCCCGCTGTAGATTACCGCCAGAAAAAACAATACCCCGTGATTCGCAGGCATCCACCATTTCATCAGCATCTTTGAGGATAGCTGCAATAGGTTTATCAGTAGATACGCCCTTTACGCCTGCCTCTGCACATGCAATGACTGCATCCTTATAGTACTTTGTAGGAGTAACTATTGCAGCCAGGTCCGGAACATCATCCTTAAGCAGAGACTCTACATCTGGATAAAGTGCCTTGACTCCAAAACGTTCTCCTACTACCTTACGACGATCAGGATTATGTTCAGCAATAGCTACTATTTCCGTATCAGGGTACGTAGAGTATGCTTCCGCATAATTCTGTCCAAGTCTTCCACATCCGATGATCGCAATCCTATGAACCGTCTCACTCATGGCTATTCCTCTAATTTATTTGGGCTATCAGAACAAGCAATTAACAACTTATTACCAAAGTATCATCTACTCTTACTGTCATTGGATTCAATAGATATTCGCACTGCTTCTATTTAGTCAGATATATGTTCCACCTAAACACTATATTCATGAAGTTCCTCAAAAGTTGTCCACCGAGCATTAGGAACTAACGCCGGGATGGCTCATCCATCTCTCGTTTTGCCTTGACGACCAGACCAGGTAGGTGATCATCAATGGAAATCCTATTAACGATTTGGAAGAGCAAATAAAAATCACTCCTAGAACATCTACAGTCCTGTCTATCCACCGCCCCTTATTTCACGAAGACCTTTACGCCATCTAGGATTGAGAACTAGTTCGTCCCATATCTCGTTGAAATCGATGTCTCCCTTGCTAGACCAATCTACATTTTCGGCATCAGCCTTCTTCAAACGAGTCTTGAATACGACTATGGGTAGAAGCACAGATGCTCCTATTTCCCTAGTCGTAATCTCTTCCTGGATGGCTGTAATGTCTACCTCCCCTAGGTCTGTGCAACCGGCATTATAGAGTGCATCGTAAGCATCACTCATTTGCAGATCCAATCGGGTTTTCTTGGCTAACAGGTCATCTGTTTCATCACCGTTAAACATTATTGAAATCCATATGCCCCCTCGACGACTATCACGTACATGGGGAATCTGGTGTAATCTTTCACGTTCTTCGCTATTGGTTATCCCTACGAAAAGCTCATTCACTATCTCCACGAGCTTGGTCTTCTGGTCTTCATAAGATAGACCTGCACATGTCCCAGCATACTTTGCGGGATCCATGCCCGAAGTTTTAGGAAAGTTTGTCATTCCATCCGCAGGTTGACTGGAAACCTTAGCAGCTACAGTCGCAATCGGCTTCAGCGAAGGTGTCGCGGTCGGAACTACCGTTGGTTTCACAGTAGCCACACTCACGATTGTTGGTGTTCCAGTAGGCTGTGATTTAGCCAAGGTCTTCGGTGCTGTAGTTGGTGACACTGTGGACTGAGTCAACACCGAGACTTTTGTAGGCGACTGGTCCTCCGAAGATGTCCCGGAGATTGTGGTAATTTGAGTGGTCTCGTCGCCACATGCTCCCAAGACCAGCAATGTACACAGTGGGAACAACAATAAGTATGTTACGAACCTTCCTGGCATCATCACGTTAAAGAGCGCCTTTATATACATGTAGATTAGTCCATGACGCAAAAACTAGATCAGGTACTGTCTCTATTAAGATCTTTTTATTTATCCACCCTTGGCCTCTTGGATGGCCTTTCTCCACCGGGTGTGTAGTATAAGAGTCTTCCATATCTCGTTAAAGTCGATGTTTTCTTTGTTATCCCAATCAACAGTACTGGCAACGTCTTTTTTGAGACTTGTTTTAAACACAGCCGCCAGGGTTTGTGTCATTGGACCGATAACACCTGCCCCCAGTGCAATCATCCTCGCAGATATATGGACCTCGAAAAGATCTGCACATCCTGCGCGATAGAAAGCTTCAAGAGCATCTCGCATTATTAGGTCAAGCATCGCCTTTTTTGCAATTATATCCTGCTGCTCATCCCCATTGAATTCTATTATCAGCCATATACCTCCACCTCGACGTCTATCCCTGGCATCGGGTGGATTATGTAGTTTCAACATTTGGGGATCATGAGCAGTTGATCCCGCAAACATTTCATTACCAATTTCAATCAACTTGGCCTTCTGATTTTCCAGGTCTAGTCCCTCACAACTACCTATATATTTTGATCCATCAATGCCTGATGAAAGTCCAGCCACTGAAGTATTTGGTGCAGCAGAAACAGATTTGGTTACGGTAGGAACACTTTTGGGAACTGTGGTAGGGGATGGCGCTGTAGTGGGGACCACGGTCGGTGTTGTCTGAGAGTTAGACTTGGAAGCTGGTGCAGATGTAGGTCTAACAGTCGGTGCAGGTGCAACAGTAGGAGATGTCGCATTATCTACTGTTTTTACTTCAGATTTGGACTCAGTTATATCGGAAGAAACTTGTTCTTCAGATGAGGACGAGCAACCTATTGCGATAGTCACAAGGATGGTTGCCAACAAACATGCTGAAAAGACATACCTTAATGACATCTTGATATCTTTTGTTTTATTCAAAATGTACCACCGCCACGACAGGATATTATTATGATGTTTTTAAATACCCATTCGGAATTTCGATCCCGGAAATCTAACTATGGTGTTTTTCTACTCATTTAGTCGATCTTGGTTCTTGGATCGAGAGCGTCACGAAGGCCGTCTCCTACAAAGTTTACGGAGAGCACTGTCATTCCTATGGCAAATCCAGGTGGTAACCATAGCCATGGTTCATATTGCAATACATGAAGGGACTGCGCAGAGTTCATCAAGTTGCCCCATGTAGGCGTCTCGAAAGATACTCCGAGACCCAGGAAGCTAAGTCCTGCTTCTGAGAGAATCGCGCCACCAACAGTCAGCGTGGCCGAGACAACAACATAAGGAACCGTTCCAGGGAAGATATGTACCCAAGATATGCGTTTGGCACTAGCACCTAGTGCTTTTGCAGCGGTGACATAGTCCATCTCCTTGAGAGATAGAACTTGTCCACGAACCAAACGTGCTTTACCAGGCCATCCGAGTAACCCGATAATCAACATTATCATCCAGACACTTCGGCCAACCAAAGATGATGCAATAATTAATACAAAGAAAGTTGGGAGGGTCATTATGAGTTCTGTAAACCGCATCAATATAGAATCAAGTATTTTACCCGCATATCCTGACACGATCCCAATTAGCACCCCTATGCCGGATGATATAGCCGCCGCGACGATTCCAACCAGGAGCGAAACCCGTGATGCAAATACCAATCTGGCCCAAACATCACGCCCCGCTTCATCAGTGCCAAGGATATGACTCAGACTCGGGCCTTGCTTATAGTTTTTCAAATCTACGAAGAATGGATCATGAACAGCAACTATGGGTGCAAATATTGCGACTAGCCCAAAGGTTCCTAGAACTATAAATCCGAATAAGGCTAGCCTATGGCGACGAAAACGCCACCATACGCTCATTCTCGTTCTACGCGTAGCTTCTTCTTCTAGGACTTCTACCAAACCTTCAGCTGTCGACAATCTTACCTCCTAGGCATTACCAATTATTTGTGGGTATTTTCTATCCTTGTTCCTCAACACGAACACGGGGATCAGTTACAGCATACAACATGTCTGCGAGTAGGTTGGAGAACAGTACTAATGCAGCTGTGATCACTGCGAGTCCCATTAGTATTGTGTAATCTCTATCTGACACGGCACGAATACCTAGTTGACCCATTCCAGGCCATGCAAACATGTGCTCAATAATAATAATCCCTCCGATCAGACCTGGAAGACGCAATGTCGTAATGGTAACTAGGGGTAAGAGTGCATTACGGAATGCATGTCTCCCGAATACCACCATATATGACAACCCTTTAGCCTGAGCTGTCCTTACATAATCAGAACGCATAACCTCCAGCATTGCTGTACGCATATATCTCATATTGCCCGCCAGAGATTCGATCATCACGACCGACGCAGGCAATATCAAGTGGTGGAGATGGTCTACGATCTCGAAGTCCTTGGCATAACTATACATTCCGTGAGATGGGAACCATCCCAAAATTGCCACAAAAATATATAGGGCTATTAAAGCGAAAAAGAAAGCAGGGATAGAAATACCAAAGAGTGCTCCAACACTTAAAGAATAGTCGAAGATACTATATTGGCGAAGCGCTTGGACTACCCCCAAGGCTGTACCAATAACCGTGGATGCGATAAGGGAAACTATCGTTAATTCGAGTGTAGGGATAATCCTGTCACCAATCATATCTAATACAGGTACGCCAAACTGATATGAATATCCAAAATTACCGGAAAAAAGTTCCCTGAGCCAAATCAAATAACGTACATGGATAGGTTTATTTAGGCCCATCCGTTCCCTAAGGGCATCACCAGCTCCACCAACAAAGAATTCAGGATCTATCATGGCATCTACAGGATCACCAGGAGCAAGGTTGATGAAGGCAAAAGTCATTAATGAAATAGCCAGAAGCATAGGTATGGCTATTAGGGATCTCCTGATAATGTACTTGGTCACTTGACGATATTCCTCGTTGTTTTTATGTCGTTGTATCTCGATCCGGGCGTAGTTTTCAAAATACTCTGTATAAGATAACCGAATTCCGGACAGCAAACCACATAATCAGGTTGGCCAGAAGAGTTCAAGTTCCACTACCGTTGTTTCCAATTTTAACTGGCCGTAAGTTCATTCTTGAGGCTCTCAATATAAAAGTCCGGGACACTTGGGCACAGATTATACACGGAACCTTTTACTTAAGTCCTAGTCCCGTTTAAATGGTCTTCTGTCCATCCAATTTTGTGAACCAATCCTTATAATTTCTATTGAGCAAATCTACGTTAGTGGCTAACAAAAGGCCGACCCCCGTGCAGGAAATTAATCCGCTGAGGGTCGGCCCCTACTAATCTCTATTTATCATCTTAGAGACTGGTATGTAGTTTTTCTGACTTAGTCCTGAATCTTCCACTGTTCAGGATGGAAGCCCCAGTTGTCGTCCCGCCCGATATGGACAGGGTAAACCTTGATCTGACTCAGCTGTTGTGGCTTTGGAATCGGCTCTAGGATAGGCATCCGGAACCGCTTGTTCTTCAGCTTTACTCCTGCGCTGATCCATGTACCGACGATCGGGAGGTCAACCATCATCCAGTCCTCCTGAATCATCTGCCAGTGCTTCGCAGCCTCGACGCGATCAGTTATCTTCGCGCCATCATAAATCAGGTCGTCCCAACCACTGTATGCTGAGTAGCCCCAAGGATCGCAGCTAGGCGCGTCGCAGGTAACCCATCTGCCACCTAGATACTGACCAGGACCACCCTGAGTACCGCCGCCGCCACTGTTTGCCATCTCCCAGTCATGGTCCGTATAGAAGGACTTCGACCAGGCGGCACCGGACTGCTCGTCGTACTCAATCTTGATTCCGCATTCTGAAGCATACTGTTTTACAACAGCTGCTTGTGCTCGCTGTTTCTCGTTCCTGAACTCACCACTTAGAACCTTGATCACACGATCATTGTCCCAGCTCATAGCTGCGAGGAGTTCTCTACCCTTGTCTGGATCGTAAGGATACATGCTCTCCCACTCAGCCTTCTGGTACCAGGAGTGAGTTAATGGGGTCTGAACGAGCTTACCTAGACCATTTGCAAAGGTGTCAAACATGGTCTTGCGATCCATGCAATGTGCCCATGCCTGGTGCAGGCGGGGATCGTTAATTACTGGTACACGCATGTTAAATGACCAACCACCGGAATGTGTACCCATGGTGGCCCAAACATCGAATCGTGGGTCAGCCAGCAGGGCTTCCTGGGCCTCGACACTGACACCGCCACGTACGTTCGTGTCTACTTCACCACGCTGCAAAGCGATCTGCGTTGCATCGTTGGAAGGAATAATCGTCATAATAATCCTGTCGATTCCAGGCCTACCGAAGTAGAAGTTATCGAAGGCTGTCAATTCGAGGAACTGGTCCGGCACCCACTGCACAAAGGCCCATGGGCCGGAGCCTACCATGTCTTCTTTCCAGTATGCATGCTCGAAAAGCTCTGCGCTTGGAATAGGATCTAGTTTATGAGCCGGAAGTACTGGTACTGGAGCCAGTCCACAAAGGTTGTTCAAGTCGTCGAGGAAATTGATCGACGGAGCCTCGAACGTCATTGTGACGGTGAAGTCGTCTTCTATCGAAACTCCAGCTACGCTATCTGCTACACCTTCCTGGAAGTCCTTACCGCCCTTGATGGCGGTCATCGTTGCCAGCATCCAGCTTGATTCTTCAGGATGCAGGAATGACCTTACAGTGTACTCAAAGTCAGCTGAAGTAACAGCTTGGCCGTCATGCCAGAGGGCACTCGGGCGGATGTGGAACGTCATCGACGAAAAGTCGTCTGCCAACGTCCATCTCTGCGCCAAATCAGGAGACCACTGACCTGCAGTGGGATCAGCCTGTGCTATCCGAGACCATACCCAGGCCCCGATCTGTGCCATATCGCCACGACCCTGCGTGTGAGGGGTGAACTGCGGTGACATATTGGCCATGCGTACGGTCAGAACTTTCTCTTCCGTACCAGCCGCAACTTCTTTTGTAATGGTTACAATCTTTTCTACCGGTACCTCAACAATCTTTTCGACCGTCACGACTTTCTCTACTGGTACCGTCTTTACTACTTCCACCATTACAGGTTTTTCGACTGTCTTGACTACCTCTTTGGTAACCACAATCTCTTTAGGCACTTCCTTGACTACTTCTTTGGTAACCACTTTCTCGACTTCTATTTCCTTGATTACCTCTGTAACCACGGGTACCTCGACAGTCTTAGTACAGGCAACAGCAAAAGCAAAGAGTGCTGCTACAGCTATAAGACCAAAATACGTACGTCTCATAAGTCCATTCTCCTCTCTCTTAAGATTTTTTGTCTCTGAGCTAAATCTCTGAGCTAAGAAATCCCCAATATTTTATATGCGGATAAACCTTTTCTAGCCGTCTCACCTTACATTGTGAATATTCGACTTGTCAAATCTAGAAAGCATTTCAAAAAGTGGAATATTCCCTACTAAATTTTTAATCTCCAAACCTCAAAAGTTTCTGTAAAGACAAGCGCTTAATAACCATTACAACCGCGGCAATTACGATACTAAAGACAACTAGTATCAACGAGTAGATGAAGAGTAAAGTAATCCAGTCGACGTCCAGAGCATATGGAGGAAGTACCCTTTCTCCCATATCGTCGTGCCCTAGAAAAGTCATTATCGTGGATCCAACTTGTCCACCCATCCAGGTACCTAGAGCTAAGCCTGTCAGCACCACAATCGCCTGCTCAATCCAGACAAGTGTAGCGATCTGATTTAAAGAAAACCCTACTGCGCGAAGTAGCGCAAATTGTCCCTCCCTATCCCTAAAAGACACATATGTATGTAAAAGAAGTCCTATACAACTCAGAACCAATACGATGGAGAACGCAACAATTAATAGGGCTCGCCAACCCGCATCCAGTAACGGATCAACACGAGTAAGGTCCAGTAGACTTTTCTGATCATATACTACAGGGCTAGTAAAAATTTCGGGCGGAATGCCTTTGGTCTTGAGATATTCAGCTAGTCCAACTCTGTCCGAAAATTCCTCTTCAATAGATAGCCATGCCTCATTTGGCACAGCCATTTCAGCAAAAGTAGCCTCTATGTTAGATAGCGCCACTAGTGCCATTAGATCTGCAATAATCCACCGCTCAGTAAGGGTATCAAGTGTTGGGAAATAATCCACAGTTCCGTTTATACGAACAAGAAGTTGTCCACCTCCCACGGTGATTTCAAATTCGTCCCCAACAGCGTGGCCTGAATCGGACAGGAATTTAGGCCCTGCTAGAACGGGTAGAGCTGCCACAGTTGAGCCATGGTATATACCCCGACTGGTCATAGACCTCCCTTTAGACCAGGCGAAAAGAGCAGAATCACCATTCTCCATTCCCATACCTTTCGAATACAAAATCTTGTCCGAAACAGACTCGGGCGTAGTCGTGAGAACACTCCAATTCTGAGCATCATCAAATGAATCCAGAGTCACTTCGTCACTGTTATCGATAGTAGCTGTTATTTCGTCTATCAAAATCCATCCGGATTCAAGCATTTTTCTATCGTCACGCTCGCTCACCACTATAGAAACCAGCTGTAATGGTGGTACAGGCAATAACCACGGGCTACTAGTGTCTAAGCGTTTTCCATGTAAGCTCGTTGACATAGTGGTCCAATCGGCCTCAAGATTCTCTTTCCCGTATTCATCTGTATCATTAAAATCAAGCTTGCCGAAGGAATAGGAAAAGTATCTGTTATTGACATCTCTCACCCTGAGAATCATTTCCAGAGATTCATAAGGGCGGTCTGTTTTAACTATTGCATTAATATGGGTCGTATTTTGGGGAATCGCCAAACCTTCGGGAATCTGTTCGTAAAATAGTGTATCTAGCAAGGTTTGCAGAGAAAGATCCGCGAAATCCTCTCTATACCAAGCAACCTCCTGAAAATCCTCCGTATCAATCCCGAGGATACTGACGGATCTACCCGGTGTATGACTCAGATCGAAGGCTCTTCCACGATAAGCTCCCATTGCCTCGGTGATCCCTTCTATCTCCCTATATTGGTCAATGAAAGAAGTGGTGAAACCCCTAGGGCCAGACATGATCCCTTCTACCCGCATATCACTACCAGTCTTGTAAAGAATCCTCTCCTGATAGTTCAGTTTAAGGGTCCCCCCGACACTCGCCACGAAAATACCGAGCCCCGCCATGAGTATCAATAAAAGTGACAGTCGAGCATAGTGTGTCGGGTTACGAGCCATTTGCCACAATCCAAGAACTGGTCCAGCCGGTAGCCATTTCGCCATGAATCTGCTAGCTAATGACAACGTGAGAGGGAGTAGCCTGAGCAAAACCATCGCTGATGCCAACAGGACTAAGGCAGGCATAGCCAGCAAAACCTGGTCAACAACACGATCTCCAAAAATATTAGTCGCTACTACAGATCCCTGTTCTGATAGTTGACGGAACATGAATATCGACACAATCAATATCGCAATATCCAGGTAATATTGTTGAAACCATGACTGGCGCATAGGTCTAGATGATTCCTGTCTATATCTAGTAACACCGATCCTTGAGGCCTGGATAGCAGGTATGGTGAGGGCACACAATGTAAGGATTCCACCTACAGCACTAAGTCCGAAGGAAGATGGAGACATTGTTGCGGGCAATGCCGATCCATCGGTCAAACCGGAGAAAGCTGGAGCGTATCCGATCAAACCTATTGCAGATACTGCAATCAGTGGACCAGCAATAGCGGCGATTAATGAAATCGTACTTGCCTCGAGCAAGAAGACAGAAAATATTTGATATGGACTCGCTCCTCGACTGCGGAGAAGAACTATCTCACTACGCTGTCTCGCCACGACTAATGAAGCAACCATGACGATGTAGTATAGGATGACTATCACTATCAGTATTATCGCAACTAGCATAGGGAGCTTAGTGAAAAAATGTCGGCGCTCAAATTCGCGAAGAGCTTTGTCAATCGAAGTGATCTGTTCAAACGCAAACAGACTGGATCCGAGTCGGTTACGCATGAGAGTGATTCCAACCAAGGCTTCCAACGAATTCCTGGCACTAAGTCGCGTCCTATCCACCTCAACGTGCCAAGCGTAAATAGTATCTAGTTTTGGGAAAGCTGGCCCAAGGTTATCAAGATACACATCTTCGGAGATATAGAATTGTAAAGGCCTAAAATTGATCTGGGTTCCTCGTCGCATCACTCTCTCATCTAGGTCTCTTAAAGCAACATCTCCGGGAGCCAAATCAAACAAACCTGATACGGTGACCAATACAAATGGACTTGATCCCTCACTAGTTGTAATCGCGGCAATTTGATCACCAACGGCAATATTGAATGATGCGGCTTGGTCAGCTGGAACAAGTGCTTCGAAACTCAGGGGTTCATCCGGACTATTCAAAATCCCGGGATGAGGAAATCTTCCTCCTCGACGTATCTGGAGGTGATCTTCAAGATCCCTGATAAAAATAAAGTTCGAACGTCCATCTCTATCCCAAGCAGTAGATAAACTATCGGGGTCATCTGGGTTAGCTAAAGCAAAAACCGATGATTTCCCAGTCTGTTCAATACGTTTAGCCAACCATCCAACTAATGGATTTATCTGATCTACAACTATAGAAGTAACGGTCGTATATTCAGAACGATTCGTGGGACCCTTTTCAGTAACAAGAATCACATTGATTTCAGATTCTGGAACCTTGTCGAGGATAGACTTGAGTGCCAGATTCCTAAGAGCATCGAAATAGATAACTGTACTTGCCATCATCGAGCAGGCTAAGAGCACACCAACAACCACTGAAGAAAGTAGCCGCCAGTGCGCAACAGTGCGCCGAGCCACGAGTTGCCAGGTGGACATCAAATGGGAGGAGGGACGATGTCTAGAATTCATTACCACGAGCGAAATATCTTCCCTAAATATATGGAACTACACATGTATAACATTAGGGTATTTACGCATACCCTAAACCTCCATTCTCGAGACCTCACTCAGCCTCATACTCGTGACTGTCCGATAAACCACCAGCAATGCAAATAGGATAAGTCCACCTAAAGTCGCGTAAATAGGAGCCATGAAAATCCATTGCGTATCGATCACGAATGGAGGTATTACGGGATCTCCTGTCTCTGTAACAGATAATGCAGATATCATTATCCGGCTCATTTGAAAACCGGCCCAACTGCCTAGGGAAATACCTATAATCACGATAGCTATATGTTCCAGACCTAATAGCGCAATCAACTGGGTCTTAGTTAACCCCATAGTTTGCAAAGTGCCTAATTCATTACGCCCACGTGTTGTAAAAACTATGAGATATACACCGTAAGCTGTGCCGGCCAGTAAGATAATAAGTCCTACTGAAACCAATACCATTAGCTTCCAACCGGCAATCACTAATGGATCCACACGGGTGTTCGCTAATCGCTGTCCCATACTTTCTATCTGATCTGGTGTAATATCCATGCCCCGCATTCCATTGATAGCACCGGCTTCACCTTCCGATACTGTCGACGCAAAAATTTCAGTCGGTGTAAAGCGAAGGCCAGGGCCAATCATGTTTATGTATCGGAGGAATGTGTCCATTTCTCCTAGCATGAAACCCACGCCTTCTGGCACTAGAGTCGGGAAATAATCAACAACATCACGGACTACCACTGGAAACCTACGACTAGAGATAGTCACCACGAAGGAATCTCCTATTGATACTCCTGTTGAATCGGCAAATTGCCTGTTTATTAAAACTGGAATCCTCCCACTTTCGGAAAGCCTGTGGATTCCCCTCATACCAAAATCCGTATCCTTACTAAACCGGTATAGCAAGGCTCGTTGTCCTGGAAAGGTACTATCAATGGCTACTTCTACACTGTCGCTTGCAGAAAGGCTCGTCTTGAATGGGGACCAATTCACCTGATTTTCAAAATCCTCAAGAACTATGGGATCCGCATCAGGCATAGCAGCATAGATATTATCGACTAATATTGCTCCAGGATTACCGGAAGGACCGTATACGAATTCGAATATCTGGAAAGACAATATCTCAATAGGGTGTTCCATTTCCCTAGGTATGCCAGTTGAGAGCAATTGCCAACCAACTTCCTCGATAGATCCTAAGTTTAGCGTCTCTATTATGCCGTTGTTGGCTTCAACGGACATCATCGCAAAGATTGAAGGGAAAGATTTCTCTGACCTAACCCATACACCTAGACCAGAAGCTCCTTCAGGTATAGTCAGAGGAATGGGTATGGCACCGGTTCGGAGATTCGACATTAGATCGGGAAGTGATCTATCCGAAAAATCTTCCCTGAACCAAGCCACCTTCGAGAATGATTCAGATTCGAGAGCCAGGAAAGGAAACTGTTCCCTTGCAGAAGTGGCTCCGATCTCCCCCAATGTTCTGTGGCCTAACGCGACATTTTCGATTTCAGGAATGGCTTTTAGGTAATCCTTGTAATCTCGGTGACCCATTCCTTGTGGGACTTCTATCCTTGTCACATGTATATCAGTCGCAAGATCGTACAAGATTTGCTCTTCCTGGCTAACTCCAAGCGTAGCGCCAGCCGTGGTAGATAAGACTCCAAGACCGGTAAGCATAACTAATAACAACATCATCCATGTGTATTGAAGAGGATTGCGGGACATGCGAAGAAGTGTCATGGAGAATCCAATCGGCGCTACTTTTGCCATCAGCTTGAATCCAATATGAGCGATCTGTAAAGGGATAACAGCTGCGAGCAATACCATGGGAAGGAACATAGTATTTTCAGAGGAAAGAGGTTCTATCCACAACAACACTCCAAGGAATAGAATCTCGGCAATGAGAGCAATCCCCTTAGTCAAAGGCCTATTGGCACTCCTCCAAACTAAATACGCCACCGCGAATCCCAATGCGACCGCAACAACTGAAGCCCAATCGAATGTGTATTCAAGCCTGATTTCATTAACCACCGTACCTACGACAAATACTGTAAATGACGCGGTTGTCCATATGTTCAAAAAGGCAAGAGATTCACCACTCGCAAATCTAATTAAAAGCGGGAAAATCCTCATGAAAAGGAGTCCCACTACGGCAAGTACAAGAACTGGAGCTACTAGCAGAGCTTCATTGACCTGAACATCTTTGAATATACCACCTGAAGCCAAATGTCCACGTGCCTGTATCTCCCAAAAAAGTAAACCACCTATTACCAGGAGCCCTATGTCAAGGTAGTGTCTTTGAAAAAGTGGAAGTGCTGGCGGGCGAGCCAATCTCAGTTTTTGTGCAATCAGTCCTGTTCGTCCGCCAAACACACCAGGTATTACAAATATGGCAAGGCAGAGTAAAGCGGTGGCCCATGCAACCAAGAACGGAGTAAAGGTTAACTTGACTGGAAGTAGGCCCCCAGATGTGAACTCAGTAAAGTACGGTAAGCGTCCAGATATCATCACGAAACCCATTACAAGGAAGGGCGCTACTATAGCGGGTATAGCTACCAACACTAGACCCTCAAACGAATATATGCGGGAAAGCTGTCCTAAGCTTGTGCCTCTGGTCCTAAGAGAAGCAACATCATCTGCTCGACTCTCTACAAGATAATTGACCATCATGTAGAGATAATAGAGCACTGCCAAAAGCATCACGGCCAAAAGTAGTAAAAGCGGTATGGATGAAAAGAAACTCCTATTTTTGAATTCTTCCAACACATCAGATAGACCTGTAAAACTTGAAGATCCGACGAGAACATCTGAAAGTTCTTTTTCAAATCCCTGAACACGTTCCTCTATCTGGTCAGGATCCCATTGTTTCAATGCATGTTTGTCCACACCAACGTAGTAATCCACTGTGCCAAACGGGGAAGATAGAATCTGGCCGACTGACCCAAGCAATGATTCCTGAGAGACAAATATTCCGAGTTGGGTCTGTACTTCTGCATCTTCCAATAACTGGGCCGCCTCCGCATCAGTGCCTAGAGTACGATCCAGTTGGAATGCATTATCGTCGGCACTAGATGTGAGCCTAAAAAGGCTAGACCCGAACGGCCAATATGGATCGCCCGGATCAACAGGCTCTATGAAACCTGTTATCCTCACGAAAATCCTCTCAGTCTGTTCTACAGATCTAGCCAGTTCCACGATATGACCGGGACGGATACTAAAAAAACGTCCCAATCGGGATGCCACTATACCTTCAATTAACACGCCATTATCTAGTTGATCGATCCTGTCACTTGCGAATCGACCTTGGACAACTTCAATATGTTTATCGAGATCGGAAAGGACCTGGAAGTAACCCTTCGGAGCATCTTCTGGAGGTTGAGACTTGGGTAGAGGAAATTCTGGAACCCCGATGAAAAGTGGGTCAGTACGGAGATGACGAACTACCTCACCACTTATATCCCTGAGATTAGTTCCTAGAACCTTGGAAAAATCCTCGTCAGTGACATCGAGATTTTTATTTTTGAGTGGTATGAAAGGTACGTGGATCCGTAGCCGAAGAAAGTGAGCAGGTGCCCGATCAACCGCGGTATCGAGACTCATCCGGTCTAGGGTCTTGAGATATACCGGCGCACCTGCGGCTAGGCTGCTTGCTACGGTGACACCGACAAACACAGCTGTCACTAGCCGCCAACTGGCCCTCAATCGACTGATGATAAGATCTATCAATTTAAACTAGATTCTGCATATACATTATTGTGACGTTTGAAATCACACCGTTGTTGAACAAATCAACATACACAGTTAGAAAATCAGGACTCAAAGAATGATAGCGATGAGTCCTCACTGACTTTCATATAGGGCAAGTATTTTCCGTAAACCAACCTAGGGATATGATAGCATGCGCCGCTCCCAGACCTGGGCTCTATCAAATCGAATACGAAGATCAAAACCCGACTCTTACCACTTATAAGGAGACATCGATCATGAAGATGAAACAATTGGAAAAACTAGAAGGATTTGGCAACGTCCAAATGGTTGAGACAAATATACCGAAGGCAAGAGAGGATGGGATAGTTGTGAAGGTGAACCGCAGCCTAATAAGCCGAGGCTCGGAACTCTTCAAAAGATATGTAGCTAAAGAAGCTTTGCCACCATATATGATGGGATATTCGGACGCTGGGGAAATTATCGAGACTGGCCCTAATGCAAAGGGTTTCAGTAAATGCCAGCGGGTAATGGTAATGGGACCACATGCCCAATACACACAAGGAGGTGGTAGTGGTGACCGCAACCCCAAGGTATCAATTCTTCCAACCGACATAGATTTCGATGCCGCTACATTTCTGCCACTTGCTGCTGGAGGTGTAGCCTGGTCTAGGGCGACTCCTATCAAGCCTGGTGATACAGTGGTGGTTCAGGGCCAAGGACTAGTCGGCAACCTCTATTCGCAAGCTGTTCGCCAACGCAATCCAGGATGCGTTATAACAACTGATGCTTACGATTTCAGACTCGATATTTCTAGGAAATCTGGATCTGACGAAATAATCAACGTTTCCGATGTAGATCCCGTCGAGGCGGTAATGGACCTTACCAACGGCAGAGGTGCCGATGTAGTAGTCGAGTGTGTCGGGGGATTCGCTGGAATAAATTCATTTGAACAAACAATGCGAATGGTAAAAAAGGACGGGGTTGTCCATTTAATTGCCCTATACCAGGGGAAGCCTCTCCAGTTGGAGTCGAGCCTCATGATGAATAAGCAAATGATTGGTGGCTACTGGAATTCTCCTGGCGGACCCAGCGACATGGATATGAACGACACGGCTGAGATGTTGACTGATGGCAGACTAAAAGTATCCCCTTTAATCACACAACGTTTCCTGTGGGAGCAAACTCCGGATGCTTATCATTTCTTGTATGAAAATCCTGACCAAGCACTGGGAGTGATAATCGAATGGGACTGACACCTACTATCGAAGACGGAATAAAATCACTTATATTCTGAATTTATAAGACTAGAACTTTGGCCAATAAACCTATATCGATTGGAACTTACGATCAATATGTTCGATAACCAACAAATAGTTTAGGAGAATCAAACTGTTGAATATTCGCCACGTCACTAGCCACCCTGAAATAGCACCCACCCGCGGCCTATATTCCCTTGCAACAATAGTGCCGAGGGGTGATTTAGTTTTCATATCTGGTCAGACTGCCGGTGACCGTGAAGGTAATCTGGTTGGAGAGGATGATGTTTCCACTCAAACTCATCAAGTCTTCAAAAACTTGGGCAATGTTCTAAATGAAGCTGGGGCCAGTTTCGAAGATGTGACAGAGTTCACGATATATTTAGTAGGCAAAGATTCCGTAAACCCTTTCCTTGAAACACGTGTTGACGTATTCAAGTCCATTTATCCTGATAATAAATATCCCTGTTCAACATTGGTAAACGTGGCTTCACTTGGTCTCGGCAACGCGCTAGTCGAAATCTCTGCCACTGCTGTCGTAACCAACTCAGAATCCTGTCAGGGGTAGTTGGAAACAAGAATCCCTAGTTATCAGAACCAGGATCCGGAAAGCCCCTAATTTTGGACCAGATGGGTGTCTTCTATTAGCTTTAGATCTTATTTCCAAAAGCTTGAACGCTTAACAATCACGAATATCTACAAGCCTTCAATACGCAATGCCCGGTGTATGGAAATACGATATACCAGCCAGACCATACCGACTATAATCATCCCAAAAACTGCGGCTATGAGGGCATAGGCCAGTGCCAGCGATGACCAATCCACTTGAACAACGAAAGGCGGGAGCAATTGGTATCCAAGATCATCATGCCCCATGAACGGTAAAATTGTCCCTACCATCTTGGTTCCTATCCAGGTTCCTAAAGACATCCCTCCCAAAACAAGTACAGCCTGCTCTAACCACACTATCGCTAGCAATTGGCGCATAGACAATCCGATAGACCTCAGGATAGCGAATTGATGTTCACGTTCTCTAAAAGAAAAATAGACATGTATAAGAAATCCGAGGCAACTCAACAGTAAAACTGTCACGAAGGCGCCGAGCAATAACGCCCGCCAACCCGCCTCGGCAAGAGGATCTACATCTGACTCACCTGTCAGGTTATCGAGCTCTTGTACTAAATCAACCTTGAAAGGGCGTTCGTATAGCCGAGCACCAAGACCGGTTCGATTCTGGTGGTCCGGGTCTACCGACAACCAGACTTCGTTAGCCTGCAACTCATCTTCTAGAGGATCCAGGTTCGTGTAGTGCACAAATGCCCCCAGATCCGCAACTACAAATCGGTCAGTACGGGGATTAAGAGTCGGGAACATTGCGACCGAATCAACCAATTCAAGTGGCACAGTTCTCCCAGCAATAGTTATGTCAAACCGTTCCCCCAAACGATAGCCTCCTGATTTCAACAAGCCATCACTGGCAAGAACAGGTATAGGTGGCACCGTTTCTCCAGGCAGCAGGCCATGGCTAATCATGGCATCAGTGCCTCCCCATGAAAATCGGATTTCCCCGGACCCACTAAGTTGATCATTCCTAGTTCCGGGATTTAGCCTCATAACCGACCATCCATTCAAGTCATTGAAAGGCTCTATAACTTCAGTCAAAACCCTTATATCTTTAAAACCCTGGTCTGACTTAAACACATCCAGTCTTCCCGACGAAATATGGTCAATCAAGATCGAACCACGTTGCATAGGGTTTGCATGTGAATCCGCATGGATACCGATTGAGATCAGCGTAAGCGGCTCCTTCCACCACTTCCCTGGATTGAAAAAACTGGTCGATCCAAGTAGCCACTCAGGCCCATCAACGTTATCAAGAAAATCCATGCGAGCTAATGGGCCTAGGGTGTAACTATGATATCTATTGTTTGAGTCTCTAATCCGAGCCATAAGCCGAAGAGATGGATCTGGGCGTTCCGCCATAAAACGAACATCGAGCGAAGCTGCTGACTCAGGTAAAGGTATCCCAAACAAGGTTTCCAGCCTTAGGGTTCTCAGCATTTCATCCATGGGTTTATCGGAAAAATCATCCCGAATCCACGCGACATCGCTAAAATTATCATGTTCAACCGCAAGTAGGGTTATTAGTCCCCGCTGGGGCATGGTGGCGTCACGTCCTTGACCTCTATACACAGATGTCGCTTGGTTTACACCTGGCACCTGTTCGTAAGACCACTTTGTATCACTACGTGGTATGTTCGTATCGACTTTCAAACCCTCGATTCTAATATCGCTCCCTGTTGAATAAAGTAGGCGTTCTTCGAAATTTCTCTCCAGGGTGGCTACGAAACTGGCCGCCACTACACCAAGGCCAGCCATCAATATGAGAAGCAGTGAGATCCTTGCATACTGAGTTGGGTTCCGTGATATCTGCCATAGGCCTAATGCCAGTCCTGCAGATGAATATCTCGACAACAATCTACTGATTATCCCCATCGTTAGTGGGAAGAGTCGCAACAAGACCATTCCAATTGCAACCAATCCAAGAGCAGGTGTTGCAAGTAATACATAATTTATCGTTTTATCTCCAAACATTCCTGTAGCAAGAATTGAGCCCTGTTCGGATAATTGTCTGAATAACACCACTACAACTACTAGAAGCATGACATCGAGGTAACGGCGCTGAAAAGCAGGTAGTGTAGGCGGACGGGAAATTTGTTGTCGTTGTCCGGTGATACTCGCCCGCAAAGCCTGTCTGGAACCAATAATTATTGCTATTAATCCCAGGATTCCACCCATGCCACTCAATGTATACGCCACTAGGGTTATATTTGTTTTAAGGAAATCTCCTCCACTAAGATCCGAGAAAGCAGGTGTTGTACCAAGAAAACCTATTCCAGTCGCAGCGATAAAAGGACCTAATAAAGTAGCTATAAAGGCCATAATGGCACCTTCGATAGCAAACACTACCAGGGCATCTTGAGAAGTGGCTCCTCGACTTCTGAGTAGTACGATCTCACCACGCTGCCTTTCAATGATTAATGAAGACAGAGTTCCTACATAATAGAGGACCACGATCGCAGTAAGTACAAGGAAGACAAGCATCGGAATCTTCGTAAAAAGTAAGCGTTCGTCATACCTATCAAAGATCGACAAAAGGTGGGTGGATAATTGGTAATCCCCGACAGCAGAATTGATCCATTCCTGGGTTAATTCTATCTCCCGCGCAATTCTATCCTTGTTGTTAACTGGAATCCTTTGAGGATCAACGTCAAGTAACCATCCGTATGTACTGTTGAGATGCCCAAACGCAGGGCCTAGGATTTCAAAGTACGTATCCTCTTCAACAAATACAGGCACCGTCGCCACTGTAAGATAAGTTCCGGCCTGTAGTACATGATCATAGAGTTGCCAAAATATGGTTCCATTGGCCCGCGGTGCCAATAGCCCGGTAATATTTACACGGGCAAATGGTATATCACTCTCTCCGTACGGCACTGCAGAGAAGGTATCACCAATACCAATTCCAAAAGCCTCTGCCACCGAAACCGGAACTAATCCATCGATCACCAGATGTTCGTTTTCACCAGGGAGTTCAGGAAATCTCGGTCGACTGCCACCAGGCAAGATCTCCGCATGTTCATATAGCCTTGGCGTTGTGGCGAAATAAATCCTTTGGTCATCTGTCCCAGCCGCATCCTCATTACCGGTTGCGGCCAAGGCGAGCGTACTAGTCTTGGTAGCCCGAACCCTACCACCGAGTATCCCAGACAACCTAAGATCAAATTGGCGATCTGCCACACGCGTAACGGTCTCGTATTCCCGGCGAGACGTAGGATGATCGCTGTAAACAGCCAATATGTCCAATTCGCCATCCTCATGCTTAGTCAGTTCATGGCGAAAAGCTAGGTTACTTACAGAATCATAGTAAATCGTAGTGCTAGCCATAGTCACAGATGCGAGTACAAGTCCTATAGTTAATGGAATCCTGGTTTGCCAATCGACTAACCCTCGCTTGGCTGCTATAGGCACCAGTGCAAATAATCGAGTTAGATCTTTAGTATTAAGTTTGATCACTGGAGATCCGACACGGACCTGAAGTCTGATCGTATGATCCAAGATCTGATAGCTACCAGCAATCCTAGGAATACCGCTACCTCTACCATCCAAACCATGCTATTTAGCTTCCAATCCGTTATCACCAAAACGGGGGGTATGGGAGCCTTTATTGAAACCGCTGGTAAAAACAATTCACTCATTTGGATTCCAGCCCAGGTCCCAAGTGCAATTCCAAAGGCAACAATTATCAGGTTCTCAAGAACGAGGTGCGTAAGAATCTGTCTATTAGTTAGTCCCAGGAACTGTAGCAACACCATCTCACCACGATTTCTTCGAGTCATGAAAAAAATATGTGTGGCATAACCGCTACAAGCGATTAGCACAGACACTAGTAGCGCTACCCCGGCCATTGCCTGCCATCCGGCAGTCGCCAGGGGGGCAAGTCCCATAATAGAATCTCCGTTATCTTGAAAAGCATTTCCCACTATTATTCTCCCCAAGCTAGGAGTTATTCTGTTTATCTCTTCTAGAATTTCGGGTCCGGCACCAGGTTCGATTTGTATGAAAAATTCGTTAGGATAGTCTTTTTGAATTGAAAGTCCCAATGCAGCCAGGTGCCCAAAAAGAAGATCAAAGTCCGTTATAACAAAGCTTCGTTTTGACGAATCAGTGGTCGGGAAATAGTTGACTATGTCGCGAACCTCCAGAGCAATTAGTCGTCCCTTAATGTCAACTACTACGTTTCCTCCTATCGGAATTATTGGTTCATCGTCTCTTCGCATATTTACCAAAACTACAGGCAGAGAACCTCTATTCAAACTGTTGTAAATACCTGGTACAGCTCTTGTCGCACCTTCTCCATAGGAATACAGAGCGGCCCCCGAACCTTCCACCGCATCCAACACATAGCTTAAGGTACTGTCAGAAATAGACATGGATGCCTCCACTGGTATCCACGTCGACAATCCATCAAAACTGTCCAACACTAGTTCATGTTCATCACCTGATACAAAAAGTTTGTCTATCAAAACGCCACCCGATAAGCCAATCAATCCCGGTACTGGAAAGAATCGAATAGAATTCACAGAAATCGGGTATTCCAGGCCTTCGGGCAACCTAGATCTCATCTGGGTCCATTCCCGTCGTTTAAGTTGTCCAAGTTCGACAATGGCAGTTACATTGTTACTGTCTTGTAAATGTACATCTACAACTACAAAAGGAGAGGTCGTAGCAAGCCTAGCCCATAATCCTATTTCGTCGAATCCCCCAGGTACCGTGCTGAGTTCTACCAGTTCAGGTCTAATTGATTGCATAAGCTCGGGCAGGGTCGCTTCCGAGAAATCATCCCGATACCAACCAATCTCTCCAAAATTCTCAGATTGCAGTGCTAAAATTTCAAACTGGGAACCCACGGTTGGAAGCCCCAACCCTGAATCCCTTAAAGCCACCGAAGTAGTAATAACGCCTGGTATTCCCATGTAAAGCTCATCTAATTCCCATCCATTTACATGACTCCCTATCTCCGTGACCCGTATATCGGCACCTGACTGGTAACTAATGGTGTCTTGATCTCTGCCCACGAGTGTAGCCCCAATTGTGGCAGCAAAAATCAACAATGCAGTAGCCAGAACTATAAGTAGAGTCAAAAGCAAATATGGACTTGGGTTTCGAGCCATATTCCGTAGTGGCATGATGACAGACGCGGACATGTTATTCGAGGAAGTACTAATAACCTCAAATACCATTCGCGTTGGTATAACGGCTATCAAAAACAGGATGGGCACCAATTTTGGTCCAGTTATAACCAACGGTTTTGCTATTAATACAAACCCTGCAACTAGGGCTGCCAGGACTACAAAAGCTGTGTAAAGAAGGGTTAAGGTTCGCAGTTTACTGGTTAGCCAATAAACTGCCCCAAACACTGCAAGTACAACAACGGCTGCAACGGTAGTATCTGATCTATGATCGAGTAGCACAATAACACCTGAACCGACAATTCCTGTAACAGCAAGTAGGTGTATAAGTGAAGCTGACTCACCTGCTACAAACCGAAGTAGTAACGGAAATATTCTCAGGGATAATAGACCGGCTGCCAAAGTGAACAGGACTGGAGCAAGCAACAAGACTTCATTCACTTGGGGATCTCCTACCAGACCCCTAACCGTGATCTGATCTCTTGAATGAAGCTCCCAGTAGACTAGACCTCCAACTACCAACACCAATATATCAAGATAGTACCGTTGAAAAAGTAGTGCTGTATTACCTCTTATAGATGGGAATCGCTTTGGGATCTGTCCAGCGCTACCACTTACAACAAGAGGAAACACTAGTATGCAAAGACATGTCAAACCTGCCGCAGCCGAAAAAACAAAGGTGTAGATACTCCAGTCGACCTGGAGAATTCCACCATCCGTGAATCTATTAAAATATGGTGACAGTCCCGCCATCGCAACGGCCCCTAACGCTACTAGTGGAGAGACTGCCACTGCGATACCTGTGATCACCACAGCCTCTGTTCCATAAAGTCTTAGAATCCTCGATTTTGCGGCACCGTGAGCACTTAATCTACTAATATCCGATCTTCTATTGCTAACTACATAAACCATCATTAAGGAGACAAAGAAAAGAAGTACGAGAGTGGTCGTGGCGACAAGTGAAAAAAGAGGAAGACTCATTACAAAACGTTGTCTACGAAGTTCCTCAAGAATGGCTGAAATCCCAGTGAAAGTGACCTGCCCCGGAAGAGTTTGGGACAGGTCGATTTTGAGATCTCTGATGATCCCTTCAGCTTCCTCCATAGACCAAGAAACCATCTCATCTCTAGCTAAGGGGACATACCACACGGAACTCAGTAAAGCATCGGGATATTTTCTGCCCACAATGTCTATCAGGACATCACGGCTTACGAATAAAGGTAATGGTTTCTCAGGTATCTCCGGCAATTTAAAAAAGCCATTGGGGCCCCAACGCCAATAGTCACTTTCTATATCTTGACGTTGCGCAATTCCAACTATTTCCAAATGGACCCAAACGTCCTCATCTATATAGGGCGTTACCGTGACAATATCGCCGATTTTAAGTCCGAACCCTAGGCCCCGGGGTGCACCTAGCACCGCTTCGATAACCGGACCTCGCTCTCCTTGTTTAAGCGTATCTCCAGCCATACGTCCTTCAACAAATGTGACCTTATCCTCTATCCCAGACACACTAACCAGGAATCCCTTTTGGGAAGTGTGTCCAACAGGTTCTACCAAATGCTCCGGAAGCTTCGATGCCGCCTTGGGCGTGACGATGACGATCACGGGAAGTGTTTCATTTGATTTACCGGAAGGCCCAAAAAAAATATCCGCGCTGTCCTGCCAAAAGGCCTCATTCCGATCTACAGGCTCCACGATACCTACGATAACCGCCGAAGCTCGTACCTTGTTCCGTACTGGACCACCTATCAAGGTAACTGTATCTCCCACACCAAGTCCGGATACACGGGACACATAGCTACCTATAACTGCCTCAGCAACTGGACCCTTAGAGGCAAATTCTAGTACGTTGCTGGAGATTTCATCTGAACCTAATCGACCTTCCAAGACTCTCACGTGTCCTTTGAATTCAGCTATATTTAATATATACGCTGGATCACCAGCATAGTTTTCTTTGATACCTATACCCAGGGTAGCCAACTTTGGGTTCGGAATAACCGGCCTGGGATTAAGCAGGAAGTCATCAGTCCTCAAGGAACGTTCATGACCCTTATAGGCCCCAGCCAAACGATTTGAATAAATCTCGCCTAAATCCTGGTCGAGGCTATCGCCAGTAATTGGAACATAATCGGAAGAAGTTACTATGCTCAGCATCAGGGACGGTGCAGTTTCGATAACTACTGAATAACCTAATAAATCCAATGCCTTTACGTATACTGGTGCAGCAACAATAAGACATATGGCCACGACCGATGCCATTGTGACAGGCAATATCAAACGCCAATCACGAATGAATCTACGGTATACAAAATGGGAAGATGTCAAAGTTGACATTGATGCCATATAAGGCTCGTACAGCTAGTCAATTTGAACAACTAAACTTTCCCGGATAATCATCTGTTGATCCTCAATTTCCGACTATACTACCATGTGATATGATCACGATTGTTATCTAGATTTCCATTACAACCACCTTTACCATACGGGATATCAACATGAACACTATTCGCATAGGAGTGTACGGACTAGGTCTTAGGGGCATTCAGTGGATCAATGCCCTCCAACAAGTGAAGGGCTACGAGATAACTTCTATAGGGGATATCTTGGAACCTCGACATCAGCGGGCTCTATCAGCACTCGATAATCCTGGAGATGTCACCGTTCATACCGCCTACGAGGATATGCTAAATGACTCTAACGTAGATGCGATAGCCCTTTGCGTCCGTTCAGAAACTCAAGGTGCAATGGCAGCGCAGGCACTTGAATCAGGAAAACACGTCAACGCTGAAGTGCCAGCATCACACACGATGGAAGACTGCTGGCGAATTGTGGCGGCCCAAGAGAAAACCGGCCTAGTTTATATGCTTGCAGAACAGCTGAGGTACAACGGAATTTTCGCTGCATGGAAAGACATGGTACAAGAAGGTCAACTCGGGCATGTGGTTTACTGCGAAGGTGAATACATTGGCTATCCTGGTACCCTCCGCTATCACGTCGACCAAGAAACCGGGGAATTCGTAGATATCCCTGACCTCGATGATCATCCTAACGCTAAGCCTACATGGACCGCGGTTATGGACCCTATATCCTATGTAGTACACGATCTGAGTCCCTTACTCATGGTTCTTGGCGATAGGGTGAAAAAAGTTACTGCTATGGGAACCAATGAACAAAGCTATGCCCATCCCAATATAAAACGTGCAGACTTCCAGGTCGCCTTGATGCACACAGAAAAAGACACTATTCTGCGAATGGCCTGTGGGTACACACAACCCAAGAGCCATGACAGAATAGGGCACCGATACCATATGTTAGGTACTGGAGGTGTGGTTGAATCGTCACGTTGGTCCGGACGACAACCCCAGATGTGGCTGGCAAATAGCCAGATGCACGATATGGCAGAAGTAGACTGGCGGCACGAGAGAACCGACGCACCTGAAGAATCTAAGGATGTCGGGGAATACGCTAGTGATTACTATACACACGCGGCTTTTCGGGACGCGATACTGGGTACGAGGCCACTAGAATTCAACGTGTACCAAGCTATGGATACAGCCGCACCTGGGATTCTGGCCGTTGATTCAATTAGAGAAGGGTCAGTACCAAAATTCCCACCGGATTTTCGCCCTACCGAGTCTAGGCCTCTCGGGCAGTTGCCTACACGATGATGATAAATCCTTAGGGTTTATCTCGTATTCTAGGGCAAGCTGAATCGGCTTTTTAAAGTTTCATAAAATTCTCTGGATATAGATTCGCGGACACCCCGCAAATCTATCGACCAAAAACGATGGAGGAAATCATGGAAGAAGTTCGAATCGGAGTATTTGGGCTAGGACACCGTGGACTGGGATGGTTACGACTACTCCAAAAAATACCCGGTTATAGAGTGACGGCTATTGGAGACATATTTACAGGTCTACATGATCGGGCAGTAGTGGAACTCCAAGATCCTAAAGACGTAGAAGTCTATGCCCATTACGAAGACATGCTGGCTGATCAGAACGTAGATGCAATTGCCTTAACAGTTAGGTGCAAAGAACAGGGAGCGATGGCAGCACAGGGCCTGGAGGCTGGCAAACACGTCAACGCTGAGGTCCCAGCCGCACATACTATGGAAGATTGCTGGCGCATCGTTGCAACTCAAGAAAGAACTGGACTTGTCTATCAACTTGCAGAGCAGGGTAGATATGCAGGATTCTGGCAAGGATGGGGAGAATTAGTCCGACAAGGAAAGATCGGTCACGTAGTTTATTTTGAAGGTGAATACGTCTCTTACAAGGGGCTGCAGAGATTCTTCCAAGACTGGGACACCGGCCAATTTGTATATCCGGAAGATCTCGATAAGCATCCTAATGCCAAGCCTACCTGGATCCATGGCATGGACCCGATCCAATACGTGGTACACGATATATCTCCAATACTAATGATTCTTGAAGATCGTCCTACCCGGGTCACTGCTATGGGAACGAAAAGAAAGAGCTATGCTTTCCCAGAGTTGGAACGATCGGATATACAGGTAGCCCTCGTACATACTGAAAAAGATACTATCCTGCGTTTAATGCTGGGGGGCACACAGATGCTTGCTCCAAATAGAGATCATCACCACTACCAGATGATCGGTACCGAGGGATCTATAGAATCTGGACGATCATATGGTGATCCGCACAAGATGTGGCTAGCAGACAGCCAAATGCATGGACCTGCCACCGTAGACTGGAGATACGAGAGAATCGACGCCTCGTTGGAGGCTGCCAGTACAGGACACCGCGGAACGGACTACTATGTCCACGTAGCCTTCAGGGAGGCAGTACTTAACGGAACCCCCCTAGAATTTGACGTCTACAAGGCAATGGACACCGCGGCTCCCGGAATCCTGGCCTCAGATTCTATCGATGCAGGAGGAGAGCCGATCGACATCCCCGATTTCAGACCAAATTCCTCAAGACCTGCAGGCCAAATGCCGGCGAAAATTTGATACCAGATATCACTGAGAAATAACTGTCATGGAGGCAACCCAGAATGGATGAGATTAGGATCGGAGTTTTCGGGCTTGGGCATCGTGGTATTCACTGGATACGAGTTCTCGACAGGATAGATGGCTACCGTATAACCGCGGTTGGGGATATTTTCCCACTCCAAGAGCGCGCCCTTGCTGAAATATCAAACAGTGAAGGGGTCGAATCCTACTCCTCGTATGAAGATATGCTTGCAGACCCCAATATAGACGCCATCGCTCTATGCGTAAGGTGCGAAGAACAAGGGGCAATGGCCGCCAGGGCACTGGAAGCCGGCAAGCACGTGAATTCTGAGGTCCCGGCAGCGCACACCATGGAAGACCTCTGGCGGATAGTGGCAGCCCAGGAGAAAACCGGCCTCGTTTATATGCTTGCAGAGCAAATGCGATATTCAGGATTTATCACGGGTTGGCGCGACCTGGTGCGGCAAGGGCGACTAGGACACGTCGGGTATGTCGAGGGAGAATACATGGGTCGTAAAAAATCCGACCGCTACTACCAGGATCACAAAACCGGTGAGATGATAGACATACCCGATCTTGCAAACCACCCGGATGCCCAGCCGACCTGGTTGCACAAGATGCCTCCTATACACTATCTCTGCCATGACCTAAGTGCCATGCTGAGTATTCTCGACGATCGAGTCGTAAAGGTTAC
>CAZSLO010000010.1:0-29777 GCA_964608025.1 uncultured Dehalococcoidia bacterium | reverse complement strand
TGCGATTGGCAGCCTCGTAGGTTTCGGAAACTTTGTCTCGGATCTTGATCAGGAGATCAAATTGATCTTGTAGATCCTCTTGGCTTGCTTCAATTCTAGGATCTTTAAGAATTTCAAATGTTTTTGTATGTGAAGCGCCGTCGATCTCAAGGCGGGCCTTGTAGGTGCCTGGAGGTGCAATGGGCCCATCGTAGCCATTGTCTGCGACTTCATCTGTGTCAGGCTTAACAGCTCCGGGATAACGAGTGTCCCAAATAAACCGGTTCATGCCTGATTCTGTTCGAACCACGGGTTCCTTGTGCTTCAAGTCACCTGTCTTGGTAGTTGATCCTTCAGTACCTGTTTCTTTTGATGAGAATGTTCTGATCTCATTGTCATTGTTGTCCAGGAAAGCAAGTGACACATTGCCTTCAGGCTTATCTTTTATGTAGTAATGGATTGTGACCCCGCTCTCGGGATTTTCTCCGCAATCGAGCATGACGCGCGTGATTTCTCCAGTTGGATCTTCTTTTTCGTAGAAGGAACCACTGTATCCGAGGCCTAGCATGTAGTTCTTGCCCTGTCCTCCCGGACGTCCTGCCCCGACCGGCTGGGGTTGCCGATATGACTTGCCAGGTTTCAGGAGAAATGCATCGCTGTCAATACTGACATCGGGGAGTTGCCTAATGGATGACAAATCATCCATTATCCAGAATGATCGGCCGTTGGTTGCTACTACAAGGGCATCATCTTTTACCACTAAGTCTGAAATAGGGGTGATTGGCATATTTTGACGGATTGGTTGCCAGTTACCACCATCGTTAAATGATACGTATACACGTGTTTCAGTTCCCGCGTAGAGGAGCCCTTTTCTCTGGGGATCTTCCCTGATCACCTTGGTAAAGTCGTTGGCCGGTATGCCGGTCGTTATCTTAGTCCAAGACTGGCCATAGTCGGTGGTTTTATACAGTAAGGGCTGGTTGTCATTCCACTTGTAACGTGTGGCGGACAAATATACTGTTGCCGGATCATGTGGAGAAATCTCCAGGATGTCTATACGGCTCCATTCTGGTAATTCGCTTGGAGTTACGTCAGTCCAGCTATCTCCACTATCACGGGAGATATGTATGATGCCGTCATCTGATCCCGACCAAAACACACCTTTTTCGTGGGGAGATTCGGCGAATGAAAAGATAGTTCCGTAGTGTTCTACCGAGGTTGTATCGAGGGTTAAAGGACCTCCCGAAGCTTCCATTTTTGATTCATCACCTCGGGTCAGGTCCTTACTTATTATCTCCCAGCTTTCTCCCCCGTTTGTAGAACGAAATACGTATTGTCCTGTTACGTATAGGACATCAGGGTTATGTGGGGAGAAGACAATCGGGTAAGTCCATTGGAACCTATATTTGTGGTCTTTAACCCCAGAACCCCACTGATATTCGGGCCAAACCGATACAATCCTAGTTTGTCGGATACGGTGATCGTATCTTAGAAGCGAGTCTCCGCCTCCAGGGGAACTTCCTATGGCTCCCGAGTAGATTACATTATGGTCTTTCGGATCTACGGCGATGTGGCCACTTTCTGAACTTCCCACGGCATAGCAGTCAGACCATGGTATGGCCCCGGTATTGGTGTTACTAGGTACGCTAATAGCACTGTTGTCTTGCTGTGTCCCATATACTCTGAATGGGAATTCGTCGTCTGTGTCCAGGTGGTAGAACTGGGCTGTCATCTGGTTGTAAATTGATGACCAGGTGTCGCCACCGTTGAATGTTACACAGGCTCCTCCGTCGTTACCCTGGATCATTCGCTTGGGGTTACGAGGGTCTATCCATAGCTCATGGTTATCTCCGTGTGGAGTGGTAACACGGTTGAAGGTATTACCTCCATCCGTGGATTTCCACATGTTCAACGTTAGAACGTAGCATGTATCCTCGTTCTGTGGGTCGGCGTAAACATGGCCGTAGTACCAGGGTCTCTGCATCAGGTTGCCGTCGTCACTGAGGTGATCCCAGGTATCTCCGCCATCGTCGGATCTGTAGAGACCGCGGTCTTCAGCCTCTATTATGGCCCATACACGCCCTGGTTTTGCTGGCGATACCGCGACACCTATCCGTCCCTTGGTACCGCCTGGTAACCCACTGTTGTCTGTGATATCAGTCCAGGTATCTCCACCGTCGCTGGATTTGTAGAGTCCACTGTCAGGTCCTCCGCTGGTGAAATTGAAGGGTTCTCGCAGTGTTTGCCAGATCGCAGCGTACATGATTCTGGGGTTGGTGATGTCCATCGAGAGATCCGCTGCACCGGCGCGATCACTTTTATATAAGATCTTGTCCCAGGTATCACCACCATCTTTTGAGCGGAAGATACCTCTTTCCTCATTTTGCCCGAAAGCGTGACCTAAGGCAGCGACATAAACCAGGTCAGGATCGCTAGGGTGGATTCTAATTCGGGAAATATGGCGAGTATCGCTGAGCCCAATGTTGCGCCATGTCTTGCCGGCATCTGTGGATTTATACACTCCGTCCCCATGGGTGACGTTTCCACGGATACATGCCTCTCCTGTCCCAGCGTATACAACGTTTGGATCTGAATCTGATACTGCTATTGCACCCACTGCAGCAGTAGTGAAATAGTCGTCGGAGATCGGTTCCCAGAAGGTCCCTCCATCGGTTGTTTTCCAAACACCTCCACCGGCTGCTCCGAAGTAGAAAGTCATGGGATCATTCGGGTCACCAGCAGCTGCTACTACTCTGCCACCACGAGGAGGTCCGATGCATCTCCATTTCAAGGATCCTAAAAGAGTTGAATCAATACTATTTGTTTTCTTCAAATCACACCTCTTGAGCATCTACCATAGTTGGAAATTTGTGAGCCAAACTGGGCTATCTTCTCATAAGAATAGTGTATGGGGAAGTGATGTCATCTGCAAAATTTTATTTAGTCATGATTATTGGCTCTGTCCAATTTCATACAAATCTTAAACTTCTTTAAAAATAGACCTATATTACCTTCCATAGATGGACATACAACCGATAACATTGTCAGTGTATTCAGGCGAACACTAGGTTAAAGACTACTCGCCTCGCTCACAATCGAATCAAGGAGGAGCCAGGACCCATACGCCGCCTCGAGGCGGCGTGTGGGGCTTGCTTCCAACCAAATGCTCTTGGAGGAGCGGTATCATGGCAACCCGGCTTAAAAAGGCGGATGAAAATACGCCTGTCCAAGTATTGGCTGCGGACTTACCCGAACCACGTCCGGCTACAGCAGCAGTTCGTATGTTGATGTCTATATTTGCCTATTTAAACCGCGAGCTCAAAGTTTACCGGTTGATGATGCGTGATTCCCGAACGCCTACCGGTTCGAAAATTCTTCTAGGTGCTGCCCTGGGGTATGCAATATGGCCATTGGGAATCGTGCCGGATTTCATACCCATAGTTGGATATGTCGATGATGTGATTATCGTTCCTGTTCTGGTGTTTATTGCTGTACGAAGGGTTCCACGTCAAGTGGTAGATGACTGTAGGCATCAGATCAGCATTGAATATGCCGGAACTGACATAAAATAGTTTTCACAGTGCACTGTGAATTTCTGACTAGCTATAAATCTTGTTCCCAAGCAAACACTCTCAGTCATTTATCGATGATTCTCGTTTCCTGTTCATAACATGTCAATTGCTAACTAGGTCAAGATTTTGTATCTGGACTTTTGTACGTGCTCGAATCCATTTAAATTTCCCGTATTAATACCATCCATATCTATTTCAGAAAGTTGGTTTACTGGGGATTATTTATTGAGACACTCTGTATAATAATTCGACACTCTTATGGGGAAAATGCACATATCAGTGCGGGGACTCTCTCACGTGTACTTTCGTGAAGGGATTCCTGTCCCGGCGCTTGATTCCATAAATCTTGGCGTAAGAAAAGGCTCCTTCGTTTCTGTCGTAGGACCAAGTGGTGGTGGTAAAACAACCCTGTTGAAATGCATGGGTGGCCTTATAAACCAAACCGATGGCAAAATCACGATAGCTGATAAGCCTCCTGAGGATGCCATAAAGAGGCGGGCAGTGGGCTATGTGTTCCAGGATCCATCATTGTTGCCATGGAGAACTGTGTTAAGAAACATCGAATTACCATTGGAAATCGCAGGAGGTTCCATAAATTCGGAGAAGTCTCAAGCCATTCTAGCTGCTATTGGGATGTCTCAATTCGGTGACTTCTATCCGCATCAACTTTCTGGTGGAATGTCACAGAGAGTGGCTTTCGGGCGCTCCCTAGTTATGGAACCAGAATTACTTTTGATGGACGAACCACTAGGTGCACTTGATGAAATAACTAGGACAGATATGCGGCATCATCTGTTGGCTTTATGGGAGGATTCGCAGAGCACGGTTGTAATGGTAACCCATAGTGTACCTGAGGCGGTCATAATGTCTGACTCGGTGATCGTGTTGTCTAGCCAGCCGGGTAAAGTCGTAGATGAAGTTGTTATAGATCTCCCGCGGCCTAGAGAAAAGGCCCTAGAGGACTCGTCGGAATTTCATCTATATTCCGCACGGGTGAGACAACTGTTACTGGAGGCTGCCACTATTGGCTCGTCTGATGGAAGATAAAACGTCTTCTAACAAATTGGAGACTATACCCGAAGCTGTCTCGAACAAGGATAACTCTGTCTTCCGAACGATAATTTTATACTTAGTCCCCCCAGGAATTGTAATTTTGATCTTAACTGTGTTCTGGGAGGCATGGGTGAGAATTAAAGATGTTCCAATATATCTTTTCCCTACACCTAGTGCTGTGTTGGATCGTTTGGTCAGTGATATAGGCTTTTTTGGCATACATGCCGGGATAACAGTTATAGAAGCGGCTGGAGGATTCATTCTTGGGTCATCTATAGCGTTGGTGTTGGGGATCTTAATGGCTCATTCGGGTGTCGCAGAGAGAACTCTTTTTCCCATCGCCCTGCTAATCAAGGTCACACCCATAGTTGCTGTCGCACCACTTTTTGTCATATGGTTCGGCTTTGGAGCAGTTCCCAAGATATTAATCGCTGCACTAATTACGTTCTTCCCTGTCATGGTTAACACCTTGATCGGACTTAAGTCGGTAAATCCGGGAGCACTTGATTATCTAATAGCATTGGATGCGTCGGATCAAGAGATACTCATGAAACTACGATTTCCATCAGCGCTGCCGTATATATTTGCTGCGTTTAGGATCGCTTTGCCTTTGTCTGTAATAGGTGCGGTGGTTGGAGAATGGTTTACAGGTGACCGAGGGTTGGGTAGCGTGATAATTGTGGCTCATAATAATATTGATATGCCGACACTGTTTTCTGCTGTAATCACATTGGCAGTAATTGGAGTGTCTTTGACAGTCGCCCTATCATATTTAGAAAAGAAGGTACTTTTTTGGCATGATGCTTACATCGTTTCTTAAAGTATTTTATCCGGGAAATATCCTGGTTTCGAGGATAGTAGTAGTAGTTTCTCTGGTATTGATTATTTCTTCTGGGCTATCCTGCAAAAATGAACCCGACAAGGTAGTTTTTATGGCGGGTTTTAAGGCTCAAGCAAACTTGCCATTTGTTGCGGCTTATGTTGCTGAGGACAAGGGATATTTTGAGGATCAAGGGTTAGAGGTAGATATCAAACATGCCAGTAGTGGTGAACATCTCAAGTTGCTACTTTCTGGTGATGTCGACTTTACTACCGCTGCAGCTACGTCTGTATTGAAACGCCGATCTGATCCAGGTTTGCCAATAGTAGCGATTGCTTTGTTTGGACAACAGAGCCAACAGGCTTACGTATCACTTCAAGATTCGGGTATAAATACCCCGAAAGACTGGGAAGGGAAAACTTTCGGATACAAGATCTCTGTTCCTCCAGACTACCTTGCAATTCTTGAGGCAAATAAGGTGGATCGTTCGCAGATCAAGGAGGTTAGCGTAGGTTTTGACCCTAGGGTACTAACGGAAGGGAAAGTAGATATTTTGGCAGTATTTAATTCCAATGAACCGGATACCATTAGACGGCTTGGTTTTTCTATAAATACATGGGAACCGGAAGACTATGGAGTTCCCAACCTTGGATTGACCTACGTAACTAGTGAGGACGTAATAGATGGAAAACCCGAGATGGTAAAGCGTTTCCTCAAGGCCACTATGAAAGCGATGGAGGATATTAGGGAAAATCCAGATGAAGCTGTAGATGTCGTTTTAAAATATGCACCTAACCAGCAAAGAGAACATCAGGAATTTATGCTGGGGACAGAGCTTGAAGATGCGATAAATTTATCTACGGAAGAAAATGGATTTGGCTGGATGACCCAGGATCAATGGTCTAAGCTTTACGAGATGCTTATCAAGTTTAAAGCCTTGCCTCAAACCTTTGATTATAAATCGTCGTTCAATAACAGTTTTTTGACTGAATCCTATGATAAAGGGGAACTGTTGTGGCCTTAGCTACGACTTGGCTCTGACATTTCCCGTCGAGCCTTTTTCGCTAGGCTAGGTAGATGATCAGAATTAGCTAGGTGTTGTTCCAGGTGGACCATTCGAGCTTTGGTCGCGGTTTTCACCATAATTTTGCCATAAGGTTCATCGTTCCAAAATCTGGCACCAGCTGCGATATCTTCCCGGAGTTCTTCTATGTGCTCTTTGGCGAACCGCTCTTGAAAATTCATTGTGAACATGCGCCGCCGATCGTTGCCACCCCATGAACTATGCTTTATACGATGGTTGAACATAACTACGTCACCCGGAGTACTCTCTAGGGCCACTGAAGGTACTTCTTCTCCAGGTATACCCCAGCTTTCCTTGATCGTGGTTTCACTGGAGTAAGTCACTTTTTGTAGTGCTTCAGAAAAACCATCGTGAAGTTTATGACTACCAGGTATGACTCGTAGACATCCTGTATTTCGAGTAACTGGATCAAGATAGAAAGCGATTTTTATTGAGGTGTATTGTGGATGCTTATCATATCCATCCGAATGCCACCGGGTATCCCCGACATAGAAATTCCCATCGCTCCCATGGAAGTTAAAATCATCTCCTAGGATAGAAGCGATAGTTTTTTCTATACGAGGGTCATCTAGTAGGGTACACAGGTACTCGTCTCGATCTATGAATGGTACAAGGGCAGATCGCTGTTTTCGATCGTGCTCTTTGCCGTGGTGTCCTCCTCCATGTTGTTCCCATACTTGTTCAAATGCGGATGTGATGGTGTGGATCTCTTTTGAAAATAGACCTGGAAACTTAAGGTACCCAAACGTGTCGAAAAAACCGAGTTGCTGAGGCGTAAGTACCATATCTTCTCCTATTTACCTTTAAGTCTAAAGTCGTATCTGTTCGGAACAGGGTATTTTGTTGAAAACACGGATACCAGGTATTTTCAAAAGAAGAGTATCTTTTTTGCCAGCATTTATTTAACGCATTACTGAAAGGGAAGATATACGGTGTCGCCTGTGCTCGCACTGATATGTACTGCGTCAGTGAACTCCATGTACTTGACCCCGTCTTCGAAGTTCGTATGAGTCACAGTCTCATTGCCCCTAATGGCGTTGATGAATTCCTCTTCTACACGCCAGTGGCCTTCGAGTTCAGGTTCTATTTTTATTTCTGTTAATTCGGATTGTCCTTTGCGTCCTCCAAATAGCTTCATGCTATCCATGTCGACTTTTATCGTGCCGTCGGTCCCGAACATGGATAGCGTGTCTGAACCAGCAAGGCCTAACATCGAACTCATCCGTACATGCATTACTGGACCCGATTCCATCTCGCTGATGATTTGTACATAGTCTGGGACCGTAATGTAGTGCTTCGATTTGTCATCATATGAACGTGACTTCACGTGTGTTTTGGTGACTGCCTTCACACTCTTTGCGGGTCCCACGTAACGCATAATTTCCTCGTACAAGATTCCTAATCTCATCATGTTATTACCACTGAGGTCACGGTTCTCACGCCAATGGAGAGGGGTATGCGGGTCGGGGAAATCCCCCCCTACTGCGAATTCTATAGAAAGAATGTCTCCTAGATAGCAGTCAGCTATCAAATTTTTAATCGTATTCTCTACTTTTAGCAGAAGTGGCCCTGGTACAATCTGCGTAATTAGTTTAGGCTTCGCTCTCGAGGCTGCCAGCATTTCCCTGGCTTCTACCGAGTTCATGGCCATCCGGGCTTCACACAGAACATGCTTGTCGTTTTCAAGAGCTGCGAGGACAAGGGTCTCGTGCATGTAAGGCCACGTTCCAATGCAAATAGCGTTAGTGTCGGTTGCCTGGACCAGCTCTTCCCAACTATCGTATACGGACTGGATCCCCCACTCGTCAGCGATTCGTTGGCCTGATTCTCGGGTCCTGTTTGCTACGCTAACAGTTGTAACCCCATCTATCGCTTGTAGTCCGGGAAGGTGCCTAAGGGTAGTATTCGCACCAGCTCCTATGAATCCAACTCTAATATCTCCTGTCATGGTTCTCCTCTCAAGTAATTTACTTAGAAAATAACAGTATGCGTATCAAATTTGTAGGTATCAGTGCTCTAGAAATCCTAGGTCAATTAACCTTTTTAAACCTTGGGGTAGTGAAGACGGCCTTGGCGTTCGGTTTGGGCTCTGAAAAGATATCCCTCACCTGTAGTGACATAAAGAGTCGTTAGGTCTTCTCCTCCGAAAGTACAATTTGTGGGCCTGTCTTCGGGCATAGGATGAGTTTCTAGGATTCTACCATCAGGTGCAAAAACGTAGATCATTGGACCAGGTCCACTTTGTGTGAATCCGGCAGTAGCAACTATATTTCCTTCCACATCAAGTACCATACCGTCTATCCCACGATGGTCACCAAATTCGTGTAGCAAAGTATACTCACCAAGAGAACCATCGCGGTTCACTGGGTATCCACGTAGCTGTCGGTGTTCGTCAGCTAGCCTTCCACTTTCAGCTATATAGAGAACGTTGTGGTCGAGTGAGAACAAGAGGCCATTTGGCCTTGTTGTATCGAAAGTAACGCGTGTGATCGACCACTGTCCGTTGTTGCTTTGGTCGAGTCTATATACCGAATCGTGCAATAGTTCTTTGTTGGCCCTATCTTCACTCCACTTGCCACCGGCACCTTCGTAGTATGGGTCGGTGAACCAGATTCTACCTTGTAGATCGATGGCGACGTCGTTAGGAATGTTTAGCCGTCCACTTTCGAAGTTGTCAGCTAGGACGGTGGTAGATCCGTCGTTCTCATAACGTACCATCCGCCTTGCCCCACCCTCACATGCATATAAAATTCCGTCAGGGTCAAACATTAGCCCATTTGCGTGGTTGGTTTCAGAACGGAAAATCGTTGATTTTCCTGTACGTGGACTGAATTCCATGATTTTGCTACCTGGAATATATGTAAAAAGCAGATTGCTGCCGTTCCAAGCGGGCCCTTCTGTAGTACCACCGTAAGGGCCATCAACCAGCTCAAAATTCCATGTCACTGGATCCTCCAAATCAGCACAGATCAAGTAAATAGCGTAGATATAGTTCGATGCAAGGTGATTGTATCTTGATGGGGATACGTGTCAAGCTGATAAACGATAGGTGATACAGTGTATGAATCAGGGGGCAACATGAAAATTGGAGCACATGTTTCGGTCGCTGGGGGTATGGATAAAGGTATCGATAAGGCACAAGAAATAGGTGCGGAGGCGGTCCAGTTTTTTGCATCATCTCCTAGGACCTGGAGATTTAGAGTACCCAGTGAAAATGAGATAATATCATTTCGAGAAAAGTCGGAGATTACAGGCATTTCCCCGGCCTTTATACACGGTAGCTACCTAGTCAATGTGGGTGGTGATAAAGATTTGCTTGGAAAGTCAATTGACTCTCTGGTACAAAATCTTGATGCCGCATTTCAACTAGGTGCGACTGGTGTTGTTTTCCATGGTGGTTCTCACAAGGGCGCAGGATTCGACGCCGTATTTGGACAAACGATAGAAGCCCTAACGCTGGTCCTAGACCGGTCGCCAGCGGACACGATGTTGATCATAGAAAACAGTGCTGGGATGGGTTCTCATATTGGATCGTCATTTTCCGAGATTGGGAAAATTATCGCCGCTCTTGGAAGCCATAGGGTAGGCGTGTGCCTGGATACGCAACATAGTATTGCCGCTGGATATAATTTGGTTGAGTCATCAGGAATAGATCTAGCGATGGATGAATTCGAGAAAGAAATTGGGCTAGATCGTCTTATAGTAGTGCACGCAAACGATTCAAAGACCCCTTTGGGTTCCGGGGTGGATCGTCACGAAAACATTGGGGAAGGAAGTTTGGGTGAATCTGGCTTCGAGATTATCATGGGACACCCGGCTTTCCGTGAAGTACCGTTTTTATTAGAGGTACCTGGCTTCACTAGCGAATCAAAGGGTCCGGATAAAGAAAATGTCGATATTCTCAAGGGTGTGCGACAACGTATAGGTATTTTTGATTAAATTGTAAATGCATGGCTATACCATTACCGTTTTCATATTATTGAAGACTGGGGATCAGATTATATTGGAACTTGTTGGGCCCTTGATATAATGAAGCGGACAGACAGGCTAAAGGGTGATAAAGACGTTCCGAATCTAGCCTGTCTTTCTCCTATTACTAGGAAGCATCTATTGTTTCTGGGGCCGGGTTGATCCGACAAATGGACAATTCAAAACGATACGAGGAATATCTTCAAACTGAGTTAGAAGCCGCTGCAATGTATTCTGCCCTGGCCAATCTTGAAAATGACCCGGAAAGGGCCAGTATATTTGAAGAATTGGTAGAGGCAGAAATGCGGCATGCTAGGCGGTGGGCCAGCAAGCTTGGCATAGATCCTTCAGGACTTAGTCCTGCTCCCCTAGGTGTACAAGGACGACTCTTGCATCTAGGTGCTCGACTGTTCGGCACACGACGTGTTCTCCCTATAATGTTGAGATTGGAATCCAAAGAAACAGAAGCCTACATGGCTGATCCAGAGGCCAGGGATCTAGTACCGGAAGAACGGAAACATTCCAGGATACTTCGTGGATTATCAGCCTCAGAAGGTATGGATTATGCAGGTTCTAAAGTACTAGGAGCTAGCGGTAATCTAAGGGCTGCTGTCCTCGGAGTAAACGATGGACTCTTGTCTAATTTCAGCCTTGTTATGGGTGTTGCAGGCGGTACGAATAATACTGAAATCATTCTACTCGCAGGCGTGGCGGGGTTACTCGCTGGGGCATTTTCTATGGCTGCGGGCGAGTATGTGTCGATGAGATCTCAGCGGGATATATTTGAGAACGAATTGATAAAAGAGGAAATTGAATTACGAGAATGGCCCGAAGAGGAAAGAAAGGAACTGGTTTTGATATACCGGGCGAAAGGGCTGTCTGAAACTGAGGCAACTACGATTGCTGACAGGGTCATGTCAGACCCCGCAGTCGCTCTTGATACGATGGCTCGGGAAGAGCTTGGCCTAGATCCATCCGAGCTTGGGTCTCCATGGGGTGCGGCAGCGAGTTCGTTTACAGCGTTTGTCGTTGGAGCGATTGTCCCGATTCTTCCATACCTGTCTAATTTGGGCGAGATGTCCTTCATGTTAAGTGCAATTTTCAGTGCGAGCGCACTAGTAATAATTGGTGGTTTGCTATCATCCCTATCTGGAAGGAGTCCGTTGCGAGGTTCATTACGAATGTTGGTTGCGGGTAGTGCGGCGGCAGCTGTTACATACACAGTTGGTAATCTGGTTGGTTCTATAGTCACTATTTAATTAACAATTTGACATGAAGGTACAAATTCGCCTAGGCAAAATCGCTGGCGTTGAAGTAGATATACACTACTCCTGGTTCTTGGTATTCGTGCTGGTTTCATGGAGCTTGGCTACAGGTTTCCTACCTGACCGATATCCTGGATGGACTAATATCGCCTACTGGGTAACCGGGATCATTGCGGTAATACTGCTATTCGCATCAGTTCTCGTTCATGAATTGGCTCATTCTATAGTTGCCAAGGCTCGGGGATTGCCGGTATCTGGAATCACTCTCTTTATTCTAGGAGGTGTTAGTAATTTAAAAACAGATGCTCAAAAGGCATCTGACGAATTTGTTATATCAATTGTTGGACCGGGGACTAGTTTCTTGTTGGCGGCCTTTTTTTGGTTACTCAATCTGCTTTTGGGAGAAGGAGACTCGCAGGTTAACGCTATTGTTTTCTATATGTCGATTATGAATGCTCTTCTTGGTGCATTCAATCTGATCCCGGCATTCCCTCTAGATGGTGGTAGAGTACTCAGATCGGCGATATGGGCCTTTACCGGTAATCACCAAAAAGCTACCCGCATATCTACTGTTGGAGGACAAATAGTAGGGATTGGTATGGTAGTACTTGGAGCAATACAGGCCATTGGAGGCAATTTTATAGGTGGGATTTGGTTGGTGTTTTTGGGTTGGTTTCTACAAGGGGCAGCTGGGCGCAACCGATCTGAGGCTTCTTTTGACGCCAGTATAGTTGGGGTAAAAGTCAAAGATGTTATGGATGCAGACCCTCCCACAATTGATCCTGCTGCAACTATACAAGAGGCAGTTTTTGACCAGCTTTTACAATTTGGTATTCGTGCTTTGCCAGTCTGTGATGGAGAGATGGTTGTTGGGATCCTGTCTCTTGCTGACGTCAAACGACTCTCTCAAGATCTCTGGCCCAGCCGGATTGTACGATCTGAGATGACTACTATGCCTTTAATAACTGTGGGTCCGGAACAAGATTTATCAGAAGCACTGACTTTATTGACCGATAACGAAATTCACCAACTCCTTGTCATAGAAGAAGGAAAACTGGTAGGCATTTTGAGTAAGACTCACGTCAAAGAATACATGACATCTGTCAATGAACTAGGCATTAGAAAAGGTTAGAAGGAGCATAAATGTTCGATCCTGTAATAACCACGGCCATTTCAATCAAACCTCGAAAATGGGATAAAGATTATAACGCTGACAAGATGGAGAGTTTTTTCAGACGTGCTTCTGAAGAAAATCCGGACATTATTCTTACTACTGAGGGAGTACTTGAAGGTTATGTAGTAATGGATGTGTTGGAGGGACGTCGAACAGTCGAAGAATTACTTGAGATTGCCGAGCCAATCGATGGACCTTACATTCTGAGATTTCGAAGACTAGCTGCTGAATTAGATACATGCCTCTGTTTTGGTTTCGCTGAACGAGTGGACAAGGATGTTTTCAACGCTGCGATATTCATAGATTCTAAGGGAGATATTTTAGGAAAATACCATAAAGTTCAGCTAGCTGAAGGCACCGACCTATCTTGTAACTTTAATAGGGTTGGAGATAAATTACGTGCCTTCGATACGCCGTATGGGCGGGCTGGGTTCGTTATATGTAACGACAGATGGAATCCAATGATTGTTCGTACCCTTGTGCTTGACGGGGCACAGTTCATACTGATTCCTTCATATGGCTCGAAGTCTCGTGACCAGAATTTGACGGTACTAGCCAGAGCTCGTGAGAATGGAGTTCCAATAGTTGAGGCCAACGTTGGTATGAATCTCATTATTAGCAAGGGAGAAATCAAGTCTTACGCGTGGGGAAATGACCAATCTACGACTACCACAATAGATGTTCCTGCAAAACCATCTTCCTTGGTGGCTAGGGAACTTGAAAGGGAATACCTTGCGCTACAAGGTCCAGAAATGACAAGGCGATACGAAGAAACCTTGAAACAAATCAAACGGAAAACGTAAACATATAGGATATATTCAAACTGGTTTTAATTGAATAAATGTATAAGATTGTGACGAATTTCCGGATATCATGCATAGAACCATTGCAACAATATTCTATGACATCGCAGTGGGGCATTTAATATGCAGAGTTTGTTAGAACCATGCTAAAGATCGGCGATACCGCTCCCTGCTTTACGGCAATTACCCATAGAGGCGAGGAACTAGAACTTACAAGCCTGTTGGGTTCAAAGGCTATAGTTCTCTATTTCTACCCAAGGGACTTTACTTTTGGATGTGTTCGCGAGGCTTGTGGATTTCGGGACAATATTGATCTGATTGAGAAAGAGGATGCTATTGTGGTGGGAGTTAGTCCGGACTCTTTGGAGAGCCATCAGCGGTTCGCGAAAGCTTTAGAAATTCCTTATCTTTTAGTATCAGATCCAGATGGCGTTATCAGTGGTCTTTATGATGTTAAACGCTGGCTTTTACCTACCAAGAGGGTCACATATTTGATAGATAAGTCCGGTAAAATTCAAGGAGTTTTTCATCATGAATTTGCCATAGGTAAACACCACAGTCATGTTGTCAGCGCATTGCAGATAAAATAAATCACGTGAGATTCTGAGAATGTAAATACCTTTGCCATTATGATCCTTATGGTTTTGGAGGACGATGAATAATTTAAGTTCTATATCGGGGTCTGTCGGAGCACTTTTAAAAGATCGGGGAGAGACCTTGTCGGTAGCTGAGTCTTCGGCAGGTGGATTGATTTCTGCATCCTTGTTGGTTGTACCTGGTGCGTCAGCCTATTTTTTAGGAGGATCAGTTATTTACACGAGGATGGCACAGCGTGCACTTCTTAGGGTGTCAGACGACATCATGACTGGTATGCGGGCTAGTACGGAAGAATATGCATTACTCAATGCTCGTTCAATCCGGAAATCTCTCTGTACTACCTGGGGTCTTAGCGAGACAGGTGCTAGTGGTCCGAGTGGAAACCGATATGGTGATGATGCAGGTCATGCATGTATCGGTGTGGCAGGCCCGGTGGAACGTACGATAACTCTAGAGACTGGTTCTGTTGATAGGGAAGAGAATATGTGGATTTTCGCAACTGCAGCTATAGATCTATTGGAGCAGTGCCTGGGTAATGCTTGATCCAAAAATGGTGCGGGAATGTTTAGTAACAGAGTCTCGGAACTATGTCCGGTTGTTTTGGGAATGTCTGTTTAGACCAGTTTGGTAGCAACCCTGCCTTTTTCTAGCCAGACGGCACATTCATTAGATAGTTCACGAGTGACTGCATTTTGATAAAGTTCCAGGTCGTGTTTAGTCAGTACTTCTTTCCATCTTCCATTGGTTCCCTTATTGAAGAAGGTCTGTGCTCCACCGCTCATAACGGTCTCCATGTTTGGCCAAGTCCGTTCTGCTCTTTGCTTCATGGAAATAAATGACACTGATTGCACGATAGACTCTAGGAAATCATCATCTAAATTGATGTCTAGGAACCGTGCTACTCTGAGGATCTCACCAGGTAAGTGATTCAAGAGATCGTTGAAGTGAACGAAAAGGATATTTGGAAGATGGTGATAATTCCACCATGTCTGGACATGTCGCATATTTGACCAGAATGGATAACCTTCACTTTCCCAGTCAAACCATCCGGAAGTGATCCACATATGCCATAACTGGTGGGCCTTGTTTGGACACCGTGGTATCGGTGAACCTACCCGTCCTGGGGTTTCATTGAGCATCTGGTAAAAAAGATCAGTGTAATTACCGTAATGGTTCCATAGCGACATGAAAACATCTCGGGCATCACGGCTAACCACGATATATTTGGTTTGTGGAAAATATGGAATACCGTCTAGGGGTAAGTGAGACTTGATAGACCGACGGTGCTCTTGTGCTTCCAGACTAGCGATCAGGGATTCAATTGGAGACAGGCGTCTATCCAGCCAAGGAAAAACCTGGCTGAGAGAGGGTGCTTCGGATTCCTGTTCACCGAAAATCAAGTTTTTTACTATCGTTTGCATCCATGTAGTTCCCGATTTATATGGTGTAACTACTATGATGTCGTCGTCGCGAGGGATATAACTATCCCAATGTGTACTATCTAAGTGGTGATTCTGGTAAATTTTGGTTACTTGAGGGAGATCGTTACTCACGTACAGTCCTATATTCAAATTGGTCTATTTTCCGTATTCTATCCTAGGCCGTAGTCATCTAGCATAGTGTACTTAGGATTGGACACCATAGTAATTTGGAGGTGAGATGTGAAACTCGAAACGACCGTGACACCACCAGCAACGATGCCGAATGGTCTACAGGGTACAAAAGATGGACTCTGGGTTTGTGATCAAGCTACTGACGATCTCTATTTGCTGGATAGGGAACTTAACCTCGTTAAAACATTAACTACTACAGCTGAAAATTCCTCTGGGTTGACTGTAGGAGGGGACTCATTTTGGATTGGTTCGAATGGTGCTTCCCAATCACGATACCCGAGACCAACTGATAGTGGCTTTTCTGGAGTAATTCAGTGTGATTATGAAACAGGGGAAGAGATTTCTCGGTTTCCTACTCCTGATGGGGGAGGGATACATGGAGTGGAATGGATCGATGGACTTATTTGGATTACGGCTTTTAATCCTAAGGCGCTGATCTTAATAGATTCTGCAAATGGTAGTGTCATAAGGAAATTCCAAGTGGATCATGAACGTCTTCATGGTCTGGCTGTTGAAAATAATGGTATTTGGTGCGCTCATACCAGCGACAAGTTCATTATCAAATATGAACTTAATACCGGCAAAGAGATCGATCGAATTGTTTACAATGACAGCGATCCTGCTCCACATGGATTCACTATCTGGGAAGGTGAATTATGGAGTTGTGACGCCAACTGGCCGAGTCCTATTCATCCGGATGGCCCTAGTATAAGCAAAATAATTAGATGATCAGGGGTAATGGATGTATAAATAACTGGACAGTGAGTTGATACGTACAATTTCGGATCTGGAGGCGAATGTCCACAATCTAGCACGACGCCGGGATGATATATGGGCGTTGACGGTAAGTGGTGTTACGAGGGCGGAACGTCAGATCTTGGCACTGGCGGATAGAGATGATTATAACCCCATAAGCAAAAGAGCCAGGATCCTGCTTGTAGGAGGATTGGCTAACAGTATTCTTCCAGAAAATCCTCGAGTACCTGGTGAAATCCTGGTGGATTGTCACCAGGTACCAAATGGCCCGCTTTAGGAACGACTGCAAGGTTACCGTTTTTAAGCTTACTCAACGTAGTTTCCGCTATCTCCGGTGACAGTACCTTGCTGAATTCTCCCCGTACAAGTAGGGTAGGACACTCTATTTTCCCAATATATTCCCACTGCCGTGCTACCAGATCTTGTTGTGGTTGGGTTCGTGTAGGAGATCGAAGTACCTTGTCGTATTTCCATGTCCATCTGCCGTTTGGGAGTCGCTTAAGATTGTGTGACAGGCTACCTCTGATCTGGGTGTCTGATCGTCGTGGGTTATAGGCTTTAACACGGTCTACGAACTCTTCGAAAGTGTCAAGTTCGTCTACTTGTTCGATGAACTCCCGGATCGCGCTCGGGCCGGATCGAGCCGATTCTGGTGCAATATCCACTATTACTAGACCGTGTATACGTTCTGGATATAAGGCTGCATAAGAATATGCGTTTCTACCTCCCATCGAAAGTCCCACTATTACAAGATTGCGCAAGTTCAGATTGTCAATAAACCCAGCTATATCTCCAAGATGTGCGTCGAGTGAATAGTTTCCATCCGGGGCCCAATCACTATCTCCATGTCCCCTTTGGTCCAGGGAGATTACCCGGTAACGATCACTGAGGGCTAACCCGGCAAAGTCCCATGTGTGGGCGGATTGGGCCATACCGTGTAGCATAAGGATTGGAGTCAATTCAGATGGACCCCAATCAAGATAGTGGAGCCGAATGCCATCAACGTTGATGAATTTATCTTCAGGCTCAACTTCTTGAGCGAAATTAACGCCAGCGGCCCTAGCTGCTTCTGGGAGGCTAAGGCCCTGCCCTGGATTTGAACTGGTCATTTTCTACGAGACCCCGAAATATTTAAAGATTTTGCGCGTACGTCCCAGTGATCAGCGGTCAAAAGGTATTTTCTTCTGGGTGGTGTCCATGGTCTTAAGCGGTCTAAGATTGACTTCTAGACGTATAACGAGTTTATGATGCCTCTAATGCAAGGGTCAATATTGACAGTCTGTGGTCTGCGTTTTAGTCTGCAATAATAAGTGCATATCGCCCTTGGAGGTATTGTTGGCAACTATTGAAATTGACAAAGGAGTTCAAACGGTTATAGATCTTTTCGGCGCTATAGTCGGCGCTGAAGGAGGTGATCTAGAATTTATAGGCCTATCTGCCGGAAAATTGACAGTACGCTATAACGAAGGCCACAACGCGGAATGTCCTGAGTGTGTTCCCAGCCATGAAATGGTGCAGCAGATGATGGAGGAGTCTCTCAAGATTCATGCTCCAACTGTAACTGGCTTAGATTTGCTTTAGTCTCTAGCAGATATTGATAAAAGACCTGTTGATTCCACTTGGTCTGGTGTTATCGGATTTGGGTTTAGATAAAATGCTAGTGAAAAAGGCGAAATTATCCCCTTTCAATATGGACTTATCGTAAAGCAAACTTACTGAGGCCACGATACCGACAATTTTCGGAATAAGAAATCATGGGACCGGATCACGGTCTGGAGGAAACCAAATATGAGTAGCAGACTCAGCTACATATTAGTTCCTGTCGCAGTCACAGGAATATTTATTTCAATAGTCGGTTGTAGCAATGGAGAAGCGTCTACATCAGCTGAAATCCCAGCCACAACACCGGTACAACAAGATCGGCCGGTAAAAGGCCTTTCCGTTTCTAAGTCTATATCCCAAACCACGGTCACAGGAGATGGATTCAAGCCCTCAGGTTCCGCTGCAGCCGTGGCTGTTCCGCCAAGATCCGCTTCTTCGGCAGGGACCCTATTACAGTCGGCGGGTACTGGTTATGGGATTTGGGTTACTGGAAAAGGATCAATAAGCCTGGAACCTGATCTAGTTCTTCTAAATGTTGGTGTTGAAGCCATGGCTAAAACGGTCGGCAAGGCACGAGCCCAGGCTGCCTCATCAATGGATAAGATTGTACAGACGGCAAAGTCTCAGGGACTCGAAGATAGGGATATTCAGACTGTGTCGTTTAATATTTGGCCAAGATATGATTATACGGAAGTCAACGTGGGTGGAACTCGTACAAGAAAACAGGTCCTAGTTGGATATACCGTGAATAATACCGCCAAGATCAAGATAAGAGATATTGATGGTGTAGGGAATATAATTGATGCCCTCGTTGATGCTGGTGGTGACACAACTCGAATCAACGGTGTTGACTTTACTATCGAAGATCCTAGTCGTTTTACGAACCAGCTTCGTGAAGATGCAGTTAAGGATGCTATTTCTAAGGCTGAACATTTTGCAAGTCTTACCGGTGTGAGTGTTGGACCCCTGGTGTTTATTACCGAAGGAGGTTCCGGTACTCCTTCTGTACGTGATTTCGGAGATCAAGGTTTACGTATGAGAGCAGCGGCTGAATCTGTCTCAACCTCGATAAGCGGTGGTGAATTGGATCTGAATTTGATTGTTGAGGCCGCATTCTCGATTGAATAAGATGCATCAACAATACAAGTATTGATCTGGTCTGTCAGAGGAATACGCATTGCGCTCACTCTAAGGCCGCTGCTAGAATTTGATTTAGCAACCCAGATAGGAGATTAGATGGTACTTAGTGACCGTAGTATCAAGGAAGAGATTGCCAAGGGCAGGATCGTAGTATCGCCACTGGGTGATGGATGTATTCAACCGGCTAGTGTAGATGTTCATCTTGATAGTAGCTTACTGGTTTTCCGGAACTCACGTGCCCCCTACATTGACATCCGGGAGGCCCAGGAAGGTCTCACGGAGATGGTTGAAATAAAAGGTGACACACCATTTATGCTCCATCCCGGTGAATTTGTACTCGGTAGTACCGTTGAACATATTGAATTGCCAGAAGATCTTGTTGCGAGATTGGAAGGCAAAAGTTCGTTGGGCCGTATTGGACTGCTAATCCATTCCACTGCTGGATATGTCGATCCTGGATGGAAAGGACACCTGACCCTAGAGTTAAGCAATGTTTCCAACTTACCGGTGACACTTTATGTTGGTATGAAAATCGGGCAGATTTCTTATTTGAGATTGACCACGGCCGCGGAAAACCTATATGGATCTCCCGCTTTGGGGAGTAAATACCAAGGCCAGAAAATCCCAACCGCTAGCCGAATTCACAGGGATTTTACGGACGCCCAGTAGAAGGCCTAGCATGGGTTTCATGTCACATGCCCTGAAGCTTGCCAGAAGAGCTGTAGGCAAGGTTAGCCCCAATCCACCAGTAGGCGTGGTAATCGTGAAAGATGGGATAGTGATAGGGAAGGGATATACCCAGGTACCGGGTAAAGACCACGCAGAAATCGTCGCACTTAAGGAGGCTGGAAAGGCCGCTCGCGGCTCTATTCTTTATACATCTCTGGAGCCTTGTAATCACCATGGACGTACACCTCCCTGTACCGAGGCGATAATTGATGCGGGAATTACCGAGGTTCATGCAGCCATGCTCGATCCAAATCCAGCAGTTACCGGCGGTGGAATGAATAGATTTTCAGAAAAAGGGATATCTATAAGGATGGGTGAGTGCGAGGCAGAATCCCGGAAACTTTTGGAATCCTATGTAAAGTATGTGACTACTGGGATGCCGTTCGTGACCGCAAAATTCGCAATGAGTCTAGATGGAAAGATAGCAACACGGGATGGTGATTCCAAGTGGATATCGGGCGATAAGGCTAGGTGGGAAGTACACCGTATCAGGGCAGCGTCCGATGCTATCATGGTTGGTATAAACACCGTTTTGTCTGACGATCCTAAACTCACAGCACGTGATAAAAAAGGGACCGCTCTTGATCATCAGCCACTTCGCATTGTTTTAGACAGTAAGGGAAGAATTCCGCTTAGTTCCCAGATGATTTTGGAACCGGGAAACACTCTCGTAGTATCGAATAAGATAAACAAGCGCATCGTTCGGTCTCTTGAGGAAGTCGGTGCAGATTCGATTTCTCTTCCAGGTGAAGGCGGGTTGGTTGACCTTGTTGCGTTGCTGAAACACCTAAGTCTTGATCGAGGTATCACATCCATTTGCGTTGAAGGTGGATCTACAGTACTTGGCTCAATGTTTGATTTGGGTCTAATCGATAAAGTGATAGCTTTTGTATCCCCCGTGATAATTGGTGGAAGTCATGCGCCGACACCTGTTGGAGGGACTGGCTTTGACTTGATCCAAGATTCGCTTAGATTGGAAAGAATACGCTGGAATCGATATGGAAGGGATATAGCAATTACAGGATATTGCTAGCCAGTTTTACTCGGTTCAGTTACCCGGAGGTCGGGTTATTTTTGATAATAGCGCCTGGATCAATATGTCTTTTCCCTCGACTAGCTTGGCTCGTATTAGTAGACTAATGGAAGAGTACCAAGTAAACGGGTAAAGCAATGTTCACTGGAATTGTCGAAGAAATCGGTACTGTAATGGATTCCAAATCTGGGGGCCTTACAATAAAGGCTGACGTAGTGCTCCGAGGGTTAGCTGTAAGCCACAGCATGTGTGTGAACGGGACTTGTCTTACTGTAACAGGACTAGGGGATAATTCGTTTATTGTAGATGTTGTTCCCGAAACATTGCGTCGCACTAATCTTGGATCTCTTGAAGTTGGCAGTAGAGTGAACCTAGAGCGTGCTATTCCGGCTTCTGGTCGATTCGATGGACATGTCGTTCAGGGTCATGTTGACGGTATCGGTTGGATCGAATCTATAAATACCGATGGTGAAGCCCTAATGACGACCATAGGGGCGGATACTTCTACAATGCGCTACGTAGTGGAGAAAGGCTTCATGGCTGTGGACGGGGTTAGCCTTACGATTGTAGACTGTGGTGAAGAAAGCTTCTCGGTCACCATCATTCCATTTACGAAGAATCATACAATTATTGGTTCTTGGAAAGTCGGACATATTGTGAACTTGGAGGCTGATATTCTAGCCAAGTATGTAGATAAGCTAATCGCGGTGGGGACAAAAACAGACAGATAATGCCTCATATAACGATCGAACAAGCTATCAAGGATTTCAATGCTGGCCGACACCTCATCATCGTTGATGACGAGGATCGTGAGAACGAGGGAGACCTAGTCATAGCCGCTGAGAAGGCCACTCCCGAGGCGATAAACGTGATGGTGTCACATGGTCGTGGGTTGGTATGTGTGCCTATGATAACTCCACGACTTAGGGAGCTTCAGCTTCCGATGATGGTGCAGGACAACACCTCCCGTTTAACCACCGCTTTCACCGTATCAGTGGATGTGCTGGATGGAACTACCACGGGAATTTCGGTTCACGATCGCGCAGCCACGGTCCAGGCCTTGATAGACCCGGAAACAAAGCCGGAGGATCTTGCGAGACCAGGTCACGTTTTTCCTCTGCGGTACGCAGATGGGGGTGTATTGGTAAGAGCCGGTCACACGGAGGCAGCAGTAGATTTGGCAAAGATGGCAGGGCTCTATCCTGCTGGTGTTTTGTGTGAGATCTTGGCCGAAGATGGATCGAAGGCGAAAATGGAACAGCTCGAGGAGTTGTCATCGACAAAAGACATTGGCATTATTTCTATAGCCGCGATAATAGCCTACCGCCGTAGTCATGAAAAGTTAGTAGAACGGGTAGCTGAAGCTCGTATCCCAACTGTCCATGGTATATGGGAGGCAGTTTCGTATCGGAGCCTTGTAGACAAAGATGAACATATTGCATTTGTTATGGGTGATATAAAGCCTGAAGAACCTACTTTAGTCCGGGTACATAGCGAATGTCTAACAAGTGACATGTTTGGTAGCGTTCGTTGTGATTGTGGAGAACAGGTGGAGCTCGCTCAACGCGCGATCGCTGAAGAAGGAAAGGGAGTGTTTGTGTATATGCGGCAGGAAGGTCGAGGACTTGGTATACACAACAAGTTAAGAGCTTACCACTTGCAAGATGATGGTCTCGATACTGTTGATGCGAATGTAAGCCTGGGTTTTGCACCTGATATACGCCACTATGGAATCGGTGTCCAGATACTTGAGGATCTCGGAGTCCACAAGATGCGGATATTGACTAATAACCCTAGGAAGCTTGCTGGTCTTGATGGGTATGGATCCCTTGAGATAGTTGAGAGGGTGCCTATTGTCACAGAAGCCAATAATGAAAACAGCCGGTATCTTGAGACAAAGCGTGAACGGATGGGACACCTGCTCGACGATATACAGCCAGATTTTGAAGGAAAGTAATGCCTGAGATTCAGGGTGGCCTACAGGGACATGGACTCAAGATAGGTATAGTAGTTGCACGGTTCAATGAGTTCATCACAAAGAGACTTCTTGAAGGCGCACTTTCGGCGCTTCATGCTAATTGTGTAACCCGAGAAGATATTTCTGTAGTTTATGTCCCCGGTTCCTTTGAAGTACCGATTGTTGCGAAAAATATGGCTGGATCTGGTGGCTACAATGCCGTGATTTGCCTCGGTTCTGTAATTAAAGGAGAGACCGATCACTATGACTACGTGGCTGGAGAAGCAGCCCGGGGGATTAACCAGGCAGGTATGCAAACGGGTGTACCAGTATTATTTGGAATACTAACTACTAACACTATTGATCAGGCTGTTGCCCGGTCGGGTGGTCCGGATGGAGAATTTGTCGATAAGCCCCTGTCACAACGCAAGCCCGATCCGATGGATACTTTAACGAGTGATAGCCAGGGTAATGCTGGATATAGTGCTGGACTCGCGGCTATTGAGATGGCTAACTTGTTGATTGAATTGCGTTCTGAATAGCTTTTATTTCAGTCCAGCAGGAACCAACTCTGAAAAAGCCGTGTATATTTTTACCAGGTGTATAACGCTGCGCTCTACATTTCTAGCCATTGACCGTAAAAACTAGAAGGTGATGCTAGCAGTATTATGCAATCCCTGTTCTTGTGCTCAAAATCGTATCACTTGTCTCAGTGGTGTAAATCTAGGCGATACTTGTGCCAAAAAGTATTAAAAATTTCCGGGATTGGGTTGATGATGTCGGACGCCCTGAACTAGCTTTTCTTGGTGCCCTGACTCTCGGCCACCTTGTGGTGCATTGGTACACAAATCTTCTGTCATTATCCCTTCCATTCATAAAAGCAGACCTGCATCTATCGGATGTCCAGGTTGGAACTATAGTAACTGTTCAAATGGGGGTCGGCGGGGGATTAATAATAATCACTGGAGTATTGGCAGATTCTTTTCGGGGTAAAGGTGCGGTTATTGTATCCGGCGCAATCGTTAGTTTTGGGTTGGCATTTTTCGTGATTGGAGCATCACCAACCTATACCTGGGTACTTGTAGGATCCGGTATGGTAGGGATCGGATCGGCGCTGTGGCATCCTGCAGCTATGGGAGCGTTATCAGTGCAGTTTCCTGATCGCCGGGGAATGGCCCTATCAATACACGGGGTAGGAGCAAGCATCGGTGATGCTATTGGTCCGGTCATTGTAGGTGCCATTATAGTTGTGGTTGACTGGAAATTGACCTTGGAACTCCATCTTGTCCCAGCTTTGCTGATTGCAGTTCTACTATGGAGTAGCTTGGGAATGATGAGGAGTGTTCACACTGAGAGAACTACTCTCAGCATTTACCTATCTGGGATGAGGGCGATGTTTGCTTACCGCCAGACTCTCGCAGTAATGGTCTCAAATACCTTAATTACTATGGGCCGATTAAGCATCCTGGCGTTTTTCCCAATATATATAAAGGAAACGCTTGATTATTCTGCGTTTGTACTTGGAGTCTACCTGGCATTATTGTACGTCATGGGTATCGTCTCGCAGCCTGTTATGGGTGTGTTGTCAGATCGCATTGGTCGCAAGGCGATACTGGTCCCAAGTTTCTTGGCTATGGGGGTATTGTATGTGGCCATCGTGGTGTTATCGGATGGCGTGTGGCTGGGATTGGTAGTCGGGGCCCTCGGGATGTTTTTTTACCCGATACTCAATATAACCCAGACAGCGATTATGGATGTTGCTCCAAAGGGAGTTCAGGCCAGTACTATGGGTGTGATGGGACTCTTTGGCCAACCTTTCTTACTTGTGTCACCTGTAGTAGCCGGGTATCTCGTGACAAAGATTGGCATTATGAGCGCCTTTTGGTATGCGGCGGTTACTGCATTTTTAGCCGCATTGATCTTGGTTCCCGTACGATTTAAACGCAATATTTGAACTCAGAATTGGCTAGCATTTAAGTATAAGGCAACAACAGGGGAATTTTACCAAGGCTATCCTAGATTCTATATAAAAACTAGGATAGCCGGTTGATTTACAGGTATATAAGGACGAGAATTCCCGATGGGCAAAAAAGGAAAGGACATATGCACTACGAATCCCTGTTCTCCTCAAATGTATCTGCAGAAGTAGAGATGCCGGTTGGACTCAAGGCGGATACGAAATACGTATTCTCCGTAACATATGCCGATCCCAACGCGCTTTCACCTCAAAAACTCGTAGAAACTATAGGGTCTGGACTCCTTAACGAAGCATTTGACCTGGCCCCATATCCACCGCCCCAGGGTCATACCAGAATGCGCGAATTGATCTGCCGTAATCTCAAAGAAAATCGTGGTCTTGATGTAGATGTTGAGTCGGTTTTCCTTACCTCCGGTGCGGGAGGTGCAATACAGAGCTTTATAGATGTTCTTGTAGATCCAGGCGACCTCGTACTGGTAGAGGAATTTTGTTATCTAGGGACGATCAAGATGTTGCTCCAGCGACGTGCAAATGTGATACATGTACCGTCTGATGAACAAGGCATGCGGACCGATGCACTAGAAAGTGTTATCGGGGAGCTACGTGCTAAAGACAAACAACCCAAGTTGATATACACAATCCCGATCTACCAAAACCCGATGGGAATGACGTTATCCCTCGAGCGAAGAAAGCAGGTTGTTGAGATATCCCAGAGATTCCAGGTGCCGATACTTGAGAACGATTCCTATGCAGACTTTCGAATAGATGGACCAACTCTTCCGCCTACGATGATGGACCTAGATGACAACGAAGCAGTAATGTACGTTTCGGCATATACCAAGTTAATAGGATGTGGTTTGCGTCTCGGGTACGGCATTGCACCCGCTCCTGTTCTCGATAGACTGGCTCGTTTTGATCGTGGAAATTCTCCAAGCCACTTGGCTGCGATAGGCGTACACGAATACTTGAACAAGTATTTGGATGATCATCTTGACAGTGTTAGGAATTCCTTGAAAATCAAGAGGGATGCAATGCTTGAAGCCCTGGCCGAAAATTTCCCTGATTCTTGCGCGTGGAATCGTCCTGCGGGAGGCATGATGTTATGGGTTCGTCTTCCAGAAGGAAGTGATACATGGGCTGCCTTGGATAAAGCGGTTGAGGCCGACGTTAAATACAATCCGGGCCCTGTGTTTAAAGCTGATCGTAGTGGAGCTAATTATCTACGCCTTACGTATAGCCATAATTCTGCCGATGAGATAAGAGAAGGTATAGGTATCCTCGCAGAGGTGTTTCACCAGGAAGGTATTTTTTGAGATCCTGCCATAGATAGCTCTTGGGATTTGTTAAGGCCAAAATACTACAGTTATGATTAAACTACTTGAACAAATATACTGGATACGAGGATAGGATATGGGTGAAATTCAGAAGATAAAGTATGCATTGGTTGGTGCCGGATCACGTGCGCGTATGTTTATAGACCCATTGGCAACGATCTACCAACAACATGGTGAACTGGTGGCATTGGTCGATCCCAATCCTGGTCGACTAAATTTGCATAAACGAACGCTTATTGAAGAAATGGGATACGGGGAAGTAAATACTTACCCCACCGAAGAATTCGACCGAATGGTCAAAGAAACCAAGCCAGACGTAGTAATTGTCACTACTGTTGACGCCGTTCATCATGAGTACATCATCAGGGCGATGGAATTAGGGTGCGATGTCATTACTGAAAAACCAATTACTACTGATGCAACCAAGTGTAACGCTATCATGGACACAGTACGACGCACGGGTCGCAGGTTACGTGTAGCTTTCAATTATCGGTGGTCACCAGGTACCACGAGAGTGCGAGAGGTTCTTTCTGAAGGGACTATAGGTGACCTTGTTCATGTAGATATGGAATACTGGTTAAATACCAGTCATGGTGCTGACTATTTCCGCCGCTGGCATCGTGAAAAACAGAATTCAGGTGGACTTATAGTTCACAAGGCGACCCATCATTTCGATCTAGTCAACTGGTGGATAGATGCCATTCCAGACAGTGTATATGGAGTAGGGCGCCTGGCTTTCTACGGGCGCCAGAATGCTGAAGCAAGAGGCGAAACCGTCGTATATGACCGTTATTCGGGCCAGGAAACTTCTTCCGATCCATTTGCGATTGATATTTCAATAGATGCACGGATGAAAGAACTATATATGGATAATGAGAAATATGATGGTTATCTGCGGGACAGGAATGTTTTTAGCGATGGTATAACGATAGAGGATTCGATGAGCCTTGTTGTTAAGTACAGGACGGGGGTTGTCTTGAACTACTCGCTCAATGCATTTTTGCCACGTGAAGGGTTTCGAGTTGCTTTCAATGGTACAAAAGGACGAATCGAGTACGAAGAAAACCATTCTTCGAATATAGTTGCGGCTGATAGCAAAAAAACCGGCATGGAGTCGAGTTGGTCGCCTCGTCTGGTCGTTTACCCTATGTTTGGGGAACAATACGAGGTCGATATTCCACTGGCAAAAGGGGGACATGGTGGTGGTGATAGGCTTCTTCAACGGCAAATATTCGATGTTTCAGCCGAACCTGATGTACTTAAAAGAGACGCGGGACACCAGCAAGGAGCTGCATCGGCAGTTATAGGTTTTGCAGCAAATAACTCTTTCGATAATGGTGAGGTAATTTCAATCAGTGAAATTTGTCCTGCGCTAGACGGGGCTAATAGGTTGTCAGAACTCGAATAGGTATAGTGTTCTAGGTTTGAGGTTGGATCAGACCTTATTATTTTTCCGAGAGCTTAATACGGGGATCTACAACCGCCAATAAAATGTCTGAAATCAGGGTGCCAGTGACTGTGAGAACGCCCAGCATCAGGATAATGAACCCAGTCAGGTGACTATCTTGGCTAAGTATCCCGTCCAGCAGTATTGGTCCCAATGTTGGAAGACTGAGTACCACCGATACAATGACACTTCCACTCACTAGGGATGGAAGTAGGTATCCTATCGTACTAACAAGAGGATTGATGGCAATACGTACTGGGTATTTGAAAACTACTTTTAAGGGATGACACCCCCTGGCTTGGGCCGAGATCACGTAAGGTTTGCCCAACTCATCCAATAGATTGTTACGCATGATCCTGATTAGGCTTGCGGTCCCCGAAGTTCCCAATACAATCGCTGGTACCCAAAGGTGCTTGATTAAGTCATATATCTTCGGCCATCCCCAGTGTGCATCCGCGTAGTCTGCTGAAAAAAGTCCACCTACGCTTTGGTCAAAATATGCAAAAGCCACGTACATGAGGACAAGTCCGAGCAGGAAGTCGGGTACTGCCAGTCCTGCGAAGCCCACGAACGTGAATGCGTAGTCTCCAATTGAATGATGCCGCGTAGCAGAGTAAATTCCTATAGGGATAGCTAAAGTCCAGGTAACGATCATTGTGAACCCAGTAAGTGCAACTGTGAGCCAGAGGCGATCTCCGATCACCTTCTTAACTGGGACCTGTATTCTCCAACCTCTATAGGCAGGAATGGATAGACCAAGATCCCCTTGCAAAAGGTTCCATGCCCACCTGCTGTATCGTACGTGTAGAGGAGCGTCTAGTCCAAAGTATTTACGCAGTTCGTTGGCAAGCTCTGGGTTGTGGAATTCGTCGGAGGTATCTGACAACCGAGTTAGTGTCAGGTCGACCGAATCCCCTTCAGGTAATTGGATTACTATGAATGCAAGAACAGATATTGCCCAGACCGTGAATATTCCTAGGACTAGCCTCCTGGCTATGTATTCGATCAATTACATGCCACCTGTCCTTTCGGAACCTGGGATAGAGGGATATTCACCAGGCCAAGAGCAACTACGGACCCAGAAGTGTATTTGGGGTTGTACGATTTTTGGAGAACCTGGGTCTATCTACTGTTCTATCCGAACCTGGTAATCGAGATAATTATTAGCACTCGAATAAACCTAGATCAAATATAGACCCATCCCGGCTAGCTGGGTGCTGCCATATCGGCTCCACAGCACATCGGAGATTTGATGCGACCACACCCATCTGGGCACTCAGAAACTCCTACGGTACTGCCATCGTCTTTAGTAATCAGCTTGTATTCCAGTTCAGAACCACACTTACCACATGCTATGTTCGCCACTTCATATCCACAGTCGGAGCAGGTGTAATTTGACAAAGATTTGGTCCTCCAATTTGTATTATTCTTTTTCTGCTACTAGGAATATAGTTCCACTGGGCACAGTTGCCCAACGCATTACATTATGACAGGGTGCGTATTATTGATCCACATCGCTCCAAGGTCACAGAATTTTATAGCAGAAAAGATCTTGATATACACAATGGGAGATACTGATTTTCCCGAAGGTTTAATTCTTGCATACATATAAGTACTGTAATTACCGTAGCCTCACCTTGAATAGTAACAATCCAGCCGGTACTCTTCGTGGCTTAAGAGGTTAGCCTGGCTTCAGGTACTTGCTTCAATATAAACACAAGGTTACCTGGACAATCACAGGCATTAAGGAAAACCGCGATGACAGAATCCATGCCGAAGGTTCTTATTGTTAGCAATCAAATGGTACGTGATGAATATCTATTGCCATCAGACTTGGAACGACTGGCAGATTTTGCTACCTGGGAGTGGCTG
>CAZSLO010000009.1:0-52128 GCA_964608025.1 uncultured Dehalococcoidia bacterium | reverse complement strand
TCGTCCCATCCCTCTATACCCACGGCCCCAGCACATACGTAGGTGCCGTCTGCCATTACACCTGCGAACCGGTCGCTTTGTTCTCTAGGATTCGAGGCTGGCCATGTTGCCGGAATAGTCGGATCGTCGGTCTTTGTCCAGCTATCCCCTTCATCCGTTGATACTAAGACTGTCCATTCCCCAAGAGCCCAGTGATCATGAAACGGAGATAAGCTGAATCCTATGGTTAGCCTGCCGTCCGGTAGATGATTGAGTATTGGGAATGCGCCGTATACTCCTTGTTCCCTGAATATTTCAGAATGTTTCATTTTGTCTTTCCTTTCATTTACTGAGCTGTCTAGAAAACTTGATGGATATACATGTCTCTGGGGTGCTTAGTTCAAAACTCGATATGGACGAGTAGGAATATTTGGTAGGCGTAACTGTATTTGATGAGTTTCTATTAATAGTGGTCTACCTTTTCAAACTTCCCAGTGAGTAGAAGCCACATGGGTTATTCGGTCGGATAGAGTGATGTAATAGACAGTAAAAATGCTGCCGTCGGGTAGTTGAGTCGACATTGGATAACCGTTATCAGATCTTGCTCGTCCTCCAGCAGGATCAAGTTGAGTTGCGTAGCCGCCATCATCGCGCAGGATTATCGTATTGTCTACGTCCCAGGTTTCACCATCGTCGTGGCTAATTACGGCACGTATACCCATCGGCTCTAGCCTGTGCCCGTAAGTGCATAAGACCCTGCCGTCACGGAGTTTAACCAGGTTGGGAGGTGACGCTGGGCAATATATGTTTGTATTGACCGGCTGGCTCCAAGTTAATCCTGAATCATCTGACCATCGCTGGATGAAGAAATTCGTAGTTCGCCCCAACGATATTACTTTCCCGTTACCTAGCCCGAGAAATGCGGTTTCGTCGTGGTCTAAACCCATAGGTAGCGGGATTAATGTGAAGGAATCCCCATCATCAGTAGAACGCCAGGCGAAGGTCTGACCGAACTCTTCTGAGTCGGACTCCAGTAAATCCTCGTCAACGACAGGTCGGCCCCCCAAAGGGACCAAAATTGTTCCATCGTCTAGGACATCGGCCCTTGGAAACCCGATGAGGGTTCTAAACAGGGGCACTTTCCATTGACGGGTTTCCCATGTATTCCCTTCATCGTGTGAACGTTTGATAAATACCTTGGACTGGTGGATCAATTTTGAATCTGGATCGTGGGGATGGTCGAGGACGGTGAAATCTTTGGCTACATCCTGGTCTATTTTTCCAGCGGGTCGGACTTCCCATCCCATGGTCCCCGTGCAGATGTAGGTGCCATTTTCCGTTATCTTGCAGAACCGGTCATATTTTTCCCTAGGGCTGTTGCCTGGCCAATTGGCAGGTACGGTTGGATCATCACTTTGATTCCATGTATCGCCGTTATCAGTAGAAACCAGCACAATCCATTCTTGCACTGCATGATGATCTCTAAAAGGTGCCCTGGGAATCGCGATTGACAAACGACCATCCGGTAAATGGTCTAGTACCGGGAATGCTGTGTAATATCCATCAGTCTTTAGTATTACGGAATGTTTCATCAGTTGGTTTCCTTTGATGAGAGAACCTCGTGATCTCCATCAAGATTCGAGATAACCTGTTTGAACTTGTGTCCGTAGCGCTCGACCGTTATCGTATCGAGCGGATCATCATCAACAACTACCTGTCCATTAGTAGCCCCATTTGTTTCGAGGAAAAGTACAGTGGCGTCTTTTAGTGGCTTGCCAGATTTGATCTCGTAGGTCGAGTTCTGGGATGTCTTGGTCAATGTTAAGTCACGCCTAGCCCGTTCCCAGGCACCTATGTCGTCGGACTTCCACCACTCCATATCCAGACTACGGGTATAGGCTACTGTTTCTCGGATAGCACGTTCATTACCAGGGTCTTCACTATGGGAAGGGTGATAAAGGTAATGGGCAACTCCGTATGCCTCGTGGCATTTGTCGGCCAAAGGGTTGATAAAGGCGATCGGGCCTGTGACCGCAGCGTCTTGTGTGAGGAATGGGAGTGCCAGGACATCTATGTACGAACCTTGAGGCTTACCATCGTCCATCGGGAAAAATGGATGTGAAGTACCAAACGTGAACCCGAAATCCCCATGGCTCTGGTCGACCTGGATTCCCTTGGCTTCACACCATTGATAGAACTCTAAACGTCCTTTCATTCCAAGACCGTGGTTTTTGTTGGATATTATGCGTGGTACCTGTGCCATGTAACAAAGCCAATCGACTTGCCAATTGAAGTCTGTTTGGCTCCAACGGTGGTCAGTCCTAGAAGGAGATCGGCCGAATGCGTAGTGGAGGGCGATTTCATGGCCGTAATTCTTTAAGGTATCGAAGAATTCCCGTGTCCAACCATCTACTGGCATTGTGCACCACGTAGTCTGTATCCCGAGTTCATCAAGAATATGGTACAGGCTCCATGCCTGTGACACCCTTTGTCCATCACTATCATGTGACATATGTGCTATAGACTGCTTGCCGCGTGGCCAGTACCAGAGTACCGGGAGTTCTTTCTGAGCCTTGGTGTGGGCGTGGAAAATGGCCCTAAGTAGCATTCCCTTGATGTCATCAGCCATAGGATGGAGGTATAGTTCTTGATTGTATTCGACTAAACCATCCGGTCCTCTATTAGTTGTTGGGTAGTAGAGGTCGTCGTGATCCTTTATCTCGATCCTGTCTCGGTCGCGGTCTTTGTCCAGGACAGTTCCGGCAGACGCATTAATGGCTTCGCGTGGTGGTACCGGAACCAGTGGATGGCCCATTTGAAGGTGGGCTATCGTTGTGACCAAGTCAAAGGCAAATAGTATCGCCCTTCCTCTACCATGACGGTTTTCAATTACCCCGTCAAACACTGAACCGTCGTCGACTTCTAAAAACGAAAGGGAGTTGCCATAGTCAGCACGTACCCTACTGCCGCCGAATACATGGACTTCCCTTGTTATAGCAGCAGTGATCGGGTTAGATGATTTTGGGGGCTTTATATATCCCTCGGTTATTGGACCCAGGGTCTCCACTCCGAAAAGCCCATCAAGTTCACAGGTTCCCGCTGTTCCAATCACAGTACCGCCATCATCAACGAATTTCACCAGGGCCATGTTTTGATCTAATGTGAATTTCGAGTTGCGTGGGATTAACGCTACCGTGTACCCATCAATATCGCTGGGAATAGCATCTGGATCCAGCAGATCGAATGGAACTCCCGCGTGTCCCAATATCTCAGTAATGTATTTAGTAGCAAAGGCCGGGAGATCACCGATACCATCTCTAGGGGACTCGAAGTCAGCGATTACCGCAATTGAACTATTGGGCATTGTGATCTCCTTACCGGGTTGGCCGGCATTATAGCAGCGAAATTGACAAACGAAAGGACTTATAAGGATTTTTTGTGATTATGTTCTAATGATCAGGTCAATTGGGAGTTATTCATCTCTGTTCCCCGGTGCATTAATTGAGTTTAGGCTTAGATCTTCAACTGTGACCTCGTGTTGGAGAAAAAATTGCTCTTCTCATTTAATACTCTAGTTCAAATCGTTTATGAGAGTCATGCCGGTGTTAGAAATTGAGTTTAGGCTAGTGAAGCCCTATATCTTTCAATAAACTTCTTGACACCAGACATCGCTTCATGTTGAATCCCGCTAACCCCAGTGGGAGGAAATAGATGACTGATTATCAACCTATTGATTTATCATCCGTGGTGAATGTCGGGATAAAGGCTGTACCTACCCCTGAAAATGCAGGACCTGTTCATCTAATGGGTTCGGCAACATCTAAGTATGCTGTTCCTACTTCCGACCCGATGTCGGAAGCAATTGATCTAGGCGTCCCGGTTCATGCCGGCCCACAGTCGATGAGAGGGCTGCCTTTTGTGGTGGGTTCACCGGACGGTTCGGGTGGCAATTTATTCGTAGGAACCGGTGGGCAATGGGGTGGGAACACCATTCCAATTGGCTTTAACGCACGGCGAGTGATATTTGCCCATGTTCTTCTGGAAAGCACGATAGTAGAAGATGCGCGGTGGGGTAAGGAGGTTGCCGAATATGTTTTCCACTTTTCTGATGGTAAAAAAGAGCACGTCCCGATACGGGAGAGATTCGAAGTTGGGACTGCTCCCGGGGTCGCTGCCATACCTGGGGGACATTCCCAGTATCTATCCGTGACTGACCAGTATGAAAAGCCTATGGCTAGATACGAGGGAGAGTGGGGCAAAGCTGGATGGAGGCAGCTTGAGACACGTGGCGATCCCATCGAGCGGTATTGGCTGTGGTCATGGGTAAATCCATATCCAGATACAAGCATAGATTCTATAGAGATTATTCCCCATGGCCCAAAAATGTTAATTGCTGGAATTACTCTAGGTCACCTGGATGAGCAACCTTTTGCTCGTGATGGGATGCGGCCGACTAAAGTCATCTTGAAACGAGAAAAAGATGCCGACCAGCCATTTGATCTAGAAGTAGAAGTTGATCGAGGTAGGGCAAAATATCCATACGCATTGCCTCGCCAGAACGCTGATGATTTCATAGCAGCGCCTTATGCTGGGTGGGGCGAGAGCCAGAACGATAATGCAAGCCCATCTTACGTTGAAATTAATGCTATACCGTCTGCGACTATAACAGTCAAACAGGCTGGCCAGGTCGTAGGTAACGTTTGCTGGGGAGATGTGGAAGCAAACGGCTACTCTGAAGATGATGGTGTCAGGCTGGAATTACTTGATCGGGGGAAAAACTGGGTCAAAATTACCGTAGAGGACGAGGATACCGGAGAGCCTGTTCCATGTCGGGTTCATATCCGGAACCCCGAGGGAGTACCTTACCAGCCTTATGGACACCCAAACCATGTCAATTCGAATTTGGATACGTTCAACTTTGACCTCGGGGGCGATATAAGGCTAGGCCAGATCACATACGCTTATATAGATGGCCGTTGTGAGGGATGGCTTCCACGTGGAGAAATCATCGTAGATATTGCTGCTGGCTTCGAATACAACCCACTGAGAAAACGGATGTATGTTGAACCTGGCCAACAAGAATTGGTCATAAAACTAAAGCGCTGGACTGACATGAATAATCAGGGTTGGTATTCCGGGGATCCTCATATGCACTTCATTTCTGCAATAGGTGCACTAACTGATGCCAGAAGTGAGGGTGTGAATATAGCCCATGTTGAACAGACTCAGTTGGGAAGTCTCTTTTCCGGGGTAGATGAATTTACCGGCCACCCATTTTCTACTCGCGATGGCAAACATATTGTATCTGTTTGCCAAGAAAATCGGCAAAATATGATGAGTCACTTGTTGTTGTGGGGAATTAAAGACCCGATCATGCCGTTTACCTCAGACGGACAGGGAGAGGGTGGTTTAGGTGGCACTATGGATACAACCCTTAGTTATTGGGCTGATGAATGCCATGCTCAGGGCGGCACGGTTGTATCTGCCCATTTTTGGGGTTTCAGCAGAGAGGTTGTTGTACTGGTTGCGACAGGACGTTTGGATGCACTCGAATTCAAGGGGCACCAGCGAGAATATACACACCAGGAATATTACAGACTTCTAAATTGCGGTTACCAAATACCCCTTGTTGGCGGGACGGATAAGATGGATAACGCAACACCTCTTGGTTTTTATAGGACATATGTCAAGATGCAAGAAGGTGAGGAGTTCACTTTTGATAATTGGTGTTCCAACGTACGGCGTGGCCGAACATTCATGACTGCTGGACCTATCCTGCACCTTTCTGTAAACGGACAGGAAATTGGCGACACAGTTGATATAGATAGCCCGGGGACAGTTGAGGTAGATGCTTGGGCAGAGAGCGTTGTACCGATTCAGCGACTTGACCTTATCAAGAACGGGGAAGTCGTTGCATCGGTAAAATCTGCTGATGGAGCACGCCGGTTGGAAATGAAGGAATCTATACAGGTAGACGCACACTCATGGCTAGCGATTCGGGCAGGGAGTCCAACGTACTTCGGTGATCCGGATTATGATGATTTGAAGCGAGGAATATACTCGCATTCGGGGCCTACTTACGTGGCTTGTGGTGGAGATTGGTGGATGTTTGATAAGGATGTTGCCTTACATATGCTGAACATCATTGAGGGCGACTTGGCTTATATCCGGGAAACCGCCGGACAAATGCCACCAGATCGTGTTACCCATCGCCATGGAGATGATAACCATATTGAATACCTTAGTAAGCCATTCATAGAGGCACGTGAGGCGATACATGAGCGTATGCGTAAGCTAGGAGTTTCATTCTAAAGCATTGTCCATAGGGAATATTGATACAAATACGCGCAATGTGCACATTGGTTTAGGTTGTTTTGGGATAGTTGTATAGTAGGAGTGAATTGATCATAGAATCGAGTGTTACGGTTACCTTTGAACACCGAAAATACTCAATAAGATATGGGGAGCGACATGGCACAATCTATAACACATAAACCGAGGGTTGATGACAGGGACTGGACGAAGCTGACCTTTGGAGAACAAGTCAAGATGTTAGAAGTGGAGGGATACCTTGTACTCCCTAACGTACTCACAGATGAAAAGATCACACAACTACGTGAAGAGGTTTCTGACATAGAAACAAGAGGCACGGATTATTCTGAAAAGCAACGTGGAGGGATTGGTAGTCTTGCCTTCAGAGGTGGAAACATCACTAGATTGATAGCTAATCCACCAACTATCTCATTTTTGGAGCGACTTTTTGGTGACGATCTTGTTGTAATGAGTTACGCATATGCCCGTTCGGAACCTGGTCATCCCGGCATCTCTCTACACACTGATGGACAGCCGTGGGGCTCAGAAATTTTTGGATACGAAGGGAGTGTGCCGGTTCTTGTCAGGGTTCTCAACTATCTTGAGGATCTTACGCTAGAAGTGTCACCTTTTCGCGTGGTCCCTCGATCCCACCTCAGTATGCATGCGGATGGGAATCCCTATCTCAGATATGAAAGCCATCCGGATGAGGTCATGGTACCGGTAAAGGCGGGATCTGCAGTGTTAATCAATCACCGGGTTTTTCACGGGAATTTTCCAAATAATGGCGAATATGCCCGCGAGATGCTAGCAATTGCCTATCGTCCTGCTTGGGGGGGGCCGATCCATGACGTTGAACAGTGGCCCAATGATGAAGTTGAGACCTTGCCAGATGACATTAAGCCTTATTTCAAGGATAAGAATAGTCACAAGGGAGACTTCCATGGAGGCAACAAGCCGAAAGGTATGAAGAGTGAGGCGCCTGGAATTGACTATAATCGTTGGGAAATTACCTGAAATTAAACTTTCAGGCCACACGACCAATGTTATTGACCAGATGATCAAGATTGATTGGATTTTAAGTTGAACCCAAGAATCGTTGGAAAACTTGTATTCGGTGACGATTACGGTCTGTAACGTACAAGCTGCCTTTGTGATCTAGCTTTACTGAGACAGGGGACCAGAATAGTTTCTCAGTATGATAGGACTCCTCGTTCCGGTCGCCTTCCAGGAAAGCAAGATCCGGTTCTAAGTTAGAAATAGCCCGGGCATCCCTTTCTTCAATATTGGACTCAAGAAAATCGTGTGCCCAAGGGGATAGGGTTGCTTCACCCCTACTTGATGCAACGAAATTTCCCGTAGGATCTAGTAACTGTACTCTCTCGTTGCCCCAATCAGCTACATAGATGTACCCGTTTTCATCTACTGCGACGCTTGAAGGGCGGTGGAATTGCCCTTCTTTATGCCCATGCTCGCCATAGAGGGCTTTAAAATACCCATCGTGTGAGAATCTTTCGACTCGGTTATTCCCCCAGTTTGCAACATAAATATCACCGGAAGGTCCCACGGTTATTCCCCATGGCAATTCTAGTTCTCCAAAACCATTTCCCTGGGAGCCAAATGAGTATAAGTAACCCCCTTCTTTAGTAAACTTTTGGATTCTGTTGTTACGGTGATCGGCAATCAATATATCTTGGTTTGAGTCAAATGCCATTCCTGAAGGTCCATCAAGCTCTCCAGATCTCGATCCTGGGAGGCCCCATTTCCTGATGAACTGACCGGCAGCGTCGAACACGCTTATACGATTGAGATACTCGTCGCTGATATATATTAAGCCGTTATCATCAACTAATATCGAAGTAGGCCATATGAACTGTCCTTCGGTTTCCCCTACCGATCCGAATGTGCCATAGAACGTGCTGTCTAGATCCATCATACATACTTGAATACCCCTAGTATCCCCTTCATGGGAACGCCCTAATACATATAAGCGCTTGTTTTCGCCGAAGCCGATATCTATAGGGTAGTAGAAGCCACGGCCTTCCATGGCGGCAACACCTAAGGTAAAGGAGTATTGAAGACCGAGCGTGGAGGGGTTTACAGTCATGGATTTAGCTTTTATTCCCGCTGGAAATCAGGTGTTGCGGCCACCATCTCAACCAGTTCGCCAATCCCTTTTTCAGCATCAACGTCGATCTCGCCGTTTTTAACGAAATTCACAAGTGCCGAGTGGGATTCATCAGATATTTTGATAGCACCCAATTCATCCAGGCAGTGCTGGATCAGGAGATTAGGATCGTTGGTGGTTCCACTGGCGGTAGATATATTGGAGATAATGTCTTTAACACCTGTATTTGAAGCGTTTCCCAGGTGCTCAGATGCGTAGTTGATTCGCTCGATAGCTGTTCCCGTATCTATCCATTCGATACCTTGGTGCCACCCTTCAACACTGGGTGGGTTAATAAGTGTTTGGCCCATGAATCCCATCGATCCGGTATTGGCATTTGTTTCTAAGCCTGGGACACGACATTCGCCCGTTAATCTGAGTACCCCAGCAACCAGTTCTGCAGGCCCCTTTATCTTGCGGTACCAAGTGTTCTCAGATTTAAAAAAACGTGATTTAAATAGTACACGGAGCATTTCTCCGATGTTGTAATCGTTCTCAAAATAAGCTTCCATCAATTCTTCTATTGCTTGAGAGTCAATCGGTTTTTCGTATGGCCATTGTGGTACCGGAGGTTCGTCCGTTACAAAAAAGTGGTAAAGATGCCTCGCTATAAACCGAGCAGTAGCGGGCTGGCGGCAAATTATGTCTATAATGTCTTCCCCGTTGAATGACCCAACGTGACCCAGGAATTCTTTCTCACTAGCATCGTGATCTTCTGGCCTGTATTCGAACCAGTATGCCAACCTTCCGTAAGGCCAAAGCGAGTCTCTTTCTGCCCTCATGGTCATGTATTCAGTATTGGCTACCGTCCATCCTGTAAAAGCTCGCGCTGTTTCCTTGACGTCTTTCTCTGTGTAATTGCCCACACCCATTGCAAAAAGCTCTAGGAGTTCTCGACCGTAGTTCTCATTTATCGCTCCCAAATGGTTGTCTTCATTGTCTAGCCACATGATCATCGCCGGGTCTCGTGAAAGAGCCACTAACAAGTCTCTGAAACTACCCATTCCGAACTTTCGAAACATCTCGAGTTGATTCATAAGTATCTTGCCCTGGGTAACTTTCGGGTATCCCGTGGCGAAAACTGAGTGCCAGAAAAGGGCTGTTTTTTCTTGAAGCGGACCATCCGTATTAACCATTCTGAATAGCCAGTAGGAAGCTGCTCCTGACAAACCTAGGCCCCCCTGCTGATCAGGGTGATATCGATATAACATGGCGTTATCGATGCCCTTTTGACTGTCTGTTGATATCAATTCGTCTACTGTTGGGTCGTAGCCGATAGAGGCACGAGCCTCTAGTTCGGATAGGCCGGCACCGAACCCAGCCCTGCGCATTAGGTGGCCCATCAACTGGACATTTGCGTTACTCATCGATGCTCCTTAGCCTCGAAAGTTATCTACGAAATGATACCGATGGTCGATCAATATGGTCAACGATCAAGGAATTGAGAATAGAACCAAATATTCAATAAATAACTATGTGCTGAACTCTCTATAACGATCGGATAGTTTGAACCGATGGCCCAGCACTGCTACACTCGACGCTAATTTTGGATTTTGGGGATATTTACGATGGGGAACATAGATCTGGATTTTCAGCCAAGTGTGCCGGTTTTTGATGCCAATATTGCATTGGGGCGGAGGCACGATAGACGTGTAGTAATTGACAGTACTGAGGGACTCATAGATGCAATGGATAAAACAGGAGTAGAACGTGCCCTTGTCTACTCGCCTCATGCGGACGACTTTGACATAGTGGAAGGTAATTCCATCTTAATGGAAATGATTGACGGTGAATATAGACTGGTTCCTCAATTTGTAGCCAACCCAGCGACTGGAGATTTAGACAAATTTGCTGAAGAAGTCTCTAGGCTAGGCGTAAGATCAGTACGTATGTCCCCGGTTAAACATTCATATCCATTCAGGGACTGGATAGTAGGCCCTTGGCTGGAGTGGATGGAATCAGAAGGAATACCGCTATCCATACCAGTGGAACAGGTGGATGTGTCTGAGTTACACGATACTGCCGAGTCGCATCCCGCACTTAATGTGATCTTGTCTGAAGTCCATTACATACATGCCCCGTGGGCTATTCCGATGCTTCGTAAGATAGAGAATACCTACATAGAAACATCGAGGTTCGTAATAGCCGACGGGATATCTAGACTGATGTCAGCGGCTGGGGGGCAACGTGTCCTCTTTGGTTCCCGTTTTCCTGATTCGTCGATGGGGCATCAGCTTTATAATCTTCATCATAATAGCCTCAATGAGCCGACACTTGCGGCCATTTGCGCGGGCAACCTAGATCGTTTACTGGGATTGGAAAGTTAATTTAAGCCTGGTCTCGAAATAGCGTAAGTACAAAGGATTCGAAAGCGTGTGATGAGTGTCAACAGTCGGAAAATCTAGCCAGCTTTTCGTGGGCCGGCTAGGAAAAACAGGAGATTAATAATGGAGACACCAGTATTTGATTTTCACACCCACGCTGGAAGATGGGGCAACATATCGGTATCTGATGAAATTGACAACTACGTCAGCATTTTGGATGCGGCAGGTGTAGACAGAACGAATCTAAACTGTATTTTTCATGGAGATGCTTTTCGAGGCAATGATCGAGTAGCCAGGTTTGTCGAGACGTATCCTGACCGTTTCGTCGGGGTAGCGTTTGCTACTCCTCATTACCCGGAGGAGGCAATTCCGGAATTGGAGCGGGCCTTCGATGTACTGGGCCTGAAGTCGCTTAAGGTTTATCCGAATTACTACCAGAAACCGATAGATGATCCAGGATATTTTCCAATTTTTGAATGGTGTGATTCCCGAAATATTACGATTATGAGCCATTCATCTGCAGGATCTGGAGACAATGATTTTACGGAACCCAGGAGATTTGTTCCTCTTGCCCACCGCTACTCGAATATAAACTGGGTCCTTGCCCACTCGGGCAATTCCCGCATTGGTCAGAAACAGGCGATAGAAGCTGCACAGGCTAGTGCCAATATTTACCTCGAAACCTGTACTTCATTTGGTGACCATAATACGATCACTGATTTAGTAAATGGTGCGGGAGAAGACAGGGTACTATTTGGTTCTGACATGCCATTAATGGATGCTAGAAATCAGGTTGGACGTATAGTGAACGCGGATATCAGCAATGATGCCAAGCGCAAAGTACTAGGCCTAAATGCTATTAAGCTACTGGGGCTTGAATAAACTATCGATCGATAGGATCTTTCTAACCTGCCATCAAGGCTTTTTGGAGTAGTGTCCAAATACGACAAAAATCTTCCAGGCGAAACTCTAAGGGAATTCCGGAGACTTACCAACAGAGTCAACCTAAGATTTAGAGTTACCCTAGGTGATATGGCATTGGAAGATGCCTTTGACGTGGGCGTTGGTCTCATTGATCCTAGCCAAAGCCTAGGTCAATTTCTCGACTGTCTGTTTCGAGATGGGTCATCTTGGAACCCATTGAATTCAGATATTCTAATAAATCCTGATATACCTGAAATACGAGAAGAACTTGCAGGAATTTTTGGACATGCCAGAGCTGGACGAAGCTTCTTAAAATTCTATTTGAATCATGGGTCACAAATTTCCCTAGACAATCTTGTTGGGGACCTATGCCGATCAGTAGTCGGGGATTATGACAAGGAACCTATACTACTAGATCTCGTTATCGAGCAATATTTCAGCCCTATAGCCTACTCCATAGGACAGGGTTACTGGAAATCTAAGGCTGAATTGGTTCGCCATTTAGATTTGCAAGTGTGTTTAGTGTTGAGTACAGAACCAAAAATGAAAATCTTGATAGAAAAACAATTAGAGGGACGCCTCGAATTACTTTACAAGAGCCTAAGAGATGAAGGCATAGTTGTAGATGAATTTGGACTGACCGAATCCGGATTAGGGATGCTCAGGAACCTACAGATACGCGGGATTAGCCTGGCACGTAAATATGACGTGTTTGCTGATGTGGTACTTGAAGAAGAAACTGGGATTATTGAACTAGGATCTGGACGGGGAGATGATTTAAGAGTCCATGTGTATGAAGAAGAAGGATTGGACCCGGTTTCTACTGGATTTGAGGTTGTAGAACTAAGTAATTTTGAGGAATGGATTGAAGATTGGATTACTGCAGATGGCTCCGAGGAATTCTTTGACAGACTTCTTGGTTGGACGGTAGAAGATCAGCCACTAGATGAGAACATACTCGATCGCGTGATAGAAGCAGGCTTAACCTACATGGAAGAACACCTAGATATGAAAGAAGGCGCCATGAAATTTAGGGGGGCGCTTCGATCCTTAAAAAACAACTGATTAGATCAGCGGTATTCTATATCGCGAAATATAGGATTAATGCCGCGCTGATCACCACGCCACTTTCTATGAAGGCGATTCCCTTGTTTCTGGACTTCACCAGTTCATCCGCCACTCGTGTTCCGGGTAGGAGCACAAAGTCGACTACTATTCGTACGATGTATAGTAGAACGAATCCAACGATTGCGAAGGTAGCGAAGGCTGTTAGACTTTGGGTCCAATCAATGAATTCACCGAATACTGCTTTAAATATTACAAGGCCTATAGCAACTAGGTTTCCTGCCAATGCGATCCCAACGGCCGCATTGTCACGTTCGATTTCGTCATGGATGTCAAACGATGTAGTTAATTCGTAAAAAAGTGAGAATAAGATTAGTACTGTTATTCCGAGTACGAAAAACACTACGGACCTGATAATTGTATCGGCTAAAGTGGTATCTGAAACTCCCTCTATCCCAGCTCCTGTTCCGGCAATCGAAGCTGCTATTACAAGTCCAACTGCAAGATATACTGCGAATTCTACTGCTCCTGACCCGGTGTTCTGGTCTTCGATGATTTCTTTTTGGGTCTGGAATTTATATAGGACTAGCTTGTCAACAATGATACGGGTAGCGTTTAAAATCAGTATCCCAGCAACAGAGTAAAGCAGCACCTCTACGACATCGAGCCAGAAGTCTCCCGTGAGTTGCCATTGGTCTGAACGGATGACTGTAAGTGGTTGGTAGAGAACACCTATAAATACTGTGATTACACCAAGGAAATAGCCAGTAATGCTGAGTCCTAGAGCTGTGTTGTTCTTCTGGCTTAACTGGTCATTAATTCGGTAAGGGGTTAATACCTCCTGGGCTAGCTTGGCTAGCCACAGGACGATTATCCCTACTCCCACGTAGACTAGCCCGCGTGGAAAAAATTCTAGTGTGTCAACTAGTGCGTCAACCATTAGGTCCTCCTAGTCTTTGGCCGCTTATTGTTTATACAGGATGATGTCTTCTGGAGAAACCACATCACTGAAACGCGCTTGGAACGGTAGACCTTCCCATTTGTCTATTGTCAATACTCGAGTATCGTCTTCCGATATCAGGTCCCACAAATAGAAGCCTTCACCGGTTCCCTTACAACCTTTGAAAAAATTGGTCTCCGAACTAAATCGATAATAGTAATTGGTACCGTCGACGGTGACGTAGTTGTCTATTGAATGTTCTTCGTCAAGGCGAATCATGTCCTCATCTGTAAGCCCGATTGACTCAATCCCTACTGGTCTCTCGTCTTGGCATGCTGTGGTATATAGGGTTCCTGAATCTTGGGACCATGATACCCATAATCTGTTTTCGGTATCTACCCCGAGAGCCTCGTGCCATTTTCCAACAACGCTTTGGTATTGGTTGATTTCTTCGATGACTAGATAGGCATCTTCATATGAAATTGAGAGGTTACTTATTGTAAAGACATCTCCTACTGAAGCGTCCTTAATAGTTTCAATTGTTGAGGTTTCTCCGGTCGGCTTATTTTTCCGTCCGAATAACGAGCTAAACACCTAGACCTCCCTAGTTCAGGGTAAACCTCTACTATATGGGTTCGGCGGAGTCGAGGTTATACAGGTACTTGTTTCCTTCCCCTACTCCTTCAAGTATCACGACCTCGTGAACGTTTATGTCATGAGATTCGATGTTCAAGGAAACTCCCGTGGTTTCAACCAGCAGACCACTGGCAGATTTGAACTTAAGTCCTGCTTCTACTTCTTTGGTTTCAGCGTAGCTCATGTGGCCTCCAACTTAGGATTTTTGGCATCGTCAAATTTAGTATCTCCTAATTCTACACTAGATCGTGTTCTTGCCTATACCAATTAATGGATGGTTCCAAGCAACTAGGTGTTAACTAATGAGTTTACTCGTTAGATGTAGAGTAAAGACCATGGATATTAGTAACGGATAACCGATCTGGGGGGAAGTCCTCCGCATTGTTATTGAGGATATTTCTATCGATATGGTACGCTGATCGTATGACTAAAGGACGAGTAATAGTTGCGATGAGCGGTGGCGTAGATTCTTCAGTGGCAGCATTGCTTCTGAAGCGTCAAGGCTACGATGTTGTTGGTTTAACTATGCGTCTTTGGACGGTCGAGCGTACTGATGTGCCGGCAACAAGCAAGCGTTGCTGTTCAGTTGAAGATACAGAGGATGCTCGTCGTGTATGTCAGATGATAGATGTTCCTCATTATGTACAGAACTTCGAACGGGAGTTTAAGGAACACGTAGTTGATTATTTTGTTAAAGAATACGAACGAGGCCGTACTCCCCATCCGTGCCTGGCTTGTAACGACAAAATTAAGTTTGATTTTCTCCTTAGGCGAGCAATGTTCTTGGATGCTGAATATATAGCTACGGGTCATTATGCTCAGATACGAAGCCGAGATGGAGAATTCGAACTTGTAAAAGGAAAATCAGTAAAAAAAGATCAATCTTACGTATTATTCACACTTACCCAAGGTGAACTCGGTCGTATTCTCTTGCCGGTGGGTGGATATAACAAGGATGATATTCGTAGAATAGCTGCGGAGGCGGGATTACCGGTTTCAGACAAACCAGATAGTCAAGAGATTTGTTTTATACCAGATGGGGACTACAGGAAGTTCGTTGGCAATCGCTCCTTACCGCAGTCTGGAGATTTGGTGGATGTCGATGGTGTGGTACTTGGACGACATCCAGGGGTGCAATTCTTCACTATAGGGCAAAGGAGAGGATTAGGCCTGAGTGGCAATACTGGTAGGCCCCTGTATGTCGTAGAGATCGATCCCGAGGAAAACCGAGTAACGTTAGGGCCGGAGGATGCTTTATACAGGAGACGGTTATGGGCTTCAAGGGTTAGTTTTACATCAGGAAATAAGCCAGATGGACTTATAAATATAACTGCAAAGATTCGATACAAGGCATCTGAAGCTGGAGCCACTCTGCTGGCCAAGCGGGATTGTGCTGAAATTATATTCGATGAACCTGAACGTGCGATTACCCCAGGACAAGCCGTGGTGTTCTATGAAGGCGAGCGGGTTCTTGGAGGCGGATATATAGAACTCAATCCGCCCAAAGATTTGGCTAAAGATATAACAAAAGCTACAACATCTATTCCTATGGAGCCAGCAACTCCCTAGCAACTCCTTGTTGGTGGCCGGTGCCGATGTGACTAACAATAGACTATTGGTTATAGCGTCAGCCAGATATATTGGGTACCCCCTATATTAACCAGTTGAGGGATTATCTTCTGGATACGAAGAGCCACGTAATTGGATTAAAAGACTAGGAAGCAATAGGTAGACGAAAGATGAAGCGTGGCCCAGTACCTAACTATAAGCATGAAGCTGCCCTCCTGGATAGCGGGTACTCTTTGATAGCCGGATTGGATGAAGTTGGCCGCGGAACGTTAGCAGGCCCAGTTGTTGCAGGTGCTGTGATACTGCCTAGGAACCCCAGGCGCCCTTGGGTCGAAAAGATTCGTGACAGTAAGATGTTGACTCGCCTTCAGCGTGAGGACATTTTACCGTATCTCGAGGATGAGGCATTAGCTATGCAAACCGGAGTTTCGACTCCGGAAGAGATTGACCGACTAGGAATTGTTAAAGCCACTTGTCTTGCAATGGAACGAGCCTTGAATTCCATGGTGTTGTTACCGCAGTATCTTTTGTTAGATGCCTTTCCACTGCCCGGTGTCAGTATTCCACAATCAGCGATCATAAAAGGAGATGCCCACTGTCTTTCAATTGCCTCGGCCTCAATTGTGGCCAAAGTTTTCCGGGATAAAATCATGGATGAAGCAGATAAAGTCTATCCTGAGTATGGATTCTCTAAAAACAAAGGTTACGCTACCAGTGAGCATCTGAGAATGATTGACGAGAAAGGACCTTGTTCCATACATAGATACACGTTTTCACCAATAAAGGGAAATTTTTCACAGAACAAATAGACAATTTGTGTTGAGAATTTGTCGCTTGGATTAAACCGGGGATAGTAAATACATAAATTAATTCAAAGTACCGATCGCTTACTCGAATCCGTGTGACGCGTATCGTGACGTTTATAGATAATCAGATAAATCTTTATTAGGAAGAGTGGTACCAGGAAGATGCTAGAATCTCGCGTATGAATCCGTTTGTGGCTAGTCAACTTAATATTCTTGTCGAGGATTTACGTTTGCTAGAGGCGTATATCACAGCTCCTCTTGGCCTCTATTCTGATCTACGCATGCTTAGAGAAGCCTTGCCGTTGGAAGAGGCTTCAGAATTGGCACAATCTGAAAAACAACAGAGGCGGTTGGGTTACCGCGGGTTGTCAGAAAGACCAGCCGAGATAGCTCTCGCAATAGCAGATCAGGTTGAATTGATATTGAAGATTTTTGAAAGATTGTCGGGGGATAATGCGGGGACTATCAAGCCTGAATGGATATCACAGGCTCGGAGGGTACTAGGAAGAGTATCCCATAAACTAGGAAGAGATCTACGTACAGAAACAGCTTCCCTAGTAAAAGGCCTGTATGTAATCGTTGATCCTGAAAATACCGGCGGAAGGCCAGTAGTTGAAATTGCAGAAGAAGCTTTAAAAGGTGGCTCTTCTTTACTTCAATTAAGGGATAAGACCAGTCAAAGAGGTAGAGTTTTACAACTTGCCCAGCAACTCATGTCGCTTTGCCAGAGCTATGGTGCGCTCTTTGTAATGAATGACGATCCGGCTTTAGCATTGTCATCTAAGGCACACGGTTTGCACATTGGACAACAAGACATACCGGTATCTGAAGCACGTAGAGTAATACAATCAGATCAAATTATAGGGAGTTCGAATAACAGTATTGATGAAGTAGTCGCGTCACAAACATTGGGTCTGGACTATATTGCGATTGGGGCGGTATTCCCAACGTCTACTATGGGGAAAGGAGACCGTCGTGTGGTTGGGACCGGGTTGATTACGAAGGCTAAGCAAACTACAGACCAACCTGTTGTGGCAATTGGAGGGATCGACAAGGATAATGCACCAGATGTTGTGTTGGCAGGTGCAGACTGCGTTTGCGTGGTAGGTGCCATAACCTTGGACAAAAATCCGAGGGATGCTGCGGCGCGGATAAAAGAAGCTATCCAAAACGCAAAAAAACCCTAGAATAAAATAGACAAGGATTGAGTCAGATCTAAATACAAATGGGAAGCGAATAATGCCTGATCAGCCCAAGGAAGAGTTGGAATCGATTGCCTTAGCAGCGACTTTGGAACTTGGTGCTACCCATAAATCTCGAGAAAAAGCCTTGGCTCTTTCTCGAAGTGTCGTAAGAAATTCTGCGAATTCTATAAGAGCGACTCATCGCAAGGATTTCGAGGAAGCACATCGGCTACTTGCCGAAGTTACAGAAATGGCTGATAAATTCGTCTCTATTCGTTCAACTCAGCCAAGTATTTACTTCGGTGGATATGTCGAAGATTCTCTAAAAGAATTTGCAGAAGCAAGCATAGTACTTTCAATAGCAGAAGGTACGCGGTTGAAAGGCCCCGGTGAACTCGGAATAGGATCTGCCCCATATCTCAATGGACTTGCGGAAGTAATAGGAGAATTGCGCCGATTAATACTAGATTCCCTCAGACGGGATGACTTTGAACGCTGTGAGGAATTTCTAGAAGTCATGGATGATATATATACAGTATTGGTATCCATAGACTTTCCCGATTCAGTAACCAGAGGGCTCAGACGCAGCACAGATGTTTCGCGGAGTATATTAGAACGTACGCGGGGAGATTTGACCTTGGCTTTGCGCCAAAATCGACTCGAAAGTAAAATGGCTGAACTTGAAGACAGTTTCAAATCAGAATCGGATGAAACTGAGGGTCAGGAAAATATCCAAACATGACTGTATACATAATACGCCGGATCCTTCTAGCAATATTTACGGCATGGGCAATATCGGTATTGGCCTGGTTTGTAATCGAACTTCCTCCTGGTGATAACGTACAACATTTTCTTGATCGGCAAATGCAAATGGGCACTGCTGTGGATCGTCAAATAGCGGATGAAGTACGCCGTCACTTTGGTCTTGATAAGCCTCAATATGAAAGATATCTAATCTGGATAAGCAGGTTAATAAGAGGACAGATGGGCCTTGCTATTTCTGAACCAGGCGAACAATATCTTGCGGCTGTCCCGGTAAAGAGCCTTGTAGAAAATCGCATCTGGACCACTATCGTCTTGACTGGGTTTACCGTACTTGTGACGTGGTCTTTTGCCATACCTGTAGGGATCTACTCTGCTGTGAGACAACATACTGTTGGAGATTATGTATTCACCTTCATAGGCTTCGCTGGTCTTGCTGTACCGGATTTCTTGCTAGGTCTTATCCTCATGTATATCGGCTTGGCATATTTCGAGCAGAGTGTCGGGGGTCTTTTTTCACCTGAATATCAGGATGCCCCTATCAGCATCGGAAAACTGCGCGATCTCCTGGCTCACTTATGGATACCTGCTGTTGTTCTTGGAACTGCAGGTACTGCCGGTTTGATCCGGATCATGCGGAACAATCTGCTCGACGAACTTGGCAAACCCTATGTGGTAACGGCTCGCGCAAAGGGTTTAAAGTCTTGGAAACTAACCTTTAAAAATCCAGTCCGTGTGGCGATTAATCCACTGGTTAGTACTGTAGGATATTTACTACCGGGACTGGTAAGTGGAAGTGTGATTGTTTCTGTAGTATTAGGTTTGCCTACCCTGGGACCAGTATTCCTGTATGCGATTCTAGGCGAAGATGTACATACCGCTGGGTTTATTGTTTTACTTCTGGGTATACTGACAGTAGTGGGGACCCTAATATCAGATATATTACTGGCGGTTGTAGATCCAAGGATCAAGTACACGAATTGATGGTTGGTTTGGGATGACAGACTGAATCAGCAGAGGTTTCTGATCTTTATTAAATCCCAAATTCTTGACCGCCCAATATTCCTATGCTAAATTTTCGCAGTTGGAAACGCGGAGCTTCCCGCGTTCTATATTCCTTCCATACGGGGATGGATTTTCTTACGGAGAGGATAAATTGACCATTTTTATTGTAGCTCTTGCTTCCGCCGGTGCTGGATTAATTGCTGCTTTGTTCCTAGCTATGCACATTTTACGCCAGGGTCAAGGAAATGAACGGGTAAGATTTATAGGTCGGGCAGTTCAAGAAGGGGCTAACGCTTTCTTAAGACGAGAGTACACATTCCTGACTGGCTTTGTACTAGTAGTAGTAGTCATCATTGCTGTTTTTATCGACTATGACTTACTCGACAAGATCAATCGGCTGGAAAACCGAACAATACCTTCAACTGCCATTGCATATCTAATCGGTGCCATAGGTTCCGGTCTAGCTGGATACATAGGCATGAGCATCGCGGTACGGGCGAACACACGAACAACGGTAAAAGCTCAAGAAGGCCTAAATCCTGCTTTAAGGATTGCTTTTAACAGTGGTGCTGTCATGGGACTTTCAGTAGTAGGCATTGGGCTGATTGGGGTGGTTATTCTCTACTGGATATTCAAGGATATAGGTATAGTAGCCGGCTTTGGAATGGGAGCTTCTTCCATCGCCCTATTTGCCAGGGTTGGTGGTGGAATTTATACCAAGGCCGCTGATGTTGGCGCAGATCTTGTAGGCAAAGTAGAGGCAGGTATTCCTGAAGATGATCCTCGTAATCCTGCAACAATAGCTGACAATGTAGGTGACAACGTTGGTGATGTTGCTGGTATGGGTGCCGATTTGTTTGAATCGTACGTTGGCTCGATTGTGGCAACCCTGGCACTTGCTGTTGTTGGGGCAGGCGCTCTTGGCTTGACAGTTGATTTGTCAGACGTCAAATCTAATTTTGACCACAACCTGTTCCTGTTGCCAATTTTAGTTGCTGCGATTGGAATAGTCTCTTCGATTATTGGGACATTTCTTGTTAGGACAGGCGAAGGGGCTTCTATGGGACGTCTTTTGTGGGCACTTCGGATAGGAATATTTTCTTCCGGTGTCCTAGTTTTAATACTTTCGGCAATCCTAATTCCGATCCTAGATTTACCGTTTAAGCTTTTTTGGGTGATCTTGACTGGGTTAGTTGCGGGCCAGATTATAGGTACCGCTTCTGAAGTGGCCACTTCTTATGAATACAGATTTACGAAGGATCTTGCTGCCCAGTCCGAGACTGGCCCAGCCACTGTAATAATAGGTGGACTTGGTCTAGGTATGCTCAGCACTCTTGTTCCTGGAATTGTCGTGGTGATTGCGATGTGGTTGTCCAACGATCTCGCTGGCACATATGGTGTCGCACTCGCAGCCGTTGGAATGCTCTCTACCCTGGGTATAACCCTGGCAACCGATGCATATGGACCTGTAGCAGATAATGCAGGTGGTATTGCAGAGCAGGCCGGCCTCGATCCGGAAGTACGTGAACGTACGGATGCACTAGACTCTCTCGGTAACACCACCGCGGCAACAGGCAAGGGATTCGCAATCGGTTCGGCTGTGCTAACAGCATTAGCACTTTTAGCTGCCTACTCAGAAGTAACAAAAATTGAAGTCTTTGACCTATTGGATATACATGTCCTAATGGGGCTAATTCTAGGCAGTCTAATGCCTTTCTTGTTCTCCGCTTTGACTATGCAAGCAGTAGGCCGTGCTGCTGGGGCCATGGTACAGGAGGTTCGTCGTCAATTTCGTGAAATCGATGGACTCATGGAAGGAACCGCCGAAGCTGATTACGCACGTGCAGTGGATATAAGTACACGAGGCGCTATGCGTGAAATGGTGATTCCAGGATTACTTGCGATAACAGCCCCTATAGTCGTGGGTTCGGTACTTGGTGCCGCTGCATTAGGCGGTATGTTAGTAGGAGCGATTGCTACTGGATTTTTGTTGGCAATAATGATGGCAAATGCTGGTGGTGCTTGGGACAATGCTAAGAAGTATGTCGAGGCTGGACATCACGGTGGTAAAGGTACGGATCAGCATGCAGCAGTGGTCGTAGGTGATACGGTCGGAGATCCATTCAAGGATACCTCAGGTCCGGCGCTCAATATTCTACTAAAACTGATGTCAATTGTTGCGTTGGTGTTTGCTCCACTATTTCTTTAATTGAGTGGAGTTTTCAATAAAGTATATATGAGGTTTAATTGACTGGTACACCTAAAACGATAGACTTGGCAACCATAACTTCGCTGTGTAAACGAAGAGGATTCCTTTTCCAGAGCAGCGAGATTTACGGCGGACTTGCCAGTACTTGGGACTATGGACCACTTGGAGTTGAACTCAAAAATAGTGTCAAACGAGCATGGTGGAAACATTTCGTATGGGGCCGTGACGACATCGTAGGATTGGATGCGTCGATATTGATGCACCCAGAGGTGTGGCGCGCAAGTGGACATGCGGATCATTTCTCTGATCCGCTCGTGGAGTGTAAAGGTTGTCACATGCGGTGGCGGGAAGACCAACTTGATACACAATCATGCCAGAATTGCGGCGGGGAATTGACTGAGCCAAGGCAATTCAACCAAATGCTCACAACAAATCTTGGTCCGGTTCAAGATGATTCTAGCCTAACTTTTCTTCGGCCTGAAACAGCCCAAGGAATTTTCGTCAATTTCCAGAATGTATTAACGTCCACCCGTCGTAAATTACCCTTTGGCATTGCCCAAGTTGGAAAGGCATTTCGGAATGAGATTACGACTGGCAACTTCATTTTTCGGACACGAGAGTTCGAGATCATGGAGATCGAATATTTTGTGAAGCCTGGAGAAGATGAAGATTCTCATAGAAACTGGATCGATGATTGTATGTCCTGGTATCAAGGGCTTGGCATTGATCCAGTACAGCTGCGTTCACGGCCCCACGATGTTAAAGAACTTGCTCATTATTCTAAGGCAACTTCAGATATCGAATACCAGTTTCCATGGGGATGGGGTGAGATTCAAGGTATAGCTAACCGGTCTGACTTTGATCTTCATGCACACTCAGAGGCCAGTGGCGAAACTCTTTCATACTTCGATGAAGAAACACACAGCCACATCACACCGTATGTGATAGAACCTTCATCAGGAGTTGATAGGACTGTAATGGCATTCCTGGTGGATGCTTATACGGAGGAAGAAGCAACTTCTGCATCGGGAAAGAAAGAGAAACGTGTGTTACTTAAGCTACATCCAACTCTAGCCCCTATTAAAGTGGCGATTCTTCCATTAAGCCGTAATGAAAAACTCGCACCCTTGGCGCGTGATGTACACGATACTGTAAGAAGATCTGGGATAATAGATGGACTAATTCAATATGACGATGCACAGAGTATTGGTCGCCGATATCGTCGACAAGATGAAGTGGGTACCCCAATCTGCGTGACAGTAGATTTTGATTCCCTCGATGACAACGCTGTGACGATCCGTGATAGAGATACAATGAAGCAGGAACGGTTACCAATAGATCAATTGCTATCGGAACTTCCCCAAAGACTGACTTGATAATCTCTATTTGATCCAACGCATGATATACAGAGACTGCAACACGGAATCTCAGTTTAAGTAAATCGCCTGTATAGTATATTTGTATCTAGGATTCCAGAAAGCAATAATTTGGCATGCGTATAGTCCACTTTGCTGATGTTCACATTGGAGTTGAAAACTACGGGCGCCCCGATCCCAAAACCGGTCTTTCAACGAGACTGGGAGACTTCTTGTCTACGTTCGATGAGGTTGTTGACTACGCTATTGATAATGACGCTGACCTAGCACTGTTTTGCGGAGATGCATATAAAAGTCGGGACCCCAGCCAGACTCATCAACGAGAATTCGCGAAACGCGTCTCGAGACTTGCGTCAGCTGGTATCCCAGCTTTCCTGCTTGTAGGGAATCATGATATGCCGTTCACAGCAAGTAGGGCCAGTTCCCTTGAAATATTTAACACTTTGGATGTCAGGAACATATACACAGGCGATAATTTAGACACCTATCTAGTTCCCACGAGATCTGGTCTAGTTCAGATTCTTGCGTTGCCGTGGATAAGGCGTAGCTCATATCTGGCACGTGAAGAAACACAGGGAATGACACCTGACCAGATCAATGAAGCTATACAAGAAAGACTGACGAAGATTATTAGGACTCGAATCGAGGAACTAGATCCAAAGATACCAGCAATATTTGCGGGCCATGTGTCGGTTAGTGAAGCAGTTACAAGTTCCGAAGTATCGATGATGCTAGGAAAGGATCATATTATTCTTAGGAGCAATATTGCGTTGCCGCAACTCGAATATGTCGCATTGGGCCACATCCATCGACATCAGCAATGGGGAAAAGAACCTAGGACCGTCTATTCTGGGAGTCTCCAACGTGTAGATTTCGGAGAGGAAAATGACAAAAAGGGATTCTGCGTAATTGATTTAGATCCATCCCTTCCCCAGGGTGAGAGAGTCACAGGGTTCGACTTTGTACCGGTCAATGCAAGAAAATTTTTGACAATAACCGTGGACGTACCTAGGGGAGATATTGATCCTACAGGAACGGTTATAAGGAAAATACAAGAGTACGATGTAGAAGAAACCATAGTTCGAGTCCTTATCAAGGTTCCCGCTGAATTGGAAGGACATCTTCGTGATGCAGATGTTCGCGTAGCATTGGACGGTGCCCACTACATCGCAGCTATTTCCAGGGAAGTAGCCGAACAAGCACGTACAAGACTTGGTACCGAAAATACTCAGAATCTGGATCCTACCGCGGCTCTTAAGCTTTATCTTGATAGTCGTGAAATTGAACCCAAACGCGCAAGGAAACTAATTGACCACGCGGCAATGTTGATGGAGGATTCGGGGGAGTGATAGATCTCAATAGAATCTCGAAATCTAAGTAATGGTGAACTTCTGAGTTGTCCTTGTTTTTATATCTATAGAGACTTCAACAGGAACCATTTATCCGTTGTGAACTGGTAAATATAGTTGGTCCGCTACCTCTATACCTGTATTACCTGGTACTGGACCGTGTTTTCATAAGGACGGTGACATTGGTTAATATCAGATTACCGTTCTTTGAATCGATTATGGGAAAATTCAGATGTTGATTAGGGCGAAAAATTTGGATACCCAACCAATTGTAGAACCCTGTCTGTTTCTTTATCGTTTATTCCGCGACAATATCGACTCTAAAGCAGTTATACTCCTGCCGTTGTTACTATTATTATCGGCCTGCATGAATCCAACAAGTTTGTTCCGTTCCACATATGAGAAAGCGTCGGATTTCGAGATAGTAGTCTACGGCAATGAAAACTACGTTATAGGTGACAAGGTAAGTCTCTCTGATTTTGATGGATATCCGGTGCTAATCAATTTCTGGTACCCGTCGTGCCCACCTTGCAGGCTAGAGATCCCAGACCTAGAAGCTGCTTGGCAAAAACACAGGGCCCGAGGATTGAAAGTAATAGGAATTCAATCACTCGTACTGGACACTATTGAAGAGGGACAGGGATTTACCGACGAATTTGGAATAACTTATGCGGTTGGACCTGATATCCAGTCGGATATCTTGATCAAATACGGAGTGGTCTCTTGGCCTACAAGTATATTCTTGAACAAGGATCATAAATTGGTTCGTACTTGGGTGGGAGTGATAAACGAAGAGAAGTTGGATGAGATAATTGAGCCGTTGCTACAATAGAGCTATAACTAGAAAAGTTCCGTGGCTTTACGCTATGAAGTCGATATGAGCGGCACCGATATTTTTCTCATAGTTATTAGATGGCTTCACATCCTAGCATCTGCTGTTTGGGTAGGTGGGGGCCTTTTCTATCTCTTTGTTATTAGACCTGCCATAAAACGGGATTCGGAAGCTTATCGTGGTATCAACAAGGCCATCGGTATCGAATTCAAGACCATTGTCAACACGTGTATCATTGTAATTACCGTCACAGGCGTATTGTTGGTATTTGATAGATTGACAGAAGATGCTACAGAGACCCCTTATGTAATTATACTGGCTATAAAGATTGTCATGGCACTTTGGATGTTTATCCAAGTACATGTGCAACAACGAAAATCTGAGTTCCTAGAGGCTTTCGGAAGAACTGATCAGCCAATGCCAGTTGGACTGAGGCGCCTTGTTAGAGCAGTTTCCGGCTACAATTTGGTTATTATAATAGGTGTGGTGGTATTTTTGCTTTCAGATGTACTGGGAATAATGTTTGAGGAAGGTTTACGGTGAAATCACTTAGGAATAAAAATGAAGCCTGAATTGATGGAGATCCTGGTTTGCCCTGCCTGCAAGGGGCAATTAAATTTGACTACCACGGAACAAGATGGGGATACCGGCGAGATATTAGAAGGGACATTGGTCTGTGCTCAGTGTGATGAGGAGTACCCGATCCGTGAATCTATTCCAAACCTGTTACCTCCAGAATTACGTGGTTAGTTTGTAGATTTCATTTCAATTGGGTGAGCAATTCCGCAATGGTATATTTTATTCTGGGGTGTTTATAGGACGGTATGAGGCTTGAGAGAGGTCGAAGAACGAAGTCCCTTTCATGCATCCGAGGGTGTGGGATCGTAAGGAGCGGTGTATCTATAACCAATTGTCCATATAGCAAAATGTCTATGTCAATTATTCGAGGACCATTTGTGAATGTATGTGGCGTACCTACATTAGCCTGGATTCGATAAAGCTGCTCCAGTAATTGAAACGGATCTAGTCGAGTCCACAGGCCGCAGGCACTGTTCATAAATGTAGGCTGCATAGTGAAGCCAATAGGTTCAGTTTCATAAATCGGGGCTGATCTTATATTTGGTGAAAGGTCGCTTATTAGATTGATCGCATGATTTATATTCCCACGACGGTCACCTATGTTGGAACCTAGTCCTAGATATACTTCAGTTAGACTCATTCTTGGCCTTGACCCCGTACAATAGCATCGCTCATACGTGCTACACGTACCATTTCTCTCACGTCGTGTACCCGTACTAAATCGGTTTCTTTTGCGATAGAAAGAGCTACGGTGGCAGCCGTACCTTCGATGCGGTCGTTGACGGGTAGATCGAGTACGTATCCGATCGTAGATTTTCTAGACATTCCCACCAATATTGGACTTTTTAAGACTGAAAGTTCTTCTAATCTCCGGAGTAATACCAAGTTATGTTCCATCGTTTTACCGAACCCCATCCCGGGGTCTAATATTATGTTATTCCTTGCTACCCCTCCGGATATCGCATTGTCTTTTAGCCATGCGAGTCTGGAAATCACGTCCGGAACCAGGTCTCGGTAATTGCTATGAATCTGGTTGTGCATAAGTATTGCGGGAACATTTGACTCGGAAGCGATTCGGACCATATCTGGGTCTTTTTGAAAGCCCCAGACATCGTTAATCATGCATGCGCCTGCTTCAATTGCTTCTTTGGCGACCTTGGCTTTATATGTGTCTATGCTGATAGGAATCGAAGTTTCTCGTTTAATCGCTTGGATAATTGGAATTACCCTAGATAGTTCTGCGTCTGCTGAAATAGGCTCGGAATTCTCGTATATTTCTCTAGGACGTGTCGATTCGCCCCCTATGTCCACAATATCGGCGCCCCACTTTTCGAACAAGAGTGTACGATCCAAAGCAGCATCGATGTCCGCACCGCTGCCGTCTCCTGAAAATGAATCTGGTGTGGCGTTGATGATTCCCATAACGTATGTCCGTTTGCCCCATTCGAACAATGAATCGCCGATCTTTGTAGGCACTTTATCGGTGGTCGATTTATCCACGTGTTAGAATCACCTGCTTTCCGGATGGACTTCATTCCTTGAAGCCGATTAAGTCTATCTGGTAACTTTGGATGGGATTATTCCATTCTATGGGGGATGAATCAACTTGGTAGTACCGCGAAAAATAGACGAAAAATTTGAGGAATTGAATAAAAAAAGAGAACTGTCACTTCTTGGGGGCGGACAACGGAGGATTGATGCACAACATGAAAAAGGCAAACTAACAGCGAGAGAACGGATCAATCTTCTTTTAGACGAAGGCAGTTTTGAAGAAGTAGACCAATTCGTAGTACATACTTCGACAGAATTCGGCCTCAGTGACCAGCAGTATCTTGGTGACTCGGTTGTCACGGGACATGGGAAAATAAACAATCGGCTGACCTTTGTTTATTCCCAGGATTTCACTGTGATGGGAGGTTCGTTGTCCAACGTGGCAGCCCAGAAAATCTGTAAGGTTATGGATCGTGCCGTAGCTACGGGAGCACCTATGATTGGGTTGATTGATTCCGGTGGTGCTAGGATTCAGGAAGGAATAGATTCCCTGTCGGGTTACAGTGATATTTTTCTTAGGAATGTTAGGGCGTCTGGTGTAGTTCCCCAAATTTCGGCCGTATTTGGGCCTGCTGCCGGTGGAGCAAGCTATTCTCCTGCCCTCACTGACTACGTGTTAATGGCACGAGGAAAAGGACAGCTTTACATCACTGGTCCAGATGTGATCAAGGCTGTAACTGGTGAGGACATAACACATGAGGATTTAGGTGGAGCTGATACCCACGCAGCCAAAAGCGGTGTTGCTCATTTTGCGATTGATACCGAAGAAGAATGCATTAAAACTATCCGTAAACTACTCGCGTTCCTGCCCCAGAACAATATGGAAGACCCACCCCGTAGGAAATTCAATCGGAATACAATATCTGATAGCAACCTGGATCAGATCGTGCCTGATTCTCCAAATCAGTCATACGACATGCAAGACGTGATTCGATGTGTTGTTGATGACGGGGAATTTTTAGAAAGCCACGCTGATTTTGCCCGTAATATCATTGTAGGCCACGGTTCTGTTGGGGGTATTCCAGTAGGAATAGTCGCTAATCAACCAGATATCCTTGCTGGAGTGCTCGACATAAACGCGTCTGTTAAAGCATCTAGGTTCGTGAGATTCTGTGATGCGTTCAATATACCGTTGGTCACTTTTATAGATGTGCCCGGGTTTATGCCAGGTTCTTCTCAGGAGTATGGAGGCATAATCAGGCATGGAGCAAAGTTGATCTATGCTTATGCAGAGGCGACGGTGCCAAAAATTAGTGTCCTTACCCGCAAGGCTTATGGTGGTGCATATATCGTAATGAGTAGTAAGAACCTGCGTGGTGACGTCAATTACTCTTGGCCCACAGGAGAAGTTGCAGTAATGGGGGCTGAAGGTGCAGTAAATATTATTCACCGTAAAGAATTACAGGAAGCAAAGGATCCGGATCAAATCAAGGCGCAGCGGATTTCCGAATATCAGGACCGGTTGATGAATCCATATATAGCTGCAAATCGAGGTCTCATAGATGATGTGATTGAGCCGTCGCAAACACGCACAAGAATTATTGGATCACTTGAAATGCTGGAAAACAAAAGAGAAATTCTGCCACCAAAGAAACACGGAAGCATTCCGTTGTGATTAGGCATGATGATATCGACCCAAGATTATTAGCGGCTATGGTAGCTGCTGTAAGGTATCACGGAGAAGAAGAAAAAACTAACAGACTTGCCAAACAAGAGTTAAGACCACTAAAACCTTGGAGACTAGTACCGTGGCGATCATTGGGTACAGGCCTCCAGAGCATAGATTTAGGTTGGCGACGGAATGTGTAATTGGAGAATATATGTTATACAGATTTGCGCCTCTCAAAATTAGTCTAGATTTCAAAGATTCTAAATATCGACTTGGCGAAACCCTATTTGCACGCGTGGAGATAGGAGCAAAAGGGGACATCGAGATTCGGGAAGCCAGTATCAGTCTTGTGTGTGATCAGAAATTCGTCGAAAATTACTCTGTTTCTGGACCCGGTCTTTACTCGAATTCTGGGATCGGATCTCCAAGGCCACAGATTCCCAACCAGGTTGGTAGCGAACGGATTGAAAGCTATGTCCACAGCAGTGACAAATTTCTGGAAGGCGACTTTTTGTCGTCTGGAACAAACCGGATTTATGATGTACGGCTCTTGATTGATACTAACCTGCCCCGCAGGTTTAGTGACTACAAGGCATTGGAAGGCGATTCTTTACGGTCTTGGTCCTTCGACTGGAAAATCGTAGTGTTGTTTGACGTGGTTCGCGGTCGAGATCAAAAATTCGAAAATGAGGTTAAGATCCAAATCAACTGAACAGTTTTCAACTGTGAGAGAGCAGGTATAAGTTTGACGTAAGTGCTGTTGTGTGTCCAGAACCGTATTGTTGTCGGGAAATACAACTTGCATGCAAAATAAATACCCAAATGAAAAGGATATTTAAAAACAAGAAATGTCGAAGATTAAGATAACCGATACTACATTTCGAGATGCTCATCAGAGCCTTATGGCTACACGTTTACGCACCGAAGACATGGTACCGGTCGCCGAGAAGATGGACAAAATTGGATTTCACTCAATGGAGGTATGGGGTGGAGCTACGTTTGATGCTGCCACCAGATTCCTGGGAGAGGATCCGTGGGATCGGCTTCGTACTTTTAAGGAATTAATCCCCAATACCCCTCTTCAGATGCTTCTTCGTGGCCAGTCTTTAGTCGGGTATAGGAATTACGCCGATGACTTCGTTGATACCTTCATTGAAAATTCTGCCGATGCCGGTATCGATATCTTCAGGGTATTTGATGCACTGAATGATGAACGCAACCTTGAAAGAGCAGCGAAAGCCGTTAAACGTGCCGGGAAACACCTACAAATGACGATCTGCTACTCGGTTACAGATGAAGGAAGACTAGGGGGACCAATCTATGATCTAGATTATTACCTAGATAGGGCGAGGGTATTTTGTGACATGGATGCGGATAGTATTTGTGTCAAAGACATGGCTGGACTGCTAGCGCCATACGATTCCTATATTTTGATAGGCGCCCTCAAGGAATTACTTGACGTTCCTGTACAACTTCATACCCATTATACAAGTGGAATGGCATCCATGACTTGCCTAAAAGCCATTGAGGCGGGAGTGGACATAGTTGATGCTTGTCTTTCTCCGTTGGCATTAAGGACTTCCCAGCCTGCTATTGAACCTCTAATTATGTCACTCGCTAAGAGCGATAGGGATCCGGGACTTGTACTGGACCAGCTATTGGATATTGGAGATTATTTTGAGACTGTACTTCCAAAATACAAGGAATACCTAGAAACACCGCGAAACTCGGTGATAGACGCGAGGGTACTTAGTCACCAGATTCCGGGAGGAATGATAAGTAACTTGACTTCCCAACTTCGGGAAATGGATGCTCTTGATCGCCTGCCTGAGGTTTTATCCGATATTTCAATTACTCGAAAGGAACTTGGATATCCTCCTTTAGTGACACCTATCAGCCAAATGGTAGGAACGCAGGCTGTTAGCAACGTTCTGGTAGGTCGCTACGAGATGGTAAGTGATGAGATAAAAGATTATGTTTCTGGCTTATATGGCCGCGCCCCTTCTCCGGTCGATAAGGAAGTTGTCGAGAAAGTGTTCAATAAAGGTGGTGGGGAACGAATATTGACTACAGGTCGCCCGGCAGACCTGATCGAGCCAGAGGTCGATATTGCCCGAGACGCGATAAAAGAAATATCGACGGATTTAGATGATGTGCTTACTTATGGGCTCTATCCAGCGACTGGTATGAAGTTTCTCCGTATCAAGCATGGTCTTGACCCAGTACCGGATGACATGAAAGCTAAGAGCTTGGATAAAATAGAGTTGGAGCAACATAAAGCGGATACGCCTGTTGTTTCAGATCCAGAAATATCCCCCCCCAAGAGTGGTAGAACCAGGACTTATAACGTTCACGTTGGAGAACAGTATTTTAGAATTGAAGTAGATCCGACCGAGGATGACGATGCCAGCTTCCAAGAATCAAACGATGGCATCACAATAACGGATAATGAAATAAAAGATTCTGCTAACATCAGCACAATCAAAGCCCCGATGCCAGGGCTTGTTTCCAGGTATATTGTTTCTGTTGGGGAATCAGTTCAAGCCGGGGACACATTAGTGATCCTCGAGGCCATGAAGATGGAAAATTCACTACCTGCTCCTGAGGCAGGAGTGGTTCGCGATCTTCCAGTTAAAGTGGGCACTACGGTTAAAAAGGGAGATATTTTAGCCGAGATATCTCTGGAATAGTCAGCCCAATCTGTTTCATGGTGAGATAATAGGGATACTCTTTCCCAATTGAGTAAAGGTGGAGTACGGCTGTAGAAGTTTTGGAGTGTGACTGAATTCCAGATAAGATTCAATTTAGGTTTCAGAGAACATCTGGATTCCATAGTCAAGATAATAATGAGAACAGGTTTCTAGGTCCTCAACGATCTATATAAGTAAAAATCTAGATAAATGGACCTGGGAAAAGGTCCTGGGAGGAAAATAATTTGAATCACGATCAAGCAATTAATGCTGCCAAGGATCATTTCGGAACGGTATTGGTTGAACAAATAGCGCGAGTGGAAAAATTAAGACAAGAGGGGGACTGGACTAACTATTCAACAATCTCCCCAATTATTATTGGGATGATTGGTGGTGATGGGATAGGACCCAATATTAGCGATGCCACTCAGAAAGTATTGGAGCATCTCCTAAAGGATCAGGTTGTAGATGGTAAAGTCGAGTTTAGGGTGATTGATGGCTTAACCATAGAAAATCGTGCTGAAAAAATGCAATCCATACCTGATGATGTGATGAAAGATATTAAAAATTGCCATGTGACATTAAAGGGACCGACTCATACACCAGAGAAAGGTGACGGATGGCCTAATATAGAGAGTGCCAATGTATCGATGAGGAAAGCCCTCGACCTTTTTGCAAATGTCCGCCCCGTACGCATACCGAAAGAGGGTATTGATTGGACTTTCTTTCGAGAAAATACTGAAGATTTATATGCGGTTGGTAGTCAAGGCATCAACGTTACGCCAGAACTGGCTATCGACTTTAGGGTAATTACCACCCCGGGCTCAGAACGGATTATAGATGCCGCATTTGCCCATGCAGCACGGACAGGCAAGAGCCGTGTTACTGTCGTCACTAAGGCAAACGTAGTAAAAACTACAGACGGCAAATTTCTTGACGTCGCACGAAAAATATCCGAACGCTATCCCAATATAGAGTGGGACGGTTGGTATATTGACATAATGACTGCCAAGCTACTGGATCTAAAGCGCCGAAACGAATTTGAAGTACTTGTTTTACCCAACCTGTACGGTGATATCCTAACGGATGAGGCTGCCGAAATACAGGGCGGAGTAGGTACTGCGGGTAGTGCGAATATCGGAAAAAGATATGCCATGTTTGAGGCAATTCACGGTAGCGCTCCCCGTATGGTTTCTGAGAATAGAGCGCAGTATGCTGACCCCAGTTCTTTACTAAGGGCCGGTGCAATGATGTTGGAGCATATTGGGTTCAATAACATAGGTTCCAAGCTACACAAGGCTATCGAGATTTGTGGAATGTACGAACAGAACTTAAAGATGACTGGTAGGAACACCGGGGCAACATCCGAGCAATTTGGAGAATACGTGTTGCAAACTGTGGCAGATCCAAGGCTGGAGTCTCGATGGGAAGAGTATGTCGAGGTGTCTGGATAGGTGAAGATATCGACTACCCATCATTTGGATAAGCAAGTTGTAAGAGCAAAAATAGAAGATGAAATTGTAGAACTGGTTGAACGATTTGGCCGGTATGTTTCCAATCTTGATCACCATTGGTGTGGCGATACCATGGAATTTTCGTTCAAGGCCATTGGTAACGATCTATTGGGGTCGGTACATGTCACAAATCGAAACTTCGATTTGGAAATACGGATACCCACCAAATTTCGGATTATTGAAGGACAGATTAAAGATGAGGCTCGTGATTGGTGTAACAAGGTACTTAACTAAAGGAATAGGTGACTGGATTAAATGCGAAGTAAGGTAACTGTGATAGGTGCAGGAAATGTTGGTGCTACCACTGCACAGCGTATATTTGATAAGGGATATGCCGATGTAATACTTGTCGATATAGTAGATGGATTGCCCCAGGGCAAGGCTTTGGATATGCTCGAGGCAGGTCCTGTAATAGGTTCAGATGCCAGGATAGTTGGTACAAATGACTACAAAGAAACCACGAACTCTGATGTAGTTGTTATAACGTCGGGGATAGCTCGGAAACCGGGTATGTCACGTGATGATTTACTTTTAACGAATATGAAAATCGTTACAAATGTGGTCGAGGAAGCTGTCAATCAATCACCAGACTGCATACTTCTTCTTGTTACAAACCCATTAGACGCGATGGCACAACAAGCTTTGGGAGTTAGTGGATTTCCAAAAAATCGAGTAGTAGGCCAAGCAGGTATCCTAGATACTGCACGTTTTCGGACCTTTCTTGCTGAGGAATTGGAAGTATCTGTTGAGTCGATTACTGCCTGGGTACTAGGTGGCCATGGGGACACCATGGTGCCAGTGGTAGGTAGTACAACGGTAGGCGGACAGCCTGTGTCAGAAATAATCTCGCCACGTGTACTAGACGACATTGTGAAGCGGACCCAAGATGGTGGTGCTGAGATTGTAGGTCTTTTGAAGACTGGCAGTGCCTTTTATGCTCCATCGGCAGCGGTCTCCCAGATGGTCGAATCCATATTGTTAGACAAAAAAGAGATACTTCCATGCACTGCGTACCTCGAAGGTGAATATGGAATAGACGGTTTATTTATGGGTGTGCCGGTAAAACTAGGAGCCGGGGGCGTCGAAGAGATAATTGAATTCAAGCTTACTGATAAAGAATCATCTGCATTTAAGAAATCAGCTGAAGCTGTACAGGAGTTGGTCGATATTATTTCGACATCCTAATTACCGAACGTAAAGGCACTAGTTACAATATATTCACAAACCATACTGCCAATTACACTAGGATACATTTATACGACATTTCTTATGTAGGAAATGATCCCATTTCAAGATACTGCCTACCAGCAAAGGTTTATTCTTGGTTCAGTGTTGGTGACCGTCGTGGAGCGGCTAATTCTTGTGGGCTAAGCGGTATAACTTCCTTTTGATAAACCTGGATTCTGTAAGATCCGTTATCAGCGATAAACATAGTGCCGTTTTTATCAATAACTAAAGATCTCGGCCTACGCAGATATTTCTGTGGCTCAAGATTTGCCATGTCACGCATTCGGTTTGGACTTGCGTTTGTCAGCATGTATTCGCGTGCAACCTTCGATAGAGAGGCGTCCCCGAGGAATTTTTGGACGTATTGGCCATGGCTATTAAATAGTTGCACCCGGTTATTTCGCCAGTCTGCAACGTATATGTCGCCGTCAGAATCGATATCAATGCCGCATGGCCGGTCAAATTCTCCGTCCCCAGATCCTGAAATGCCAAATTGAAAGACAAACTCCCCATTTATAGTAAATTTTTGGACTCGGTCGTTTCGCCAGTCTGCGACATATACAAATTCTTCATCTAGAGCTATCCCATAGGGCATATCAAATTCCCCTTCCCCACTGCCCTTGACGCCCCAACAGGATAGGAACTTACCGTGTTTTGTGAACTTTTGTATACGGTGGTTCATAGAATCACATACGTAGATATTTTCTTGGTTGTCGAATGCAATACCTGCCGGACGGAGAAGTTGTCCAGGTTTGGAACCCGTTTCTCCCCAGCTTCCCTTATGTTCTCCTTCCGAATTGTAGGAGATTATTTTATGGTTTTGTTCGTCTGATATATAAAGTTGTTCGTCTTTGTCAGAGATTATGGATACAGGCCATTTCATCTCACCTTGTCCGGTGCCGTAATTGCCGATTTGGCCCAGGTCTTCGTCATCTACAGTATATTTACGTATAAGAGCTGTCCCTTCATTCCGGCACAAAATATACAGCCTTCCATTGTTGCCCAATGCAATATCTATGGGAAAATTCGTGAGCCGGCGCATACCCAGTGTTTTGACATAAGGAAAGCCGGCTCTCAACAGGCCGTATGGTTGTGCCATAGTTGCTCCTGTTAGGCGAACTGGTACTCTGTGGTAGATACTATAAGTTTTAACATTCTAATTATCTTTTCGGAGGATTCCGCATATTGTTCCGAAGAACTAGATTCCAGGTCTTTTATAGATCGTGCAAATTTCATAAGTGCTGACCGGGTATCATTGCTGACTTCAACAGGCCCCGATAGTTCGAGGCAGGAATCTAAAAGGGCCCCGGGTGATTTCGGTAAGTCATCAAGAATCCTGTCAACAATCTCTTTTATACCAGGTTGGCTTATGCCACTAATTTCGTCTATTGCGAAATTGACGCGCTCGTTCATCGTACCGCCATCAATCCATTCTCTGCCGGTATGCCATCCCTCCACGGAAGGAGGGTTCAATAATTCTTGACCCATCACTGTAGTTACAGTTGCGTATTTCATTATGTCGGGGTCTGGTTCTCTGTATGTCCCGACTAGCTTGAGAATACCGGTCACAAATTCCGTTGGGCTTTTCACTTTCTCGAATTTTGCTTCCTTGAAAAACTCTGACTTGAAAAGGGTACGAAGAACCTCTCTGATTTCTCCGCCTGATTGGAAATAGGCAGCTACTAGGATGCGAATTGCCGACGGATCCCTGGGTGGTTCGATCGGCCATGCTGGTACCTGGGGTTCGTCAGCTACGAAGAAATTATATAAATGTCTGGAAATGAAAACTGCTGTAGCAGGCTGATCCACGATTATTTTCACAATATCTTCGCCGTCAAGGGGGCCTGTAGATCCCAAGAATGTCTTCGCATCTTGGTCGTGATCTTCCAGGCGCTTAATGAAATGAGCAGGGTAATACCCGTGAGGATAGAGAGGAATCGGCTGGGTGAATGTCCATCCAGTGAAGGCGCGGGCCGCCATCTTTAAGTCTTGTTCTGTGTAGTTGCCAACTCCCATCGAAAATAGTTCTAAGAGCTCACGCCCGTAGTTCTCGTTTGGCTCTCCTTTTCGGTTCTCGTTATTGTCTAACCAGAAAATCATAGCTGGGTCTTTTGAAAGTGACACTAGGATTTCTTGTAAATTTGACAACCCTAGGTGCCGTAACATGACGATTTGGTTCCATGCAGCAAGCATGTGTTCGTTTTTAGTGACCCCGGTTGCGAAAACATGATGCCAGAAAAGGGCCATTTTTTCTTGGAGCTGGCGCTTGCTGTTTAGCATCCTGTAGAACCATTCACCCACCCGTATGTTGTAATGTTCCCCGAAGTAGTAGCGCTCTATTATGTCCTGGTCTACATCGGGCACGCTGGAGGGATCTACCAGCAAATCTACGAGGGAGTCATAACCAATATCGAATAGTTTTTCCAGGTCGGTGCGAGAAGATCCAAATCCAGCACGACGCATAAGATGGGCGATATCAGAAAGCTCTTTGTTATCGATGATTCATCCTCCTTGATGAGGTTGTTTTCAACTAGCCCTGTAGTATTTGTATCAATCGATTCCAGAAAGTTTGCGCAATACTGCGTGGGTACGTTCCACTTCCTTGAGCCCATCATTGGCATTGCATAGTGGAGTTTGATCGTCAATTATACACTTTAGAAAGTGTTCAGCCTGTGCTTTGAAAGCCCATTCCCCATCTATCACGGGTCGCTCTACGGTTGCATTTGTCTTATTTCCTCGGACAATTTCTAAATTTGCATGTACATCCCGCAAGAAATTGTTCGAGGGCCAAATAGTAACTCGTCCAAGATCAAAATATACGGTGAAACTTTCATCCCTAGGGCCCATGCCGAAACTCCCCCCTGTGTGAACAGTCCGATATTCGCCGTGATCATAAACGAAGATCCGGCTTTTTGTGTCTCTGTCGATTTCGGCGTAGAGAACGGATTTTACCGGATCCAGGATGTAGAGGAGCATGTCACCCAGGTGTGTGTCGAAAAAATTACTTGTCCAGGACAGTTCACGTATCTCCTCAGGAATTTCGTCCGAGGGGCCTTTAGGTGTAGATGGCTTGGGTTCTCCTGTAGTAACCGGTTCACTGGAACCGTAGGCAAAGCTACCTGTCCCTCCGCTGTGGGTTTGAATTCGTACTTGGGTTATGGCGCCTAGTTGGCCAGTTTGGCGGAAGTCTCTTACAATCTCTTTAGCTTTGATAATTCCTGGATCATAGCGACGCATATAACCCACCATCAGTATCTTCCCAGTTTTCTTGGCTACTGAAGTTAGCCTATCTGCTTCATGCAGCCGGTCAGATAAGGGTTTCTCGGTGAATACATGCTTTCCCGAATTAAGAAGATCTATAGCCACCGGTGCATGTAAAGATTCACGAAGAATCATAACCACGCCATCGATCTCCGGATCATCACACAGGTCACGGTAGTCGGAAGAGACTTTTGGGATACCATGGCGATCTGCCAACACGGTTGCCAACTCTAATCTTTCATCAACTAGAGTAGTCAATTCACATTTTTCAGAATCTGCAAAATAAGGCAAGTGAACAGTCTGGGCGGCTCGCCCGCAACCAATAAAACCAATCTTCAGCTTGTTAGCTATCAAGCCTGAACCGTCCTTGGATGTGCGATCGAGTGTAATGAGGACTATAGTTGAGTGTCAAATGGGCGAACAGGTATAGGATATCTCAAATGCATAGAGGAGCCATATTATGTCAAAAATCAGAATAGGATTTATTGGATGTGGTGGGAGGAATCGTCGAGGACATATGCGACACATTAACGAATTTGAAGATGTCGAAATGGTTGCCGTATGTGATGTGGTAGAGAATGCTCGTATTGCTGCCGGAGCTGAATATGGGATAAAAGAGCGATTTGGCAATATTGACGAAATGTTAGAAGCAGATCTAGTCGATGCTGTAGTTATTGCTACACCACCGCATCTGAATGCCAGGGCTGCAAAATCGTGCTTGGAAAAAGGAATAGACACCCTTTTGGAAAAGCCTCCAGGAATGAGCTTGTCAGAGACCAAGGAATTGCGCGATATTGCCCTGAGAACCGGTGCAAAAGGAATGGTGGGCTTTCAAAGAAGATTCCATCCTATGGTTGTTGAAGCTCGTCGTATGATTGCAGAACGGGGACCGGTCACCCAAATCCTAGGCGAATTTCACAAGAGCATGACTTCTGCCGAGACAGCTAGAGATTGGCCGGAAGAACTTTTGGATAACGTAATTTACGAAACTCCGATACATGCGATTGATCTAGTACGGGCTGTCGCAGATTCGGAAGTTGTAGAAATTCACTCCGCTGTACGTCGTGCCGTGTCCAGTCATAAAGATGTGCACGCGGCAATGGTAATATTCGAGAATGGATGTATTGCACAAATCTTAGCCAATTACACTGGTCCTGCACGGTTACAACGTTACGAATTCCACGGTAAAGATATTTCAACTTACCTAACTGGGATACAAGAAGGTTATGCCCTTACACACGAAGGCCGCATCGAATTGGAAGATCCTGTTGGTAGCGGAGGCGGTGTTGAACTGGATCGCTTTTTCGTCGATTCCATAAAAAATGACAAAGACATTATTTCACCGGCTGCGAATCTCGACGAAGCGGTTAAGACCATGGAATTGATAGATGGGATATTGAAAGGATTGCGCGAATAGGAAATATACGATGCTGTAAATGGTTAAATGATGGAAATTGTTGGCCTTAAAGCATTGACCGTTGAAATCCGATCACGAGATCAAATCTTGTCGCTAGTGAGTCGCCTGATTTCGAATGAGATGGAATTCGAGATTTATTCTTTGACCCACTCATAGTGCGATGCTAAACTCAACCATCGCTGTTGTTGGCTACCATTCTAGATCTTTTAGTATTGGTGTGATCTGTTGTCTTTACAATCAATAAATGGGGTTAGTTAATGAGTTATAGACTAGGCGTAGATGTCGGAGGCACCTTCACGGATTTGGCTCTCCACAACATCGAAACAGACGAGCTCGAATTTGCAAAAACACCTTCTACTCCTGCCAACCAGGCTATTGGCGTAACAAATGGAATAAACCTTCTTGTTGACCGGTTACAGGTGTCAGCCGCCGAAATTGGTTTCTTTAGCCATGGTACAACTGTAGCGACAAATACTCTCCTAGAGCGTACCGGGGCTAAGTGCGCTCTAATTGTGACCAGGGGATTCCGTGACGTGCTACAGATTGGACGGCAAGATAGACCACATTTGTATGACTGGAAACAGCAGAAACCCGACCCACTGGTTCCACGAAATCTCCGGTTTGAAGTGACCGAACGGGTCTTGTATACGGGTGAAGTGTTGGAACACCTAGACCAAGACGATGTTACATCTGTTATAGATAAATTGCGTTCAGAATCTGTTGATGCGGTTGCTGTTTGTCTATTGCATTCATATGCAAACCCTTCGCATGAAAGATCTATTGGCGAAGCAATCAAGAAAGAATTACCCCAGATAGGGATCTCACTTTCAAGTGAGATAGTATCCGAATTTAAAGAATATGAACGTATGAGCACAACTGCGATAAATGCATATGTCGCTCCAGTTATGAGTAAGTATTTGAGACAGTTGCAGCAAAGTATTGCGGAACTGGGGGTAGATTCGGATGTTCACATTATGCAGTCTAACGGCGGAACCATGGGGGCTGATCTGGCCGTAGAAAAACCTGTCCACACTATTCTTTCTGGTCCTGCTGCAGGTGTGATAGGTAGCGTAGCCATAGCGAACGAAGCCAATCAGCTCAATTCCATATCTGTAGACATGGGCGGAACGAGCTTTGATATAAGCCTTTGTTATCAAGGAGAAGTGCGCCGCACCCAGGACAGTGAAATTGAACGTTTGCCAGTAAAGGTTCCTATGGTCGATATACATACCCTAGGTGCCGGAGGTGGTAGTGTTTCATGGATTGATCCCGGTGGAGCCCTCAGAGTAGGTCCTCAAAGTGCTGGAGCAGAGCCAGGTCCGGCCTGTTATGGCAGAGGAGGAACTGAGGCGACCGTTACGGATGCTAACCTAACCCTTGGACGACTTAACCCGAAAAGCCTTCTAGGCGGTGGACTTGGACTTGATGTTGAGGCGGCAAGGAATGCCATTAAGACTCGTATTGCCGGGCCACTTGATATAAGCATAGAAGAGGCAGCGGAGGGGATAATTCGGGTTGTTAATGCAGGTATGATAAAAGGCATTCGCGTAGTGTCAGTTGCCAAGGGATATGATCCCCGTGAATTCTGCCTAGTGACTTTCGGTGGAGCAGGACCTGTGCATGCATCGGAACTTGCCGCCGAGCTTGATATACCGAGAGTTCTTGTGCCGATAGCTCCTGGGGTTACCTCGGCACTCGGACTATTGATGGCCGATCTTCGTGAAGATCTGGTGAGGACTATACTTAGGCCATCTGATGCTATAGAACCGAGTGAATTGAATCAAAGGTTTGCTGAAATGGAATCCGAATCCATTGCTACGATGGATCGAGAAGGGGTTTCACAAGACCAAATCGTACAGGTAAAGGTCGCTGATGTGAGATACCTCGGTCAAGGCTTTGAACTTGAGGTACCGGTAGGAGCTGGTGAACTTAGTGAAGTTGATGTGGAGCAGGTATACGAGAGATTTCACACGTCTCATACGAAAGTGTATGGCTATGCGCAGAGAGACTCCAGGATGGAGATTGTAAACCTCCGTCTCACAACGCTTGCCACCATGCCACGGCCAAAGCTTGAAGCCACGGCAGGTAGGGGTTCCCGAAATCCTGACGGGGCGAAAGTAGGAATACGAGATGTGTATTTCCACAACGAACCGGTAAAGACGAACATTTACGATCGTTCTCGGCTTAACCCCGAGGACGTGATCGAAGGCCCGGCTGTTGTCGAACAATTAGATTCCACTACGCTGATTTGGCCAGGTCAAACATCTTCTGTAGACATTTACAACAATCTATTACTGGAACGGTCTGAATGACTTCAAAACAAATTGATCCAATCACCTTGGAAGTAATGCGTAATGCGTTCTATTCGATCGCTGATGAGATGATATTTGCACTTATACGTGCTAGCTATTCGACCAATATTAAAGATCGTAGGGATGCTTCGTGCGCTATATATACCGCTACGGGAGATGTTGTGGTAGTTGCCCAAAGCGAAATAGGGACACCGTTACATCTGGGTACGATGCAATCTGCAGTAAGATCTGCTATGGCTGCTTATCCATTTGACGATCTTGGACCAGGCGATGCGGTGGCCATGAATATGCCCTACCCTGCGGGACCAGGCCACCTGAATGACCTATGCCTCATATCTCCTATTTTCCACCAAGGGAAAAGGATAGCGATAACAGCCAACCAGGCTCACCATGTTGATATGGGAGGATTTGCTCCGGGTTCGATGCCGTTCGGCGTAAAGGAGATTTTTCAGGAAGGATTGCAGATACCTCCTATACGTCTTTTCAGAAACGGGGAAATGGATCCGGAATTATGGGCATTGATATCACAGAATGTGCGACCACGGGTCGAAGTTAAGGGAGATCTCCTTGCACAATATGCTTGCAATGTAACTGGCGCCCGCCGATTATCGGAATTGATGGATAGATTCACTACTGACGTAGTAGGGACCTACTTAGACGAAATGATTCGTTACTCGGAACGCCGTATGAGGGCAGCCTTGCAGAAAATTCCCAAAGGGACATACACCTATGAGGATGTTGTCGAAGGTGATGGGATAACGGACGATCCGTACACGATACGGGTTGAGATAGAAGCTAGAGGAGATTCTATACGTACGGATTTTTCAGCTTCTGATGATGCCGCCCTGGGTCCTATTAATTGCCGATGGCCTTCAGTGGCTGCTTGTGTCTACTATGTATTCAAAGCCATTTTAGATCCCGAATTGCCTCCTAATGCTGGTGCTTATCGCCCGTTCGAAATTATCGTACGGGATGGAAGCGTATTGTCTGCGAACTATCCGATGGCAGTTTGCAATGCCAACATAATAACCACCCAAAGGATCACTGATGTCCTTCTTGGTGCCCTGTCACATGCAGTCCCAGAGCGTGTACAGGCAGCTTGCTCAGGAACCATGAATCTTCTCAATATTGGTGGTACAAACCCGAAGAGTGGTGTCCTATATAACTACATCGAGACCTATGCCGGGGGACAGGGTGCCATGCATGATCTGGATGGAATGGACGCGATACAGAACCATATGACTAACACACGGAACGCGCCTGTCGAGGCTATCGAAGCAGCCTATCCATTGATAGTTGAAAAGTACGGACTATTGCCAGATTCCGAAGGGCCAGGAGAATACAGGGGCGGTGTGGGAATTACGAGGGTTCTACGCACTCAGGGTGATGTACAACTGACTCTTAGTTCGGATAGGGGAACAGTGCCACCTTGGGGTCTTTTCGGTGGAGATGATGCCCGACCTTCAAAGTGCGAAGTGATCGACCCAGATGGTGTCGTAGAACGACTCCCCTCCAAGGTAACAACTACTGTGCCCGCAGACAGGGTAATTGTTACAGAGACGCCGGGAGGTGGTGGTTGGGGTGATGCTCGCCAAAGAGACCCGAATGCAGTCAAGAAAGACGTAATTGAGGGCGTAGTTGATATAGATAGGGCACGCGATATTTATGGTGTATCGATAAAACCAGGGTCCCTCGAAGTAGATGAAACCGAGACATTAAAACTAAGAGAAAATAGCTAACCACCGTTTGAGGTGACAACAAAGTGTACGGCGCACGTGGGAAAATAGCATATATGCTCCCATCTACCTGCTTGGCTTTTGAGCAGGAATTTCTGAAAGTCATAGACGGAAAGGATGGGATCATTGGAATCCCGGCCCGAATGCTCCTCGGGCACACCGATGCAGATGGTTTGACTGGAATGAATGAAGGAATAGATTTGGCCGCCAGGCAATTAGCCACAACCAAGCCTGATGTCGCTATCTATATGTGCACTGCGGGTAGTTTCAAGGATGGAGAAGATGGCAACCAGGCTATCAAGGCTCGTCTCCAAGCAACAATCCCAGAGGCTGAAATTATGACTACCAGCGAGGCCATAGTTAACGGGATAAAAGCTCATGGGATGAAACGTTTGGTGATGACCACGCCATATGACAAAGATCTTACTGCCAGGGAGGTCGAATTTCTAAAATGGCACGGAGTGGATGTTACCGACTTTGAATACCTAGATATAGAAAATAATCTGGATCGGGGTAACCTGCCCGCCCAAGAATGGTTGGAGAAAGCAAAAAATCTCGACTATAAAGATACCGATGGATTCTTTCTGAGTTGTGGCAATATACAGGCCCTCGACATAATCGACACCCTTGAATCTCAGACCGGGCTTCCCGTTGTTACCAGTGTGCAGGCAACGATATGGATGGGACTGCGACTAGCTGGAATAAAGGACAAGATTGACGGATTTGGATCCTTGATGACAGATCATTAGGACATGTCCAATTAGATGGTACTGATAAATTCCAAGGAGATTCCTAACGTATATCGTGTCCGATTAGATAAAATCCCTATTGAATTTGATAGGAACAGATCATGCTTATAATTGATGGCGATTATCCAATGGCTTTTGGCGGCGTGGATTTAGATAGGGACCTAACATTACCTATCGAGGATGTACGCGGCGCTACCGATCGGCGAAGCATACTTGACAGCTGGGTCGATTCTGAAACGTTAGCTAGTCTGCCGGAGATGAGAAAAGGTGGGATAGCTGCGGCCCTGGTTAAGGTTGTGGGACGTATTCGCCGCCCTAACAGTCCCATATGGGGATTTCGTACAGGGCATGGTGCATATTCTGCCGCACAGGCACACTTGGCTTATTACAATATTCTGGCCTCGTCATCCGAGGCAAGGATACTTCGCTCTTCCGGAGAATTTGCGGCGCATATAGAGGAATGGGAAAAAACAGAAGATCACGACAGCCTCCCAGTAGGTTTCGTAATAGGAATGGAGGGAGCAGACCCGATACTGTGGCCGGAGCAAGTAAGAGAGTGGTGGGATAGCGGTCTTCGGGTCATAAGCTTATCGCACTATGGTGTCAGTACATATTCACATGGAACCGGCACAGGCACCCAGGGTGGGCTTTTCCCACCAGCTCGTAAACTTTTGCATGAGATGGAAGCTCTGGGAATGATTCTGGATGTTACTCACACGTCAGATCAATCTGTAAGAGAAGCGCTCGAAATCTTTACCGGTCCTATACTGGCCAGTCATCAGAATTGTAGATCGGTGACACCCGGTGAACGCCAGCAACCGGACGATATACTTTCCGAAGTCATCAATCGGGACGGTGTTATTGGACACTCTATGGACACATGGATGCTCTACAAAGGTGGTACGGATTGGGCAGACATACCCTCTAGACGGGAAGTTTTCGAACGTGATGAAGTTACACTTGAAGAGTTGGTAGACCATGTTGATCACATATCCCAACTTGCAGGGGATTCTCGCCATAGCGGGATTGGAGGAGACACTGATGGTCAAGGTGGTCGTGATGGGGCTCCTTACGAAATTGACACAGTTGCTGACTACCAAAAACTTGCAGATGTTCTTGACAGGCGTGGGTATTCCAGGGAAGACATTGAGAATATAATGTTCCGGAACTGGCAGAGGTTTTTTGAAGCCTTCTTACCCTCATCTTAAGGAAGTAAGTTATTGGACTTATCCTACATCGGATCATTAGGATTCAATCCAAATGCCGATGCCCAAATCCAATAAAGGAAAAGATCGTGAAAATCTTAGTGGTAAACCCATTCGGGGATACTGAGTTCCACGGTGAAGATAATCTGTCCGCTATCGCGCGAAGCGATACGGAATTCGACATTGTGAACATCTCTGATACTTATCCCTTGCGTAATAATCAATGGCTCTACTTCAGGTATATGTGCACGGATGGGACACTAGAAAAGGTGATGTGGGCTGAAAAGAAAGGATATGACGCGGTATTCATATCCTGTAACCTGGATATAGGTCTTTATGAAGCAAGACAGCTAGTTGACATACCAGTGACTGCTACTCTGGAATCAGCAGCGTTGGTTTCACATATGATGGGTGCAACTTTCTCACTGGTTACGGTGGATCATCAGAACGGCAAGATCCAGGAATCGCTGGTCAATACATACGGATTACATGAACACTTCGTGTCCCAAAGGCCATTCTTTATAGATGCCAATGCCCTGTATCCAGATCAAACACCCCAAGGTGAAGTGATAGAGGCGGTAGTCGACGCGGCGAAACGTTGTGTGGATGAAGATGGTGCAGAGGTTGTGATTCCGGGATGTACGCTTGCTGGATCGATTCTCACCCATGATGTTCCTGATGCTGAAAATGTGATAGGAGCCCCGGTTTTGGATGGAATGGTTACAGGATTCAAGATGGCCGAAATGATGGCAGATTTAAGGGCAGCTGGATTACCCACTGTCAGTCGCCGGGGGTGGTTTGAAAAGCCACCGGTCGAGGATTTTCAAAAGCTCCGCAAATTCAATGGACGTCCTGTTTAAGAGTTATTTAGACTAGAAATATAGGAGTAAACGGAAAGATATGCGTAAAACAGCCGATGCTGTGATTATAGGTGGCGGTGTTCTTGGGGCTTCTGTGTTTTATTACCTGACCAAGCTTGGCATGACTGATATTGTCTTACTGGAAAAAGGGAATCTTGCCTCCGGGTCCACTGGTGATTCGGCAGCTTTTGTTAGACAACATTACTCAAACGAGGTTTCAATTCGACTTGTAAAAAAAAGTCTTGAATTCTTCCAAGGGTTTCCGGACGAATTTGATGGAGCGGATGTTTTTACGTCAACAGGTTGGTTCTTTCTAGTACCTCCTGAGGCTGCAGATGTTTTTGATACCAATATCAAGAGACTACGCTCTGAAGGTGTTAACACATGGCCAGTGTCAGTCGAAGAAGCTGCTGATGAGCTTGTCGGACTCAATACCGAAGGTATCGGGAGGGTGGCATTTGAACCTGAAAGTGGATTTGTTGATCCCCGTGCGATGGTCAAGGCTGTTATAGCCAAGGGTGTATCCAATGGAGGAAAAGCCTATGACCACACGCAGGTAACGGGACTTGAAGTAAATGGAGATTACACGATCGTCACAACTGACAACGATGTGTTTGAAACAAGGGTAGTTGTTAACGCAGCTGGTCCCTGGGCCTATGGAATTGGCAAGTGGATGGGATTGGATCTCCCATTGGAAATATCCCGAGAACAGGACATTGTAGTACGGCCTCCCGAAACAGCTCCTAAGTTACGGAGATGCATTTCTAACATGGTAGACCGTACATATATCAGGCCTGAATCATCCGGTTCAGTACTTGTTGGCACGGGACACCCCAAGGAAAATGAACCAGCTGAACCAGATTCATACAATAAAGAAGGGGATGCGGAATTCGTGGAGGAAACTAGCAGACTGCTGACCCACCGTTTCCCTGCAATGGCCGATGCCCAGGTTGTGCACAGTTGGGCGGGCTTGTACACCATAACCCCCGATTGGAACATGATACTGGATCGCTCCCCTGCCAATGAAAATCATTACCTTGCTGTAGGAGGAAGCGGACATTCGTTCAAGATTGCCCCAGCCATGGGCCAATGCCTGTCCGAGATGATAATCCATGGACAATCTTCCACGGTAGACATTTCACCGTTGCGAGCCGGGCGTTTTCAAGATGATAATGCACTCCGTTCAACCTATGGCGGCAACAGGGCATAATATCCATGACTGATAACGTCGAATACCTCGTTATGGATGGGGAAGTCGTACCTTATGATGATGCCAAGATACATATCGCAACTCCTGCCATTAGGTATGGAGCCACAGCTTTTGAGGGCATAAGGGCTTACTGGAACCAGGACCATCTTGAACTATATCTGTTTCGTGCGAGGGAACATATAGACCGACTCCTCCAATCTGCCCGACTAATGGGAATGGAACCTGTTCAATATACTGCTGATGACTTATTGCTAATAGTGATGAATCTTTTACACGCCAATAAGATTCGACAGGGAGTACACTTGAGACCTAGCCTGTTTGTTGCAGGTGAGGGCTCGATCCAGTCGGCTGGCCCAGTGTCTCTCGGGATAGTTGCTGTTCCTGCCAACGAAATTATAGATACAGACAACTGGGAGAGTAGACTGTTCCGGCTCGCCGTAAGTTCCTGGCGTCGAATTGACGATAACACTATGCCACCGCGGATCAAGTGCGCAGCGAATTACCAGAATGCTCGAATGGCCCTGATACAGGCTAACCAGGATGGTTATGATGGGGCATTAATGCTGGATTCAAATGGACATGTTACCGAAGAGGCACGGGGATGCGTATTCATGATAAGGGATGGTGTGGCAATAACACCATCAGTGACCAATGACATATTGGAAAGTATCACGAGGGATACGATTATAAAATTGCTTAAAGAAGTTCATAACGTGCCTGTAGTGGAACGGGAGATCGACCGTACGGAATTGTACATTGCAGATGAGATTTTCCTCAGTGGAACTGCATTGGCCGTTACCCCCGTTGGGTCTGTAGATCGGTTCCAGATCGGGGATGGTACCCCGGGTAGAGTCACAACTTTGGTGAACAAGACGTACTTTGAAGTTGCTTCTGGTTACCAGGAAGCCTACAAGGATTGGGTCACCCCGGTATACCAGGATTAGTCTTATGTCATCCAGTATCTGTGCTTCGGCAACGGTTCTTATAAACAGACCAGTAGACGATGTTTGGGAATTTATTGACGATGTTGGCAACCTTGATCGCTGGATGAGAGGGATCTCTGACTCCAGTGACATCCAGGGGAACGTTATTGGGAAAGGATCTACCTTCACGAGTAGATTCAGCTACCGCCGACGCATTTTTGATGTTAATTTCACGATCACAGAATATGACAAACCTAAGTGCTTCGGTATGGAATCTTCTGAAGGACCAGTACAATACTCGGTAATGTTACGGCTGAAGGATGAAAATGGTGCTACGAGGGTAACCAACTCTATAAATACAGGTTCAAATACACCTCCAGGAAATAGTGGTGGTGGAATGTTGTCTCCCTTACTGAAGTGGGGTATGCGTCGCCAATTGTCAAAGGAACTTGGTGACCTCAAGCGAGTGATTGAACGGGGAGAGTAGAGTTTTGAAGAAGCATTACCGGGTTGTGATTGTAGGTGCGGGTATAGCTGGCTGCAGCATCGCCTACCACATGGCAGATCTCGGTTGGAACGATATCGTGGTTGTTGACCAGGGTCCTTTATTCGAGACCGGTGGTTCTACCTCACATGCCCCAGGCCTGGTTTTCCAGATAAATTCCTCAAGGACAATGTCCCGATTCGCACGGTACACGGCAGATCTCTGGACCCGTATGAAGTTGGATGATGGACCATGTGCGAGGGCTGTAGGGAGCATGGAAGTTGCCTGGACAGCTGAACGACTTGAAGACCTGAAGCGAAAGCTTGGATACGCTATGGCCTATGGAATAGAAGCTCACCTCCTAAGTTCAAATGAGACAAGGCAAAAAGTCCCGACGCTGTCACCACGTATTTTGGGTGCACTGTACGTACCTTCGGACATCCAGACTAAAGCCACGAGGCCAGCAGAAGCGATGGCAATAATGGCTCAACAGAATGGGACAGAATTTTACGGCAATACAAGGGTTATTGGATTTGGGATTACTGATGATCAGATTAACTCTGTCCAAACTAACCGTGGTGATATCAAGACCGATCTCGTCGTTGCTGCCACTGGCATCTGGGCTCCTAAAGTTGGACATATGGCTGGTGTTCAAATACCTCTGTCTCCCATGGAACATCTCTATGCAGTTACGACTCCTATTCCAGAGTTCCTGGGCGAAAAAGAAGAGATTTCACAGCCATTTGTACGTCACCAGGATAGGGCGATGTACTTCAGGCAAGAAGGTGAGTGCTATGGGATTGGATCGTATAAACATGACCCTTTGCTGGTAGATCCAGAAAATATACTCGGACATGGCGAGGCGACCTTACCACCGGCACAACGACCATTTCCTGACGTTCATTTCGAGCAAGCTATGGAATCTGCGGGAGAATTGATGCCGAGTCTCAGGGATATAGGGCTAACCCGTAAACTAGACGGGATATTTTCTTTTACACCTGATGGTTTTCCGGTCCTCGGCGAATCGCCCCAGGTTAAGGGATTCTGGTCAGCCCAGGCGGTTTGGGTTACACACGCTGCTGGAGTTGGAAAAGCAGTTGCAGAATGGATAGTAAACGGGACCCCAACCAGTGATTTGAGAGAATGTGACATTCGGCGCTTTCATAACCATGCATACAGTTCGGAATACGTTCGTACACGAGCCGCACAGCAATACCGGGAAGTTTACGACATTATCCATCCGATGCAGCAATTATCTGAACCACGTGATTTGAGACTTAGCCCTTTCCATCCACGGCTCAAAGAAATGGGAGGGCAATTTTTCGAGAACGCTGGTTGGGAACGACCCCAGTGGTATCAATCTAACGAAACCTTGCTCGGCTCGAACAAGACAACTGGACAATCCAGGACAGGTTGGGAATCAAGAGAATGGTCCCCTATCGTTGCTGCAGAACATATTGGCACCCGGGAACGCGTGGCTATGTTCGACTTGACTCCATTTGCAAAATTCGAAGTCGCCGGACCCGGGGCACTGGAATTTCTACAGAAACTCTGTACCAATCAGATGGATAAACCAGTTGGTGTCATAACCTACACCTCGATGTTGACTCCCGAGGGTGGGATTAAATGTGATCTTACCGTGACCAGGCTCGGTGAAAATCGGTTTATGGTTGTTACCGGGGGCGTAATGGGGTTACATGACCTCGGTTGGATGAACAGCCATCTGCCTGCCGATAGTTCGGTGAAAATAACTGACGTCACTGCGGAATTTTGTTGTATAGGGCTATGGGGCCCGAGAGCCAGGGACCTTCTTCGTAGCATTTGCGTCAACGATCTAGGAAAAGATGCATTTCCCTACATGACATCCAGAGAGATTGTTATAAAAGACATACCTGTTCTGGCCCTCCGTATTTCCTACGTTGGAGAGTTGGGATGGGAACTGTACGGTCCGATGGACCAGGGAATTAAGTTGTGGGATTTTCTATGGAAAGCAGGAGAATCTCTTGATGTGCTTGCAGCGGGAGGAGGAGCATTTGACTCGCTACGCCTTGAGAAAGGTTATAGACTTTGGGGTAACGATATACACACGGAATACAATCCCTATGAAGCTGGAATCGGATTCACGGCCAGGATGGACAAGGGCGATTTCATCGGGAGAGAAGCGCTCGAAGAAATTGGGATTGCTGGTCTAAAACGCAAACTTTGCTGCCTGATTCTGGACGACCGTAGTGCTGTGGTTATGGGTAAAGAACCGATTCTGGATGGAAACAATGTACTGGGTTATGTCACGAGTGCTAACTACGGATATTCCATTGGTTGTGGTATCGTCTATGCTTATTTACCAATTGACTATGCCGGGTTTGGAACCAAAATCGACATAATGTATTTCGGCAAATGTCTCAAGGCCACCGTTTCGAAAGAACCACTCTATGATCCACGGAATTATAAACTGAATATATGAAAGTATAGATGGTAGTCTCGACAAATTGCTTTTTTTGATTAGAATAAAATTTGAACTCCTTATTGACGAAATTGTGACAATAGAAAGACAGAGCTCATAACAGCCATGATACAGAGAGAGGCACACAAAAAATGACTGACCTGATAATTGCCATCCAAAAATGGGGAACCGGGTTCGGAGGCATCGTATTCGTCTATGGAACTGGAATGACACTGGTGGGTGCGATAGCGATATTACTGCTGCTAAATTCGTAGTAGTTATCATTTGTTTCTAATTTATTTATATGGAATGAAACCTTGCCTTAAAGAGAATGGTCAATTGCTTATTTATCTGATGCTTCAAAAGGCAGTATAGACAATTATGTGGAGCCACTGGTAATGGGTAATATCGATTAAAACGCTTGAACTAGCTGGCAAAAATTGAAGTAGGTTATAAAAGGAAAATCTGAAATAGATCCAGATTATAAATAAAAAATGGTGTATTCCTGATATGTCTATCTCTAGCCACTTGTTTTTATCGGGGTTCATCATCGCTGGTATATTTAACCTCGGGTGTTCCGAGGGACCCAATCCACAGACAGAAGATATTGCCGGGCATACCAATGTCAAAACCGAGGTTGCTTATCTCGGAACAATGGTTCCCTGGTCCACCAATTCGGCCATTATGGCTTCTCCAACTCCTACATCCATTTTGGAGAACCTTCCCGTCCCAATCATCAACAAGGAAAAGGCAGGCGTTCGTTCACTAAAGATCATGATTAGAGAAATAAAAATGGATATCCCTAAATATGATCGGAAACAGTGGAAACACTGGTTAGATGATGATAGAGATTGCCAAAATACAAGACATGAAGTATTACTCGAAGAATCTGTGGTCGATGTGACATTTAAGGGTGATCGGA
>CAZSLO010000008.1:0-25174 GCA_964608025.1 uncultured Dehalococcoidia bacterium | reverse complement strand
TGTATTAGGTGGTGTTTGTGGTGTTTTCGTATTCTTTGTTTGCGGTGGAGTTGTTGTATCCTTTTTTGGTGGTTGTGTTGTCGGTAGCTGTGTTGGCGTATCCGTCGTTACCGGTGGAGCCGTTGGAACCTGGGTTGGGGTTGGTGTTGGTGTTGCCGGCACGTGGGTTGGGAGAGCTGGCGTTACCGGTGGAGTCGTTGGAACCTGGGTTGGTGTTGACGCGGACGGAATAGCAGTGAGTGAAGAGGTGGATGGAGCAATCTTAGCAGTTTCCGTACTAGAACCACCTGAACATGAAACGGTTAACAGCAGCGTTACGGTTAGAAACCCTATACAGCGAATCATGAACTTACCTTCCTCAAAGATGTGGGGGCAGTAAGCGGGGTCGAGATTCGACCCCGTTTATCCACAAATCATGACCTACTGGCCCACGAGAGTACGGTCCTTAGTCTTTGGACCTTAAGACCAGAATTCCAGTAGCAAGGGTCAATATGACCCATCCGCCATACCCTACTATCATTATATTAGACTGATAGCTGCTGACTGCTGTCCCGACACCGATCAGTCCGATTACGACCATGAGGGCACCAAGAGCTACTGGCAGGTTCCGTTGAGTAAATATGCTGAAACCGATCAGTGCCAACCCAAGAAATCGGATGGATTCCCCAACAGCACCAATCGACCCACTAGCGGCATAAAGTGCCTCCGCTGCAGATTGGTTCCCTCCTGAGGCGGCTTCGGCCATTCCAACGGTCAGCGCGGACTCCGAAACCACTACCGTCGCGCCAATAAGGTAAAACATCAGGCCCAGTCTCATGTAATGGGCACTAGATCCTCCAGACATGGAGTGATTCAGACCAGCATATCCCGCCGCCACCATTAGAATCCCCAGAATGAACACTGGCTGAACAATTTTTACCATTCCCGCATTCTCGGCCATCAAGGGTATGAGTTCCGAGGGGTCACCCCAGTCAACATTGCCAAAGGTAGAGCCGATAATTATGATAGCTACCACCACTACGATAGTCCCTGCAATAAGTAACGATCCTGTTAAAGTACGTGAACTCATAAGTCATCTCCTTTGCCACTGTTTTCCAGCAAATTTCAACCCTGTCCAGTGCAAATACTGTCATAATTTACACGGATATACAAAGGAAGGTGAACTATCGGCGGTTCGTTGGATATTATCCTACTCGGACGTGTACTTTATCCTAGGATCCACTATCCCAAGAACTATATCTGACAGGAATGTACCAACCACCGTAAGTGCACCGGACATAAGTATAATCACACCTGCCAGGCCTACATCTTCCACTTCTATAGCTTCAAGCAACACGGGGCCCAGCGTGGGCAGACTTAGTACCAGCGAAACGATAATACTCCCGTTAATTAGTGCAGGGAGCAAGTAAGCCATCGTGCTGATAAGCGGGTTGAATGCAACGCGAACCGGGTATTTCAGGATGACTCTTAAATTAGAGACTCCCTTGGAAAGAGCGGTCGCTACGTAGGGTTTCCCCAGCTCGTCAAGCAGGTTGTTTCGCAGTATCCGGATAAGACTTGCAGTGCCCGAGGTCCCCAGTACTATTGCAGGTATCCAGAGATGGGCGACCAGATCCCTTACCTTAGCGAAAGACCATGGCAAATCAACGTAATCGGAAGAGAACAGTCCACCAACGCTCTGGTCAAAATAGGCATATGCCACGTACATCAAGACAAGCCCCAGGAGAAAATCAGGTACGGCCAGTCCCGCAAATCCTATAAAGGTAAATGCATAGTCACCAATGGAGTGATGGCGGACAGCCGAGTAGATTCCAATGGGAATCGCTAACACCCAGGTTACCATTATCGTGAATCCACTAAGGGCGACAGTTAGCCAGAGCCTGTCACCAATAATTTCTTTAACAGGCACTTCAAGACCATAGGTCCGAGTTTGAATCGACAGGCCAAGATCACCTTGCAAAAGGTTTCCCGTCCACATCAAGTATCGAATGTGCTGTGGTCTATCGAGGCCAAGATACTTCCGGAGCAACTCGACATGCTCAGGATCGGGGGACATTCCGTCATGGTAGGTGGAATAGAGACGCTGGTATCTCTCTACTTGGTCACCGGGCGGAATTTCTATGATTATAAACGCTAGGGCAGAGATCGCCACTATAGTTATAAGTGCCATCAGGAAACGACGGACCAAGTATGTAAACATCGATTAGTTTATAGGTATCCTCGAGGCAATAAAGCATTCGGATAAGCCGGGCAAAAGAACTATCCGCGACCGATGTAGGGCATCTTGGTCGCCATAACGGTAACAAACTGTATGTTGGTCTCGAGTGGTAAGTTAGCCATGTAAACGATAGTTTCGGCAACATGGTTCACGTCGAAGGTAGGTTCTATCATCATTGAGCCATTGGGCTGGGCTGTACCATCTGACATCCTGGAAGTCATATCTGTAGCCGCATTGCCTATATCAATTTGTCCACAGGCGATGTTGTATTTGCGGCCATCCAGAGATGTTGCCTTTGTCAGACCAGTAACCCCGTGTTTCGTTGCCGTGTAGGGTGCCGAATCTGGTCGAGGGACATGAGCAGAAATAGATCCATTATTGATAATCCGTCCGCCCATTGGCGTTTGAGATTTCATGAGCTTTATAGCTTCCTGAGTGCATAGAAATGTTCCTGTAAGATTTGCACCGACTACACCTTGCCACTGCTCAAAGGTCAAATCTTCCAACGGCATCCGGGGCGCACCACCACCAGCATTGTTAAAAACTACGTCGAGTCTGCCGAAAGCTTCTATAGTCCTCGAGAATAGTGATTTTACCGATTCAGGATCTCCCACATCCGTAGGCACGGCTATAATCTTATCTCCGGCGCCAGCATCCTTGACAGTTTCCTCCAATGCACCTGCACGGCGCCCTGCGATTGTCACAGAGTAACCATCTTCTAACAACGCCAAGGCTGAGTGTTTACCAATCCCGGAACCACCTCCCGTAACTATCGCAACTTTCCCATTGGATACCATCGGATTCACCTCCATTTATTCCAACTCAACATATCCAAATTAAAGGCCTAAAGTTGGCCTGTTTCTAAAGCTATAACCTAATATTGAAAGATAGAAGGTCTTCGGATCTAGACAAGTAGCAGCAATTCATCCATCCATACCCCGAGTTAACGCAATAACAAAAATTCATGCTACCCAGAAATCCTCCTATGCCGAATAAGACCGGTGCTGTTCTGCTCCGAGGGACTTAGAGCCAGGCATGGGCAAAGTACCCTGTTCCCGACGCACTCTCTTGGGAATATCATCACCTATTGTCTCGCTGGACATAATCATAAGCGATCTATCATTTAGTGGAAGATCTACTTTCACTCCCCCACGTCTATGGGATTCTCTTATTGCTATTCCTATCTCCAGCGCCTTTAGTCCATCTTCACCAGAACAACGTGGCGGTCGACCTGTCTCCATCGCCTCGATCAAGTCATTTAATACCGTGATTCCTGTCCCTTCAACCTGGGGAGGCAGCGGCAGTGGATACGAAACTGGTCGAGCCCCACTCAACTTTGCCGTGCCTTGGTGAAAATTCTCGCCGTAGGGTGCATCAGTACCTTGTTTAATAAGTTGGAAACCGGGAGGGTTTTCATCACATATTATCTCGCCCCTCTCACAAATCACGTGGAACTGGTGAATACCGGTATCACCACTATACATACTCCGCAGGAACGACCGGGCTCCACTATCAAATCCCAGGTAACCATTACCATATGGGTCAATGTCACTGGCCGCCGCCTCATCAGACTCTATTTCACCAAAAACCCACTTAACTTCCCCGCCCGCCAAGTAACGAATAGTATCGATCAAATGGCTTCCATTGCTAGAAAGTCCACACGGGAAATGGGACGTAACCTGGAGTACGTCTCCAAGATCCCCTGATTCAATAATTGCCCTCGCCTCGCTGTAACCATGCATATATCGACGCGCACAATTGATGGCCAGTGCAACGCCACCTTCTTTACAAGCCTGGACCATCTCATCAGCGGCCTCTAGGGTTAAAGTAATGGGTTTTTCAGCCCAAATGCCTTTGACTCCACCTTTAACCAAGTCCTGGACAATTCCGGACCGCAGCCTGGGGGTGGTACACACACTAACTATATCCGGTTTTTCTTTCTCAATCATCTCCCTGTAATCACTATATAAATTTGTGGGATTAAGACCCCACCTGTCTCCAAACAACTCTCTTTGTCCATCGTGTGGATCAGCACCCGCTACTAGTTCAACCCGATCAGAATAGTAGTATGTAGGCCCATGGCAATACGGCTTAAAGAGCGTGCCCCCCGATTCCATTTCATCGTCGAACGTGCTTCCCATACGCCCAAGTCCAATAACTGCTGCCTTGTATTCTGCCATTGGTTCAATCCTCTACCTGGTAATTGAATATCCTCATCCAAATTTACATATACCTGCGAATCTTAGACACGTTGATTCTACATTGAACTAGATCTTCCCTGCCAACCATCTGATGCCACGACCAACCATGGTTCTGAAACCCGGGTCATTGAAAGCCTTGCGGTCATGTCCGGACTGGTAACAAAATACACGGGCCATAAAACCAGAGGCCGCCCTTCATGAACAAAGGGCGGCCCTTGATCGAGATCATTCTAGACGAGTTGGGATTCGACTATAGTTGTGGTCGATGTCCCTGATTAATCCCAGTTTGGTCGGGGTGACTGGACTCGAACCAGCGACCCCCTGTACCCCATACAGGTGCGCTACCAAACTGCGCCACACCCCGACCAGCCGCCAGCATAGCATGCCAGATGCGCCGTTCTCAAGACGAGTACAGAGCTATCGCTAATCAAGAAAGTGCCCGGTAAGCCATGCCGCTTTTCTATCGATATTTATCCTAGTTGAAATCTGTGAATATTGACTAAAAAAGAATCTGTATCCATAACTTTTGTCTAGCTTTATCTTTGCAAAAAAACATCAGAATCCTCCAAGTGACTCCTGGCTGATATCAATTACCTCGAAGTCGTCCCTACTGGCATTGATGTAATCCAGAACTGAGTTAACCGTGTCCTCGGTTATCCTAAAACTATTGCCGGCACAGACAATACCAAATGATGCTATTTGCCAAAGTTCGTTGTCGTCTATCTCGGATATTGATACGTTGAACTTATTATGCACTCGTGCGCATATAGACTTAACGATCCTGCGTTTACCCTTAAGATTATCATTCTCTGGCAGTCGAATTGTGACTTTAGCGATACTGATTTGCATAAGCTTCCTTGCCTGTATACTGCTACTCTAGGACCAAAATATAGTGCCTATCTCACCTTGACATAGGTACTCTTAGAACACTAGCATCAAGATAAGAGCTGGTATAGCATCAGCTTGAAAACCAGATGGGCTAACGAATGCTACAAAACGAGAAAGATTGGCGAAACGCTATCGAACAAAGCTGGATAGTCAGGTTTCCTAAACAGCACCTGAAAACATTCGGCTCGACCAACATAGCTTACTACGTCGTCACGGAGCCAATCTACCGGGAATTACAGGACTCCGGGCAAGAAGGTGTAATCCGAACCGGACGTGTTATTGCCGAACGTCCTACGATAGTCACTCCCACATATGCTATGAGCCTACAGGGATTTAGTTCCGAAGCTTACGACTATTTCCACGACGTTGCACAAGAATCAGGTCCTAACAGCCCGGGCATTCTTTACCAATACCGCAACGAGAGTAGCAAGATGGACATAGTTGGTGGCATACCAAGTGAAATTGCCCATCAGATCGCAAGTGAACTAGATCGGAAACAAGAAGACATGTCCGTTGTTATGGTAGGTGTCGATGAAGCCTGGGACGTCGCACTCCTGAAATTCATCTATGAATTCACCTCTTCATCGATGGCAAATAACGTTCAGGATATGGCAGGTAGAGGTATGTTTGATCCCCAGGCTGGATTCGGTGGAGCGCCCAGAGCTGCTATAGATGCAATTGAGCGAATGTTTTCAGAAGTAGGCCAAGGGGCAAACCCCGATATATTAAAACTAGAACTGGATCGCTGGGGTCTTTTTCAATTCTACGAGGACAGGTTTCTCGACCTATTCCGTAAATAGGAAAAGTGCGCTGTGTTTGTCACGTGTTTTACCTAAATCCACCTGTAACCTCTTATCCAATCCAATCACTATTCGGAATGTCCCAGCCTAGAAACTCATATATGCGAGTTTTCTTGTTGATAGAAATAATCAATAACATTCTTTCCGGAATTATTTCTTCAGGCAATCTTGGCATCCGTTAGGTCGGATACCCTGGTTAGAAAAGTCAGGCAACTGCAATTTGTCACAGTGATTTTGAACTACTGCAAGACAAATTTGACAAATATCATCGCTGTTTCAAAATAACTTAATCCCAGCCTCAATTAAACTTGGCAGAAAATTAACCTTTGTCTCATCTACAGAACTTTATCGGAATGGATCTCATATCCTATTGAAAATCGCGTTGGCGATCATTTTAGTTGCCGTCCTGCAGGTTGATGACAATCTTAAGTTCAATCAAGCAGAACAAGCATCTGCCGCTTACAAATTCAGCATATTGGGATGGGAAGCCGGAAATCTTCTTGACAAGTGGGTTTATCGTTTTTATGAATTACTATCCTCACGCACCAGCAAGGCTACCAGACAAAAAGCTTTATACGAATACTTGGATCTAAGTCAACAGATTCAAAACCACAGTAACAAGATTAATGCATTAGCATCCCACCATTTAACACGACAATCCAATTCAATTACGGCCCTGGAAACAGAACTCTCGAAACTGAAATCTAGACGTGAATCCAGGCGTAACGAGGCCGAAGAAATGGTCGAAGCAACTGTCAGTGCCGTACTTTCGGAACTTGGCCTAGGTTCGTTTGGCCCATTCGACTACCCTCCGGTAGACATTAGGTTCGACAATCCGCCGAAGCTCGTTGTTACTTCTCCACGCACCAGTATTTCAAGATCAGACGAAGCCCTGGTTGTCCCAGGTATTCCTATTGGTAAAAGGGAATCAATTGAGAACAATCTGTTTTACGAGGCTGGTTTATCTGCAATAGTGACCGAAATTGGAGGGATCGCGACATACCCAGCGATCATCGCACCTAGTAGCTCACTACAAGACATCCTGCGAACCACAGCTCACGAATGGATACACCATTACCTGGTGTTTCATCTGAAACCGGTTGGTCTCCAAGCCCTAAAAGATCCAGAGATGTTAACAATAAACGAAACGTTGGCAAATCTGGTAGGTCGGGAGATTGGCAACCTAGCCTACAAAAGACTTGAAGGGATTATCAACACACCATCAAAACCTCTCAGTGAAATGTCCAATATTCCTGGTGGTAAACAATTCATATTCGAAACCGAGATGAGGGCAACGCGACTACAAGTAGATCTCTTGCTCTCCAATTCCCGAGTAAAGGAAGCTGAAGCATACATGGATGAACGCAGACGCACATTCGTTGAGAACGGATATTATATTCGTAAGCTAAACCAAGCCTATTTCGCTTTCTATGGCACCTATGCCGACCAGCCACAAGCCACAAATCCGATAGGCAACCAAATGCAAGAACTTAGAAGGTTAATCCCAAGTCTAAAGAATTTCATTACAGAGGTTTCGGATGTTGCCCACCCCGATGAATTGGATGCGCTGGTCAAGAAGTACCGAGGATATAAACGTTAACAACATCATCTCCCATCAGGTAAACTAAAAATCATAGCCTCGAAATGAATTCCCTTGTCCACTGTCAATAATTCGATTTCAGATCCTGGGCAAGGCTTGTCCGTATTTCCTGTGCTAAAATATGAGCCTGTCTTTACTATAGTTATAGAAAAATTGGGGAAAGAGGATGCAGAGACCCACAGAACCCGAAGTAAACCTTGAGCAGGTTATAGAACGCATCAGGGCATTCTTCGGGAAATTCAAATTTGGTGGCGGCGGCAGTGGATTCCTATATATCCTGCTAGGGATTCTAATGGTGGCGGCCATCATCTGGGCAGGATCAGGTTTCTACACCGTCCAACCCGGACAAGTTGCAGTGCTTAGACTTTTTGGAAAATTCAACAAGGAAGAAGGACCAGGTCTTAACTGGTTTCCGCCCGCACCTGTAGGCACCAAGGTCATAGTAAACGTCGATGAGATTCGCCGCCTAGAATTGGGATTCAGGGGTTCTACGCCAGTACCCGTGGAATCGTTGATGATCACTGGAGACGAGAACATCGTAGACGTTTCCCTACTGGTACAGTTTGATGTAAAAGACCCAGCATACTTCTTGTTTCAGACTGTAGACCCAGAAGGCATCACAATGCGAGATGCTGCTGAAACAGCTCTCCGGCAAGTAGTGGGTGCTCGTCCCATTGACGACGTTTTGACCGACAAGAAAGAAGAAGTACAGATCGAGACGCAGAAGTTAATACAGTCATTACTCGACATCTATAAAACTGGCATCAACATCAGAGAAGTGAAACTACAGGCAGTGAACCCTCCTGCGCAAGTACAGGATGCATTCGACGATGTTGTCAGGGCAAAAGAAGACAAAGAACGTATAATTAACCTGGCGGATGCATACGAAGAATCGGTACTGCCCACCGCCCGTGGTCAGGCTGCAAAGTTAGTTGAGAGCGCCGAGGCAGACAAATCTCAGCGGATTAATATCGCCACAGGGCAGGCGGAAAGATTCAAAGCAATCCTCTCAGAGTATGCAAAATCACCTGATATCACTCGCCAACGTCTTTACCTAGACGCAATGGAAGAAATACTCCCAAACGTGACTAAATTCATAGTCGACCCAGGTACAAATGTTGTTGTAGTAACAGAAGGCGCGGGTAGTAGTATTCTCCCTATCCCAACGGAGGGGCAGAACAAATGAGAATAATTGCTGCGCTGATAATAATCATTGTTCTGGCGGCCGTTATAATTGGTCCCCAGTTGCTATTCGTCATAGACGAAACCAAGGTTGCTGTAGTCACGAGGTTTGGTGAACCCATACGGTCCATAGATAAGCCTGGCCTATATTTAAAAACTCCATTTATTGAGCGGGTAACGTATTTAGACAAACGGCTCCTTATATTCGACGCGCCACCTGACTCACTTCTCACTAAAGACAAGAAAAGACTTGTTATTGACGTCTATGCTCGAGGGCGAATTGTCAATCCTCTACGATTCGTAGAAACCTTGAAAACAGAATCCCGGGCATCCTCCAGAGCTATAGACATAGTCGCTTCTGAACTCCGACGTGAAATTGGTCTCGATGACCAATCCGAAATTATCGGTATTACTCGTGAACAAATCATGAATCGCGTCCGAGACGCCGTGAAACCTAAGCTACTTGATTTTGGCATAGAGATCGTTGACGTCCGTATGAAACGGGCTGATTTCCCAGGAGAAATTGCAAACAGCATATATGAAAGGATGAAAGCAGAAAGAAAGAGAATTGCGGATAGAGAACGGGCGGCTGGCACAAAAGCAGACCTCGAAAAACGTGCATCCGTAGACAGAGAGGCTGTCGTAATTACATCGGAAGCACAACGAGACGCCGACATAATTAGAGGTTGTGGTGAAGCTCAGGCAGTCATGATATTCGCATCTGCCCTCGAACAAGATCCAGATTTTTACACGTTCCAACGCTCCCTCGAAACTTATCGGGTCCATCTCGCTGAAAGTACGATGTTCGTGGGATCGCCCCAGGATCTCGGGGCAGTTTTTAATGAGATTAGGCAAAGTGCATCTGAATCAGCTGGTTCAACACTAGTGAAATCAAAGTCCTCCGCAATGGATCCTGTGAACTCTAGGTGTGAAGAAATTGAAATCGAGACCTCAGCCAGAAAATTATTGGCGGAAGAACTAGATATTGGTGGAAGGGCTTTTATACTCGATTCTAGCAAACGAGTTCAATGGAGTGATGCAAGCCTTGGATGCCCCCAAGAAGGGGAAAGCTACGCGCAAGTGATTACCCCTGGATACAAGCTTATCTTTGACCTTGCTGGTGACAAACACATCGTCCACGCCAATGATGATGGTTCTCAATTAATCCGCTGCAACTCGAATTCCGAATAACATCTTCTTGCATCAAAAGACCGATGCAGAGCTTTCAATGGCAAGTCGTATGTCATGCCCCAACACCAAATTGGTTACTTGACAAAACTATTCTTGAATCTATTTATCTCAACAACTTTCTTTTTCTTCTCGTAGATAAATTGGAGTATGACTCAATATCCGCTGGACCCGTGATAAAGAATTCATAAACGTTATAATACGTTTATGTCCTCCCACCTGACTCATCGATTCAACATCGATATACAATTTACTGAGGCCTATCAAGGTCTGCCCCCAACAAACTGGATTAAAGATATAGTTTCCAGCTCATTAAAAGTAGCGAACGCCACCCCGGAAAGTAGTGTAGGCGTCGTAATTACGGGCGACGATGTTATTCAAGAATTGAATCGTGAACACAGGGGACTAGACGAAATCACCGACGTGCTTGCATTCTCTTTCACACACGAAGGAGAATATTATGGTGAGTCAATTGACGAGGTCCTAATCATAGATATGCCAGATTTTGAACTGCCACCTAATCAAGTTCAATCTCTTGGTGAGGTGATCATATCCTTTCCCCAGACCATACGTCAGTCCAACGATAGAGGCCACTCGGTTGAACAGGAACTGGCCACCCTTCTTGTACATGGCATACTTCATTTGATGGGGTACGACCATATGAACCAAGATGATGAAGCTACCATGAAAACTATCGAACGCCGCGCCCTAAGTGAATTCAATACAGGGCTCACAGGTAACCACATGAATCAAAGGCTCAACACATGAGTGAAGTGTTTTATAGGAAGTGGAGACCTACTCGGCTCGATGAAGTGGTCGGACAAGAAATGGTCACACAGACACTTCGTAACGCGGTCTCTCAAGATAGAGTCGCCCATGCCTATCTATTCTGCGGACCACGTGGAACAGGTAAAACTAGTACCGCACGGATACTTGCTAAAGCGATTAATTGTATGTCCCCTCAAGACGGCGAGCCCGATAATCAATGCACAGCTTGCAACTCTATCAACCAAGGTCGAGCTATGGATATGATAGAAATTGATGCCGCAAGCAACCGAGGCATAGACGATATTAGAAACCTGCGCGATCGAGCTCATTACTCACCCAGCGAGGGACGCTACAAGATATATATAATCGATGAAGTCCACCAGCTAACAGACCACGCATTCAATGCTCTTCTGAAAACTCTTGAAGAACCTCCGTCTCACTCAATCTTTATTCTAGCTACAACTGAATCGCACAAGGTCCCTTTAACAATAGTATCTAGATGTCAAATGTTTGACTTCCGACGTATCCCGTTGGACGTAAGCATTACAAAGCTGGCAGAGCTTTGCCAGAAGGAGAATGTGGAAGTATCAACCGATGCTCTTGCAATTATCGCTAGAGAATCTTCAGGTAGTCTCCGAGATGCTGAGAACTTGCTTGAGCGTGCCTTGATATCTTACGGCTCGCCACTAACACAAGAGCATATCCATAACCTACTCGACATGGGCAGTGACGAACAGGCCCTGGAATTGGCCGGGTACATATCTGCTAAAGACTTGAAGAACGGGCTGGTCCTGATTAACCAGGTTGCCAATGAAGGAACCGATCTCCGTCAACTTCACCGCGGGGTAATTCGATACCTTCGAGCAATCATGCTGGTAAAAACAGGGGCTGTCGAAGCTGCCGACCAGCCAGCCGAAATCGATTCTCGACTTAAGTCATACGCTGAAACTACTTCTATCGATCACCTCGTAAAAAGCCTGGAACTTTTTTCCGAGATCGACTTGCGCCGTGATGGACAATTGCCAATATCCCTTGAAATCCCTCTTCTACAAACAAGTATTGGAGTACAAGAACCAACACCCCCGTCGATCAATCCAACTGTTGATAAACCCAATCCTATCCCTGACTCGATTTCTACCCCAGAGCGAAAAATTCTGCCTGCCCAAATAGCTATCGAGCCAACTTCTGAGAGCCCCGTGAAATCGCCAGAAATCATACCAAGAGAACCGTCCTCCAAATTGGAGACTGAATGGCACACAATCGTCCGTACACTGAGCCGCCACAAGGGTCGGAGATTCAATCTTGGTGCCCTATTACGTGACTGCAAAGAACGTGAAGTATCAGAAGGCCAGCTCACGTTGAAATTTTCGTTCAAGTCACACATGGAACGGATGGAAGAAGAGCTCAGTGACTCACAAACTCAGAAAATTATAAAGAATGCCCTAGAACCCTCATTGGAAGGAAATTACGATATAAAAGTAGGACTAGTTGATGGCTCGCCAAATGGTCCCCAACAAAACCCAGCGACAAGCAGCCCTCTCGTACGTGCTGCCCTAGCAATGGGTGCCAAAGTTGTAGGTGAAAAGGAGGAAGTTACTAATGATGAACAAGAAGATGCTAAAACAGGCTCAGCAGCTTCAGAAGAACATGGCGAAAATGCAGGAAGAACTTGAAAATTCCACGGTAGAAGGATCGGCAGGAGGTGGCGTCATCAAGGCTGTAATTAGTGGCAAAATGACGCTCGAATCCCTAACGATTGACCCAGAGGCTGTTTCACCGGACGACGTAGAGATGCTCCAAGATCTCGTTATAGCCGCGGTTAATGATGGCATCGATAAAGCCCAAGAAATGGCATCATCCAAGATGAACTCCCTTACGGGTGGCATGAATATCCCTGGATTGATGTAACCCCAGAGGCCTATATTGATACTTCCCTCAAATTCAAGTAGCGAACCAGTATCCAACCTAATAACCCAATTCCACAAACTCCCTGGAATTGGGCCGAAAATGGCCCAACGGCTAACCTATTACCTCGTTAGAATGCCGGAAGTGGAAGCTCGCTCACTCGCAGAAGCATTAATAGCCGTTAAAGACCGCATCACCCTTTGTTCCAAGTGCTATAACATCACGGAACAGGATCCTTGCACTATTTGTGAAGACCTTTCGCGTGACCAATCCCGAATCTGTGTAGTGGAAGAGGCACTTGATGTAGTCGCATTGGAACGTACAGGTGCATACAAAGGCCTATTCCACGTGCTACACGGCGCAATCTCACCAATCAATGGTATTGGACCAGATGACCTTAAGCTCCAGCCACTCCTATCCCGAATCAATGATGGTGGAATAGAGGAAATAGTGCTCGCGACAAACCCTAATATGGAAGGCGAGGCTACAGCAATGTATATACATAAGCTCATTGCACCTCTAGGTGTTAGGATCACACGACCTGCCCGTGGATTACCCGTTGGGGCTGACCTAGAGTACGCCGACGAGGTCACACTTACACGTGCAATGGAAGCTCGTCAAGATCTCTCATAACCATCCCAAACTCGTAGCTAACGCGTATCTAGAAAAATACTGATGATTGTACCGTGTTCTAAATAACGAACTTCTCACAATGGTATCGCGTAAGACATACAAAACTCGCGGAATTGTTCTTAGGCATACTCCTATAGGGGAAGCAGATCGTGTACTAACCTTATTAACATCCGATCTTGGCAAAGTCAGGGCAGTTGCAAGAGGTGTACGACGCGTTAAAAGCAAACTCGCAGGTCACGTCGAGCCGTTCACATACGTATCTGTATCGATCTCTTATGGTAGAACCCTTGATGTTATATCTGAAGCGCAAACAATACGTAGCTTCGGACGCCTCCGTGAAAATCTTTTGCTTATTTCAGAGGCTGTATATCTGTCGGAACTCGCTGACGCGTTTTCTAATGAGCAAGAGCCAACACCAGAGATATTCCATCTGCTAATTGAATGTCTTGATGCCCTTGAATCGACAGACGATACTACTAGACTCATCCGCTGGTTCGAAATACAACTACTTGATGCCACCGGCTTCCGTCCAGAACTATATGAATGCGTAGAGTGCCGATTGGTCCTCGAACCTGGCGACTATATTTACAACTGCTCAAGAGGGGGACTATTGTGCAATGGTTGTAAAGTACAGTCAGTAGAAGTGGCGCTTCCCCTGTCCATTAACGCAAACAAGACTTTACGCTACTATCAGCGAAATCCGCTACTAAATGTACTAAAGGTCCCCATTCCTAAACCCGTCTCCGACGAAATAGGCCGGGTCCTCCGGGCTTATAGCCGATACGTCTTAGAAAGAGAACTAAAAAGCGTGGGGTTCATGGACTTGTTAGGCAAATAACGTTCACTTTAGCATGGCACGGCTCATCAGAGCCTGAAACACCCGCTCAGGTAAGAGACTTGCACCAAGGATCCCAAGTGTTGCCTCACTTCCCACCCTGTAGCGAAAACGTGGACGCCTAGCCTTAATAATCTTATGGATTACCTTGGCCACACCTATGGGATCCTTGTCTAGGATATCGTACCTACGGCGTTTTTTACGATACTGAGACAACAATTGCAGATAAGGCGAATCGGGAGACTCCGCTTCTTTAGCATCTACCTGGTTATTCTTGAAGTTGGTTTTGAATAGCCCAGGTTCTACTACAACAACCTTTACTCCGAATGGCCAAAGCTCAAACCTCATCGCCTCGCTCAGTCCTTCTAAGGCAAATTTACTCGCGGCATAGCCCCCATTAAACGGGGTTACCAGTCTACCTTCGACTGAACTAATGTTGATTATCTTGCCGCATCCTCGCCCAATCATATCAGGCAACAATGCCTTCATCATTCGAAATGATCCTAGGAAATTCGTTTCTAATTGACCCCTCAATTCGTCAATTGACAAGCTCTGGGCAGGACCCCACAAGCCATATGCTGCATTGTTAATCAGGACGTCAATACTTTTGTTAGAATCGATTACAGGCTTAAGTGCAGCCGCAATTGACTCATCGTGGTCAACATCGAGTTCGATACCTTCGACGGTTCCTGCAAGCAACTCTGCTTCAGTAATAAGACTATTCAGACGACCCAGCGATCTGCTTGTACCAATGACACTATATCCCTTTTCTGCTAGATACAAGGCCGTTGCCTTACCAATACCGCTAGAAGCACCGGTAACTAGAACCGTTGTCTTACTGGATTCAATCATCACATCGCCTCCTGATCCCGAACGTTTAACCTAGCAACTCTTTCATATCGAAATCAACCCACGTACTTTTAAATAATTTTGACCTTTACCGATCTCTATAGCTGTGCTAACGTTCTTTGAAACAAAATCTTATAGGGAGGGGCCGATGGCAGACCATCTAGAAGCCCTGCAAAACGTCGTCCAGGATACCATCGATCAAGAGAGGCTCGGGCAACCTCAATTCATCCGTTGCATCGCGCGCACTATTGATGACGAGTCTCTGGAATCTACTCTTAACCAACTTACATTTATGGGAGAATCGTGGTTTGGAGGACCTCCAATCAAACGAACTCGCCAAGGTATAGAAAGTGGTTTTTACGTAACTGAGATACAAACTTGGGATACTGGCCAGTCCGCCCTTATTACAGTTAGCACGACTATCTCCAAAGGTGATTCTGCAGTGGACCTAATGTTGATTGGTAGCCGCGGAACTCTTTACCACCAGGGATGAAACAATGACAAAATATGGAGTCTTACTAGTAGGAGCCAAACGCACCCATCAGCAGAGCCACGCAGCTGTCTTCGCCGCCCACCCTAGTTGCAAATTAGTAGCTGTAGCAAGTGAGAAGGGTGACCCGGAAGATCGGGTAGAACAATACCAAGAGCTCGCAGATGATCTAGGCATCCCTCATATACCCGATCTAGACGTGGCCCTGGCACGAGACGATGTTCATATAGTCAGTTCTACACCTGCAGTGGAGAGACGTGCCATTGTAGCTGCACGATGTATGGACGCCGGTAAACATGTATACCTCGACAAGCCATTAGCAGGCACCGTCGAAGATATAGACATTATCGTATCGGCTGCTGAACGAAATGACATTGTTACCCGGATGTTCACTCAAAACTTATCAGGCTGGGTCCAAGAAGCTAAACAGGCAGTACAAAACGGTGAGATAGGTGAATTGAAAGCAATCCATGCCGAGAACCTATTCTCGAAGGGGCGGGCAGGCTCAGTGCCTAAAGGAACTGTTCGCAAGGAGACAGAAAATCTAGATCGTTACACCTACCTCGAGGCTAAACGTGAAATGTTTGATGTTGGTATCTACAGTCTCGGCTTCATCCATGAGATTACCGGGGGGCTGAAATTCGAATCCGTCTTAGGACATACCGGAAATTACTTTTTTGCAGAGCACAACAGTGTCGGCGTTGAAGATTTTGGTGTCATGATGGCCACGCTAGAAGGGGGTATTACAGCAACTTTACTTGGAGGCCGTTTCGGCTGGACTAGTCACCCACTTAGTGGACCTCAAAAAATTGTTGTGATTGGAACCGAACGTACACTGAGTTTTGATCCTTTCGCCCTTCGAGTTGAAGTCTACAACAACGAACTTGATTTCACGCAGCCTGCCGTGGATCCATATGATCCCATGGGAATGTGGGCAGCATCACATCCAGCATATGCTGCAATGGATAAACGTCGCTGGGTAACGTTTGGAGATACTGGGAAAAAGATAGTTGGGCTTCCTAACCGCAGTAGTGGAAATGTAATGGCAGATGACGTAAGGGCATTCGTCACTGCAATCGAAGAAGATGCTCAATCTGAAATGGATGCTAAGGCCGCTGCATCTTTATCCGAGGTGATATTGGGAGGATTTGTGTCCGCAGCAAGAGGTGAAGAAGTCAAATTGCCCCTTCCAAGGGACTAGTCAATCCCAATTTCTAAAGCCTTGTATTGTGAATATCACATTCATCAGGGATTTATTCACTAATACAACTGTTTCCTTCAGAAACTCAGTCGATAAAACTGAACACGGCGAAGTATTGCCCAATGCAACAAGATATGGTGCCCATAGTAGACACACACTGCCACGCTGGTAAGAACTGGTACGAGCCTATCGAATCACTTTTACACCAAATGGATACGAACGGCGTTGACAAAGCCGTTTTGATACAACATCGGGGCTCATTCGACAATTCCTACTTGCTTGAATGCGCATCAAGATTTAGTGGTCGATTTGCTGTCATAGCTTTAGTGGACTCATCCAAATCCGACGCACTCGACCGTATCTCAGAAATAGCACAAACCGGTGCCAATGGAATTCGACTCGCTCCAAAAGAACCTTTTGCTCTTTGGGAAAAAGCCGAACAATTGAATCTGGTAGTTAGTTGCCAGGGAAACATAAAAGAGTTTGCCTCGGACGAATTCCGGGAAAAGATTGCCCTCCTTTCCAACCTAAAAATAGTTATAGAGCATCTGGCTGACGCCGATGGACATGAGCTACCTCCTTACTCCCAGTTCTCGAAGGCCTTGACGCTCTCAGAGTTGCCAAATACCTACATCAAAATACCTGGACTAGGAGAATTCAGCCAAAGACAGCCTGTACTTGGATCCAACTTCGGCTTCGACCGCATTCCACCGTTCATCGAAATGACAATTCAGGCCTTCGGGCCTTCCCGCATGATGTGGGGAAGCGATTTCCCTCCAGTCAGCTCCAGGGAAGGCTATCGAAACGCCAAAAACGCAATAGAAACACATCCGGTCCTTAAGTTCGATCGTAACAGGGAATGGATAATGGGTAAGACTGCTATCGGAGTGTTCAACTTCGACCGTTAACCAACATCCTCATCAATAATTTGTATCCCAAAATCGATCCGGCAAAGACAATTCTGATTGCTTTATTTGTTAAAATCGATATATACGGCTTCCGATACTCGGGCTAAGGCTCTATCTATCTCTAGCTTATTGGTAACATTTTTCGCCATCAGGGCGATCGTGTAGGGACCTGTATCACTAAAGACGATCCCAACATCGCAACGAACGCTCGTGACTCCTCCAGTTTTGTGGGCTACTCTTAGGCCCGGAGGCAGATAAAATGGTATGATCGAATTCGCCTGCTGACGCTCCAATATATCCATTACTGCAAATGTAGACTTATCTGACAAAACTTCGTGCCTATAGATCAACTCAAGAAGCCTAATCATGTCTCGAGGTGACGAGACGTCAGATCGCTCCTCTGATAGCCCATCGGATCCTTCTACAATTCGTCCGTGTGCGAGACCATCTGCCACTAATTGGGTCCCTTCGAATATATCGTCGGAATTAACCCCGTACATGCTGTAAAGTAGATCCTTACAAGACATCGGCAGACTAGTTTTGGACAGGCCTAGTCCTTTCATCGTGTGATTCAATTTGTCTGGTCCAACTAGGTCATACAGAATATCCGTTGCAGTATTATCGCTAACAATTATCATCAACAAGGCGAGATCGTGAATAGTTAGCCGAAGTCCACTACCAAGTTCCTTTATCAACCCACCCCCCGGTGAGCGAATTTTGTCGGTAAGTTCTATCCTTGTATCGGAATCTATTATTCCAGCGTCAACTTGACGATATAACTCGACAAGGATGGGCACCTTGAAAGTACTAGCCGTGAAGAAGATTTCATCAGCCTTATAGCCAATCTCCTGACCGTTCTTCAGATTCTTCGCAGCAAGTCCTAATACACCAGGAACTTCTCTAATTGCTGATTCTAAATTGTCCAATGTTACAACCTCCAAGTTTGTCCGTAACAATCTTAGGATATTTATGACAGAACTGTCAGGTTCTTTGGACCCGGACGTTGTAAAGGACCGGAACACCCATTACCCTTCAGTCCCGTATTTATTAACATGATTCACTGATTTCAGCTAAAGGAGAATCCAAGATGGCCACACCTTTCACGATGAAAGACTTGAAAGCAGCTATACCAACCACTTCAGGAACTATTACAGTACCGGGCATAGATGGTTCTATTGCGATTTTTAGAGACAAATATGGTATCCCTCATATCAAGGCTACCACTACCAAAGATGCTTTCTTCGGGCAGGGCTTCGCGACTTCACAAGATAGGCTTTGGCATATGGAACATGACCGCCGAATGGCATACGGGCGCTGGGCTGAAGTAGTCGGTGATGATGCAATAGAACAAGACAAGTTAATGCGAAAATTACAGATCCGCTCAGCCGTCGAAATTGACTATAACATTTTAAATGATGAATCAAGATCTATGCTGGATGCCTACACAGCCGGAGTCAATGCATTCCTAGACACAACAAATACTCTCCCAGTAGAATTTGAAATTGCTGGTATCAAACCTGATTCGTGGCAACCCCAAGACAGCCTGGCAATCTTCACCGCCCGACATATCCTGATGGGAGTATTTGAAGGTAAGCTTTGGAGAGCACAACTTATCAACACCTTGGGCGTCGATAAGGCTGCTGAGATCATACCTGACTATCCAACCGGTCACCTTGTAATCGATCCTCCAGGGCAAAATTACACGGGTGGCACTTGGGATGTCATGGCACAACTTTCGGCAGGCGCAGCCGGGATTAGCTGGCTTGCAGATGCGGAAGGAGGAAGTAACAACTGGGCTCTGATGGGAAGTCGTACTGCCTCAGGAAAACCTCTAGTTGCCGGTGATCCCCACAGACCCCTCGATACACCAAATGTCTATTACCAAAACCATATTGCCTGTCCTAATTTCGATGCTATCGGATTATCATTTCCAGGATGCCCTGGATTCCCGCACTTCGGACACAACGCCCACGTGGCTTGGTGCGTAACCCATGCCCAGGCCGACTACCAAGATCTATATGTAGAGCGGTTCAAAGATGGATCCTTTGAATATTATGAATGGAAGGGCAATTGGCGTGAGTCTGATCTGCGCCTAGAGACTATCCGATCTAAAAGTGGCAAGAAAATCGACCTTGAAGTCATTGTCACTCATCACGGATCGATAATCATAGACGATCCCTCCTCCAACTACGGCATAGCATTTAAACATACCGGGACATCCAGCCCAAATAACTGGTCTCAGTGCTTACCACGAATGCTACGCTCAAGATCTGCAAACGACATGGACGAGGCAATGCGAGAATGGGTAGATCCAGGTAATAATTTCGTATTTGCAGACGTAAATGGCAACGTGGAATATCTAAACCGTGGACGACTCCCGATACGTCCTGATCTAAACCACTGGTTGCCCGTACCAGGGAGTTCAGGCGAATACGAATGGGAAGGGTTCGTACCATTCGATGAGCAGGTCCGTATCAAAAATCCGGAAGGAGGCTACATAGTTACTGCCAACAACAAGATCGCCCCTGATAGTTATCCACACTACATAGCACTCCACTTCTCCCCTGAATACCGTGCACGAAGCATCAAGGATATGTTAGACAAGCTAGATAAGGCCACCGTCGAGGACATGTTATCAATACATGCGGCGGCTAGATCTATACCAGCACGAATTTATATGAAACTCCTTGAACAGATCGAGCCACAAGATGAAATATCTGCTAGAGGCAAATCGGAACTAGAAGGATGGGATGGCACTATGGACAAAAACTCGATTGCACCTACAATCTACAGTGCCTTCAAGCGCGAACTCGAATGGATGCTCCTAGAACACCACCTTGGACCAATGATTGGGGACGCTCTTTCATCTAGTGGACGAGGCGCACCGATGCATCTTGCTCAAATGCGCGCCGGATTTGTCACTGCTGCAGAAAACAGTGACAGCACGATTCTACCTGATGGTCAGGACTGGAATTCAGTGGCAGCAACCGCTCTATCCAACGGTATGACATGGCTAAAAGTCACCCTTGGAGATCAAATTGACACATGGCAATGGGGACGTGTCCACTCTACCAAGCCCCAGCATACATTGTCAGCTGCTTTCCCAGCTCTGGCTCCATTACTCGATCCTCCATCAGTCCCAATGAATGGAGATGGAGACACTCCTCACGCTGGCACTTACGCACAAACCGATCCGTTCACAGTCAACGGTTGTTCCACCGCCCGTTATGTATTTGATCTTAGTGACTGGGACAATTCCCGGTGGGTCACACCCCTAGGATCATCTGGGCATCCCGGCAGCCAACATTATTCAGACCAGACCCCCATTTGGGCTGCGGGGGAAGTCCTGCCAATGCTATATGACTGGAACAAAATCAGGGAGGAAGCACAAGATATACAACAATTGGAGAAAAGAGTACGCTAGGAACATAATCAGTCAATCAGCAATGGTTTTTATATCGGCAGACAGATAGTCTTAACAAAGAATTCCAAACCCGACAAATTAAACCAGACCATCAAGGAGCTATTTTGCAATACCAGGGTTCGCATCAGGGATATGGAGTCGTGGTCCAGCCAAACGTTATGGTTCCGACCCGTGACGGTATTGGGCTAGCTACCGATATATATTTCCCCGCAGTCGACGGCAAGCTGGCCAAAGATCAATTTCCGGTGGTACTTGTCCGTACACCTTACAACAAAGAAGGTCCTGGTTCAGTTTTAGACGCCAAATTCTTAGCACGTCGAGGGTACATCTGTGCTATGCAAGATGTACGTGGACGATTCGCCTCAGAAGGTGATTGGTATGCCTTCGCTAAGGAAGCCCCGGATGGATATGATGCTGTTGAGTGGCTTGGAACACAACCTTGGAGCAATGGTTTGGTAGGAACTATGGGAGATTCGTATGCAGGCAGTGACCAAGCCGCTTTAGCTACCTTGAACCCGTCTCATCTATCAACGATGATCATAGGTGTAGGTGCTTCCAATTACTACCATAGTTCAATGCGCCAAAACGGAGCCCTAGAGCAGAGATTCCTAATTTACGTGTTTCGTATGGCAGCGACTAGTAAGGAGGCAGAGTCAAACCCGGGGTTAAAAGCTGAATTGACTCGAACTTATACCACTCTCATGCCCGATCTGGTAAAGAAATTCCCTCTCCGCGAGGGATCCACGATATTAAGGCGTCTCCCAACGTATGAGCAGTGGGCTATCGATATCCAGACACACGGCAACTATGACGATTATTGGAAACAACGTGGATACGCCATGTCTGAGTATCACGATCAGTACGCCGACGTACCTTCTCTATATCTCGGAGGTTGGTACGATTCCTACGCACGAAATACATGTGAATCCTATTTGGAATTGAGAAAGTCTAAAAATTCACCTCAAAACCTACTGATGGGACCGTGGACCCATGGTAAATACGGTATACCTTACTCTGGCGATTTTTATTTCGGTATCGATGCCCAAATTACTTACATGGACTTGAAGCTCGCCTGGTTCGACTACCACCTCAAGGGTCTACGATCTGAAGTGGCCGATTGGAAACCTGTAAAGATATTCACCATGGGTACCGGCAGCGATGACCGCACAGTGCTCGGAGCCCCGGGTGACGGCTCAGAATATCCCGGCCGAATAGATCATGGTGGTTATTGGAAAGAAGAAGAAGATTGGCCGTTACCAGGCACCTCATACACCCCCTATTATCTTCACGGGAGTCGATTGTTATCACCTGAACCTCCCCAAGCTGAAGTAAATCCATCAACAAGCTACACATATGATCCCAGAGACCCTGTGCCTACAATTGGAGGAGGAATATCTGCTGCAGATACGATCATAAAGCCTGGTGCTTTCAACCAAAGCGGAAGGCCGGATTTCATAGGCTCCACGGACACATTGCCATTAACCACACGACGAGACATACTGTCTTTCCAAACTTCCGCTCTTAAAAAAGACACCGAAATAACAGGACCCATCGAGATGCATCTATGGGCATCTTCATCAGCCTTGGACACTGACTTCACGGCCAAGCTGATTGATGTCTATCCTACCAGTGGGAATTTTCCAGATGGACTTGCTTTCAACATCACCGATTCAATCATCCGAGCACGTTACAGGAATGGCTGGGATAATCCGGAATTGCTCAAGCCAAATAAAATCTACGAATTTGTGTTTGAACTCTATCCTACTTCAACCGTTTTTCGACAAGGACACCATATACGCCTAGATATCAGCAGCAGCAATTGGCCCCGCTTCGATGCGAATCCAAATACGGGTGGCGAACTAGGAATAGAGAGAACTTACGAGAACGCACTCCAGACTATCTACCACTCATCGGATCACGCCTCTCATATAATCTTACCTCTCCAGTCTTAAGAGGTAATTTGGCAGGTATAGGCGATTGTACTGCTATAATTGACAGGACCTATACATCATAGGGCTGCTAACTTAGTTATGGTCATCTACGTTTAAATAACCATCGGTAGGAGTCCTTGGGATTTCTGAGGATAAGGTAACAATGCACGACTTAAAAGGTACTCTCTTACATTTTTCTCAACGCGTATCAGACCTAATGGTGCGTCTTTGACCTCGACCAAAAGCGTCGACAGATAATCGAGCTTGAGCAAGAATCTACCACGACGACATTCTGGGATGATCCAAACGGCGCACAGGCAAAAATGAAGCGTCTCTCCGATCTAACTTCAGAGGTGGAAGAATGGACTGGGCTTGACTACCAGGCAAAGTCCCTCACCGATCTTATAAATTTAGCTATAGAAGAAAAAGACTCCTCACTGACAAATACGGTATCAGATGAAATCAACCAGCTTACTTGTAGACTAGATCGTCTGGAATTCACGCTATCCCTTTCCGGAGAATACGACCGTAGAAACGCTATAGTTGCAGTGCACGCCGGTGCTGGAGGAATAGAATCACAAGACTGGGTCCGGATGTTGATGCGAATGTTTCTTCGATGGTCGGAGCGACGGGAATTAGAAAATGAGATCCTTGATGTATCACCAGGCGAAGAAGGCGGAATAAAGAGTACGATACTACAAATTTCAGGTGACTACGCCTACGGATATTTAAAATCTGAAAGAGGAGTACACAGACTTGTAAGACTCTCTCCATTTGATTCTGATCATGCGCGCCATACATCCTTTGCACTGATAGAAGTTCTACCGGAAGTGGAGCATGGTGTTGATATTTCAATAGACCCATCGGACCTCAAGATTGAAGTATTTAAGGCTGGAGGCGCTGGTGGCCAAAGCGTACAGAAAAACTCAACTGCGGTACGTATCACCCACCAACCGACAGGTATTCGGGTCAGTTGCCAAAATGAGCGATCCCAATACCAGAACAAAACCATCGCAATGAGGATACTAAATGCTAGGTTAATGGAACGTGAATTAAAACTTAAATCCAAGGAAGTTAAAGAACTTAAAGGTGAGCATATTTCCGCCGAGTGGGGAAATCAGATCAGGAGCTACGTGCTCCATCCCTACAAGATGGTGAAAGATCATAGGACCGGCCAAGAAACCTCAGACACCGACCGAGTTCTAGATGGAGATGTGGATGATTTTATTAACGCCTATCTTACAATGTCAATTGGTAATTCAAGCGATGCTCCATCAAAACAATAGTCCCTTAGATTCTAAATATATCTGAGAAGAAAAAAAGATAACTGGGAAATCATTATGAAGAAATTATTCATAGCTATTCTGTCTTCAGTAACGATATTGGTAATTGCGTGTGGAGGAACCGAAGAGCCAGGGGAACCTACTCAGACTCCGCCCTCGCCAGGCTTAAGCACCAAATCTGATACTCAATCAACTTCACCACCTTCCCCATCGCCACAAGCTGCTGCCGCAGCCACTACCGTTCCAGCAAAAATATCAGAGCAGAAACCAAGCCTATTAACCCAACCTTTATCCAAAGGAACCTTCAGGAGATTATGGGCAGACCCCCCTACCCTAGATCCTCACCTAACCAGCGACACAACCTCAGCTGGAATCGTTGTTGAGATATTCAGTGGTCTGGTTACCCTTAACACTGACCTCCAGCTGATCCCAGACATCGCAGAGAGCTGGGAAATAGAAAAAGGCACTATTTATACCTTCAAGTTAAGGGATAACGTCAAGTTCCATAACGGCAATGCCGTTAATGCGCAGGATTTCAAATGGTCAATTGAAAGGGCAGCTGATCCGAAAACAGCATCACCTGTTGCAGACACTTACCTGAATGACATTATTGGTGTAAAGGAATACATCGATGGTAAGGCATCCGAAATATCTGGAATAACGGTTATTGATGACCTGACCCTCCAAATAGCAACTGACGCACCCAAGGCATATTTCCTAGCGAAACTAACCTACCCAACAGCATATGTTCTAGACCGCGATGTCGTGGAAAATGGAGGCAAAAGTTGGTGGATTGACAATCCCGTGGGTACAGGTCCTTTCAAGTTGTCCGAGTATAGAATTGGAGAACGATTAGTACTCGATCGCAAT
>CAZSLO010000007.1:0-98563 GCA_964608025.1 uncultured Dehalococcoidia bacterium | reverse complement strand
ATTCTGTTAAGGTATTCGTCTGTGATGTGGAGATTATCCTGATGGTCAAATGCCATGGCTGAAGGCAGGCCAAAATTCTCGTCACCTGTTCCGAAACCCTTACCAAATTCACCGAGATACTCCTCGTCCAGGTTACAGATTCCAACACGTATGGCCGTAAACCTAGCTGGATCGCAACGATTGAGTACGAATATTCGCTCGTCTCGTGATATAGATAGATCGTACGGATTTGCGAACCCTCTACCGTTGAAGCCGTTGTTAACAACGCCGATCGTTTTTGAGTAGGCCAGGCTGATCGTCATAGAGAAAGCCCCTGTATTAGAGTAAGACTCCGTATAGCCCTTACTAATTCCCTAAGCCCTTTTTTATTGAGATATGTTGGCTTACGCAAGTTGGTATTCCCTGGAGGCGGTAATCAGGCTAAGTAGTTCTCCAACTCGCTGTTCTTGCTTATCTCCAACTTGATGGTTACTCAGATCGATATTTCCGCCAATTGCCACATGGTCTGTCAGGGCTTTTTTGGTAATATCCGAGACTGACAAATGCCCAAGCATCTCCAGGCACCTTTCGACAACAGTCGAAGGAGTGAGTTTGCCGTCTTCCAGGCCAGCAAGCCTGTCAATAATGCTGCGAATTCCAGATTTTTCGACGTCTCCGACCTCTAGTGCTACGAAGTTGATTCGTTCGACTAGTGCTCCACTATCGATCCATTCCTCTCCTTCGTGCCATCCTTCTACCGTGGGAGGTTGCAGGAGGCCTTGGCCCATAAAATTTGATTGGTGAGCGGCCTGGATAATGCCCAAAGAAGTGGTTTGGTAAGAGCAAGCTAACCTGATCGCGCCTGCCACGAGTTCCACCGGTCCTTTGACCCTTGCAAACCTTGCTGCCTCAGACTTGAAGTACGAAGAATTAAAGAGTTTGCGTAGTACTGCCTTAATTTCAAAACCAGATTCGAAGTATGCCTGGGTCATTTGGGAGATGACTTTTTCACCCTCATCGTCGACATTATCAGCAGTGAAGAATTGGAAGAGCCTTGTGCATATGAAAGCCGGTGTTGCCGGGTTTTTACAAATAATGCCAACTATGTCTTCACCGGTGAAGTTGCCAGACTCTCCAAGAAATTTTTTACCACCCTCGTCATGATCGTTCGCTCGATAATCAAAGTGCCACGCGATGCGTCCATACGGCCAAATAGAATCTTTCGTAGCCCTCATTGACATATATTCAGCGTTACCAAGAGTCCAACCCGTGAAAGCTCTCGCTGCTTCTTTTACATCCTCTTCAGAATAATTGCCTATTCCCATAGAGAACAATTCGAGCAGCTCTCTACCGTAGTTCTCGTTAATGGCGTCCTTGTGGTTATCTTGGTTATCTAGCCAGAATATCATTGCTGGATCCCTGGATAATTCAATAAGCAGATTTCCAAAATTACCCATGCCCAGCCGTCGGAACATGTCGATTTGATTCAGGTGAGACCGAGCTTGATTAAGCTTGGAGTAGCCAGTTGCAAATAGGCCATGCCAAAACAGTGCCATCTTCTCTTCAAGAGGATTGTTGGTAGTGACTATTCGATACATCCAGTAAGATGCCGCGCTATCGAGTTGTCTCAGCTCGGACATATCGACGTGGTAGCGTTTTATTAAGTCATCCGCCAGGTTTCCTGGATCGCCAGGGTTTAGTAGGTTTTCTACCGTAGCTTCGTATCCTGCTGCAACATACCCGTCTAATTCGTCAGGTGTTGCACCAAAGCCTGCCCGTCGAAGAAGATGCGCCATCAACTTGAAATCTTTGTTGCTCAATGCGTTACGCCTCCAATAGGTTGGCACGCAACTTCCGGGGCTTTGATGAACCTGGACTGGTAAATATTCGTTGCGCGTTAGTTTTTGAAAAAATCGAACTTTTCGAACCGGCCGTTTACTATAGGTGCCGCTTCCAGTCCGAACCAGTCTTCAATAATAGATGTATAGGTAATCCTGAAATCGTTATTGAAATGCAGGTCACCTTCCAGCTGGTCTTTTGGAGCGAGCGATGGATATTCCCCATACAATCCGCCCTTGATCGAATTACCGATTAAGAATGCAATACCGCCTGAACCGTGATCGGTCCCGGACCCATTGTCCTTGATACGTCTGCCGAACTCGGTGAAAACTAGGATTGCGACATCGTCCCCGCGACCGTGTTCTTCTACATCGTCTACGAAATCACCTATCGCTGGTGCAAGTTCCCCCCAAAGATTGCCATGAGTTATGAGTTCGCCAGAATGGGTATCGTATCCACCATGAGATACATAGTAGATCTGTGTACCAAGGTCAGCGAACATCACTTGTGCTGCGCTCTTCATATCGGTGGATATTGCAGTGGAAGCATATTCGATATTGGAACTATACATAGCTGGAGCAGTTCTGAGCGTGTCTGCTCCTTTCATCGCGTCCAGGCCAGTTTGTCCCAGGAAATCCAGTACCGTATCATTTCCTCGTTCGCCACCGAACATTTTGGCGAAAGTTTCCAGTGCGTAATTTCTCAGGGCCTCGTCCTTCATATCTGGGAATAAGCCATACGTCTCAAGGTTTCCGACAGATGCTACTGGTACACCTCGTACTCCAAGGGCACGGGGAAGTCCACGTCCAAAATTCACACCGGTCAGGACATTTTCTGATTTTGGATCGATTTCACGGATTACACGACCAAGCCACCCTTCATTTCCAACATCTTCGGGTAAGGCGGTATGCCATATGTCCATCGACCGAAAATGAGAACGGTTTGGATTGGGGTAACCTATTCCCTGGATAATAGCCACCTTACCATCGTCCCAGAGTTGTTTGATAGGTTCCATCCCGGGCCTGAAACCCAATTCGTCGTTGATTTTTATTACTTCTTCAGATGGGATACTGACGGATGGTCTAAAGTCCCTGTAGTGACCGTTTTCATAAGGGATAACTGTGTTTAGGGCATCGTTTCCACCACCTAGCTGGACGACGATCAGTTTTTTTATCCCGTGTCCGTTGCCGTTTACAGAAGCCACGATACTCCTCCATTTCCATAGTCAAGAGAGCCTCAAAAACAGGGACAAACCCTACAATAATCTGAACTTGGAGTCAAGGTTCTGCGGCCCTTGTTGGTGCGGTTCATGGGTTTCAAGTAACACGCGCTAGGATCCACACTTGGAAGAAGACTCTCCTTGACACCCCCAAGGAGTGCTACTTAAGATAACTGGGGAGCCGAGGTAGCTCAGTTGGTAGAGCACAGCACTGAAAATGCTGGTGTCGCCAGTTCGATTCTGGCCCTCGGCACTTTGAAAACACGTCATAAGTTGGCAATCGGGCGGGAGTAGCTCAGTGGTAGAGCACTTCCTTGCCAAGGAAGATGTCGCGGGTTCGAATCCCGTCTCCCGCTCCATCTTGTGAATCGGATGTGTGGAATCACTGTGAAGATAGTTGTATGCCTCGCTTGAGATGGTTCTTTTCAATAGTTTTAAACTGGTTGTCGATGGATACTGGCTAGTTATCAATAATTACGCAACCGTCATTATTCCCAAATAGAATCTACCCGAAATATTCACCGGAGGCCTGATGAAAACGAATAAACTGCGAGAGAAACTTAGCCACGACGAACCTACGCTCAGTACCCATATCCTCTCTACATGGCCTCCTGGAATCGAGGCTATCGGACATACAGGATTGTATGACTATGTTGAATTTGTAGCGGAATATGGCGCATTTGATCTCCATGATCTGGATAATATTTGCCGTACGGCCGAGCTTCACGATATGAGCTCTATGATCAAGGGCGACCAGAGTCACCAAGAGTTTTTGGCACAACGTGGCATTGGAGCAGGTTTTAGCAGTGTACTGTTTACTGATTGCAGGTCAGCCGAAGATGTTAGGCAGTGTGTTCGCATATCCCGTGCCGATACCCCTGAGGATAACGGGCTTTTCGGTGCGGCAACCAGGCGCAACTCTTACATGGGATATGGTGGCACCCCGGATTATGTAGAGAGTGTCAACAACACTGTTCTGGCAGTAATGATTGAGAAAAAGGGTGCTGTTGATGAACTGGATGAAATCTTGGAAATAGATGGTGTAGATATGATCCAGTGGGGGGGCACTGATTACTCGATGAGCGTAGGACTAGTTGGCCAAAGTAAGCATCCGGATGTTATAGCTGTGCGTAACAAGGTTTTCAAGTCGGCACTGGATAAAGGCGTGGTTCCCAGAGCTGAAGTAGGTACCCCAGATGATGCCAAGGAATTTCTTGACATGGGCGTACGACACTTTTCGATTGGGACAGATCTGTCGGTCCTTTATGATTGGTGGAATAGTAATGGAGAAGGCATCTGGAAAACGATGTCAGATGCTGGCGTCGGACGATAGCCACTGCAGAACTGCTACCCCCAGCCGTCAAGGGACGTTTGGGTGATTGTCCTATCTGCAAGATCGATGCCAAGGCCTGGGCTAGTTGGCATAATCAACCCCCCGGGATGTACCTTGATCTCCGTGTCGAAAAGTTGTCCCAGGTTGAGAACTGTGTAATCTGGAAAATACTCGACCCAGGTAGCATTAGGTGTTGAAGCCACTAGATGAACGTGTAAATCCGCTAACCAGTGGGGTGCGATCGTTAGTCCACTGTCTGCAGCCAACTTGGCTATCTTGAGCCACTCCGAAATCCCACCGCATACGCCAGCATCTGCCTGCAGGATCGAGGCGGAATTTGCTTCTATCAACTGTTGGAAATCCCAGCGAGTAGCGTGTATCTCACCTGTTGCGACCGGTGTTTGCACTGACCTTGAGATTTCAGCATGGCCCTGAATATCGTCGGGCATGAGGGGCTCTTCGATCCACCCGGGATCGTATTTTTCAAACATTCCTATTGCGTCCAGTGCGGATTTAGTGTCTTTCCAGGCGTTGTTAGCATCTAGGAACAAAGGTATATCGGGCCCAACGGCTTCCCGTGCGGCCTTGATTCTCAAAGTGTCGTCTTTAGGTGATAAGCGGCCAACTTTAATTTTCACGGCTTTAAATCCCATTTCAATGTAACGACACATTTCTGTTGCGAGATCTTCCAGCGTCTTGCCTTCGGCATAGTATCCACCGCTCGCGTATGCTGGCACAGTATCAATTTTGGGTCCACCTAGGTATTGGTTTAGAGGTAGTCCCGCTGCCTTGGATACAAGATCCCACAAAGCCATATCGACGGCGCTGATGGCCCGGATTACGCTCCCTCTTCTGCCATGTAGAATAGTTTCACTGTACATCTCTTCCCATAGCTGCTCGGATTCATGAGGATCCCGACCTTCAATTACAGCGGCTAATAATTCCCGAACTGCCAGGGTTACAAGATGTCCTCCCTTATGTCCGCCGTAGCAGAACCCGATACCCTCCAAACCCGAATCGGAACGAACCCGGACTATGCTATAGTGCCGTTCTTGTACAGATCGGGTAGCAAAAGCGATCCCTCCCTCCAGTGGTACAACGCAAGTGGCTGCTTCTACAGAAATGACATGCATCGAAATCTCCTACAGGTTTGCTTGATGGGTGGTCAGGATATGGCTGCTTGCTTAAAGAAGCAATAATTGACATGACAACAACCTAACGCTACCGTCATACTTTCCGGGAATCCAATCGAGGGAGAATACATTGCCCAAAATCGCTATTATTGGTGCAGGCAGCGTTGTTTTCACTCGACGTCTCCTCCAGGACATAGTATCGACTCCTTCCTTAGCTGAGGCTCAAATATCCCTGATGGATTTGGATGGTGAAAGGCTCGGCTTGATTGGTCGATTCGCCGACCGTCTTGTTGGGGATGCCCGTACTGGCAATACTGTCGTGACGACTACAGACCGAGCTAACGCGTTGAGTGATGCAGATTATGTGATTACGACCATTCGAGTCGGGGATGACCTGAAAATTGACCAAGGTATTCCACTGAAGTACGGTGTTGATCAATCGGTCGGCGATACCATAGGGCCGGGTGGTGTATTCAAGGCCTTGAGAACTGTGCCAGTTTTGCTTGATATCGCCCAGGATATCGAAGAGATATGTCCTGGGGCGGTACTATTACAGTATACAAACCCAATGGCAATCGCCTGTTGGGCGATTGCCGAGGCAACGAATGTAAAGGCGGTAGGCCTTTGCCATAGTGTTCAAGGCACTACCAGTCAACTTGCCGGTTATATACAAGCACCTATTGAGACCATATCGGTATGGGTTGCAGGAATAAATCATATGGCTTGGTTCTTGAGGTTCGAGTGTAATGGGGAGGATGCATATCCTGAAATTTGGAATGCCCTGCGACAACCTGAAACATATTCAAAGGATCCCGTACGATTTGAAGTGATGCGGCATTTCGGTTTCTTCGTGTCTGAATCTACCAGGCACATGTCAGAGTATGTTCCTTATTTTCGGAAGAGCCCCGCTCTTATGGATACCTTTAATTTAAACGAGATATCTGCTGACTTGTCCAGGCTAGAGAAGCGCAATGATATGTATTTTGGTGAAATGGAGGCCGAGATCTCAGGGGATACCCCACTCGTGTTCAACCGGTCAAATGAATATGCTTCCAGGATAATGGATTCGATAGAAACTGGCGATCCAACCATAATAAACGGAAATGTACCTAATCATGGCTTAATTTCTAACCTTGGTGACGGCTCATGTGTGGAAGTTCCTTGTCTCGTAGATAATCTTGGGATACACCCTCTCACTGTTGGTGAATTGCCACCACAACTCGCAGCTCTGAATCGGTCTAATATTGCGGTGCAGGAATTGGCTGTTCAAGCGGTGTTGCAACGTGATAAGGATCTTGCAAAACATGCTGTTATGCTCGATCCACTCACTGCGGCTATGCTACCTCTAGGAGATATCGAAGCGATGTTTGATGAGATGTGGAAAGCTCACGTCGATCAACTAAATTCTTATATGTAAGTAAAATCACCTCATGACCTCTCCAATTGAACTATTTAGTACCAACCCTAAGCTCAGGCCTGTTGAACCCCAGTGGATCCAGTATCAGGGTAGATCATTTGTCCAAATCAAAGATCCCCTTCGTCTCTCGGATAAAACCATACTTGTGCCTGAAGAGTTGGCGCCGCTTATAACACTGACTGATGGTACTCGGGATGTGCTTGGCCTGCAGGCATCACTCTTGCTCCAGGCGGGGACCCACGTTACCCAGGAAGATGTACGTAGTTTCATAACTGGCTTGGATGATGGATATTTGTTGGATAATGAAAACTACAAAGAAGCGCTAGCATCTGCCTTGAAGGCCTATCATGACGCCGATAATAGACCTCTTTCCCATGCGGATGCGGTTTACCCTGGAAAGAGGGGCCCGTTAATTACCATGCTAAATGGATATGAAAAGACTGTCTCTGATATCGAGCCATTATCACCACCTGGTAGATTGACCGGTTTGGTAAGTCCTCACATTGACTTTCAACGGGGAGGTGATACATATGCTCGACTATGGCGCCGTTGCGCCGGGTTACTTTCAGATCTGGAACTGGTTGTTATTTTAGGTACCGATCATGCCGGTTCTCCTGGAGCCTTAACATTGACACGCCAAAATTATTCCACGCCATTTGGAACTTTACCGACGGATTGCGAGATAGTTAATATGCTGGCCAATGTAATAGGTGAAGAAGCCGCCTTTGGGGATGAAATACACCATATTAACGAACATTCTATAGAACTATCCGCGGTTTGGTTACATCGGAATCTGGGAAAATCTGTGCCGATAGTTCCGATCCTTTGTGGATCTTTCTACGAGATAGTAACGAGTGATCACGATGTTGAGAAACGAGGACCTTTAGATGATGTGATCAACAAACTCAAAGAGGTAATTGCAAAAAGAAGGACATTAGTTATCGCAGCGGGTGATTTGTCGCATGTTGGCCCAGTCTTCGGAGACCCAATGCCAATAGATCGTGTTGGTCGTAGCAGATTGGCTACAGAAGATACCAGGTCGATCAACGCCATCAATGCCGTCGATGCAGAGGGTTTCCTTGATATTTCGAGGACAGAAAATGACAGTCGCAAGATATGTGGCCTTCCTCCAATATATATAGCGCTGAGATTGCTCCAAGGCTCCAAGGCCGAGTCTTTCGGATATTCCCAGTGTCCTGCAGATTCTCGCGATGAATCTTTTGTCTCGATAGTAGGATCAATTTTCTGGGACTGAGGATCCGTCTAGATTCCTGGCCTCAAACACCACTGTTGTTCGCATTGCTTATTATCACGGCATATTAAGCAGCAGGTTTGAAACCACGTGGCCGATTGAACAACACGTATCAGGCGTTGTGGCAGAATTGAGCCACATAGATTATCAGTATTGTTTTTTTGTTTTGGTAGTGAGAGCTGTCTGCACTTTCATTGACCTGGGTGAAACTGTGTTGCTAGACTCAGAGGCCTTAATAAATGGGTATAGACGACTAGTTGGAGAACTCCATGAAGTGTGAGTTGATTGCGGATTATGCTTGCGAAGTAGGTGAGGGTCCCCTTTGGCATCCACAGGAGAATCGCCTTTACTGGGCTGATATACCTAGGGGTAGGCTATTTAGGTATGATCCTGTCACGGATTCCCATGAACAATTTTATGAAGGCGACACTGTTGGTGGTTTCACGATTCAGGGAGATGGCTCGCTATTACTTTTCATGGGTAAAGGAGCTATAGCAACATTGAGGGATGGCAAGATAGCTTACATGATCAAGGGTCTCGCCGGGGAAGAAAAAAATCGATTCAACGATGTTTTTGCTGATACAGGGGGCCGCGTATTTTGCGGTACTATGCCCAATGATTCCCAGAGGGGTGCCGAGAGATTGGGTACCTTATATCGACTAAACAGGGATGGATCGATTGAGCCTTTGATCCAAAATGTAGGAATTTCCAACGGGATGGGTCTTACCCCCGATCTGACAGGTCTCTACTACACCGACACAATTGAAAACCAGATACACCGATTTGACTACGATTCAGTTACAGGCCAGATTAGCAACAGGACTGTATTCGCAGATACACATAGTGTTGATGGACTACCAGATGGCATGACAGTTGATTCTGAAGGGTATGTATGGTCCGCTCGGTTTGGGGGTTCCTGTGTAGTCCGATATTCCCCCGACGGTAAAGAGACGCAACGAATCCAAGTGCCTACTCCCAAGGTGACCAGTGTGATATTTGGAGGTGTTCAATATTCAGACATGTATATCACGACTGCGGGCGGGAATGACAAAGAAAGTAACGGGAAATTAGCCGGATCCTTATTCCGGGTAGATGTTGGCATAAAAGGGGTACCAGAGTATCAGTCTTTGATTGGATTGTAATTATTCGTTATCTGCACGCAATTGACACTTTTTGTTAAAAATCGTGACCTAGATATTTGAAAATTGGAATGTTGCTAAATCTTATTTATTGGAATAAACGGGTATTGACATATCATTGTCGAGGCGAATATAATCTCGCCGATTGCCCTTTTTATAGGGAAAGGAGTTCATATGAAGAGCTATTTCGGTATTTTTAGAGGACTGCTGATAGTCTCACTGTCGGTGCTATTCGTAGTGGCACTTGCTTGTGGGTCTGCGGACGATGATGCGTCCGACGATTCAGCGCCTGCAGCGGCTGCAGCTCCAGCTGCGACAGCTGCCCCGGCTACGGAAGCCAAAAAAGAAACCGCTCCTGCTGCAGAAGCAGCTAAAAAGGCGGTTCAGGATCCTAGCAAGGGTGTGAAGGTAGCCAAGCAAGAAATTGGTAAAGGCACCTCCACAAAGAAGGAAGCTGCAATGGCTGCAGCAGATGAAGATTATAAGTACGTTGCAGAGGCCCAGGTGCCTGGTGTCTACTGGGACTACATATACACCGGACCAAGGCCTACAAAATTCGGAGAGAATCCGAAGTTTGCCGCACTGGTTAAGGCAGGTAAGCTACCTCCAGTAGAGGATCGCCTACCTAAAGACTTCAAGGTCAACCAGCCACCTCATGGTATTGGAGTGTATGGTGGTACCTGGCGGATCACCAGTACCGGTAGCGGACCTAGCAACCGGATGTACTGGCACAAGAAGAACTCAGACGAGTTCGTAAAGGTTCCTCACGTAGGATTCCATGAGGTCAGTGAAGACGGATTGGTTTATACCTTTAGAATACGTGACGGATTGAACTGGTCTGACGGTGACCCGTTTGACATGGAAGACATCAGGTTTGCTTGGGAAGATGTCAACATGAACAAGGTTCTCCACGAGACCCCTCAGACCCAGTGGCTCGATTCTGTAACTGGAAACATTGTTAAGTTTGCAGTTGTAGACGACCTGAACTGGACTCTGACCTGGGATACCGCTGACTTTATCCTTATGGAGGGTGAGGTACGCCCAGGCTCCCGTTGCACCTCTTTCTACTTCTGCTTCTATACATCCGCACATTACATGAAACAGTTCCATATTGATTATGCGGATTCAGCGAAGCTACAGGGCATGATCGATGCTGAAGAGGCCGGTGACTGGCCTCGCTTCTGGGGACTAAAGAACAATATGGGAACGCATGTCGGTATGCCACTTGTGGCACCGTTCACGCTTGAGTCCCACTCTGACACGCTCAATACATGGATAGCTAACCCCTACTTCTACGTTGTTGACCCAGAAGGGAACCAGCTTCCATATATCGACGGCTACATGGACGTCAGGGTAGAAAGCCGAGAAGTCGCAGTATTCCGTGGAATGGCCGGAGAGACCGATCTTTCTGCCCGTGGATTCCAGATACCTGAGATTCCTCTGTATCGATCCAACCAAGGTAAAGGCGACTACAACTTGAAGATCTGGCCGCAGGTAGGACCTGGTGACTTCACTACCAGCGTTATCCAGACATACAACACCGACCCAGAGATCGGCGAATGGCTTAGGACAAGTGACTTCCGACAGGCCCTTTCCATGGGTATCGATCGCGAAGCTATCAACGATACCATTCTCTTAGGGATCGGAACCCCCAAGAACTGGGTAGCCCATCCGGCCACCCCGTATTACCCTGGTGATGAGTGGGCATTCCACAATGTCCAGTATGATCCTGACAAAGCCAATGAGATTCTCGACGGCCTAGGGCTAACAGCCAAGGACGCCGAGGGATTCAGGCTCCGCAAGGATGGATCTGGCGAGCGACTTTCGTTCCGCCACCTTTCCGAGCTAGGGCCGACGGCTGACATCATGGAATTACAGTCTGATTACTTTGCTGACATCGGAATTGAAATTAAGAACAAGCCGATGAACGCACCTTGGACCCTCAGCTATCCTGGTAAAGAGTATCTCGCGATGCTAAAGGCTCACTTCGGTTACTACGGAGCGAACCCTTGGTTCTCGGGTTGGACTCGCTGCTGCGCGACCGGTGGTGGCCCGGCCTTCTCGCCGGACATCTCTGATCTACCTCGCAGCATGGGACGTGGACCAGATGGTGCGGTTCCAAAAGAAGGTGGATATCAGCCACGATGTGACTGCGAGATTAGCTCGACCTGGAACCCACCGGCTCCAGCCGACACCTATCCAGCGGATCCCACTGGCAAGATGGCATGGCTGCATGACAACTGGCACAAGGGCCGAGGCCTTGAGCAGTATTCACCAGGCCGTATCGAAATTGGTAAAGAGATCCATAGGATCCACGGTGAGCAGAAGTTCATGCTTAGCGTTGCAGCACACACGGGCGCATCCCGAGGCATCGTCCTCGTCAGGAATAACTTCCTGAATGCACCTGAGACTCACATTGCTGACACCGTTGGTTTCTACGGCGAACTGTACTTCTTCGATGGTGGTGTGGATAATATCCAGCAGTAAGCCAACGATAACCTACTAGGTTAAAAGTAAAAGAAGGGAGGGCCCAGAGCCAAATACGGCTTGGGCCCTCTTCTTTTTTCTGGTCTAAATATAAAACTAAACGAACAACCTCTATCAAACCACGGATAACCCGGTATCTTCTTTAATAATTAGTGGAGAATTACTTACTTGCACTAATAAAGGTAAAAATAAGAAAACCAAAATAATCTTCGCTCATATATCATTGGGAGGAAATTAATTGGGTAAACGACAAAAACAAGTATCCAGATATGTCCGAATCCCCATACCAATAGAGAAAAACCTGAACGATCGGCTCCAAATATTCTGGAAAACTATATTTGGAGAATCCCCGGATTTAGAACCAGCGGTCTTTCTTGGTAAAGAAACAAAACACAACACCTCTATTTTATATTTGATCGAAGAAGACAAAAAACCTATCAGTACCACGGTGGTTACCGGTTGTAATATTCTCCCTGAGCTCGGAGGTTTTGGAGAAGTAGCCACGGAACCATCAGCCCGCGGCAACGGCCTTGCTACGAATCTATGCAAACAATCACTTGAAGATTTCAGGGACAACGGGGGTAAAGCGCTTTTCCTCGGTACAGTAAACCCTGATGCAGCGAAAATTTATCATCGTTTGGGATGGATAAAACTTTCCTCTACCATTGTTTGGATCAATGTTACCGACAAACGGACTCCTGAACAGTATCTTTTAGAGTACTTCCGTGAACCTACGAAAACGGTTGTTGAAGAGGGTGACCCTGGAGCGCGGATCCCGATGATACCCTTGATCATTACTCCACACGATTGGCAAGTTTTGGATTCCAACACCGGTATATTTTCATCTAGATATTCCATGGTTCGATCCTGCATGGGTCTCTACCCTAAATATCAAGCCACGAGGTCGGGCGGAAATGGCAACTGGTTTTATGCTCGGGATATACAGAAACGTGTAGTTGGTTTATCTTCAGCAATAATTGATAAATCTGGTGTCTGCAAAGTGGACGGATTTTCCCATAATGCTTTTGGATATACATGGGAACAGTTACTCCTTTCTGCCATTGATTGGGCAAAATCCCGCGAAATAGAAGAGATTGTTTGCAATAGTCCAGTTGTAGATGAAGAAAGAATCAGGAAACTTTCCTCGATTGGATTTAAAAAAACTGGAATAATGTCTGTCTTGAACATGGATGGACAAGAACTGATTACTGAAAGGATGGAATTGTGAGAAAACAACGGACTATTTATTTCAACGATGCCCGACATTATTATCTCTTTGTATTCGAGCCTCCAATGAATTTAGAAGATGCAAGGAAACCGATAGATGAGGTAGCGGGTACTTCTGTTGATACCTTCAGTTATGGTGTCGAACGTGGAGATGGGCTTTTCTACCCCTCCAAAAGAAGTATGCGTTTTGGTGAAGATATACAACCCTTCGACCAGGCAGCTTATTGGCGGGTTTGGAATAATATGCAAAGCCTGATAGATAAAGATCTTGATCCCCTAGACATACTGATTGACAGGGCCCACGAAAAAGGGATGGAATTTTTCGCAAGTGTCCGGCTAGGCTCGTCTGGTGGCTTAGACCCGAAACTGAATACAAAGACAGGTGGCCGTGGTTTTGTTGAAGAAATCGTGAGGAATCATATCGTTGGAGTTTTAGACGAGTTAGCAACAGAGTATAAAACTGACGGTCTTGAACTGGATTTCGCTGCGCCACCAGGGGGAGCCTCATTCTATTTTCAACCTGAAGATGTAACTGAGTATACTCCGGTTATGACAGATTGGGTCAGGCAAGTATCAAAAATGGTTCGAGGTAGTTCGGGGACCTGTGGAGAAATCGGAGCGCGTATATATCCGACCCGTGAGGCCAACGAAAAAGTTGGTCTTGATGTGGTTACCTGGTTGGAAGAAAGGTTAATAGATTTTGTAGTACCAATGGTATACGGACACAACGTTGTGGATGCAGATATGCCAATCGATTGGCTGATTGAGACTGCACACCAACACGATATATCTGTATATCCGATGATCGCACCTTATTACATGGATGACTCCCGGGTCCGGTCAGGCAGACAGCACGCTACGCCTGAGATGATGCGTGCTGCTACGTCTAGCTACTGGAACCGTGGAGCTGATGGAATGTACACATGGTTTCTCAATTGGCCGTTGGGGGATGCTGAAAGAACTATTCTTACTGAACTTGGTGATCAGGATTTGGCACTACAGGGTAATCAACACTATGTTGTAAGAAGATCCAGTGATTACATGAACCTACATGGCATTGGGTCACCATTACCCTTGGAGATCCCCTCCGATGAAATTGGTACTTCCTATCCTGTCGATTTCTACTTGGCTGAAGATGTTGTACTCAATTCAGATCGAATTTCAGGGGTAACTCTCCGGGTTAACATCAAGGATCTCGTATCTGCGGATTGTATTTCTTTGTATTTGAATGGTTCGTCACTGTCCCATGAGGTGGTATCCCGGAATCCAGCCGATATAATCGCGCCTTATGTCGGACAGTGGTTAGAATTCCAATTGTCCAACGTGCTACCAAAAAAGGGAACAAATACGCTTGAAATTGTTCTAAATGGTCGTGCTGAAGGGCTAATTAGCCCTTTGGTTGTAGAAGATGTCGAGATTGTAATCCAAAAAACATTTTACCCTCCACGTTTAACCGATAGTCCACATAGCAACAAAACCTAGCACAGATCGTTCTTGTAAGGTCAATCGAGACCAAGTTTAGGGAGAGATAAGGAAAATAGATATGTCCAATCCACGCATCATGTTCTATCACGATGGACGGCATCCTCTCATATACATGTACGAGCCACCTATTCAAAAAGAAGAATACGAGGCTGGGGTTGACGAACTCATTGGTACTCCTGTGGATGCCATCATGTTTGGACTTGGAGATGGCCGCACATTTTTACACGATACCAAGGCTGGAGAACTTTGGGGCCATAGCATGGGAAAATGGCCCCACCTGGTATTTAAGAGGGCACACGAGAATGCCAGGGATCTGATTGATGCGGGCAACGATCCGCTGAAGATAATAATAGATCGTGCGCACGCCAATGGATTGTTGCTGTACCCCACCTTACTCGTACAGCAAGGGAGTGGCGTACGAGGTGTCGATACAAGGACATCCGACTATCGTCTGGATAACAAGCATCTAGAAATAGGCGCGAAAGGAGATCTTGACAGGGACTTTCGTGGTAACGAATGTCTTGATTTTATGCATGAAGAGGTTCGTCGTGAGCGTTTTGCCATTATTGAAGAAACGCTGACATCTTACGACGTCGATGGATTTGAACTCCAACTCAACTACTTTCCATATTATTTCCGACCGGACCAGATCGATGAAGGTAGAGATGTAATGACAGAGTGGATTCGTAAAATCTACAACGCTGTCAAGGAGAGTGGGTCCTCTCGTGAATTGGCTATACGTGTTCCAGCCAGTGTTGATTCTTGTCTTTCTGTAGGATTAGATCCTGCAACCTGGGCCGAGCAAGGGATTGTGGATGTAATCATAGGCCAGACTAGATCGAGTTCGGAATCTATGGACCCGACGGTAAACCTGCGCCCTCTTGTTGAAGCTGCTTCTAACACCATGTGTCGGGTACATGCTTCGGTACATAGCAGGGTGGGATCAGATAGGCTTGGTCAGGCTACGATCGAGATCATGAGGGCGACCGCTAGCAACTACTGGGCACAAGGTATTGATGGACTTTATCTTGCTCATTGGTTTGGTAACTGGCCTTATGACTCGAAGTTTTACGAAAAGCTACGGGAAATACCATACCCTGAGGTCATGGCCGCAAAGGATAAGTCATATTATGTTCCAACCGAAATGGATCGATTCCCGGTACCGACTGATGGTATCGATCCTCCCTCCCAGTTACCGGTGGATTTAGAGATAGGAGAGTTGGTCAACATTGTTCTTCCTGTTTCCGACGAACTTGTTCGCTGGGACATATCACAACGAGTTCACGAGGTATTGCTGAGGATGCGAATCACGGGTACGACGGAACAGGATAAATTTTCTATCAGTCTTAATGGGCATATCTTGCCAGATTCGATATTGCGTAAGATCAATTATCTCTACCGGATGAGCGCTCCACGTTACAGGGTCTTTGGATATTGGTATATCTTTCGTCTAGGATCAGAGTTATTGCCTGTCCAGGGAGATAATGTCATAGGTATGACATTAACGCGTCGAGATCCAGATGTTTCTGTGCCGGTACAACTAAGAGATGTAGAGCTCGATGTCAAATACTTGATGGGCAAGAATTTTTACCGAGGACCGTCATTCAATGATTCCGATTTAGGTCCATATGAACACTGGGCTGAATGAACAACTGGAGAATATTATGGAGATGGAAAGAAATGAGAAAATTATCGTAATCGGGCAGGATCTATTCTTTCTCCCGAGGATACAGAATGCTGCGGACCCGCATGGGTACGAGGTGATACGTGCTACTGATATCGAGACATTCTATGAGACATACAGGGATCAACAAACTGCCCTGATCCTTGTTGATCTGGAAGGCAATGACGCTGTTTGGAAAGCTATAGTGCCTGATGTTGCTACCCAGGTTGATAAACCGAGAATAGTTGCTTTTGGTCACCATACCGATGTAACAGCACTAAGTCGGGCGAAGGATTTGGGATGCAATGTAGCCCTTACAAAGGGCCAGTTCAGTCGAGATCTAGTCAAAATAGTAGAATCTAGAGGTAATTCAGCTCTCACTAATGCTGAGGGCGTTGTCTGATAAGGACCGGGATTTATTTCCCTGCCTGGTGATTATTTTTGTAACAAGGAGGAAAAAATGCCTAGTCTAACTCCAGTGCAGATTGACAAGCTGCTTTCCGGTCCGATCATAGCTCGATTAGCAACTGTCAAGCCCAATGGAGCTCCTTATATAGTGCCTGTCTGGGAATATTGGGACGGAGAATACCTGTTTATAATACCCCGTGAAAAGTCGCGGTTTGTAGAGTACATTAAGAACGAACCACGGGTTGCTGTCTCCTGTGCAGATGATGTTGATCCAGACCACCCACGTATATTGATCGAAGGTGAAGCAGAGGTAGTCGAAGGTCCTGTTAGGATGTCCGGTAAGACGCTTGATATAGCTAAGGAAATGGTAGTTAGATATTCAGGAAAACCTGGCCTTAAGTATTTAGATGAAACGATCGATAAATCGAGATATCTATTAAAGATCAAGCCTGAAAAGATCACAACGTGGGCAAAGGGTTGGCACCCTAAGTATGGATAAAATAGTGTGGGTCTAGTAGTCCAGGTTTATAAGAACCCTGGTATATGCCTGATGGCTCTCTGAAACCATCCAAATTTGGATAACTTGATACCCGAACATCTCTTCTTGATTTCGTAGAGGTATTTTTATTATGGAAGACATCCAATTTATTGATGCCACAGAGCTTGCTGGCCTAATTCGGGCTAAGACCCTGTCACCGGTAGAATTGCTTAATGCCTGTCTAGATCGGATTGATCGCGTCAATCCGAAACTGAACGCAGTGGTTACTCTAGTCGATAATGCTTTGGATAGAGCTAGACATGCAGAATCCGCTGTTATGCGCGGAGAGTCTTTGGGTCCTCTTCATGGTGTACCTTTCACCGTTAAGGATTGCATTAACACGGCTGGTATTAGAACGACCGGTGGTTCGCTGATTTTCAAGGACTTTGTTCCTGAACGGAATGCTACTGTAGTGGACCGTCTTAACGCAGCAGGTGGCGTTATGATGGCAAAAACCAATCTGCCAGAATTTGCCCTATGGTGGGAGACGGGTAACCGTATGTTTGGTCAAACAAACAATCCCTGGAATTTGGACAGAACTCCGGGGGGATCAAGCGGAGGTGAGGCTGCGGCTATTTTTAGTGGGATGTCTCCCATTGGAATAGGAAGCGATGTAGGAGGGTCAATTCGAGAGCCTGCTAATTACTGTGGCATTGTTGGATTGAAAGCCACCCATGGCCGTATACCTTTGACCGGACACTGGCCGGAAGTTCTATTGAGATATATGCACGTCGGACCACTTACCAAAACTGTTCGTGATGCCGCCTTAGTGCTTCCAATTTTGTCTGGAGCAGACGGTAAAGATCCCTATGCATTAAGTTTCCCAGACCCCGCAATCGATTTAAAAAGGTCTTTACAAGACATTCGAATAGCTGTTTGTCCTGAAGGATATTTCAGTCCGATTGCAACTGATGTGAAGAACACCGTCGTACAGGCTTCCAAGGCGCTTGAAGAATTGGGATGTAGAGTGGAACTGATTTCCCTAGATAAATGGGATGATTGTTCGGGACTTTCTATATCCGATTCGATTTATTCAGCCGAAGGAAAATACTGGCTCACACCAATTGTGAAAGACAAGGAGGAATTTCTAGCCCCAATTATCAAAAGGCGCCTGTCAGCTCCGCAACCATCAATGAAAGATTATCAGAAGGCATTAATTGACTGTGAAATCCTTCGTCAGAATGTGGCACACCTATTTTCGACATATGACATACTATTGTGTCCAACAGGGCCAGTAGTTGCACACCCACACGGATCATCGAGACTCAATGTAGATGGTAAGGAAATTGTACCCCGTAGTGCCCTCGCTGCCACCGTTCCGTTTGATCTCACTGGCTCACCTGCTGTAACGGTTCCATTTGGACTTAGCAACGATGGATTGCCAGTTGGAGTACAACTCGTCGGGCGCCATCTGGATGAAGGAACTGTTCTATGTGTCGCGGCGGCATTAGAACAAGTAAGGGATATAGAGTTCGAATCAACTAAGAGGAGCAAGGTTCGGATTTGAGGGCAACAAGATAACTACTTGATTTTATTTCTGGTATGTGAATAGGGACCCATCGTATTGATAGTAGGTCATAATTATCTGGAATGAATACCCTGTATGTTACGAAACTAGCTATGGCCTGTTTGCAATTGCTCGTATATAAAGGATTTGGGGTATCAACAGTGGGTGATGTATCTGGTATGGTGGCTCAAGCTAGGTAACAATTATGATTACTTTCATTACAAGACGGATACTATTAGCGTTCCTCACGGTTTGGGTAATTTCTGTATTGTCTTTTTACATAATCGAGTTACCCCAGGGTGACGCTATCGAGAGAATGTTTGCGAGAACTATGGGTTACAACGAAGCGCTGGCCCTGGAGATGCTAGAGAACCTGCGTCTTGAACTAGGACTAGATGAGCCTAAACATGTTCGATATGCAATGTGGATAGGGAGATTACTTAAAGGGGAACTGGGTCAGACGATGATGGCATCTACCGGGATTGAAAGCCAACGACCCTTAAAAGAAATTCTCGGTGATCGGTTATGGACAACTATTGCCCTGTCTGGTTTTACTGTAATAGTCACTTGGACCTTGGCCATACCGATTGGAATCTATTCTGCGATCCGACAGCATTCTTTGGGGGATTATGCATTTACCTTGATCGGGTTTACAGGATTGGCTGTACCTGACTTTCTGTTGGGTCTTGTACTGATGTACGTAGCCTTTGCTTATTTTGGAAAGAGCGTCGGAGGCCTGTTCTCTGCTAACTATATCAATGCTCCCTGGGGATTTGCCAAGGCTATGGATCTGCTAGATCATCTATGGATCCCTGCACTAGTTCTCGGTACCTCGGGTACTGCAGGTCTTATACGAGTTATGCGCAACAACCTTCTTGATGAACTAGGTAAGCCATACGTGGTGACAGCGAAGTCGAAAGGAGTAGCATCCTGGAGAGTGATTCTCAAGTATCCACTGCGAGTTGCCATTAACCCGTTCATCAGTACTATTGGATACCTGTTACCCGGCTTAGTTAGTGGTAGTGTAATCGTGTCAGTAGTTTTGAGCTTGCCAACATTAGGTCCTATTCTCTTGGAAGCTATATTAAACGAGGATACCACTACTGCCGGATTCATAATCTTAATGTTGGGCACGTTAACTGCGATTGGTACGTTGATATCCGACGTTTTGCTTGCGGCTGTAGACCCAAGGATCAAATTTACGCGTCAGTGATATTGGCAATAAAGCAGGAACAAATTCAATACATAAATAATGGGCAAGTGTAGGTTTGCCAGTAGATCTCCTAATTTGTAGGTTGGATTGTAGTTCCTGGAATGATCGATCGAGGACTATTTTGTGATCGTAAATAAAAGTATCGAGGGGACATAGCTTGATAGTGAAGAACAGTTCACTAATCGAGAGGATTTCGTAAGTAAAGGGTAGGTAACATTGCAGATGGTATATTCCATTTGCTATATTGAACGGTGTACTTGAAGCGCCGGCCATCCTAAGGCTGGCGCTTTTCTCAATATGAGGTTTTGTCAATGTGTGGTATTAGCGGTATCGTTCATAAGAAGGCGTCGGTTGATCGCCCCGCCCCGATTGGACGAGATTTGGTCAGGATGTTAGATTCCCTAGCACATCGTGGTCGGGATTCTACCGGATTTACCGTTGCCGGTGAGCATAGTGAAGCTGACTTGATAGTACGCATTTGGACTGATGCGAGACCACTTCAGGATTCGTTAAAACAAGTTAATGATGAGCTGGCCAGATGTGATGCCCTTGTAGTATCTTCAGATATTGAGGATGGATTTATCAGGCTGTCGGTTAACTACGAAGGTTCGACCCAATTATTGGCGGAGACTCTGTTGGCAATCCCTGGGGTCATTATTCACAGTATTGGGGAATCTTCTGAGATCGTAAAGGATGTCGGTACTGCATCGGATATGAATGCGAAGCATCACCTTGCCAATCTAACAGGGACTCATGGGATAGGTCACGTGCGGATGGCGACTGAGAGCGTTGTTGATATAAGCCACGCGCATCCATTCTGGGCCTATCCATTTCCAGATGTGACTGTAGTCCACAATGGTCAGTTAACGAACTATCACAAGATGAAACGGCGATATGAAGATAATGGACATCATTTCCTGACCCACAATGATTCGGAACTGATTGCTGTTTATTTGGCTGATAAGATGGCCAATGGTGAGAGCCTGGAAAATGCGCTTAAAGCTTCACTTGATGATCTCGATGGCACGTTTACATACCTTGTATCGACTAGGGATGGAATTGGTTACGCGAAAGATCAATGGTCTGCCAAGCCACTTGTGACAATGGAGACAGAGGATGTAGTAGCTGTTGCATCCGAAGAGATAGCTCTACGTAGCGTGTTCGAAGATGAGATCGATCGTATCGAACCTCAGCAGTCAGAGGTTATTACTTGGATACTTTAGACGCTAATAAGCTTACTACACGAGAGTTGAACCAGGAACTTAAGCGGTTAGCGGACGCGGGTTCAGAAATCACGATCCTTAATCCCCAGGCCCGGCATAATATTGGTGTGGGAATCCTGGAGTCTTGCAAAATAAATATTGTTGGCAGTGTAGGATACTACTCCGCTAGTCTCTTGGATGGCCCCGAGGTTGTGATTGAAGGGAATGCAGGTTGGGCTCTTGGGGAAAACTTGATGAGCGGTAAGATAAGCTTATCCCAAGATGCAGGTGCATCTGTAGCTGCGTCTATGCGAGGTGGTGAGATTTATGTCGGAGGCAATGCGGGCGCACGTGCTGGTATTTCTATGAAGGGTGGCAGGTTAATCATAGGAGGAGACTCGGGATTTCTGACAGGATTTATGATGCAGAAAGGTGAGATAATTGTTTGCGGGAACGCAGGCGATGCAGTAGGGGATTCAATTTATGAAGGGGTTATATATGTAGGGGGCAGTTACGGCTCGCTTGGTAATGATGCCCGGGTAGAGGATGTAACGGAGGATGAGTTAATTCGGTTGTGGGATATATTGGATCGAAACGGAACCTCTCAGCGTCCCCATTTCACAAAGATTGTATCAGCGAAGAAACTTTATCACCTAGATTCGCTTGAACGATTAGAAAAGACTGCCTTCTGATGGTAGATCAAAACAGCCATATCATGACCCCATGGGTCATCGACGATATTCATGCGAAGGCAGAATTGGGTCGTTACAGGATTCGAGGATTCAGCACGTTTCAAAAAGTTACTCACTTTGACGACTTGACCTTTCTCTCTACCGGTCTTACTCGCTTCCCCCTGGAGGGATACAAAGAGAAGTGTGAAACAGGCACCATAATAGGCGCGAGGTATGCAGAGAACCCGCTTCGGCTTGAAACGCCGATCTATATTTCTGGTATGAGTTACGGTGCGCTCTCAGCTAATGCCAAGACGGCACTCGGCAAAGGAGCCGCACTTGTTGGAACAGCGAGTTGTACTGGTGATGGCGGTATGTTGCAAGCTGAGAGGGACGCCTCTGACAATTTGATTTATCAGGTATTGCCCAGCCGCTATGGATTCAATCCTCATCATCTAGTCCAGGCTCAAGCTGTAGAAATCGTAGTAGGTCAGGGTGCCAAACCTGGAACTGGCGGTATGCTTATGGGGGTGAAGGTGCTCGATGAAATTGCTGAAATGCGAGATCTTCCAACCGGTATTGATCAGCGCAGCCCTGCTCGCCATCCTGATTGGCTAGGACCCGATGACCTGGCAATGAAAATCGACCAATTACGAGAGGCGACTGATCACAAAATACCAATACATGTGAAACTTGGTGCTTGCCGTGTTACAGATGATGTCAAACTTGCTGCGAAAGCTGGTGCTGATGCAATCGTGGTCGATAGCATGGTTGCTGGTACCGGTGCATCAGCAGAAGTCCTGTTGGACCATAGCGGAATACCAACGGTCCCTGCGATAGTTATGGCTCGAGAGGCACTGCGAGAGCTCGGGCTCTATGGAACAGTTAGTTTAATTGCTTCGGGTGGAATAAGAGGAGGTGCCGACGCAGCAAAGGCACTTGCACTTGGAGCCGATGCTGTCGCGATAGGAATCTCTGCACTAATAGCCTTAAATTGTAATAAAGACACACCTGAATCAGATTATGAAAATGAAGTGGGTGTGCCGGCTGGCTACTGTAGACATTGCCATACGGGTAAATGTCCTGTTGGAATCACGACCCAGGATCCTGAATTAACCAAGCGTCTTGATCCCAATGAAGGGGCTGAAAGGGTCGCGAATTTTATAAATTCAATGACGATGGAAATGGCTTTGTTGACGCGATCTCTTGGTAAAAGCGATGTTCATAGTCTCGAGCCGGAAGATTTAGCTGCCTTAACTATAGAGGCGTCTGCCATGGCGAATATTCCATTGGTTGGTACCAATAAGGTATTCGGTGAATAGTGCTCTCAACTGGAAGATCTTTTGGGGTAAAATCTTGGTGGTTTGTACGTTATATTCTGGTAGGGTGAGTTTTTCGGTCGGCCGAAACTATATGGAGGAACCTCCAAAATGACTACTCGAGATGAAATACGGAACAAAATGGATGCTGATGGCGTGGAATATATTCTTGCCCAGTTTGTGGATATACACGGCTCCCCTAAGGTCAAGATGGTTCCCGCATCTCACCTTGATGATGTCATTGATGATGGTGCGGGTTTTGCTGGTGCGGCTCTCTGGGGCCTGGGTCAGGGACCTCATTCCCATGACATGATGGCGAAGATCGACCTTGATAGTTACACTCCAACACCTTGGCGGGATGGTGTCGCCAGGTTTGCTAGCGACCTTTATGTGGATGACAAGGTACATCCTTACTGCGTGAGACAAAACCTTAAAAGAGTGCTCGGGAACATTAGAGATGAAGGATATACATTTCATGTAGGCATAGAGCCCGAACATTTCTTAGTTACTAGGAATGCCGATGGCTCAATAGATGTTTGGGATCCTAGCAACGTGGATTCATTGGCGAAGCCGTGCTATGACTTCAAGGGCATCTCAAATGTTATGGACTATCTTAAAGATCTGATGGACGGGATGTCTAGGATTGGATGGGATGCCTACCAATCTGACCACGAGGATGCAAATGGACAATATGAGGTCAATTTCGTATATAGCGATGCACTGACTACTGCGGATCGCTATACATTTTTCAAGATGATGACTAGCCAGTATGCACAGCGATATGGAGCAATTGCGACTCATATGGCCAAGCCTTTTTCAGACCGGACTGGTAGTGGCGGACATGTCCATTTCCATATAGAAGAAGCTGCCTCTGGCAAAAATTTGTTTCTTGACGAGGAAGATGAACAAGGACTTGGATTATCGGAATTCGCATACTATTTTATTGGTGGGATATTCGCTCATGCCCCTGCCCTATGTGCCATCAATTCACCAACAGTGAATTGCTACAAAAGGCTTCAGATCGGAGAGGGACTTCTTGGTACGCAGTCTGGTTTTACATGGACCCCTGCATTCATATCATATGGGGATAACAACAGGACACAAATGCTTCGTACTGCAGGCCCAGGTCACTTGGAAGATCGTACGGTATCTGCTGCCTGTAATCCGTACTTGGCGTTTGCTGCATATGTATCGGCGGGATTGGATGGAGTTAGGAACAAAATTGATCCGGGTAAAGCGAATCTCGGCAACATGTACGAACTGGGTCTTGATGAGATCAAGCGTAGAGGCATACGAATGTTGCCACAGAGCCTAAACGAGGCTGTTTCAGAGCTTCGCAGAGATGTAGTGGTTCAAGAAGCACTTGGACCTATATATGATGAATTCGTGGATATCAAAGAGGCTGAGTGGAACGAATATCATAAGCAAGTAACCCAGTGGGAAATTGACCGATATCTTACGATGTTTTAGGAAGCCATGTCTTTTCTAGTTAATTGTCCTAATTGTGGTGATCGAAACGTATACGAATTTAGATTCGGCGGCGAGGTCGTTCAGCGTCCGGCGCCGGATGCTGAAACTGGAATTTGGATGAAATACTTTTACGCTAGGGGCAATGTTGCTGGTGATCAGCAGGAGTGGTGGTACCACGGCCTTGGATGTCGTAAATGGTTTTTAGCAGAACGGGACACTACAACAAACAGGATTGATTCGACTATGTGGCCCGGGGAGGCCGATTCTTAATTTGACAAGGTTATCAAACCAAGATCGACTTTCTGGGGAATCACACTATCTGGTTGGAGAATCGGATCAGGCCCAGTTTGATTTTAATGGAAAACAGTACCGGGCCTTTGGCGGTGACACTATAGCCTCAGCTCTATATGCCTCGGGCGTAAGGATATTTACTCGTAGTTTTAAGTATCACAGGGCTCGTGGTCTTCTATGTGTGGCTGGTAATTGCGCCAACTGCTTGATGACTGTAGATGGAAAACCTAACGTACGGGCCTGTACGACACGAGTCGAGCCAGGAATGCGTGTAAAGCACCAGAATGCTTGGCCTTCTCAAGAGCGGGATGCTTTATCTATTCTAGATAAATTCGACAGGCTTATGCCGATAGGTTTTTACTACAAGACATTTCATACCCCAAAGTTATTGTGGAAAATTGTGCGGCCAATAATACGTAGGATAGCTGGGCTCGGACCTGTGCCCAGAGAGCCTGTTGCCATAACAAGTAACCACGAATATAGACACACCGAGGTTGCAGTAGTAGGAGGTGGCCCTGCTGGAATGTCTGCCGCTTTAGCGGCGGCGGAATCAGGCGTACAGGTCACTTTAGTAGATGACCAGCCTACTCTGGGAGGACATTTACTCTACGACCCATGTACAAGGATCGATGCCCCGGATCTGGATACTGAATCAGGACAGCAATCATCTAGGTCGCTTGCGCAAAGAATCGAGTCCAACGAGGATATTGAAGTCATCGGGGATGCCACGGCTTTTGGACTTTATGAAGGCAAATTACTCGGAATTAATCAGGGCTCATCCATGATTAGGCTTAGAGCTAATTCTGTGGTGGTGGCCACTGGTTCATATGAAACACCACTGACATTTGATCGTAACGATTTACCTGGCGTGATGCTTGCTACTGGTTTACAGAGATTAATCCATTTATATGGTGTTAAACCTGGCAAAGTGGCTATCGTCTCTACTACCAATGATCATGGGTATCAAGCTGCTTTGGATATGATATCTGCTGGGATGAGGATAGTAGTTTTGACAGACACTAGGCCAGGCTTCCCAGATCATTTGGAAGCGGCCACACAGCTAAGAGATTCAGGAGTCCTTATTTTACCTAGTCATGGCATTGTTCGTGCAGAGGGTGTGAAGAGGGTGGTTGGTGGTGTGGTCGCAAAGTTGGAGAACGGACAAATCACGACTGTGGAGCGACAGTTTGACGCCGATATCATAGCAATGTCTGGGGGGTTTCAGCCCGCCGCAGCGCTAATTCATCAACTTGGTGCTGGATCTAAGTACGAGGATGCCCTCGGCCTGAACGTTGCTGCCGATCTACCTGACGGCATTTTTGCGGTGGGGGATATGACTGGATTCCATGATGCGGGTATCGCGATCCTTCAAGGTCATATTGCTGGGATAGAGGCAGCTAATAGACCTAATGTTCCCAGGATAGATTCCCAGTTATCAGATTACAAAACAAAACTTACGGAACGTGAGGATAATTATAGGAATAACCAGAGACTTTCATCTCCTCCTTTGGAAAATGTCCTTGGAGCAAAACAATTCGTCTGCTTTTGTGAGGATGTGACTGCTAGGGATATTACCACTGGAGTAGATGAAGGATTTGAAGACATTCAGACTTTGAAACGGTACAGCACTGTTACTATGGGCCCATGCCAAGGCAAGATGTGTCATAAGACCTTTGTTGATATCGCAGCAAAACACAGCGGCCAGAGTGTTGCTGACCTGGGATCTACTACATCACGCCCTCCAGTAAAACCAGTTAGCCTTGGTACTCTTGCAGGGCCCATACATAGGCCTACAAAACTGACTCCCATGGACCGAAAACATAAGGAGTTAGGAGCCGAGATGATCGATTCTAATGTATGGCAGAGGCCCCGTCTTTATGGATCTGCCCAGGAGGAAGCTCATGCAGTACGGAATGGTGTTGGGATAATCGATGTAAGTACACTAGGCAAGTTAGAAGTCCAGGGTAAAGATGCACCAGTTTTGCTCGATCGTCTTTATACGCACTATTTCTCGAATCTAAGAATTGGACGAGTTAGGTATGGAGTCCTTTGTGCTGATAACGGCACTATTATGGACGATGGTACGGTAGCACGGTTGGCAGAGGACAGGTATTTTGTCACAACTTCGACTGCCAGTGTGGAAGCTATCGAAGAATGGTTTAAGTGGTGGATGGCTGGAGAGAAAATATGTGCTCATGTAACTAACGTAACTGCTGGATATGGCGTGATAAATGTAGCAGGTCCTAGGGCCAGGGAAACTTTAGAGAAACTGACCGATTTGGATCTTTCTACCGATGGATTTCGTTATATGAGGGTTAAGTTTGGTGACGTAGCGGGTATTCAGACCCTGATGTTACGGATTGGATTCGTTGGTGAAACTGGTTGGGAATTACATTTCCCGGCAGAGTATGGTGAATTCATGTGGGATTCAATCATGGATGCAGGCAAGGATTATGGGATAACACCTTTCGGCACTGAAACACAGAGGATTCTCAGACTGGAAAAGATGCACATTATCCCAAATCAAGACACTGATATGGTGAGCAATCCAATTGATAGTGGTATGGAATGGGTAGTGAAATTTGAGAAGGAAGATTTCATTGGACGTGGTGCTCTTCTAGCTGCTAGAGATCGTCCAATGCCAAATCGGTTGGTTGGATTCGTGATGAAGGGTGATGCTATTCCACATGATGGAGACGCAGTAGTATCTGGCCTGGCTCCAATTGGACGCGTCACCAGTTCTAGATTGAGTCCGACAATAGGGAAAGGCTTTGGATTTTGCTGGGTACCTACAGATCTTGCTGGACAGGGTAATACTATTCATATTAGGACTAATGGAACGACATATCCTGCTGAAGTAGTGACGACATCTTTCTATGATCCAGATGGAAAGAGACTGAGGCAGTAATATGACTAGTTTCAACCCGATTGGTCTAAGTGCACTCCACCACACACATATAGCGCTAAACGCGCATATGGCAGAGCGTTTTGGGTGGCAACAGCCTGTCTATTACACTTCTGCAGATAAGGAAGTGGAAAGAGTTCGTAGTGGTGTAGGCATTTCGGATATTGGTCCTTCTGGCAAACTCATTTTACATGGTCAAATTGATAGATATTTATTGAATGGATTAAAGCAAGAAGGTGTTACTGAAGTCGGAAATGTTGCGTTGATGCGGTTCACTGAGGATTCGGGAATCGGTGACATACTTATGGCTAGGTTGGCTCATGATGAAGCTATATTGATCACAGAACCCAATCAATCTCAGGCCGTGGCTGGTATTATGGCAGATGCCGGGGAAATATGTGCACATGTTGTAGACATTACCTCTGTTATGATCGGGATCAGGCTAATAGGACCATCAGCTTCCCGTATACTTGATTCAGTCACCGAGCTAAACACAGATCCACGTGATTTCGTAAACACGAGTTGCACACAAGGCAATATCTCGCAGGTACATGGGACGCTGATTCGCTATGACCTGGCTGATTTACCAAGCTATGACATATATGTCGACCGGAGTTATGGGGAATATATCTGGGAGACTCTAATAGAGGCCGGACATCGATTCAAAATTGTTCCAGTTGGTATGGACTCTCTTTCAATTCTCAAACGATCTATGTGATTTGCTCAATGCTGCAATTATTTCGCAAGAATAGGATGTGGGGTAAGCCCTCTTTGAAGGGTAGTTATGATGTGGTAATCATAGGAGGAGGCGTACATGGTTTGTCCATCGCATACTATCTCGGACAGATGGACAAAAATTTACGAGTAGCAGTCCTAGATAAAGGATATTTGGGAGGTGGTGCGAGCGCACGCAGCACGGCAATAATTAGGTCTAACTACTTGACCGCGGAAGCAATACCCTTCTTTCGAGAAAGTCACAAGTTGTACCAAAATCTTGGGAGCGAACTTGAATTCAACCTTTTATTTGACGATATGGGGCGTCTTGACATTGGACACACTGAATCCTCTGTTTACTGGTTACGGCTACGTGCGGAATTCAACCAGTTACTAGATGTAGATAGTCGTATCATCAGCCCAGAAGAGATCAAGGAACTAGTTCCGCAGATCGATCTTCGAGCTGGGAAATCGTTGCCGATAATGGCAGCACTCTATCATCCTCCAGCCGGCGTTGTGCGACACGATGCCGTCGTATGGGGATTTGCCAGAGGAGCTGATCGGGCTGGAGTGGAGATACACCCTTTCACAGAGGTTACGGGTATTACTTGCGACGGGGATCGGGTTACAGGAGTCGAAACATCATCGGGTCCTATTGCAACCGGCATTGTGGTTAATGCCACTGCAGGATGGAGTTCGACTATTGCAAAGATGGTGGGGTTGAATATACCTATCAATACCTTCCCTCTTCAAGCCTGTGTAACCGAACCTGTAAAACCGTTTGTCCACACCACCATTTCATCCGCAGATTTACACGTTTATGTATATCAGACTGATCGTGGGGAACTTGTGATTGGCGGGCCTGTAGATCCATATTCTACCTACAGTCAGCGTTCAACCCTAGATATGCTGCATGAACTTGCAACGAACACATTGGAACTATTACCAGATCTACGTGACATAAACATCATGCGCCAGTGGGCTGGCCTTTGTGATATGACACCTGACTATGCCCCGATCATCGGGTTTGTTGATGGTATTGATGGTTTTTTGCTGAACTGCGGGTGGGGTACATGGGGATTCAAGGCTGCACCCGCGTCGGGAAAAACTACGGCTCAGTTGATTATAACTGGCAAAACTCCGGAGTTGATAAAGTCTTTCGGGCTAAGCCGTTTTAACAATAACAAGCTTGTGAACGAACGCGCGGCCGCGATTGCCGCAGCGATACATTAGGGAGATCAAGTTGTCAGGCCTTTCCCAATAAGACGCACGTCCAATTGCTAGCAATAAAATGTTGCTAATCGTGCCAAACTTGGCCTAACAAACGTAGCCAATTCCCTCCTAGGATCTTGGACACATCTGATTCGGTGAATCCACGGTCTGACAATTCTGCTGCTATGTTTGACATCTTGTCAGGTGTTTCAATCCCTGGAGGATGAGTGGGTACCTCCGGGTATTCGAGTCTCCTTGGTAAGAACTTAGTTCCTTGTTGGGACATCAGTACATCAAACCATTCTTTTGACTGATCTTGGGTGTAGTCAGTACCTACACCTACGTGGTTGACCCCAACCCGTTCGACCATGTCCTCAATAGCGTCTCCAAAATCGGATAGTGTTGACTCCCAACCATTACGTAGGAAAGGTGGCCAGGCAGTGGCTCCAACCACACCGCCTTTGTCTGCGAGTAACTTTAATGCATCGTCGGTCTTATTCCGCCGGTTGTCTACGAACGATCGAGCATTGGCGTGAGTACATGCCACAGGGTATTCAGATAGCTCAATGGTATCTAGTGTTGTTTGGTCACCGACGTGGGATAGATCTATCAATATGCCGAGACGGTTCATTTCTTTCACAGCGTCTATGCCAAAATTGCTTAGACCTTCATCATTGCGTTCCCAACATCCATTGCCCAGCAAGTTTCTCTCGTTGTACGTTACCTGTATGATCCTAACACCTAACTTGTAGAAGAGGTCTAGCCTATCGAGGTCGTTTTCAATTGGTGTTGCATTTTGCCATCCAAAAATAACACCGGTTTTCCCGTTTTTCTTCGCGTCTAGGATGTCTTGTACAGAATTTACCGGGCTCACCGTATCTGATCTTTCCCTAAACCGCTTCAACCACTGGGAGATATTGTCTATGGCCTCGGTATAGTGTTCCCAAACAGCAATAGTCGCGTTAATGGCGGTTACATTTCCCGAATGAAGACTGTTGTAGACAGAGGGGCTTTCCCAATTACTAACATTGAGCCCATCTATAACAACGGAGTCTTCGTAGATCTTTTTTACTTCTTTATCCACGGTCGCTACCTCCTCGTAGCGTGATTAACCAAATATAGGGATATAGTAGCACAGCTAATCTCATATCTAGACAAAGAATATTGACACTTAGGTGCCAAGCCGATAATCTCGAGCATAAGATGCTAGATGGGTCTAATATGCTACGAATAGATGGAAATGTCGACGATATTGGAGAGTATTAATTGACATATACAAAAATACGGCCATGGCTTGAAAAGGAACTTCAGGTAATCCGAGATAGCGGTTTGTATAAGGATGAGAAGATTATTAAGACCGCCCAGGGTTCTAATGTTGATACTAGTCAAGGTGAGATGATCAACTTCTGTGCCAATAATTACCTTGGATTAGCCGACAGTCCAATAGTAGAGCAGGCTGTAATAGATGGCCTCAAACAATTTGGTTTTGGAATGGCTTCGGTTCGATTTATCTGTGGGACTCAGGATATACATAAAACCCTAGAACAGGAATTGACAGGCTGGTTTGGAACAGAAGACACTATTTTATATACATCCTGTTTTGATGCAAACGCTGGTCTTTTCGAAACTATTCTAAGTGCGGAAGATGCAATCATTAGCGATGCACTCAACCATGCCTCAATCATCGATGGGGTGCGTCTTTGTCGGGCACAGCGCAAGGTTTTTAAGCACTCTGATATGGTTGATTTGGAGGAGAAGCTTAAAGAGACCAGTTCTGCCAGGTTTCGCATGATCGCCACAGATGGTGTTTTTAGCATGCAAGGTGATATCGCGCCTCTCGCAGATATTTGTGATCTTGCCGATAAGTATGATGCTCTTGTGATGGTTGATGACTCGCATGCGACAGGATTCTTGGGTCCTAACGGCCTGGGGAGTCCTGATGAGATGGGTGTAATGGACCGCATTGATATTCTCACAAGTACAATGGGCAAGGCATTGGGAGGAGCATCTGGCGGTTTCACCACGGGAAAGAAAGAGATAATAGAATTTCTAAGGCAACGATCTAGACCGTATCTATTTTCCAACACCCTTGCTCCTCCTATCGTTACCGGTGCATTGAAGGCTCTTGAGATTGTAAAAACCACGCCCAGTCTTCGTGAAACACTTTGGGAGAACACTAGATATTTCCGATCTGAAATGTCTGCACTGGGCTTTGATATTATCCCTGGTAAACATCCAATAGTACCGATCATGCTCCGTGATGAAATTAAGACTGTTGAACTTGCACAGGCAGTCAATAAAAGAGGTATCTTTGTAGTAGGATTTAGCTTCCCGGTTGTGCCAAGAGGTGAGGCACGTATACGTGTTCAACTATCTGCCTCTCACACAACTGAACATCTTGATAAGGCGATATCAGTTTTCTGTGAGGCTGGTAAAAAACTTGGTGTGATATAGAGAGATATGGAAATGGATTTTTCGACTGAGCTTAATGGGAAAACTGCTATTGTTACTGGGGCAGGGCAGGGAATGGGTAGGGCTGTTTCTAATTTACTTGCTTCCCGGGGCGCCAATATTTTAATAAACGATATTAACCAGATTTCGGCTGAAGAAACTGTGCGTGATCTTCGTGTTGCAGGTGCCAATGTTGATTTTTCGGTTGGAGATGTGACGTCGAAATCTGATGTGGACATAATGATTAAAACCGCGATTGATCTCTTTGGCGAGATACATATATTGGTAAACAACGCGGGGATTCTACGTCCAACCCGCCTGATTGATATAGAAGAGGATGAGTGGGATCTTGTTGTAGACGCTAATTTGAAAAGTACCTATTTATGTTCCAGAGCTGTACTCAGGCCAATGCGTGATTCCGGATGGGGACGGATTGTGAATTTCTCGTCCAGTGCAGGACGTCAGTACAGCACTATAGGTGGCTCCCACTATACAGCTGCCAAGGCCGGGATACTTGGATTGACGCGGCATCTTGCGAAAGAAGAGGCGGCGAATGGGATTACAGTCAACGCAGTTTGTCCAGGGCTCATAGACACTGAGATGGTCCGTACCACGATTAGCGATGATCGTACTAAGCAATATGCTGAAAGTTTCCCGATTCCAAGGTTAGGTGAACCTTGGGAGGTGGCAGAGCTTGTTGGATTCATTGCTTCGGATAGAGCTTCCTACATGACCGGAGTTGCGTTTGATATCAATGGGGGCGACTTGATGATGTAAGGCGTTTCATTATTGAATACGGGACAAGTAGCACAAGAATTGTTAGACGGTGAACCAAGGATCGGAGTTAGGGGAGTCACGCGTGGAGATGACACCTTGTCCATTACTGCACACATAATGTTTGAAGATGAAGAATTGATCGTGGCGGATGGTATACGCACTGTTTTAGGAGATTAGATTGCTTACCGTCGTGGATATTTATCAAAAAGCGGTGCAGGTTTACATATTCTATTGTTAGCTGACCATCCACTTTTTGGCTAGTATTGGATAACCTTCACCCATCTTGGCAAGATCATCTTTTTTAACGGGTATGAATGTTCCGATTGCCTCTGCCGCGACTGAGCCATCAGGTAGTTCTATCCAGCCGATAGTTTCGAAGATATTTAGCCGTTTGTTTCGCCGCTTCGCAAACGCTTTGATTGAGTGACTTGTCGGTATGGGTTGCCGGTAGCGGACATCTATGCGTGCTGTCATTGTCCATATATTGTCAAGTAAAGATACCCGGCTCATAACCTCATCTAGCAGAGCCGATATTACACCTCCGTGCAGATAACCAGGGAAGCCCTGATGTTCTTGGTTGGGCGTATATTCAGTAACGATTTGATCCCTATCATGTTTGAATCGAAGACGGAGCCCTGAGGGATTAAGTGGGCCGCAGGCGAAGCAAAATCCGTAGTCAGTATCATCGTTAAGAGGTAGAGGAATTTGCATCTGACGTTCCCATGTTTGTTTTGAAACACTGGCTGGAGTGAAGGAATGATGCACTCTTATTGTATGTAGGAAACTGGTATACCAAATGCACCGGATAATAGGAAATCAACCCAAAATTTCTAACGATCTTGAACACTGTATCTCAATCCCTATTCGGCCGTGTATTTAATCCTTGGGTCTACCACTGCAAGTAAGATATCCGAGATCAGTGTGCCAACTACCGTCAGCACACCTGCCATCAGGATGATGAATCCTGCAAGGAAAACGTCCTCAGTTAGGATTGCCTCGAGCAACAGCGGTCCCAGTGTGGGCAGGCTAAGTACTACAGAAACGATAATGCTTCCGCTTACCAGTGCTGGCAACAGGTACCCTACAGTGCTGATGAGTGGATTGATTGCCACTCTTACCGGGTATTTCAATATAGCTTTGACAGATGTTAATCCCTTTGCCCTGGCAGTGGCCACGTAGGGTTTTCCTAGCTCGTCAAGCAGGTTGTTACGCATCACCCTGATCAGGCCAGCAGTTCCAGATGTACCGAGTACGATGGCGGGTATCCAAAGATGATTTAGCAGATCTCGGAGTCGTGCTGAATTCCAGGGGGAGTTTGCATAATCGGATGAATTGAGTCCACCGACACTCATATCGAAATATGCGAATGCTACATACATTAATACCAGTCCTAGAAGGAAATCTGGCACAGCGATACCGGTGAATCCGAGGAACGTAAAGACATAGTCGCCAACCGAGTGTTGGCGGACAGCGGAGTAAATACCAACCGGTATCGCGAAGGTCCAGGTGACCAGTACCGTGAATCCGGTGAGTGCGACTGTTAGCCACAGGCGGTTTTCTAGCAGCTGTTTTACAGGCATGTCGACTTCTCGTCGATACTGGAATGATAGTCCCAGGTCACCCTGTGCCAGGTTAACCATCCATTTGAGGTATCGGACGTATTGTGGCTGGTCTAATCCCAAGTAGCTCCGGAGGGCTTCTATCTTTTCCGGGTCTGGCACTTCCCGTCTACTTTCTGTGATCTCCTTGAAACGATCAACCTGGTCTCCAGGTGGTAATTCGATGATGACGAAAGCCAGCAGAGAGATCGCCCAGATAGTGAACATCGATAGTAAGATGCGACGAACTATGTAAGGAACCATGTGCATACCCTTATAGTAGATATAGAGATCGAATTGCCTGCACTATATTGACGACTGGTATCCTCGTCAAGGTTGATCTAGTTATCTTTCAGAAATATGAGACCACCAGTTGAATTCAAAAGGCTCTCTCTTTACGTAAGTGAAACAGTGTACGTTACCTGTCCATCTGTGGTACCTATCCCAGCCATCGATAGTATGGACTGAACTCGATATCAAGGTTGCGAAACCATGTTGAAGAACGTCGTTGCCGTCTAGGTTTTGTGGGCCGTACCTCTCGGAGGAAAAAACCCACCCCCCGGCTACTTGAAGATTTGCTAGGGCCGGTGCGAATGTGAATGCGTCTTCAATCGCATCGCCTTTATCAGAGAATGATCCCATAAAGAAATCTGGAACGCGTATTACGTTGATGTCATCCCCCGAGATGCTGTCTATCCGGTCCACGATATCTTTTATCTTGTACGCTGCTATATCGTTCAAATCCCATAGGAGAGAGTCGTTAAGTATTTCGTGGACACTGATAACAGCAGGGACCTCTTGTCCAATGCCATCGATCCAGAATAGAGTATCTTCTATGAGTAGATATCGACTAGTATCGTCTGGAATGTTGAACCATTGACCACTAGGTGGGATGCTAATGGAATCAAGTTGTCCATTAATAGATGCAGTCGACTCTGCTGGACCTTTGTAACCTAAATCAGCAGCTTTTGTAGGTGTTTGCCATACCTTGTCTATGGTCAGTATCCCGCTGTCTTTAGAGCTTATTCTTGCTACTTGACCAGCACCTGTCCCGTCGTAGATGCGTATATACTTAGCGAATTCCCACCGGGAGTGCCTGAAGTTGGTATTTGCAGAGTCAACAAGTGTTGTTTTGGAACTCTTGGGTGATGCGGAGAAATAATATCCGCGGCTTACTTGGCCCCTCTTGAAGAAAACGGCATCTTCTTCAAGAGGGGCCAGAAGACTTTTGGCCTGAATAGGATCTGCGATCACGAGGCTCCACTGATTTTCATCGGGCACGAAAGCCAGTACTTCGTCGACATGTCCTACACGCAGCCATTCGGTACTAATCTGGAATGGATCTTGTACTCGTTGGTCCTGGAGAAATTTTAGTAGAGGTGGACTTATAGTATTTCCTACCAGGATGCGTCCGAGCGGCCATTCTTGGGTAGGTGGCATTAGTTCTATGTTGCCACCGTAATCTCCTGCATTGAGTCCCTTGGTCATATGGAAATTCCAGAACCGGAATAGGCCTTGATTACGTCCAAGTAAATGTTCCCTAGGCCACTGTGGGGTGGCGTCTTCTATACCTTCGTTGGCTAGCCGTGCTCTTGGTAGCTGGAGCACTATGTGTGTCTTTGGTCTGCCTGGCGCCTGAGTGTACCCTATCTCTATGTGGTCTTGGGTCCATTGGTCTTCCCCGGATTGGTAATGGTGAAGTGCAACGATGTCCTGAAGTGTTGATCTAAAGTCTTCGAGATTCAAATCACGGCCCCATATTTCGACTGCGTCCTGAGTGTTAGGGAGAATTATGAATGGTGCAACGCGCAGCAAAACTTGGTCGGAACCTAATGATGTACCTTTGGGTCCTGTGGCAGTTAGTTCAAGTTCTAATTCGCCGGAATAACCATCCTCAAAGATACCACCATACGCTTCAGGCGCAGTGTATCTGAAGAAAAGACCCTCGATCCCGAACGTAGTTTTTCCTCCGGCTACGAGGTATTTTGTGAGATCAGTTGCTAAGTTACTTTCGTTCGGACCACCCCAGAAAGAGATTCTTCCCTGCTCTATAGCATCGAACATGTGAATTCCCTTGATGTGGTCAAGTTTCGGTACGTGTAAGTTGACAGCCTTAAGATCGTTAGTATCGATACCGTGAATCCGGACGACGACCTCCGTGAGATCCTTGGTGTCATTTGGGCCGTTCACGATGAAATCCTCAGATATAGGGAGGCCATTTACATCGAAGTATATTGCGTCTGGAAGCCCGTCTTGGTCACCATCATCGTTGTCGTAATTGACCATGAACATTGCACCCTGGGTTTCTGTCCACTCATTTTCTCCAGACTCATCGCTATCGTCATGCACGATTCCATCACGATCACTGTCGACGTCTAGATCGATGCGTACGACGGACAGCTTTATTGAATCGGATATTTGTCCATAATCGGACTTGATCGTAAGGCTTAGTTCGATCTCGCGTGAGCCGACGGTAGGCTCTATGCCTTCTACAAACAGAGATCTAGGTAATTCCGTAGGATTAAATTGAGTTGGTGTTTGAATGCGCTTAGTTTTAGACGCATTGCTCCAGAGCCGGATCTTGTCAGCGCCAGATTTGGAGTCCAGGGTAATTTTGCCTACGACATTGCCTAGAATTGCCCTAAATGTGAGTTCTCTTATGGAGTCGGTACCTCCGCTGAAGGGTAAAAATGCTCCCACGGATTCCTCGTCGGCATCAGGGATTCCCAGTACATCAATATCAAGATCGATCACAGTCAACTCAATCGAGTCTGTAATGATCTCCCCCAGTTTCGTTGTGTACTTGATAGTTATGGTCGCAGTACCTATGCCTTTGGTTTTGATATTGGTGACTGAAGTGTCGTTTTGCGAAAATGACTCGGTGATGAGTAGGACAGTGTTGTCGCTGCTTGACCAACTGCAGCTTCCCGGCGCTGGCCCTGCCTTCGCTTGCAGGTTTATAGATGTACCCAGTAGGAGTAGTTTATTAACCGGAGATATCTTTACTGATAATTTATTCGAGACAGGTTTTGAGTTTAGTTCCACGCATAAACTAGCGGTTTCTTCTGTTGTGGTCAGCATGTCACATCCGAGTAGTGTGGATATACAGAGGGCTAATAAGTTAATCCCCAAGTAGGTTGATCGTATAAGGCGTTGTGGATTTATGGTTCGAATCACTCTTTTCCTACGGGTGTCCTGTAATTATTTTCCCTGTTCGAATCGTTATTACTTATGTGGATTGAAGCAGTGTCTAGATCTGTATTGTTAGATATTACTTCATACAATACGACCAAAACTGCGAGTGTGCATACTGATTTACCTTTTTTGACGAAGCTATTCTGTTAGCCATAGGTTGAACCTAGACTAAGGAAAAACCAGCTCGGAATTCCTATCAATACCCTTGAAAATCAAAGTAAGAGAGATTACCATAAATAGAACTAATGTACTAATAAAGAAAGGACATCCTATACCTGATGAAGGTCGTTTGTGTGTTGATCACGCATTTGCCGGTGAAGGCGGAGATACATAGGAATCCGAGCCTGCAAGGCAAGCCGATTCTGGTTACCTCCCGGATTAAAGGGATTTCTTCGATCCTCGATTTTTCTTCGGAAGTCAAGGGTGTTTCGGTCGGAATGTCTCTGCAAGAGGCACTGTCTCGTTGTAAAAATGCGACTTTTATCGAATCGGACGAGGTTTACTATCAAAATATATTCGATAACTTCCTGAAGGCTCTTTTCGAAAAGAGCCCAGTTGTCGAGAATGGGAAACTAGGTTGCGTTTTTTTAGATATGGAAGGAACTGAAGGTATTTACGGTAGCGATCAGGAAATCATAGAAACCTTGCTTGGAGTAGTACCATCTCGTTTTGGTGCTCGTCTTGGACTAGCAAAATCGAAGTACCCAGCCTACATTGCGGCTGTTACCAGTAAGCCTGGAAGAACAATCTTAGTTCCGGATGATGTAGCTAGCTTTCTTAAGAGAATCCCAATCGATCTATTACCTTTGTCATGGGAGAAACGATCACGTTTACATGACTTCGGCCTTCACACCATGGGCCAGATAGCAACTCTATCGATTGGGTCCATGCAGGCTCAATTCGGCCCACAGGGCCGGGTGGCCTGGGAATTGTCGAATGGATTTGATAACGATCCGGTGGTTCCCTCAAAGCGACCTGATATTGTGACTGACTTACTCACTTTTCCTGTTCCTACTACCTCAATTTTCAATATATTTCCTGCAATAGAATTGCTTTTGAGTCGGTTATTTGCCCATCCAAGCCTCTCCGGTAAATATGTCCAGTCTATTTTTATTCAGTCGAATATCCTTAATCGGACACCATGGTCGAAGAAACTGGTTTTTAAAAATCCCGTTAACAAAGGTAAATCGGCGTTCTTGGTATTGAAAAATGCTCTGCAAGGGATCGAGATAGCAGGGCCCTTAGAGGATATACGTATTACGGTTTGCGAAACCTCAGGAGAAACTGGAATTCAATCGAATCTTCTTGATGAAGTACGCAAACAGGAGCAACTTCGTGATGTTATGCATCAGCTCAGGACACGCTTAAGAATGAGACCCCCAGTTTACAAGGTGGTGGATGTAGAGCCGTGGTCGAGAATACCGGAAAGAAGACAGGCCTTGGTCGAATTCGCCCCTTAAATAAGCCAGAACTGATTCAAGTGGAAGAGACTAGAGAACACAGGCCCACCGCGATTATTTCACGTGGACAAAGGTTTAGTGTGATCTCGATACAAGATATGTGGGAAATAGTTGATGAATGGTGGAGACCCAATTCAATTGCCAGGCGCTATTACCAGGTATGTATTGATAACGAAACACTGATTGTTATATTCCGAGACTTGGCTAATGGGACCTGGTATAAACAGCATCATAGACCACTACTTGGCCTATGATGCCCTACGTTGAACTTCACTGCCACAGTAACTATTCATTCCAAGAGGGTGCCTCATCTCTGGAAGAGCTTCTTATTCGTGCTGATGAACTTGGATATCCAGCATTGGCACTCACTGATCACGATAACCTGAGTGGGGCAATGGAATTCTCGCGACTTGCCAATAGCATCCATATCCATCCGATCACAGGCGCCGAGATAACCCTCTCAAATGGATCCCATTTGACACTCTTGGCAGAGACTCGCCAAGGATACTCGAACCTCTGTAATTTGATGACAGCATCTCGGATGGGTTTAGATGGGGAGAGGATGGATCCCAAGCTTAATCCAGTATTACTGAAGGAGTATTCAGAAGGACTTATATTGCTAACGGGCTGTGCTAAGGGCAGTGTGCCTCGCCTTGTGAGCGAGGCAAGGACTAAAGATGCTGAAGCAGAGATTAGCAATTACATAGATTGGTTTGGAACTGCAAGTGTATTTGTTGAGTTACAGCAAAACCTAATATATGGAGATACGCTACGAAATAAACGTTTAGTACAGCTAGCACGTACTCTTGGTGTTCCTGTTGTAGCGACCAATAACGTCCACTATCACCTTCCTGAGCGACACAGGCTTCAGGATCTACTAGTAGCCATTAAGCACAATAAGACACTCGAAGAAACACATCGGGAACGACGTGCTAACTCAAATTTCTACTTGAGATCTAGAGAGGAAATGGATGTTTTATTTCAGGACCTACCTGAAGCAGTTAACAATACATTTTTGATAGCTAACCGGTGCACATTTAATTTAGAAACGAAGCTTGGTTACAGCTTTCCAGGATACAGCGATCTTCCACCTGAACACACGGCTCAGAGTTATTTAGAACAGATTTGTGAAGATGCAGCTGTTCGCAAATATGGGTTGATGCGCCCTGATGTGAGAGAAAGGCTTGATGAGGAATTTCGACTGATCAAAATGCATGGACTGTCCGGATTCTTCTTGATCTACTACGAGGTGATAAAGATAGCTCGTGAAGTGATGATAAATCTTGGGCATAGTGATCCAGAGATACCCTTGGAAGAACGACCTCCCGGACGTGGACGCGGTTCGTCAGTATCAATGCTAGTAGGATATTTAATTGGTCTCTCGCACATAGATCCTCTTAAATATGAACTTGCCCTTGATCGATTCCTAAACGAGAGTATTGGAAATATCCCTGATATAGATATCGACTTTCCACGTGATATACGTGAAGAAACCATAAAGCGCATCCATGATAAGTATGGATGGGAAAGATCTGTACTCACTGGTGCGATTGCCACATATAAAATGAAGGGTTGTATACGGGATCTTGGAAAGGCACTGGGCATTCCCTTAGAGGATGTCGATAAGTTGGCTAAGAGAGTAGATAGTAGCCATGGCAATAGCTTGAAATCTGAAATGGAAACTCTTCCGGATTTCAGGCATAAGATTGACGTACCGGTTTGGGATACGCTAATTGGGATGGTGTCTGAATTGCAAGGGTTCCCGAAATATCTTATGCAACATTCAAGCGGGATGGTCATTAGTGATAAGCCGATTATGGACATGGTTCCTATCCAGCCTGGAGGATTGGATAATAGATACATTTGCCAGTGGGACAAAGACAGTATTGCGGATGCTGGCTTCGTGAAAATAGATTTCTTGGGTCTTGGTGCTCTATCACAGATGCACGAGACCTTGGAGTTGGTCGAAGAGAGAACGGGTAAATTCATCGACCTGTCAATGATAAGTGATGATCAAAATGTATATGACTCGATTCACAAGGCCGACACAATAGGTATATTTCAGATTGAGTCACCAGCCCAGATGCAGACAGTTGTGCGACTAAAACCCAATAGTTTTACGGAGATGGCCTATGAAGTTGCTGCTGTTCGACCGGGAGTTGGGATCAATCATGGAGTCAGCCAGTTTATCGAGCGTTATCGCAAGAAAATGGAGTGGGATTATGATCATCCTAGAGAGCGTAAAGCATTGGAACGCACTCTGGGCATAATTCTCTACCAGGATCAAGTCAACGAACTGGCGGTAGAAGTTGCAGGATTAACTTATAAAGATGGTGATAATTTACGAAGAGCCTTTGGACGTAAGAACAACCACGGCGTACTTAAAAAATACTGGGAAAAATTTAGAGATGGAGCTTCTGGCAATGGTGTATCAGAAGATGTGGCGAGGAAGGTATTCGGAAAATTCTCTGGGCAGTATATGTTTCCAGAATCACATGCCTATGCTTTTGGAATTACGGCTTACCAGATGTCGTGGCTCAAATATCATTATCCACTTGAGTTTTACGTTGCGATTTTTAATCAACAGCCGATGGGGTTCTACAATCTTGAGACGCTTAAGGAGGATGCCAATCGTCATGGCATCCAAGTATTAAATCCGGATATAAACCATAGTATAGCCAAATGCACAATCGTGGACGATGAAACTTTCAGACTTGGGTTTATGGAAGTGGATGGTCTGGGTGAATCCAAAATAGGTGAAATAATTCAAGAAAGAGATAGGGGAGGGAACTTCAATAGCCTTTCAGATACGATGAATCGTAGTGGACTCCACCGAGATGATGTTGAGAATTTGGTCACAGCTGGAGCTTTCGACTCGATGGTTTCAGACCGACGTACGGCTCTATGGGAAGTTGGACTTCTATATCAGCCGGATGGTGCTCAAAAGACATTAGGGTTCCCAGTCGAACAAGATATGGGACAGCTTCCATTGATTACCGACTGGGAAATTATGTTAAATGAGTACCGCACGATGGGTATCCATCCCACAAACCATTTTATGACATATTTGCGTGAAGACTTGCCAGATGTGGTATCGAGTCAAGATATACTTGGCTTAGAAAATGGTGCAAAGGTAACAGTAGCTGGACTGGTGATTCGGAGACAGCATCCAAGCTCTAAAGCAGTATTCATAACACTCGAGGATGAATTTGGCCATATATCACTGGTGGTATGGCCAAAAGTCTTCGAGCTTTTTCAGGCCGTTATTAAGAATCCTGTGCTGAAGATACAAGGTTTCGTATCACGCAAAGAAGGCACATTTAATGTGGTCGCTCAATATATAGAAAGTATCCCAATTACTCATCCTTTGCCAACAGCAAGGGATTGGAAGTGAGATAAATTATTGCACCTTGGATCATACCAAAACCAAGCTAGGGGCAGTACATACCGTACTTATTGTGCGAACAATTTTTCGGAATTGGTGTATTTACGATCTAGTTAGGAGTATATCTGATACTAGTGTACCGACGACTGTCAGGACACCAGTTATCAAGACTATAAATCCTGCCAATAATGTATGTGCTGTGGTCTGTCTATACCGAAATATGCTCTCCAATGGGCCACAATTTCGGGATTGTGTTGGGTAGAACCCACGGTCATATACTGATCCATGCTCTCGCGACGGAGTCATATTAGGGCAGTTCGATGATTATGAAGGCTATGACTGATATTGCCATGACCGTCATGAAGGCCATGACAATGCGCTGCACGATATAAGTAATCAAGTTAGTATTCTACGATTGGACGTACTTTATTCTTGGATCTACGACAGCCAGTAATATGTCGGATATAAGTGTCCCTATGACGGTTAGTGCGCCTAGCATTAGTATGATAGGTCCTGCTGTATAAGTGTCTTCTTGGGTGATAGCCTCGAGTAGAACTGGCCCTAGGGTTGGTAGGCTGAGTACGACAGAGACGATAACGCTGCCACCTACAAGGGAAGGGAGCAGGTAACCAATCGTGCTAACCATAGGGTTAATCGCGACTCGAACTGGGTATTTGAGGATAACTTTCCACGATACCGAACCCTTTGCTCTGGCTGTGATGACGTATGGCTTACCAAGCTCATCCAGCAGATTGTTACGCATGATTCGGATAAGACTAGCAGTACCCGAGGTGCCCAGTACCACAGCAGGAATCCACAGGTGGTTGATCATGTCGGATAACTTTGCCCAATTGAATGTACCTTCAAACCAATCTGAACCCGCATAGTCTGCTGAGAAGAGTCCTCCCACACTCTGATCAAAATAGGCGAAGGCGATGTACATTAGAACTAGGCCAAGAAGGAAGTCTGGTACTGCCAGGCCGGTAAAGCCTACGAAAGTGAAAATATAGTCTCCTACAGAGTGTTGCCGTACTGCAGAATATATTCCAACAGGGATCGCGAACGTCCAGGTGACCAGTATGGTAAAACCAGTTAAGGCGATTGTGGTGAATAGTCGATCTCCAATAACTTCCTTTACAGGACGCTGATTGCCAAACCCACCGTATGGCACCATGGTCTGGCCTAAATTGCCTTGAAGAAGTTCCCACATCCACTTGCTGTATCTGACGTGTTTCGGTTGATCGAGGCCTAGTTGGAGACGTAGCTCCGCAAGCATCTCTATGGCGATTGCCTCCGAGTGCGTGCGGGTAGTCCGATCGAACATGCGGTCAATTGTGTCACCTTCGGGCAGTTCAATAATAACGAAGGACGCAACTGATATTACCCAAAAGGTGAAGAAAGCTAGGAAAAGTCTACGTGCAATGTAGGTGGCCATGGAATTTATAACCTTACGTAATAAGAGACTCTTATAGCCTAGGTTCTTTGCTTAGTCAACCCTTTTGGTGAAAACTCTTGGATATTTGTGTCGTGATCTCGCCCTGGACAGCACTAACGAATTGCGCTGTAGTAGTGCCCTTCAATCTGGTCTCGAAGCCGTGATTCCCGAAACCAAGTAGAATTTCTTCTTGGACTATACGCTCGGGACCGTCAAAATAATATGCGTTTGTGTCAGAGATTTCTTCTGGAAGGTTCTCAGGGTTGTAGTAGACTGGGTTTGCGAATACTACCATTGGTCGGTCGCCAGTTAATTTTGGTTCTATGTATGGGACTACACTCTCGCCGAATTTAACCATTTCGGTAGGTTCAGGTGACCAGGTCGCCATTCTGTAGGTCTCACCACGGTCGATCCAGTCTAGTAGCTGGCGGCGTAGTCCAACGTACTCATGCCATTTAACAACTTCCTCTAAGTGGTTCTTGGGGAGAAATGTATTGTTGGCGAATGACTGGAAGTTGCCATCTGTTCTGACATCATTGAATGCGATAAACCAGTTCGCATAAGAGTGGTTAGATCTCGGTATTCGCATTAGCCCTTCACTATTCTTGTTGGGGCTCATTGTATCTGCGATAACCACGTGGGGCATGACTTTTCCAAGCCATCGCACAAACTCACGTGGGAAGATATCCGATGTCCAGGGCCCTCTATCATCGAGATTAATCTCACTTTGTCTAGACCTTCCGACGTCCAGCGGGGTGGACATATGCGATGGTGAACGATCGTACCTGAGTACGAAACCATCATCGAGAAAATCTTCCAACGGTTCTACAATCCATTGTCGTCCATACCGATCGTTGCCCACGACAACGATGGTTCTATCTGTACATTCACGCATTCGTTTTAGAAAGGATAGTAGTTCATTTGCCTCGTAGGCCACACGCTTGGCTTCATGTCTATGTTCAGCTGATAGCGTAGGATTTTCATCCTCTTGTGGAGGTAGCAATTGAAGTTGCTCGAACTTCCCGTATAGTGCCCGGCTCGGTTCGTTTAGGTAAGGCAATCTCTTGTTTACGGCGTTATGTTTTGTGTATTCATTTAGAAATCGACGGAATTCAATGTCTCGTTGTAGGGGATTGTCCGGACGGAAATTCCCTTTTGTTGTCTCTTTAGACAGCCTATCGATCTCTGTTAGAAGAGGATCAAAGTCACCGGGTTGTGAAAGGTACTCTGCCAGCTTAGTCGTTATCACCATGTCGTATATGTAGACAGTTCCCATCCAGTCTCTTATCTTCCGGAAACGTTCCAGTATTTCTTTTGGCGACAGGTTTCGTAAAAATGGCTCTATCTGCTCAGGATCTATGCGAAGCCGAATCGCATAGGTATCGAGTACAGTCTTGAGCGCTGTCTTTATATCGGGAGCAGTGAAAACGAATTTGTATCGTTCTATAACATCAGCTTCTGGCACAGGTTGTGCGTACATCTGGGATGCATGGTAATCCACGAGGCTAGTCACGGCATCCCTTATTTGGTTCGGCACGCACCTCGCAGATTCCGCTGAAATTCCGCCATTGATAAGAAATTCATACCAGTGTTGCTCTATCCCATGTGGCCAGTCCTTGAATGCATTTTCTGTGCCTAAATGATGCCATTCCTTGGCTATTGCTGTGATTGCGAGAGAAGTGTCTATTTCCCCAGTAGTAGCCTTAATATCCGATCTAGATCTGACGTAAGCAGGTATATATGACCGGGACCCCACATAGGCTTGGAGTTCCAATATGGAATTGGATTGCAAGGAGGATTCGAATTTTTCGACTAGGACTTTTGTAGAAGCTATGGTTTTCAGAGGTGTCACAGCTTCTTGTCTCGATATTTTCAGGGCCTGTTCAATTGTTATCGCTAAACCGTCATTTGATAAAAGAAACTGTTTCCAAGGGGAATTATTTTCGTCAGCCAGGTCTATAAGTAAAGCTGGACTAGCTTGCAAGTGAGGTTCCATTTTATTTTCGTAGCGGAGCAGAATTTCCAGTGAAGAATCGATCTCGTTCCTTGGGATATTCAATTGGTTAACCCTTTCGCAAGATCCAGGACAGTGCTCGTGAGAATTTGTTCTATCTCTGGCGCAAAGGGTCCTGGATGCAGGTAGTAAAAATAAGCTTTGGCTGGCTCATAACCACCCTCTTGGATAGCAGAACTGGTACACAAGTAACCGGAGTTTCCATTGGAGTATCCCAGCGCTAATGTCATGTCTCCATCTGCAGGTTTAGCGATACCAAGTTCTGCAAGACCGCTTTCAATTGACCATCCGATCTCAATCAGTGTTTCTCCAGGCGTTGTAGCGATCCAATGGCTACCGATTCGGAGTACGGTAACTTCCCCTGTATCATGATCACGAAGGTGTCCGTTCCTCTTGATTTCGTCTAGAAGATTATCGGCCCACCAGCGACGGCGTTTATCATCTGGTGGCACTGCCATCAGCTCAGTCTCGCTGGGTACGTGGGAATATGGCAGGCTAATTTTGCGACTTCCCATGGCTATGTCATCGACAGGGTCTCCGATCAAACCCTCTGCAACCTGGACAACCTCAGTTCCAAGTATACGTCCGAGGACTGTAAGCTCATGGTCCGTACCGGATCTGAAGGCACCGTCGGGTGTCACCAGGTGAGGTCGAATATTGCCGAAACATCCCGGTAGGAAGGTGGCTATGAAACCTTTCCCACCATATGCAGTTTCTATGAAACGCCTGGCAGAACCCGGGTAGTCACTACTGTATCTGTAATTGCTGCCCATTAGAACCGTGGGGTGGCAAGCGAAAGAGAATAAGATAGCCACTGGATCTACTTTCGGTAGATTTGTATTACCGAGGCCTCCGGCATCCGAAGGTACAGATGCTGGGTCAAGTCGCAATACGCGGACCCGGTGGTCGACGGCTCCAAATGGATTGGGTCCCCCTACTGAACCGTCTGATCGGCGTAGCCTCCTGTTCACGTTGAATTTGACAGAGCCTTCTCCTACTGCAAGGGTCACCGGCACCATTGAATTCGAAGCTTCTCCGACAGCACTTCCAAGTGCTTGTTCAAGCCAGTGGATGTACGCCTTGTCGACTGGAGAATCACCAAGGGTTTGCACAGCTGGGCCTGAGTGGGTGTGTGAGCAGACAACCATCACATTTTCCTCGGGAACGGGACTGGCTAATGCCGCTGCCTTACGAATTCGAGTTACCGATGTGGCATCAAGTCCAATCAGATCCACTGATATAATTGCTGCCTGTGTAGTGCCGTCGTCGAATACGATTACTCGGGCTTCCAGTGGATCCAAATTACCCGTTGAGGGGTGTGTTCGATTCCCATAGCCTTGAAGGTAGAGGGGGCGGTCAGGGGTGATATTTAAGGCAAATGTACCGGCGTTTAACATGGCACTATATTATTGCTCAGTAACAATTGGACCCGGACCAAGGTTGATTTTTTGTGCGAGCAATAAGTCTTTTGTGATTTCAGCCTGTCCCATGTGTTCTGCGGCGTGCCTAGAAGTCAACAAAAGTATCTCCCGTCCGCTACAGCCTACCCGGCGGGGATGGTCGTAAATCTTATCTAGTGATTCTGGAGTTAGGGTGTCAAGTGCCATGATTAATGGGTCTTGCAGATCTTTCCATAGATTGGTAACTGAATCACGAGTGCCTCTATCCAAAAACTCCGCATCCCGGTTACGCCCTACTTCCTGACCGCACAAGACCTCGAGGCAATTCTCTTCTACGTTTCCCAAAGTGTGAACACCTAAAACAAATAGACTGTTTGCTGAGTTGGTAAGCCGCACATTGATTTGTTCCTCACTCATGTTGTCTAGGGTTTTCAGAAGACGTTCTATGGATTCCGAGATATAGTTCCAGTACATCTGGACTTCTGAATTCATGACTAAAAATGCCTCCTCAATTTAGGCAAGATCATATAGATATCTTAAGGTTTAAAACTTTGTCGACCCTGCTTTTTTAATCACCATGCCTGACTTGATTATCGTGTCTACGTTATGGAGGGCTTTTATATCCTCAGATGCGTTCCCTTTCACGATAACTATGTCTGCTCTTTTACCAGGCTCAACGGTACCTGTTTCTTCAATAATTCCTAGGCATTCTGCAGAGATTCGTGTACCGCACACTATAGCGTCCGTTGGGGAAATACCAAGTTTTTCCACCATGAGTCTTGGTACCCAGGCGTAGTCACCAAATTCCATGTAATTCATTCCCGAATCTAAGCCTGTCACAAACTTGACTCCCCTGTCCCACATATCTCGAAGGATCTCGTACCTACGGTCTAGATCGTCGAAAGCGCCTTCTAGTGTCCTTGCAAGCCAACCTGGATCTCGTTCTTCTCTTAAGGCTCCAGTTGCTATAGTCGGATCTACATAGATATTCTTTTCTGCGATTTGGTCTGCTACGTCTGGATCGTAATCGTATCCGCTCCCCGGATCAGATGACATCCATGTAGCATGTATGAGATTGTGCACCCCTGCATCGACGCAATTTTTTACACCCAATGCACCATGGCAATGCGCTGCAACCTTTATACCGAGTCTCTCCGCATCTTGCACAACTGCCTTAAGGATCTCGGTTGTGTACTGTGGCATCTTTGGGTTGGTTCGGGGTGTGAACCTGCCACCAGTGGACATGATCTTGATCCAGTCTGCACCCAGCTTGACCTGGTTTCGTACTGCTGTGACGGCCTCTTCAAGGGTGTCAGCCTCTGTACCGAACATATGACAATGGCCACCGGTAGTCGTTATGGGCGTTCCAGTTACTAAGAGATGTGGTCCTGGTATAATTCCTGTGTTGATAGCGTTTTTTATGTCGAAGGCTATTTCGTTCCGACTTCCCAGGTCACGCATTGTAGTTACACCTGATAAGAGTGCCATGCGGACTGACTCGACAGACCTCATGATTAATTCGTTACGGGAGTCGTTCACGAGATCTTCAAAGGCGCTTGGGCTTGCGCTGCAATGCATGTGGGAGTGGACTTCGATAAATCCTGGGAGGATAGTTCCTCCCGGAACGGTTATTACCTCAGCGTCCGGGGTTGATCCAAAGACCTCAGATTTTTCTATTGCGATAATTCTACCGTCTTCAATAAGTACCGCGTCTCTTTCCGAAACATCATAAGACGGTACAGTTCCGTCTATTATGTGATCAGCTTTGAGGATAAGTTTCATATTAGTTTCTCCCTTAGGGGTTCTATTTTATAGAGATAATGGATTTGAACCAACATAGGGTTCAAACTCGGAACTAAACTGGGAATAAGGTCACTATCACCGAGTTTGAGTTATTTTCACTACTTTTGTACCAGCTATGTAGTCGTGTAGGCAAAGCCGGTTACTGAAGAACATAAAGGCGCAATCTATTACAAAATAAACGACAGTAAAAGAAAGCAGACCGTTTACAATGGCCCTCATTACTACGTTTGTTACGAAGCCACCATTGCGGTTTGTACTCACGCTGACGATTTTGAGGTTCATAAACTTCTTGCCAATCGTTTGTCCATCTGTTGACAACAAAATTGCTTGGGTGATCATCCCGAATGCCCCGACAAGGATGAGAGACAACTGAATTACTTCAGACCAATTGATAGAATTCGGGATCTGCCCTGCCAATATAATCGAAGCTGCGGTAAATGGTAGATCTATGATTTTTGCGATGATTCTGGTGGTTAAATTTGCCATAGACAAATCGGGTCGTGGAACGATCCTGCTTCCTCCGAGGGGTATCTCGCATCGTTCACAGAAGCGAACGTCGGTATAATTCTCTTGGTCGCAGTGCGGACATTTGATCGTTTTTTTTATGGGTCCCAATTGGATCAGATCCTTTTCTTCAAGACGAACTATATCACTTGGACTCATAGTTATCGGAGAATCTTTTCCATGCAAATGCTAAGTGGAGAATTAAGGTAATTACCGAACCTGGGAATTTCTATAAATCCGGCCTTTCGATAAAGTGCCAGGGCATGGGGCAGTCTATTTCCAGTCTCTAGGACAAGGCGGGATACACCGAGGTGCCGCGATTCTGCTTCGAGAGAATCTAACAGGATTCTACCTACACCCATACCTCGGAACTGTTTTTTCACGTAAATGCGTTTGATTTCCGCATCCAAATCCCCGATACGGCGTATTGCACCGCACCCTATATGATCTTCTCCAAGATAAGCTACTAAGAATCCGCCAAGAGGTTCCATAACCTCATTGCCTGTGATATCGGGGTATCTCGACTCTTCCTCAGGGTAAATTTCATTCAGTTCCGTGTCTAGTGCAGAAGTCAAAGCTACCCCAACAGGGGAGTCGATCAGCTCGGGAAGGACATTGATACTATTGGGATTTAGTTTAGTCATTACATTCAAACATTGACCGCCAGTTGTCCCAATCTTAAAATATCTACCATATGGAACGCATCTTTAGGAGTTCAAATGGAAGATTCTAGCCTGTCGCCCTTGGCGATTATTAGTCAACTTCAACAGAATGATGTTACTCATGTTGTCTGGCTTCCTGACAGCGAGACCAACTTTATGTATGACCAGATGGTCTTGGATCAATCCATAAAGATAGTTCCAATTTGCCGGGAAGGTGAAAGCTTAGCTATCGCTGCTGGACTCTGGGTAGGGGGTAAAAAACCCGTAGTTATGATTCAAAATACTGGTATGTTTGAATCCGGAGACTCTATTCGTGGGCTTGGCTTAGATATTGAAATACCCTTGGTGTTGATGATTGGCTATCGGGGATGGACTAGACATGGTATTACCAAGGACTCTGCTGCTCGTTATACTGAGCCGATACTAAACGCTTGGGGAATCAATTACTATTTAGTTGAGACCGATGAAGATGCGAGTCGAGTATCTGATGCATTCAACGAGGCTGATAGTACCGGACGGATGGTGGCTTGCTTGATGGGGACGGAGTACGCTTAGGATTTATTTATAAGACTAGTTTCCGGAATCGATCACACACTATCTTCTTTTGGCACCAATCACCTATCTTTACTGAGGGTTATACAACATAATAACTTTTTAGTTAACGCAACCCGATTTCACTTTCAGGTAATTGAGGTTAAAGAGTTATTTTGATTATCCTCTGGTCAGGGGACAATTTATAAGATTCTAACCATCACGTAGAATCGCTCTCGGAATACATGGCTGCTTCCATGGCCAAAACCTTGAGAAGGCGTCTTTTGTGACGTGCTTCACCTGTGAATGACGCATCTACGAAGGCTGAAACTAAATCCATCGCCAACTTCTCATCTACCACACGACCTCCGATACATAATACGTTGATGTCGTCGTGCTCTACTCCCTGTTGAGCTGAATACTTGTCATGGCAAACGCTTGCCCTGATGCCCCTAACTTTATTGGCTGCCACACTCGCACCGACTCCACTACCACAGACTAGTATGCCTCGTTCAGCGTCCCCTATAAGTAATTTCTTAGTGACAGCTTCTGCAAAATCTGGATAATCGTCTTTAGGATCTAGTTCATGGGCTCCGATATCCATTACGTTATGGCCCATAGATTCGAGATGATTTACAAGGGGCTGCTTCATAGGAAATCCGGCGTGATCTGCGCCAATCGCGATTCGCATTTTATGCCTGCCTATCATGACTTCGTGGTGCAGTGTAAAATCCGAATTGGCAACAGTCAAACCCTGGAACAAAAAATGAAGATAACAAAGGTAGAACCAATTACGATACGTCATAGATGGGGTCCTTCGGAAGATGGAGCCATGCGGGACTGGCCCATAGTATTGATCCACACTAGTAATGGTCTTGTAGGATTAGGTAGAGGAGGGGATCCGGATCTCATTCGGAAGATGTCTTCATTAATTGTTGGAGAAGATCCACGTCGGACCTCTTTTCTATGGCAGCGGATGTATGATCATGTCTGGAGATTTCGGGGACCCGGTCAGGCTGGGATGAGTTCGATTGGTGCTATTGATATAGCACTTTGGGATATTTACGGAAAATCTTGTGGCGAGCCCGTATGGAGACTTCTCGGAGGACATGGCGACAGTGTTGAGGCGTATGCAGATGGGATAGGATACCAGGCGGATCTATCGCCAGAGGTTTGTGCAAGTTTAGTCAAAAAGCATGCTGCTCTCGGATTTGATGCGGTCAAATTTCACCTAGTTGATCCTGATCCAGTGCAAGCACTCGATATGGTAAGGCTCTCAAGAGAAGCCCTAGGCCCGAATAAAAAACTGATGATCGACGCACATCGTATGTGGACTGGCGAAGTGGCTGCCGAAATGGCTCGTAGTTTTGCGCCTTATGAACTCTATTGGATAGAGGAGCCAGTACGCGCTGATGATGAGACTGCCTACTATAGGATGATACGTGAAGCTACCACAGCATTGGTGGCGGGAGGAGAGGGAGAAGCCACTATCTATGGTGTACGTAGACTAATAATTGAAGGAGGCATACAAGTAATACAGACCGATATCATCATAGGAGGAGGATTTACTGGTCTGATGAGGATAGCCGCGTTGGCAAATGGCCACCAGGTATATATCGCTCCACATGGTGCTCAGTTTCCTGAAATAAATGCGCACTTGGTTGGAGCGGTGCCTAATGGATTAATGGTTTCTACAACCCCTGATGTAGAACCGAACCAGATTTGGTCAAAGTTGTATAGTCCTTCTTTCGAGGTTTTATCCGGGCGAATAAATCTTACAGAAAAGCCAGGGCTGGGATTGGAACTAGACGAAGATTTTGTACGGGAATTTTCAGTAAGCTGAGGTGTCTGAATCTAGGATCATGGAAATTGTCGGTCGTTCTTGGGCCAGTCGCCAGCAGCTAAGGGAGGAGCTCTCTGATTTCAGGGACTCTCCAAAGTATGGTCGTACTTTGTATCTCTCATCTATTACTCCCACATCTCTTTCTCCTATCGGCATATCAACCAATGTGATTGCTGGGTCTCCAGACCTAGGGACCGGCGCGGCAATATTTTATGGAGATAAGTTTGCCACGGTAGTGATACCCCCATTTCCTTTACAGGAAAACTCTGATGAAGAAGGTGTAGATATTGGTCCTATGCTCGATTTGCTCGAACGTCCTGTGATTGTGGGGGTAGTATTACTTCGTCTAGGACAGTATGCAGTTGGAGTTATCAAGGAAGGTAAGCTAATAGCGTCAAAATCAGGCTCACGATATGTCAAAAATCGGCACCGGAAGGGTGGTTCTTCCCAACGTCGCTTTGAGCGTAGCCGTGAAAGGCTAATGCTGGAGCTATTTAGCAAGGTTTGTAGTGTGACAGAGAATGTATTTTCTCCACATCAAAGAACTCTTGATTACGTGCTAATGGGTGGAGAACGACAAACTCTTCTGTCCTTCACAAAAAAGTGTGGGTATATAACCCGTTCAGGTATTGAAATCCTTCCACGTAGGCTGGCCGTAAATCGGCCTGGTAAGTCAGCCTTAGACTCGATACATCGGGAAGTTTGGATGAGTAGGGTTATTCAGTTTGAATTGCGAGATAGTTAAGGTTCGGAAACGTCAGGTATAACTTAATTTCTCACATGTTACTGAGCAGTGTAGCCACCATCGACCGCTAAAGACACCCCAGTGATATATGAAGCCTCGTCGGATGAGAGGTAAAGTGCAGCGGAAGCGATTTCTTCAGGTTTGCCAAGCCTGCCGATTGGATGACGGTTCTCAAGGCTTTCCCGGATCTTAGGATCTTCGGTAAGCGATTTAGTCAGATCGGTCTCTACAAATCCAGGACAGAGACAGTTTACCCGGATGTTGTCCTTGGCAAAATCTATCGCCATATTCTTGGTGAGTTGTATCACTCCACCCTTGGATGGAGGGTATGGATTTAACCCTCCACCAATCCCTGCTGGGTAACCAACTAATCCCATTATTGACGACAGATTTACGATCGAACCTCCATTGCCCTTTTGCATATTTTTTACTGCGTACGATGAAATAAGATATGTGCCTTTCAAGTTAACTTCCAAGACCCTGTCCCAGATCTCTTCGGGATTGGACCCGGGTGAGAGAGCGTTACGCGCGGTAACACCTGCGCTGTTTATCAAGATATCTAGACGATTAAAAACATCCACAGTACTAGAGACCATAGATTCAGCATCTACACCAATCGAAACGTCTCCTGAGATCGCGATTGCCTTTCCACCCAAATTCTCAATCTTGGAAACTGTTTTTTGTGCATCAGTCTTAGATAAATCTACGACTGCCACAGAAGCTCCTTCTGTGGCAAATCTAATAGCGGTTGCTTTACCAATTCCGGACCCTGCTCCCGTTATTAAAGCTATCTTGTTATTAAGTCTCATTCGGCAATTATGCCCTGGCCATGCGTCTTTTCTTGTGTGATGACTGTAAAAAATATCCCAGTAGAGATTGGATTAGTCCTAAACGCAACCAGATCTCATGATAAGTCCAGGCATCTTGTAGATAGGATCCTATTGTCATTCCTAGGATACAGTGTTTATTTAAAAGTAATTCCGGATCTATCGGCTATCCCTTGAATATAGGATTGGCCTTCTCGGGTGTCGTTATAATCAAAGTGTTCTACGTTAATTGTGATGTCTTGTTTTAGCATATCCAATCTGTTCAGGATAGTTTCGAAGTCCATGAATCCGGTACCGGGTACCGCCTCGTCGACATGTATTACCCCCATGCCTTTGGCGGCGCTTACCCCACTACCACCTGAAATAATGACATCTTTGGCGTGTAACGCAACTATTGCATGACCTAAGCTGTCAAAGACCTCATTGACCAGGTCAGTTGTGTTGAAGATCCTCTGTGGCCAAGTGAGGTTCACTATGTCGATCAAGACTTTTAGCCTGGCTGAATCCACGTGGGTTAACATCTCTACATATCTATCAACTGAACAAAGAGGTGCCATGGCGTGTGGGTGGGCAGCGATGTCAATCTTGGCGTTCTCAGCCTCTTCTGCTATCCGTGTAATTGCATCCAAACAACGTGTCCATGTGGAATCTGACCACATACCTGGCATTCCCCGGTCTCCGTAAGTTGAGAAACCGACACAATGTGCGCCCATGATCACACCATGTCTTATCATGCGTTTGTAATGTTCTAGGGCCGCACTTCGCTCTGAGGCATCCTGATGATCAAAGCCCCAATGGAATGTACTGAATTCGCCGACACGGATGTCGTTACTATCTAGAAATTTACGGGAGTTTTCTGCGTCTTGATCTGTCCATTCTGCTGGGGTAGATGTACTTATCGTGTTTGCTTGGAATGATTCTACTTTTTCTAGAAAATCTGCATGATCGTCAATTGTCTCAGGTAACTGTATGGGGGGACTGAACAAGATCATTGTGGACTCCTTAGGTTTGTAATTATGTGGTAATTGGTATGGACTCCCCTGTGTGGTATCTATTCCAAGTCCTATCGGCGTAGAGTATCACGGAACCATTACCCACAACTTTCCAGTCTTGGCTGCTTCCAAGGCACGCAACACCTGCATCTATACCAAGCGCTGTACCTCCTTTTGGTAGTGACTCTTCAAGTTGGGCTGAGACTTTTCTTGGATCACTTTTTTCGTGGTGTGGGAGTATAGCTATGTTTTCAAGTAGTCCGAGTCCGCTTTTCCATCCTTGGTAATTCATCCAAGATCCCAACACCATTGCTCCGGCACTAGATCCAGCTAGGACCGAACCACCCTCTACGGCATGTTTTACTGCTTCGAATAACTTTGAACCCGTTAGAACATTCAACAAAAGTTCTGGATCTCCCCCGGTGAAGTAGATTAGATCGGCCTCCCCAATCCGAGATACAAATGTGGGATCGCCAGCGTTCTCTCTATCTAATACCAACAGGGCTCCAGTTTCTGCACCAAGGTTGCTGAAGTAGGATTTGCCCTTAGAGGCTGCTTTATATGGATTTTGCTCTGCAGCAGCGGTTGGTAAAATTAGAACTTTTGGACGATATGTACCAGTTGATTGAAGAATTATTCTATCCATCGACTGGCAGCCTGCCCTGAATTCATCACCACCAACGAGGGCTATTTGTCCTATCATGACGCGACTCCTTGAGAAGAATTACTCAAGCAGATATTGGTTATTTGTCCGTAGAATAATATACCTCGGACAGGATTGATGGAGTTAGGAAATATCGATAGGGATTCCGGATTGGTTGGATTCAAAGACGGCATCAATGACTTTGAGTACTGTGATTCCATCTGAAGAGGTGATCTTGGGTGGATTGCCGTTCCTTAACCCCGATACCCAGTCATTCATCTCGTGTTGATACATACTGCTGTAGAGCGGTTCTATGGGTCGTATTGTAGTAGGATGTTTGTATTCCGGGAGGATTTCACTGACCACCTCAACTACTTCTGATGGCCAGTCTGAACGTATACGGCCAGCCGTACCTTCGACCGAAACGTAGTCGAGTCTTCCAGACACGTTTTGGGAGCAAGTTATGCTGGCTATTACACCGGACTGCATACGCATGGTGAATATCGTTGTTTCATCGGCCGATGTAGTAGGGTGCCACCTGATTTCACCATATACGCGCTCAGGGTGTGAACCTGTGATCCAAATAACTTGATCTGTGATGTGTACACCTAGCCAGTGTAATTCTCCGCCACCCTTAATAGGATCTGCAAGCCATCCGGTGAGAGGAGGATTGCCCTTTGCCGCTGTTACGGCAGTAATCTCACCGATAACCCCGCTATCTATCAATGATTTCATTCTAAGACGCCCTTCCGAATAGCGTTGACAGAAACCAACCATCAACGAAACTCCGGATTCACGGGCAGTTTTCGCCATAATTTCACCATCAACTGGGTTTAGAGCCATTGGCTTCTCTACGAATAGATGTTTCCCTGACTCTAATACAGCTACTGAGATATCCTTGAGCAGGAAATGAGGTACAGCAACTATGACAGCGTCTAGATCTTCGGTATTTAACATTTCGCGGTAATCAAGGTATGGTCGATTCAGCCCAAGCGTTTCTTGTCCATCCCTGGCCGCCATTTCGTCATCGTCTGCACATGCAACTATGCGTGCATCTGGAACAGAATCAAGGGCAGGCGCCAAATTGCCTAGCCCGTGACGGCCACAGCCGATTAATCCTATTCTCATCTCATCCGACATGTTGATGCACTGATTCGAGCATTTAACGAACTTGGATAACCATCTCTATTTCAACTGGTACGTTCGCCGGGAGAGATGCCATGCCGACTGCTGATCGAGCGTGTCGTCCCTTGTCTCCAAATATCTCTACCATTAAATCGGAAGCTCCGTTTGCCACTGATGGGTGGTCGGTGAACTCCGGGGTAGAATTGATCATGCAAAGTACCTTAACCACTCTTTCAACCTGGTCGAGGTCACCTATCTCTGTTTTTAGGGAACTTAGGATGGAAATCGCAACATTTTTAGCGGCCTCGTAACCTGCTTCGGTGGACATATCCTTCCCCAGACGCCCTGTGATGAAACTGCCATCCGGATTGCGTGGGACATGGCCGGAAGTGAAAACTAGGCCTGCAGTCTCGACACGAACTGTAGATACGTAGTTGGCTACTGGGGCTGAGGCATTAGGCAAGTTGTACCCAAGATTTGCTATACGTTCTTCGATGGTTCCCAATTGCTTTTGCTCCTATTGTTGATATGCTGAATAATTATCTGGTTCGTATTCCTATGATGAAAAACCAGAGTGACTCGCTTATGCCTCAATCCCTAATTTCGATAATCATCTCTATTTCAACTGGTATGCTGAACGGTAAATTGCTCATTCCTACGGCAGACCTGGCGTGACGACCTTCTTCTCCGAAAACCTCGACTAAAATATCCGAACAGCCGTTTACCACGGCGGGATGTTGATTGAAGTCTGGGATACAGTTGACCATCGCTAGTAGTTTAACGATTTGCTTTACTCTACTTAGATCACCTAGTTCTTCTTTCATCCTGGTGATTTGAATTAGCCCGACTGATCTTGCGTGTTCATATCCTTCCTCGACCGTGAAGTCTAGGCCGAGTTTTCCCTTTGGCATGGTCCCGTCTGGTAATGGTGCTGGGCCAGCCCCGGCAAGGAACATTAATTGCCCTGATTGGACAGCTGAGACATAGTTTGCCACTGGGGATTGAGCCTGGGGCAGGATAATTCCAAGATCCTTGAGTTTGTCTTCAGGAGTTTTCATGATACCTCTTTCTAGCTATGAGAATGGCAGTATGCGTGCCGGATTTTGGACAGTCATTTTATTTATGTCGTTTTCCGATATACCAGCCTCTAACATGCGCGGAACAATATTTTCCAGGATGTGTCCAATTCCAGGCCCGCCATATTTTGTAAGCCTGCTCTTAGCGAAAACGTCATGTGCCAACACTATGCGATCGGCGAATCCAGCTTCAATTAATAGCTTGATGAAGCCTATACGTTGAGCGTCGCTAGGCAAATCAATATCGCTAAGAGCATAGTATGAAGTTTCCATACCAAACAGGTCGTATTCCAAGTAAGTCCCTCGCTCGGCGAGCTTTAAGAGTGCATCTTTTTCCAGGACAGTCCTGTCAATGTGGCCCATAATGATTTTCTCAGGATCCGCACCCGATTCCGCCAATACATCTATAATCTCAAACGGTGCCTGGATGTTTCTGCCCGGGTGAATCAAGATTGCCGCACCAGTGGACACCTGTGCGCGAGCTCCTCCAGCAAGAACCTTACGTTCGTTTTCTGTAAGCGGCCACGAGCAGCCAAGTTCTCCGATGATGCCTGCCTTTATGTCGGTGTTATCTACGCCAGTGGAGAGTTGAGTGATAATCTCGTCTCCAAGCTCCGTGTCTGTCATATCGTCCATATCGTCAGGGTGGACAGCATCCACATAGAATCCGGCTCCCATCACAACGTTGACACCTGTCAATCTTGAGATACGTGTGAGAGCCTTGGGATCCCGCCCGATCCCAAAAGTAGTCGCATCGACAACAGTACCACCTCCTTGTGCTTTGAATTGTAGGATCTCATGGATAGCGAGATCTTGATCCAAAACTTCCAAATTATCCTTATTACGGAACGGGTTGTATCGTATCCAGCCTAGATTTTCGAGTGTGACTGGGGCGAAAGCCTTGAATCGCTCGCTCGCCTCTTTAGGAGGATCGAACATACAAGTGAAATCTATAAGTAGGTGTTCGTGCGTGGTCGTCGGGCCGAGATTTTCTGGGCTTACCGGACCTAGTACGGTTTGCACTTGTCCAGATATGTTGCTATTTGCCATTTAAACTCTCCTGGATATAACTTCAAAATACCGGTCATCGGGAAATCTTATATGCCTGATCCCAGCAAGGACTTGGCTAGATAGTAGTCATCTATAGTTCTCTAGGTCCAGTCCACGATAACACCAAGGATTCCAGGGTCACCTTCATCCAGGCGCTTGTAAATTTCAGGAAGCTCTTGCCATGATATACGGTGGGTGATCATTGGGGCGATTGTCAACTCTCCTCGACTCAACATGTCGATCGCGAGTTGGACACAATGATCACGGTCCCATCTTTGTCCTTTTTCTTCGTATCCGTAAGCGGTTTTGAGTGTCAGGCGCTTTGAAAGATAAGGATGCCCGACTAGGTTGTAGTGGGGTTGGTCTGTGTGTCGGGCGATAATAACTACCTTACCATCCTTGCGAGCTATGTCCATGCTAGTTTGAATAGCTTTCCAGGTAGATGCGGCCTCGATGACCAGGTCTGCGCCATTTCCCCCGAAAACATCGTCTAAGCTTGATTGGAAATTGTTGTCAGTAGGGCTGATTGCGGCGTGCGCTCCCATTGATTTAGCAATTTCAAGCCTTGAGCCGTCCAGGTCGATCCCAATAGTTTGGATTCCGAATGCTCGGCACCATGCCAAAACCGATTGACCAATAACTCCCAGGCCGACTACTGCCACATTCTCACCTGGGTTAGGGGTGCCTGTCCTAAGCGCGATATGAGCGACACCGAGCAGATTTAACAATACAGCTTGGTCAGTCGGGATACTATCAGGGATCTTAATAACATCCTCAGAGAGTGCTATATCGTATTGCTTGTGGGTACCACCGAGAAATACTCGATCCCCGACAGAGAATTTAGAAACACCTGCTCCTGTATCAACGATTTCCCCTACCATTGAGTAGCCGTTTTCTGTTGGCCCATCAGGGAATGGCATTCCTGCGTGCAACATCTTTCCTTCTTCGTCAACAGGAAGCCATCTGTACACCCTGATCTCGGTTCCTGTACTGATAGCGGATGCCATCGCTTTAACAAGAACACCGTTGGGTGGACATTTGGGTATAGGCACGTCTTCAAATCTTACTTGCCTGGGGCCTGTGATAACGAGTCTTTTCAAAGTAACTTCTTTCTGTCAGGACTTTTAGAGGATCAGTTGCGATTTATCCTAGTTTGATATCTTGTTGTTAGGGGGATTGTCTTAAATGTAGATTTAGTTGTTAGAATTTCGTCTCAATATGATAAATAAAGGGATTTAGCTATATAAGTTGAGCGGGATCCCCAACCCGTACGGTGCCCCCTATCACTATAGATGCAAGTTTGCCACGTCTACCTACTAGCTTGTTTTGAAGTCCCGCAAGAATTTCGTCCAGCCGTGAACACGGTACCGCATCTTGAGAAATCTTTATTACCACTTCGTCGCCAATAGAGAGTTGTTGGCCCGGTTGCATTGCTCCGACATCGATTCCTGATGTAGTGATCTGTTCTTTAATGATTCCGGGACCAAGTTCGAACTCGTTTAGTGTTTCCTGGTCCATAATCAAGACTTGGTAACCTTGTCGCTCTATCCTAGCGGATGCATGTCTATCTCCCTCTATTCCATATCCTTCAATAAATTTTGCTTCTTCAATTTTCTTTGAGGCTACCCTGTGAGTGACGCTGATTTGTAGCGATACTATGGTTCCAATACCTTCTTCGATCACATTACCCTCCTATTTATTAATTGTTGGCTCGACACGGCGTATTACCAGCTAAGTGTTAGGAATATTCTTTTGGGAAGTAAAATTTTTGACATCGCTGTAATATAACGAGACGGCAAAATGATTCCATCTGTCATGCTGCTGACCAACAGGATGACCATTTCACCATTAATGTTGATTCGAGCATACCATTGCTGTTCCCAAAATGTCATCAAATATCAAGCTCACCACGGATGCATGACATGGTGTGATGCTCGCGCTATACTCATCTTGTTCCGGATCGTAGCGTAGGAGGAATAGCAATGGCTACAGTAATGACCGCATCCTTGACAGCACGTGCAATGAAAGATGCGGCGCGAGTATTCCTTCCTTCACTGTCTCCCAGACTACTCGAAAATGCTACCTTTGAATTCGAATCGGCTGAGCGACTCAAGTGGCACTATATACCGAAGGTTCGGGGTGGGATCAAGCGAGGAGAATTGAATAGCACCCAACTTGATGCCGCGGACACCTTGATGACCACAGGCCTGAGCTCAATCGGTTTGAAAAAGGCCAGGTCTATAATTGCCCATGAGAGTATCTTAGGTAGGGTAGAGGAGCTTGAGGGCGCGACTCGCTTCGACCGAGATCCTGGTTTGTACTACCATGCAATCTTCGGAGACCCCACTGGAGAGGGTCCATGGGGTTGGCGTACTGAAGGACACCACCTGTCGCTCAACTATACAATTGTCCGGGGAGATAATGTTACCTCGACTCCCTCTTTCTTCGGCGCAAACCCTGCAGAAGTCAAGAGCGGTCCTGAGAAAGGTTTACGGATCTTACAGGACGAAGAAGACTTGGGTCGGAAACTACTATTAAGCCTAGACAAGGATCAACGGGAACTGGCAACTATCTATCCTGTTACCCCTTCTGACATCATTACAAGGTCTAGCCCTAGAGTTGAACTTGAGAATAAGCTAGGCCTGCCCGTCGACTCGATGACCTCGGATCAGCGCCAGTTGCTAGTTCGGTTAATTAGGCTTTATGTTGATAAGCAATCCTCTGACTTGGCAGCTAATGCAATGTCGAGAATAGAAGCAGGTGGTATTGGTTCTATTCATTTTGCCTGGGCTGGTTCACAGTACCATGATCAGCCGCATTACTATAGATTGCACGGGCCTACATTCGTTGTAGAATATGACAATATACAGAATATGGCTAACCACATTCATTCCGTGTGGCGAGACATTGAACATGACTTTGGGATCGATCTCCTAAAGACACATTACGAAATGCACCACACTTGATTATTGGTTTGCCCGTGTCTTCTTAGGTCAGTCCGTGGGCTGCTGCGGATATTCGGGTACGTAGCCTTTCGGTTCCCAGACAGGAAACCCGTCTAAAGCTGGGTTGTCTGTTAGTCGGATACGTTTATTAGTACTAATCTCCACTACGTAAACATCAGGCTCTACACCTGTTTCCAACGATGAATAGGACAAGAAATTCCCGTCAGGTGAGTAGCTCGGTCGTTCTTCTTTACGATTGCTAGGTTTTCGCTGTAATGGTTGTATGTCTTCACCTCCTGATGCCATGGTGTATAGGGTTGGGGGTCTGCCTTTCATCCCAAAGCGAATAGTCAAAGCGATCCTATGTCCATCCGGAGCCCAGCTTGGCCAACCTACGAAATACCCGTCCATGTCGGTTCTATTTCTAACAATCCTGTTTTGGCTAAGGTCATCGATATTCACTGAGAAGATATTAGCTTTGTGCTCGAAAATGACAGATTTGTCATCAGGGGACCAAGCCGGCCATCGAGTGTTTACTTTTTTTGGAGTTATATTTTGTGGGGAGGATCCGTCTGTGTCCATGACCCAGAGATTCAGTCTTCCATCCCTGTCTGAAACAAATGCGATTTTATTGCCATCGTGAGAAAGAGCCGGCATATGGTCGGATCCTGAGTTGGAAGTAAGCTGTGTGACATCAGAACCATCTGAATTCATGATGTAGATCTCTCGGTCTCCGTCCCTATCAGAGAAGAAAACGATTTGAGAACCATCTGGTGACCAAGAAGGATGGCTATCAAATGCGGGATTGTTCGTTATATTTCTTTGGTCCGTACCATCAGCGTTCATTAAGTAAATTTCCCAATCCCCATCCCGTTTGGAAACGAAAGCTATACGTGACATCTTAGAATTATCTACCGTTGGGGTGGGTTCTACTGTGGGAGTAGGTGGATCACAGGCCATGCCCGTTATAATCAATAAGAGGGCAATTATTGTTAAATAAGCTGGTTGCGAGGATATGTCTAGGAGTTTCTTCATCTATTCGCTAATGGGAGAAATGCAGTTTGCAGTTGGGCTGCAGTTAGCCTTTATTCACCGGTTGGCACTTGGATAAAGTCTGTGCTGAATTTTAGGATATTGGTAGACGCAGTTTCGTCGAGGAAGTATGACCAGGCTTTTTGAGGATCCCTTACATAGAACTCTGGGTCCCGATCTTTCTGTAGAAACATAAGGAGAACTCCGTTAGCACTTGAGCCCTCTTTGACATTTATAGATATTACTGCATGCGGCTCATCCCAGTTTAGGTCAGAAGCTTCATCTTCTGTTGGGAAATCCCGAGTTACAAGCTGTCGGAATTCAAAAAGTAGGAGGGTAACAGCCTCTACGTCTGCTGGCTCAATACCAGAGTCTGTTTCTACAACCCAGGCTGAATTGATTAGCCTAAGGGTGAACGATCTGTCAGCATATGTAAAGGTAACTGACTCAATCTCGTCGGGTGGAACAGCTGCGATGATCGGATCCTTCCAATAGTTCGCGTCTGTACCAAAAGGCTCAGGGAATTCACAGAATATTGAGTATACTTCTATTCCATCTGGACGCCTTATGTAGCAAAGTCTCACAGTTGATGTCCAGGGAGTTATAACGCGTTCTCCAACAGGCGCGAATTGTTTGTCACCTACTATGAATCGTTCAACTACCTCACCAGTGTTCCAGAATTCCACGACTGTCTGATTGTCAGGATGGACACCCATCAAGTCATGATTGGTGGAATTAGTGGCTATCAATTCAGCGTCACCGATCCTCGAGGCAGTTTCCCAAAGAGTTTCCATCCTGAGATCTACTGCCGGGTAAGCATCGACCCACCAATTTTCACCTATTTTTCTTATTACCGTTTGTTTTTCTGCGTCTCTCATAACTACACGGTCAATAACAGATGGATCCAACTGGCTTACGTTTCCAAGGCGCTTAATTCCCTCTCCCTCAACAGAAAGCAGCCTGAACCCGATGCCCATGATTCCGAGCACGATTACTATCACTAGGACAAGTCCAACGTACCTACCGCTCAATCTGGTACACCTTCCTTGTGGTTTGGCGGCGCATAATGAAGCGAACCAATCCAAATATAATTAATAAAGCAGGAATGCCGAACACATTTCCGTACCTGATGATGTTTCTCTGGATGTCGGAAGTAAAAACAAGCTGGCGAATTACCGTACCCTTGGATCTGATAGCTGCCAGTTGGTCTTCTTGGCTCAACCAGTCAATCCAGTTCACTGCAAGCACTAGATGTTCAGGAAAACCGTTGGCCATTTTTTCTGTTATCCACATTGAGTCGGAGGCGACTATCATGCGGAATGTGTTCTCAAGGTTTTTCTCACAATCTGGCTTGTAATATGAACAGCGTGTGCCTGTAACTGCGACCGCTAGTATCTTTTCCCCAAGTTCTTCCTCGGTGTATTCCTCCAGAGTTGGAGACCGTGGTGTCAAATCTCTAAAAGAATTGTCGATAGCAGCGAATTCCGTGGTCATCACGATTGGATTAATCTGTGTATCTATAGATTCACCAACAGGGTCGCTAATTTCTATTGAACTAGACCAAGGGAATACAACGCTGCTAACGCCTCCCGAAATCGCCTGCTCCTGGGTCTGGACTCTTGGCCAATAAGGATAGTTAAGTTCAACACTACCGAACTGGGTGTTGAAAGTCAGGGTTTCATGGGATCGTGTGTCGAACACGACGTTATCCTGGATGAGCACCCCATAATCCGCCAGCCAACCACTTAGACGTGTGTTCGCCTTTGTTGCTCGCAAAGCCCTGTCGTCCACATCTAGTGAATCGACGAGCATCAGGAGTTTCCCGCCCTCAGCTAAGAATTCATCGATAGAGGCTAGTACCCACGGCGGAACTTCTTCCGTGGCGCCAGGGATGATTAGGACGTCAGTTTCAACAAAAGCTATTGAGGTTGCTTCCATCAAATCTTCGTCCCTGTCTGCGTCAATTTCCATCACCGTGTGATGACGTTCGAGCTGGTCTCGAAATGATTGAAGGTCCGAGTCTCTGCGCCATTCGCCGTGACCATGCATGAAGGAAAGAGTGCTTGGTCTTTTCTGAGACATTCTACGCACGTTGGCCATTAGTCTATATTCAAGGCCATCAGTTGTTTCAATGAAAGGTAAGTTCTCTTGCCGGTTGGCATAAGTTATACCTAGCCCAAGATATCCTATCTTGACCTTGAATTCTCCACCTGACTGTTCACTAAAATTAATGGGAGGTACGAAACTGCGCTTTGCTTCCTCAGCAGTTTCTTGGTCCTTATCTGCCAGGTATTTGATGAGTTTCACGTTGCCGTTCGAGGCGTTAACTATGTCGTCCAATAGATCTTCAACGTCACGTTGAGTCAATGCTACCTGAACCGGAGGATCTTCAGATACAAATAATTTGATTGTTACGATGTCGTCCAAGTCTTGTAAGAGTTCGATCGTTGCTTCATCAAGAGTAAAAAGTTTGGCTTCAGTAAGATCTAGTCTGCCATCTATTGAGCTTCCTGACCAACCGATCAGGATGCTTAATATTACTAAGCCCCCAACACCAAGTTGAAGGTTTCTGTAAAGGGAAGATCGGTGGCTTACACTCTTACCCCTGATGAGAAGATAGGTTGCACTGAGGAATGTGGATATAAGTGCCAAGAAGTAGACGACATCCCTCAAGTCTAGTACACCACGTGCAATTCCATCGAAATGAATCAGTGGACTCAGATCTTGTACTAGTACAGCGGTGGTTGGAGGCAGGGCCAGCGTTATGATGGGCATTCCTGCAACCATCAAGGCCATGATTATAGATAGGCCAAAGACAAACGCTACTATTTGATTACGGGTAAGGCTTGATGTGAAAAGACCTATAGCGACAAATGAGGCTGTAAGAAAAATGGTCCCAATATATTGGGCTAGGACTGCACCATTGTCGAAATCTCCAACGGTTTGAAGTGAAATCGGAATGATGATCGTGGCGGCTATGCCCGTGCTTACGAAGAGTAAACCTGCCAAGAACTTAGAAAACAGTACTGTCCAGATACGAAGAGGCTGGGTCAGCAATATTTCCAGGGTTCCATCTCTTTGTTCTTCAGCAACTAGGCGCATGGTAGATGCAGGTACGAATACTGCAAGAATCCATGGCAGCAGCGTAAAAAGTTGCCTCATAGATGCCTCTTGCATCATGAGAGCAGTCCTAAAATACATGTAGGAAGCAACACCGGTGAAAATCACTAGCAGGATGAATCCAGTAGGCTGATCGAAATAGCCTTTCAAGTCCTTACGTACTAGGGTAACTAAGGTCCGCATATCAGTTCTCGTCTTCTTTTACGTCTGGTATTGGACTTTGGTCTTCATCTGTTAGGGTTTGGAAAATTTCCCCTAGGCGGGCTGATTCTTGGTGGAGTTCCCAGATAACCCAGTCTTTACTCTTAGCCAAGGTGTATATTTGCGGGCGGACATCGTGTTCTTCGCCGGGATTGACTGACAGAGTGAACTTTTGTCTACCACCCACTGGCGCTAACTGGCGTACAGAACGTATTTCAGGCACGTTTGCAAGAGCTGCCTCAACGTTTTCTCCTTCTACCTCTAGATCAACCAATCTTTCGCCATGTGACAGTGTTGTCAGTTCATCCACTGTGCCGTTCGCTACTATCCTGCCACGGCTAATTATCAAAAGCCTGTCACAGGTTTCTTCAACTTCTTGGAGAACATGAGTACTAAGCATTACAGTTCGTCGCTCACCCATGCTTCTTATGAGTTCTCTTATTGGGACCCGTTGATTTGGATCTAAACCCTCTGTTGGTTCGTCCATGATGAGGATGTCGGGGTGGTGCAAGATGCACCCGGCTAGGCCGACTCGTTGGCGAAATCCCTTGGAACACTGGTTTATGGGCTTGTTATACACTTCTTGGATACCGGTCTCTTCGACGGATTCATCGATGTCCACTCGCCTTTGTGGGCCCGACAAACCACGTAAATCTGCCACGAATTCCAGAAATTCGTGAACGAGAAAATCACCATAAACGGGGTTATTCTCTGGTAGATAGCCAATCATACGTCGGGTTTCCACGTCGTGTTTTTGATTATCTAGGCCTTCTATAGATATTTGCCCTTTATCTGGCGTATAGAATGACGTGATTAGCCTCATTGTTGTGGTTTTACCAGACCCGTTTGGGCCTAGAAATCCGACCACTTCACCTTTTTTTACGTCAAAAGAAACATTATTTACTGCTATGTTAGGTCCGAACTGCTTTGTTACACCGTTTAGTTGTATAGCGAATTCTTGATCCACAGTGTCCGAATCTGGATTAATGCCAGGCTCTGTTGGTGGGATGTTTTTTTCTATATCTTCGGACATATATTTACCAGTGTCGCGATTATTATTAGCATCAGGGCTATGGATCCACCGGATCCAACTTTATACGTTTCCTTTACCTATTGTACCTAAGACCCATGCACAAAAAAATTGCAGTCTTCTTTAAAAAAGAAAGAGACTGCTGACTTATAAATTGTAGGAAGGCAAATGCTGCCTGTCAATTCGATTGATGCTTATCTAATATCAGAATTTGATTCTTGTATGGTCTTTAATATTGAGCCAGGAGACATCGGTAGATTACGCATCCTGATCCCTGTAGCATCGTGGATCGCGTTTGCGATCGCGGCAGGTGGGGGAACGATGTTAGCTTCACCAACGCCTCGGACACCAAATGGATGCATAGCACTTGGTACCTCGACAATGACCGGCTCAATCATTGGTACGTCGTAACTCGTAGGCATCCTGTAATCTAGGAAAGAGGTATTCAACATACGGCCATCTGAGCTCATGAAATACTCTTCGTTCAATGCCCACCCGATTCCCTGGGTTGTACCTCCTTGTATTTGGCCTTCTACATAGCTTGGATGAATTGCCTTTCCTGCATCTTGAAATGCAGTATACCGCAATATATCTACCTTGCCAGTCTCCGGATCCACTTCTACGTCTACTATGTTCGCTGCGTAAGAGCCGTGAAGTCCTCCAGGGTTGATATTTGCCCTCCCGACCACGGGTCCACCAGTATCTGGGAGAATGGCAGCTATTTCCTTGAATGTCATTCTTAGTTCTGGATCGGAGTTATGCTGTAACGCTCCGTCAACATAGGCGATGTCTTTGGATGGAACTTCCCAAATCATGGAGACACGCTTTATGAGTTGGTCCTTAATATCGTTCGCAGCGTCATGAGCGGCCCATCCAGACTTGTAGGCGACACCACTACCCCCAGTGTTGGATGTGTATCCAATAGTATCGGTGTCAGCAACTTGGGGAATAACATCCATGACTGGAATTCCCAGGACTTCTGCTAATTGCTGGCTGACAGCAGTTCGGCTGCCTCCTATGTCTACGGATCCTTCTACCAAGCTGATTTTGCCATTATCGAGTACATTTGCTACTACGCATGCCATCCCAGAGTTGTTTCGACAGAAACCCATAGCGATTCCCCGGCCGAAAAGCCCGTCTTTACCCGTATCGTTAATCGGATCTGAGTAGTGTTGGTGTTCGTGTACAGCTTCCATTACTTCTTGTGCGCCGATGCGTACATTCATAACTCCATCCGCGCGACGAGTACCTTCTTTGGCAGCGTTTTGGAGACGCAGTTTAACCGGGTCTATGTTCAAATTTTCTGCAATCTCGTCTATGAGACTCTCTATAGCGAACACTGCTACGGTAGCGCCTGGTGCTCGATAAGCAGAAGTTTTTGGTTTGTTGTCGACGACATCAAAGGCATCAATCTGAACATTTTCAATGTGATATGGTGCTAGGACCGCTGCTGCCGCACCTGCAAGAGGTGCGCCTGGATATGCGCCAGCTTCATATGCATAATAGATCTGAGCACCAGTGATTTGTCCTTTCCTCGTAGCTCCCATCTTCACCCGGATATAACTTCCAGATGCGGGTCCAGTTGCTTCTAGGACTTCGGATCTAGTCATCCACATCTTCACTGGGCAGCCACTCTTCTTGGATAAAATGGCTGCAATTGGTTCTAGATAGACGTTTAGTTTTCCACCGAAACCACCACCAATTTCCATTGGGACAACCTTAATCTCGGATTCAGATATTCCAAGAACTCTTGCTACATTGGTCCTGATCCCGAAATGCCCTTGGCTACTACACCAAATCGTCAGACGGTCGTCTGGTGGCCAAGAGGCGGTCGCGTTTTGCGGTTCGATATAACCCTGATGGACAGATTGTGTACGGAATTCCCGCTCGACTACGAGGTCGGCCAAATCGAAGCCGTTAGCCAGATCACCAAATTGGTAGTTCTCCTGTCCAGCTACGTTTGGAATCTGATCGGGATTATCAATAGCCCAGTCTTCGTGTAGCCAAGGAGCATCTGGTTTCATAGCTTCTTCTACTGTTGTTACCGCTGGTAGTATTTCATATTCGACTTCAATAAGGGACAGCGCTTCTTCAGCTACGTGTGGATTGGTTGCGGCAACTGCAGCGATAGCATGGCCGCTGTAGAGTACTTTGCTATTTGCCAGTACATTGTCAGTCTGAGTCACGCCCAATACTACCTCTTGGCCCACAGTTTCTTTGGGTATTAAGTCTTTTGCTGTTGCAACTGCTCGTACATCTGGATGTGCTTCAGCAAGTTTGGTGTTGATCGATTTAATAATCGCGTGGGGATGTGGGCTGCGTAACACCTTGCCAAATAGCATTCTTGGCAGGTGCATATCTGCACCGTATTTCGCCTCGCCTGTTACCTTGGGGACACCATCGTGTCGCACAGGGCGGGTACCTATAACCTTGTGTGGTTTTGTAGACGTACTAGTAACAGATGCCATTATTTCTCCTAGTTTTTGACACAAGTGACTTTCTCAACTTCGTTACGGCAGGATAGGATTTGTTATTGCGGGAACGCAACATATAGATCTGTATAAATTCGCCAATGGTTTTGCAGGGATTCTTAGCTTTGCAAAACCAATATTTAATCGACTAAAGATCGGCTTGCCTAATCTTGAGAGATTCTAATTATGTTGGTAAGTATAAATTGTTCCTCATCTTCCCGGGTAGGGACTAGTCCATCAAGCTTGGCATCCAATAGGTGGCTTAGGAGTTTTCCTACATTGGGTCCTTCAGATAATCCCAGTGCGATAATGTTTTTGCCGTCCATAATAGTACTTGTATTCAATAGTTTTTGTAGATAGAGTTCCAGTCGCTTTCGTATCTTGGTATCTTTGCAGGAGATACTACAGGCTTCTATTGCATGGGTGTCATACTGGGATAGGATACCGTAAATTTGGCTAGGTGAGAGTCTCTTTTCACTCAACTGTTCAAATTTGGTTTTCACGTGTCCAATATCTTCAATTATTCGGGACCAGTTTGCAGATAGGCTGAGTCTATTTTTAAGACTGGATCTCATATGGTTACTAGCTTCGAATGCTAGGGATCCTAGCACCACTTGTCCCGGTCGGCGGGAGGATTCCTGCAATTTTGAAACGATTGTATTATTCAGGCCGAGGCTTGGATGGATCGCCCGTAATATTCCTAAGCTTTCCGCGAGATTGAGGATTTCAGCCTGTTTTTCTTCCGAGAAAATTCGGATAAGTTCGTGGCGTATCCGATCTCCATGGATCATGCCTAAGTACGATAGTTGATTTTCAATAAGAATTGATGTTTCCGGTACTAAATCCAAACTGAGGCGAGTAGCGTATCGTATTGCTCTAAGAATGCGAGTTGCGTCGTCCACAAAGCTTCTTCTGTGTAGAACACGAATTTGTTTCGATGCCAAATCTCTACTTCCTTCAAACGGATCTATGAGTTCCCATCTGGTTGCCATGTTTAGAGAAATTGCCATGGCATTAATTGTGAAATCTCGTCGAGACAAGTCTTCTTCTATTGACCGAGTGAATTCGACTGTTGGTAATGCTCCTGGTTTGACGTATTTCTCTCGTCTGGTACGCGCCATGTCAAGTCTTATTCCATCTATATCCAACTTGGCAGTGCCAAACTCCGATTTTGAATAGACGACACCACTCAGACTGGTGGCTAACGAGCCAATTGGATCGGTAGATTCTCCTGAGACAGCCAGATCCAACTCGGAAGGTGTAAAACCTAGAATTAAATCCCTGACAGAGCCTCCTACTAAGTAAACACGCAGGCCTGTTTTGGTCGCGCTATGTGAAATCCTATCCAGGATTTCTCGGTATTCGGAACCAAGATGCTCTTCAATAATATTGGTCAAATTCGTCATGATCGAATAGTAAAACGGGAGAGTCTCCTAAATCGATAGTTTTGAAAGAAGAAGTGGTCGAATACAGGAACGAAAAAATGGAACCGTGTGGGCGAGTTCTTATCGAACGATGTAAAAAATGGTTATTGCCTGCTCCTTGGTTGGCTTGATTATCATCGTCATGCTAACAGATGACTTGGTGAAAATTGAGGCAGGTAAGGAAATCACATTTTTGTATGTGGTATCGGGAATATTTCTTAGCCTTCAGATATGTTGATATACCTCCAAAATATAACACCACGATCTGTTTACATCGCCTAAGTATTACGAGGCGATTGGTGATGGGATGCCCGGAGAAATACAGGGCTTATCCCGGTAGATAATAGATATGTATTGGATCAGTTTAACTGTGACAATCAGCGTTTACTGATCGCAGTCTTGGCTTTGCCGAGGTAAGATTCGGCACCGGATGTGAGCCATTGGTTGTAGCTAGTAGAGATGAGGCGGGCCCCCTTGTCTACGTAGTCTTCAACAGAGCCATCCGTAGCTAAAGCACCCGCAACTCTCCCTGCTTCTATTATTCTTGCGATGGTTTTGTCCACGGTCTGTTGGACGTCTGGGTGGGTATGTTGGCCAGGATATCCCATGCTTTGTGCTAAATCTCCTGGTGCAACATAAAAAACGTCAATGTCAACAGCAAGTATCTCTTCAAGATTATTAACCGCGATGATATCTTCGATCAGGATCATTGTCATCGTTTCGTCGTTGGCTTTAATATAGTAGTCTTCGACCCCAATCCCTTGTCGGCTCATATATGATCCTCGTGAGCCTATTGGAGCGAACTTGGCTGCATCCAGCACGGCGCTTGCCTCAGCTGCTGTATTGATGTGAGGTACAACTACTGCCTGTGCTCCCTGGTCGAGTGTACGGTAGATTACACCGGGGATATTGAGGTTGACACGAGCTACGGAAGTCAGTCCCCAAAGATCTGCGGCCCTGGTGAAATCGCGAATATCTGCGAAATCAACCGGCCCATGTTCTCCTTCTATCCAAATGCCATCGAATCCAATTGGGCCAAGTAATTCGACCATGTCTGGAGTGAGTTCACCTTGTACAATTAGGGCTACGTCGCCGTCTTCCAGCTTACGCTTCACCCTGTTAGGTCTAAGTTCGGCCAATTTGTCACCTCTTATGTTTGTTCTTATATTGGGTTTGAAGCTGCTCGATTATAGAGATGCGATTAAACTGTGGTCAAATGCTTCGCATCTATACCTTTTATACTTTCACCGTTAAGCTTGGTGGAATGGCGGTTTAGAATGTCAAATGAAATGAACTTTTGCCAGTCTTGTGGCGGTAGACTCGTTAGTACGATGATCGACGGGATGTCGCACTTATCCTGTGGTGAATGTGGTCGAAGAATCTTTCTCGATCCTAAGGTCGCTGCGGTGGTACTAGTATCTATTGACCGGAGACTGGTAATGGTTAAACGAGGGGTCGAGCCAGCATTGGGGTCCTGGTCTTTTCCGTCCGGATTCGTTGACCGAGGTGAGGCTGTGGAAGATGGGGCTATCAGGGAAGTCAAGGAGGAGACTGGCCTCGATGTTCGGACAGAAGGACTAATAGGTGTTTATTCTCAGACAGGTAGTCCGGTAATACTTGTTGTTTACCATGCAGTAGTCATTGGAGGACATCTTAATGCTGGGCACGATGCGTCTGAGGTAGCACTCTTTGATGCTGATGATCTGCCCCCACTCCCGTTCCCTAACGATAACCAGATACTTTTGGACTGGCGTGCACTGGGGTTTGGCCAGTATACCTAGAAACTTGATTTTAAGTTAGTTGGGATTGGTCTATATCTTCCTTCTGGGTACAGTAAGGTTAACCAGCGGTTACATATATATAGCTGATGGGTCTAGGTAACTGCCTCTTCGAATATACGTGTGAAATCCCTGTACTGGACAGTGTTATCGATATTCTGACATTCAAGTGCATGAGGTGAAGTAGCCTTGTTAGTAAATGACCATTTTGGTGGATTACTAAAGTTCCAGAGTCTCAGTGATTTATATATGGGTTTTAGGAGGGAGTCTGTTCGATAATTACGAGATCCACTGGGGTATGCAAAATGCTTGGGAACAAAACCCAGGTTGGCCTCGTAGGCTTTATTTGACCTATTAATCTCTTCCAATACTGCTTCGTCCCCGTTTTTTTCCTGGACCACAACTAGTTTAGGATGGGTTGCAGTATGAGCCCCTATTTCCCAACCTTCCACGAGAAGTTCTTCAGTCTGTTGCCATGTGATACAGGTTTTTTGTACTGCCCCTTCTGTGGATGTGCGGATCGCTGCCGGGAGTCCATGGCTGGCTGCTTCTGTTCCTTCACTGATAACGTAGCAAGTGCCTGTCATTCCTAGATCTCGCAGGATAGGCATCGAAATCGACCAGGTGTCGAGCCAACCGTTGTCGAAATGTAGTACCACTGCCTTCTTGGGCAATGGCTTATCATATTCGATCCAATCTACCACATCTGTAGTTGATACCACTTGCCAGCCACCCTCCGCAAGGTAAGAAATGTGACTGCGAAACTCTGACTCGGAGATCTTGCCAGTAGCTTTATTACCGGTGGGCCCGTTGAGGTCAGGATCATCATCCCTATATACGTGGTGATAGACTAGGATTGGAACACGTTGATTCATTTGCTTTCCTCTGTTTGGACTACATTTATCTCTTTAATCATACGAGGTTTCGATTCGAGAGTGCGCTGGATTGGACACTTCCCAGCTATGTATGCGAGACGATCCCTCTGATCGTTCGAAAGATCCCCGCTGAGAGTAATTTTACTATGTATTTCTTCTATAGGTTCGATATTCGATCCACCAGTGGGTGGTTCACTATTTTTGACACGGCGATAGCTGCACTCGATAGTCACGCTCTCAACCGGCCATTCATTCCTCCGAGAATACAGGAGGATTGTCATTGCCGTTCAAGTCCCAAGGGAGGCCAGAAGTAGTTCATAGGGATCTGGACCTTGGCCATTATCCTCACTTGTTGATTCATCTGCTATGAAGGTGTGGTTGGTGGTCACGACTAGTTGTTGCATGTCACCTAGGCTTTTAACTGTAATTTTTGACAATTTTTCCCCTTCTAGATAATTGATCCTGTCTATGTTGGATTGTTTTCGTATTCTTTCAAAAGGTTATTTTGAGGTAGATAGCGGATTCGTTGCATTCCACATATCGCGACAATTGCTAATAACCCAAGAGATGAGAATGCTATCGGCCAATCGAGACCATTTGGCGAGATGTCTAGGATGCCCCCAAACATAATAGGTCCTACTACCCCTCCAAGAAGTCCTATAGATGCTTGTACAGCCATTGTGGATCCTAGGGTAGAGGGTAAAGATACTTCTACTATTCCGGTTGAATATATGGCAGAGTCTGCGGCAATAGCCCACCCGTAAATGACACTGAGTCCGAAAATAAGACCGAGAGGTAATCCGGTTGTCCAGCCAATAATAAATGCACATCCACCGCTTAGTCCGAAGATCAGCGATGCTGATGTTGATCGCCCCCATCTGTCTGAGATGGCTCCACCCATGAAAGGCCCGACAGATCCGGCGAGCAATGCGAGTCCACCAATCGTTGCCCCATCGACAGTCGCCTTTGCGGGATCAATCCCTTTACCGATAAGAACTCCGACCAGAAAAACTGGTAACCAGACACGCGCCGCAAAAAGTTGTAGTGCGTGGAGGGAGTACCCCAAGATCAGGTAACGGGCCGAAGCATTGCTAAATACAGACATGTTGAGCCGGCCTGATATGCCTTGGGTTGATTGGCCATGGTTCCTGAGCAAAAGTATTGCTAAAGGAATTCCGGTGACAGCTCCAATTGCGACAAATAAATACGCATCTCTCCATTCAAATGTATTCATGAGTAGACCTGTAAGTGCCAGGGAGCAGCTATTTGCTGCGTATTGGGCAGTTACATAAAGGCCCATGGCCATACCACGTCGGTTGCCTCTGAACCGGTCTGCGATCAATCGGAGCCCCGGCATATAGATACCTACAAGGCCTACTCCAGCCGCTGCTCTAAGGAAAACAGCAATCAATATGTCATCGGCAAAAATCGGGAACATAATGTGGGTAAAGATCGATAATACGGCGGATCCGAGGAGAATATTTCGAGGTCCAATTCGGTCAGTTAGCGGAATTACAAGTAGAGCTGAAAGTACGTACCCTGCCAGGTAGGCTGAGTATATGGCGCCGGCCGCGGTGTTACTTAGTGTCCATTCTTGTTTTATCAGGGATAGGGCTGCCACGTAGCTTGATATTGGTAAAAGGAGTAAGAAAAGCATGAGCGACATCAGAATTAGCCATGTGGTGTCGCTCAGAGCGCCGGCGTCCTTTTTTTGCAACGCGACTACCTCGTTCGGTTCCTGGTCCAGCCCAGCCATGAAGGATCACTATATCTAGCTATATGAAGAGACGTCAAACAGGGAGCTGTTTAATTGTGTTATTTGAACTGGTGTTGTGAACCAGTTGGTGAGATCGAAGCCTGAATATACTGGAGTTTTAGGGAGCTGGTCCAAATTTTTTGTAAAGGACTATTGTGTTTCTTTCAATTGAGAGTCCCAATCCGAGTTAGTTGACGTTTTACTTCCAGTTCCACTTCAGGATCTTTGGTAAGTGATAAAACTTGTTCTAGGTCTATTGTAGCTGCAGATATATCTTGGTTGAATAGGTGAATTTGGGCACGTTCCATGTAGTATTGTGGTTTTCCTGGTTCTTCCCGTATTGCCATGGTCATATCTTCGATTGCACTGTAGAGATCACGTTGGTGAAAATAGAGCCTGGCTCGATTAATGTAGGTATCAGCAAACCGGGGATTTATCTCAATTGCTTTGGTGAAATCAAGCATTGCCTGTTCTGGATCAGACAGTCCTATGGACACCAATCCTCGGTAGTTGTATGCCTCTGATAAATTAGGGTCTAGATCGATCGCTTTGTCGAAATCCCTGAGGGCGGACGCAAGGTTCTGGTGTGCAAGATAGACATATCCACGTCCTACATATGCAGCCGCGAAACTAGGATCCAATGAGATTGCCTTGGAATAAGCGTTACCTGCCTTCTGGAGGCTTCCTAGATCCTGTAATTTTGATCCATTTGCATACTCGATATGAGCTTGAACCTCTGGAGTTTCGGTATGTTTAACACAGGCAACTACGGTCGGGATCGTGAATGCCAGTAGTCCAATTATCAATTTGTATTTAATTCTCATGTCTTAATAATACTGCTATGTGAGGAGAATCGTCTCGGTGTTAAGAGCTCGATTCCGGATAGGGTTTGTTATACTCGTACCTAAATAATGTGGAGGATACCCAATGGTGCATCAACCGGTTCGCCTGACATCTCTTGCACGTTGTGCAGGTTGAACAGGTAAATTAAGTCCAGATGACCTGGCGCAGGTCTTGCGCCAGCTGCCCCAAGTATCAGATCCGAATCTCCTGGTAGGTTTTGCTACGGGTGACGATGCGGCTGTATATAAGCTAACTGATGAGTTAGCTATCGTACAGACGGTCGATTTCTTCCCACCTATTGTGGACGATCCGTTCACGTATGGTGAGATTGCTGTGGCTAATGCGGTATCGGATGTTTACGCTATGGGCGGGACGCCTATACTTGGTTTGAACATAGTTGCGTTCCCATCAGATTTGCCGATAGAAATCTTGGGAGAGATCATGAAAGGAGCTTCTTCAAAGGCTACTGAGGCAGGTGTGATTATTGTAGGTGGACACACAATTGAAGATGAGGAACCCAAGTTTGGTATGGCGGTAACTGGTCTGATTGAACCAAAATCAGAGGTCACAAACGCCGGCGCAAGGCCGGGAGACAAACTTATTCTTACGAAGCCCATTGGTACGGGGATAATAACAACAGCTGCAAAACAATCCGAAATTCGACCCGAGATCATCATTAATGCTGTCGAGTATATGAGGAACCTTAACCGTGAGGCATCGCACGCTATGCTAGAAGTGGGTGCTAGTGGATGTGTAGACGTAACTGGCTTTGGACTAATAGGTCATTTACTGGAACTGGTTAATGCAAGTGCAGTCTCTGCGAGAATATCTTGTCAAGCAGTTCCGGTTCTAGAAGGATGTTTAGAACTTTTGGAAAAAGATATTGTTCCTGGTGGGACAAATCGTAATTTAGTTTCGGCTGATCCACATGTTAAGTGGGATGCACTCCTGGGAAAGCAGGATAAACTTTTACTCTGTGATGCCCAGACTTCTGGAGGATTGCTTATCAGCATCGATCCATCCAAGGTTGATAAGTTGATCGATACATTGAGAATTAGTGGAGTAAACAGTGCCGCAGTTGTAGGTGAGATTCTTGTAGAAGCCCCCGCCAAAGGTCCAAAAATAGAAGTGATAGCCTAATTTTATTTCCGAGATATTTGGAGGATGTGTCATATTGGCAGTAGTACTAGTTGTATTTCGATCATCCTTCCCATCGGGTTTATTGAGCGGATTTTGAACCCGGGATTGCTGTGAGTTCAGATATTAATATCCACATTTATTACATTCTTCAACTGGACTTCTTAAGACTTGGAGGGTTTCGTTGGCCCTGTTGCCGGCATCTGGTATCGTGTGACGCACGTTGATTATAAGTAATGAGATAGAACACATTGTTAGGACAGCTCTCGAAGAGGCACAGGATTCGAAAGAGCTCCCTTTGGTGGCCGAAGTGGAAGTGGTCGTAGAGAGACCTCAGAAGCCTGAACATGGTGATTTTGCAACTGGTCTTCCCTTAAGACTTGCCAGCCAGATGAAGATGAATCCCATGTCGATTGCGGAGATCCTTGTTGCGCGAGTGGCAGTTAAAGGACCTGTCTTACGTGCATGGACTGCTCCACCTGGATTCATCAACGTGGAGATCAACCCAGGATGGCTCGCATCCCAAGTTGATGCCATCCGTGAGGCCGGAGATACTTTTGGCACTTCCGACACTGGCTCAGGTATTCGTGTACAGGTCGAATTCGTAAGTGTTAATCCAACTGGACCTGTCCATGTTGGCCATGCACGCGGTGCAGTTGTGGGTAGTACCATAGGGAACGTTTTGGCTGCAGCTGGTTACGATGTTCAGCGTGAGTATTACCTGAACGATGCTGGTAGCCAGATTGATGCATTCAACCATAGTTTACTCGCCCGTTACCTACAGCTTTTTGGAGAAGAGGCCGAGGTTCCTCAGGGTGGTTATAAGGGCCAGTATATGATCGATTTGGCGCAAAAGATAAATGATGATCAGGGCAATCGTTTCGTAGCGATGGATAGAGATCAGGCTGCTGGGGAAATTGGTGAAATCGGTCTCAGGAGTATGGTGGTTGGCATAGAGACTGATATGCGGTTGTTGAACGTAGAATACGACGTATGGTTCAGTGAACGTAGTCTTTACGAGCGTGGACAGTATGAAGCAGTAATGCAGATGCTTCTTAAGCAAAATGACCTTGTTGATCGAGATGGCGCGACTTGGTTCCGATCATCAGGATATGGAGATGATGAAGACAAGGTTTTTGTTAGAAGCACAGGTGCGCCAACCTATTTTGCGACAGATGTTGCCTACCACTACAACAAATTTCTAGAGCGTAAATTCGATCGTGTGATAGATGTCCTGGGAGCCGACCACCAGGGACATGTCAGATTTATGAAGGCCCTGACCTCCGCTTTAGGTGTTGATCAAGATAGATTGGATCTACTGATTTATCAACTGGTCACGTTGAAGCGTGGAGATGAGACGGTACGTGCATCGAAACGCACCGGGGATTTTGTGACATTGAGGGAATTGGTAGAGGAGATAGGGCCCGATGCTTGCCGTTTCTTTTTCTTATCAAAAGCACCTGGTTCCCAGATGGAATTTGACCTTGATCTTGCGAAGCGAGAATCTGATGAAAATCCTGTCTACTATATCCAGTATGCTCATGCTCGCATCGCGGGAGTTTTTAGAGAGGCGCTCGAGCGTGGCATTGTGTATGAAGATGGGGATGTATCTTTGCTCACTCATCCGGCTGAGCTTGAACTCGTACGCAAAATGTTGCAGTTCCCCGAAGTGGTCGAGCTGATTGCTGATAGCTTGGAACCCCAGGCTTTGCCACACTATTCCTTGGATCTGGCCAAGGCGTTCCATCCTTTTTACCAGCAGTGTAGGGTAGTTTCCCAGAACAGAGAGGAATTACCCATCACCAAAGCGCGGCTTCTGTTAGTCGATGCAGTTAGAGTGGTCTTCGCTCGATGTCTTGACCTGATGGGAATGGCAGCACCAGAACGTATGTGACCTCGCCCAAGATTTTTTAAAGGTTCCTTGATTCCAGGTTGCCCTGTGTTTTATAGAGCCTGGACTTCCGAACATATTCTTCGACTGTCATCCTAATCAGATCTGTGTGTCTATCCTGTACGGTTCCTCTGACACGGGCTGGAATACCTACTACCATTGATCCGGGTGGTATCTCCATATTTTCGATTACCATAGCGCCTGAAGCTATAAGGCTGCCTTCGCCGATCAATGCTCCGTCGTTAACCGTCGCGCCATTTCCTATCAGTGATTTGTCCCCAACTACCTTGGCATGGCATAGTACTTTGTGTCCTATTACCACGTTATTTCCAATGATAACATCGGAGTCTCCGTGGACCACTGAGTTGTCTTGAATACAAGTGTTGATGCCGATTGAAATACTACCGGCATCTGCCCTTATTACCGTTCCCGGCCAGATACTGGAACCCGCCCCAATATCCACATCCCCTATTACGTAGGCGGTTTCACTTACAAAAGCTGAAGAGTGAATTCGGGGTGTCTTGCCATCTAGAGTTCTAATCACAACTACTCCTATTTGGTAAATTAAATTTTTGTAAACAAGATATTCCATCTGGGATGGAGGTATCTTTTTACTATGCTATCCTAGTAGCTAATTTCCAGTACTATTTTTATAACAATTTGATCGGAGTGGGGATGCCTCAGGGGCTTGCTGGTATTATTGCGGTTATATTCATACTATCGTTGGTTATAAGTTGTTCCCTCGGATCAGCACCAACGCCTACTCCTGTACCTTCACCTACACTGACCCCTACGGCTATTCCTACTCCTGAGCCTACCCAGGTACCTTTGCCTACACCAACACCAGAACCCACACCCACTCCAGAGCCGACATCCGAACCACCTGATATGCTCTTCCCTTACACACAGGCTGTCCAACTTCTTGGTGCTGCTCAATACGAAGAAGCAATCACAGCTTTTGATAGGGTGATCAGGGTTTTGCCGGAATTTGCCAAGGCTTACAATTACCGCGGTGTAGCTTATTTTCACCAAGAGCGCTGGGAACTTGCCCTAGAAGATTTCGATAAGTCGATTGAATTGAAGAATACCTTACCAGAAGTGTTTCGCAACAGGGCATCTGTACACAGGGAAATGGGCAACATCAGATCTGCGATTGAGGATTTAGAGTCGGCATTGAAGCTTTACCGGGAAATTGGTGACATCCGGAGCGTGAACGAGATAGAAACAATACTTGACCGGATTGCTGGTCGCTAGGGATCTCAATAACAGAGAAGTGGAAGCAGGGCTTGTGGGTTTAAAAGTGAACTGATCTTCACTTTACGGCCTCAGGGTTTACCTTATATGAAACTGAACCTAGTCCAAAGATCCCCTACCGACTGCTTTTAACCATTTTAGCTTCTGTGCACGTCTTGTCTGTTCATCGGGAGGTCTGAAGCGTTCATGGAATGATTGTCTTAACGATTCAAATGTCCCCTCTATAATGGATTGGCGTATATGCTCCATTAGCCTGATAGTGAATCTCAGGTTGTGGATGGTAGCAAGCCTATATGCGAGTAACTCCTTAGCTCGGAAGAGATGGTGTATATAGGCCGCGGGGAATGTCTGGCAAGTATAGCAGTCACACTTATCGTCAATTGGATTGTTATCAGAACGGAATGACGCGGTATCAATGTTGATTCGGCCATTTTCCGTAAACAGGGCACCGTTACGGGCTATTCGTGTTGGAAGTACGCAGTCAAACATATCTATGCCCTGAGCTACGCATTCGACCAGGTCTTCTGGAGATCCCACGCCCATCAAATACCTGGGCATATCGGTTGGTAGAAGCGGTGTTGTCAGTTTGACAATATCGTGCATCTGTGACTTTGTCTCCCCGACGCTGAGCCCCCCTATGGCATAGCCGGAGAATCCTAACTCAATAGTCATTTCTGCTGAGCGTTGACGCAAATCAGGGAACATACCGCCCTGCACGATTCCAAATAGGGCCTGGTCATCACGTTTGTGTGTTTCAATAGAGCGAGTTGCCCATCTCAAGGTTCGTTCTAGTGATTTTTCCACGGCGATCTTGTTGGCTGAAGATGGCTCGCAAACATCGAGTGGCATTATGATGTCAGCCCCAAAAACTTGCTGGTACCTTACCACAGCCTCTGGCGTGAATTCATGTAGACTTCCGTCCAAGTGTGATTTAAAAATAATTCCGTTTTCATTCAGCTTACGTAGATGTGCTAGGCTGTAGCCCTGGAAGCCACCTGAGTCAGTCAGTATTGGCCCATTCCAAGCCATGAATTGATGTAGGTCTCCAAATTCCTTGATTACACCGATGCCCGGTCGGAGGTACAGATGATAGGTGTTTGCCAGTATAATTTGTGCACCTATATCCTGAAGATCTGACGGACCTAGAGCCTTGACAGAACCCTGGGTAGCAACCGACATGAAAGCAGGCGTTTCCACGGTACCATGTGGTGTTTCCAGTATGCCGGCCCTTGCCATTCCTGTTCTGGTAGTGCATTCAGGATAAAGGCTGAAACGGAAAGATCGTGGCAGTGGATTTTTCCCGGTCCCGGTGATCTGCTCCTTTTGGGTGCCGGGTTTGTTATTTGTTTCTTGCTCTTTCACACGAATCTCCAGGCTGCTCCTGTAGATACCAGTTGGACTCCCATGATAAGTAGAAGACCACCTAGCATGATTATTGTCCAGATGTTCCTAATTCGCTTCGAGAGGTAAACACCTATGAGGCTTCCAATGATAAGGCCCGGTGCAATCGCTATAAAAGTTGGTATCCATTCGGTATGACCAAGATAAACATGGACGGCTGCACCAATTGTCGCGTAAATAGACAATGCAAATATAGAAGTTGCCACGGCAATTTTTACAGGAAAGTCAAAAATTGTAACCAGGATCGGGGTACGAATGAATCCTCCACCTGTTCCGAAGAATGCAGATACGAAACCTAGAAAGAAGTTAAACATTGCCGCTAGGGATTGATTGAATTCATATGTGTATATTTCTGTCCCTGTGTTTATTTGACGCTGTTTAACTGTAAATGCCACAGCCCTGGTCATTTTCACGGATGCATTGCTGGGTTTGAGTGACCTGTAAAAAAGATAAATTGCGATGGAAACGAGTAGGAACCCGAATAGTATTTTGAATATATCTCCTGCTATCTGCTTGACGGCAAAGGGGGCTAGTATTGCTCCAGGTGTAGCTGCTAGGGCGAAAATGAGTCCGCTTCGTATGTCGACGATTTTTTCACGGAGGTACAAAATAGAACCGGAGATACCATTCACCGAAACTAGGGTCAGGGTGGTACCAGCTCCAAGAGCCGGTTCCAGCCCGAAGAAAATAAGGAGGATTGGGGCAAGTATGATTCCTCCTCCCGTCCCCGTGATAGCACCGATCACACCCGTTCCTAGGCCGATTACGAAAAGAAGTAGGTATTCCAAGTTATCCTAGGCTCTTGTATCGGATTCTTTGTCCAGAGAATCAAGAGCTTGGTCTATCATATTCTCAGGTACATTTTCACGAGTTACTGCATGTCCGATTCCGTCTAGTAAAACCCAGCGGATTGACCCCTCTACGGTCTTTTTGTCTAGTTTCATTGCATTCTTAAGAGAATCCATGTCGAAATCGGAAAGCGAAATTGGCAACTGGAATGCTTCAAGTACACGTTGTTGCCTGAGAACTTCTTCGGCTGACAGGATACCCATACTTTCACTAATCCTGGCTGCTACCATCATCCCGATGCTTACTGCTTCGCCGTGGAGATATTGTGAATATGCGGTCACGGTCTCAATCGCATGTCCTACAGTATGGCCGTAGTTAAGTAATATTCTGAGACCTAAAGTTTCTTTTTCGTCTGCTGTAACAACTTTAGCCTTGATAGCGATGCTTCTTTGGATTATATCAATACTAATATTTCTTTCTAAGGACCGTAGGGCATCTCCTTCAACCTCGAAATCTTGGAATAGAGTGGCGTCAAGAATTAGTCCATGTTTAATTGCTTCTGCCCACCCTGCATTGCGCTCGCGATCGGGCAAACTGGTAAGGGTATTGACATCGGCTAATACAATCTTGGGTTGGTGGAAAGCTCCTACCAGGTTCTTGCCTTCGGTAAGATCTACTCCCGTTTTACCTCCGATTGCGGAGTCCATCATAGCAAGCATAGTAGTAGGTACTTGCACAAAAGGCATACCGCGCAGGTATGTTGCTGCTACGAAGCCAGCTAAGTCCCCGACTACTCCACCTCCAATCGCTATTATCAGGTGTCCGCGTTCAGCTCTAAGGGAGGCGAGCCATTTATAGATTCGAGTAGCCATCTCCAGATTCTTGCTGGATTCCCCTCTTGGGATCACAAAAATATGGCTTGCTATCCTGGCGTTTTCTAGGGATGCTTGCGCTCGGCGCGCGTGTAAGTACGCACCTTCATCGGTTACCAAGTAGGCAGAATTGGCTTCCAAATCATCCGCGATTTTTCCACCGATTCTATCTATCAGATCCCAACCTACCCAGATTGGGTAGCTGCCGGATGAGGTATTTACTACCGAAACTAATTCTTTTTCAGTGTCTTTGACACTAGTTCGCCGAGAAAGAGTTTCCCAGGCTCGGATTATCTCGAAGGCGACCTCTTCCGAGGAGAGTTGGTCTGTCTGAATGATCCAGTCGGCCATGGCGTAACTCTCTTGCCGTTCAGCCTTTAGAGTTTCAATTCTCAGGAGATGATCGGAGCTTTTTAGCATAGGTCTAACATGAGCTCCATCAGAGGAGGTCATTTCACTAGATAACCGGCTATGGATAGTCTGAGGCTTGGCTTCCAAGCAGACAACCATGCCGTTTTCATCCATCAGTGACCGGTTAGCTAAGTCTATCGTGATACCTCCTCCCGTTGATACGACTTGATTTTCTTGCTTGCATAAGCGTGATAAAGTCGCGGTCTCAAGTTGACGGAAAACGGTTTCCCCTTCTTGTTCAAATATTTCGGCGATAGACTTATTGGCTTGGGAGGCTATCTCGTCATCCGTGTCGACATATCCCCAGCCTAGTAGATTAGCTACTCGACGTCCTACGGTAGTTTTGCCAGTTCCAGAAAATCCTGTGACGAATATATTAGGTTTCATTGGAGGCATCTCTTTCCGCCAAAGCTCGGAGGCCAGCTTCATACATGACATTTATTGGTGCTGGTTTCGAAGTCCACATTTCGAAAGCTGCTGCTCCCTGAAATATGAGCATCCAAAGCCCTCCAAGTACCTTGGCACCAGCATTTTTAGCTTCAACCATAAGTGGTGTTTCGGATGGAGTATAGACCATGTCGAATACCAGGGATTCTGAATTAATGTGGAGACTATCCAAAGGTGACGTCCCCTCGTCTGGGCCATGTTGCATGCCGATAGAAGTTGCGTTAATGATTAAATCCGTGTCCTTGCTGACTTTGTGTACATCTGTCAAGGAGATAGACTTAACGGTGTTCACCCTATTTTCCATTGCATCTGCAAGTGATTTGGCACGGTCTATTGTACGATTCGCAATGATCAAGGTGTCAGTCTTGCGTTTGGCTAGTGCGAACGCCGCCGCTCGAGCGGCCCCACCTGAACCGAGGATGAGAACCTTTATACCATGAAGATCCATACCTGCCTTATCTTCAAGGCTCTTCAACAACCCATAACCGTCAGTATTATGTCCTAGTAGCCTTGTACCATCTTTTACTATTGTGTTGACGGCGCCGACAGTTTTTGCCCATGTGTCTAGATCATCTAACAATTCCACAACGGATTCTTTATGAGGGATAGTCACGTTCGCCCCAAGGTAATCTTCGGATCGGAGCATCTCAATTGCAGATTCGAGGCTATCTGGTGCAGTAGGCTGTCCCGAGTAGGAAATGTCTAGTGCAAAATGATCAAGGGCCGCTTGCTGGAATTTTGGAGAAATTGAATGGGACAGCGGGTAACCGAAGAGGACTATCTTCTGTTTCATAATGGCCCCAAGTTCGTGGATGGCTAGTATAGCATGGGTTAAATTGGCATTGCTTTATGATCGAATGGCGGAGCATTTAACTGCGATTTATTATCCATTCCCATTCTAGGAGGCAGTCAGAGCGGACATATTCAGTAACACGGGGTTTAGTGATCTTCTATGTGTTAATCTGCCATACTTTGAATTGTGCAGCGGTCACGTTCTAGGTCTTGAATCAAGATAAGATTGTAGCAACACTGCTGCGGCTGCCGAGTCCAACCTACCCTTGTCTTTAGAACGTTGTCGGCCGATCTCAGCGATCTTGCGCTTGGCCTCTTGTGTAGAAAATCGTTCGTCGATTGTTTCGACGGGCTTATTAGATTCTTTAGCGATCAGTCGTGCAAAATATGCTGCCCGCTTGGCTTGATTCCCAATAGAACCATCAAGCGATATTGGTATGCCTACTACAATTTCACCAACACTGTTTTTTTCAATCAAGGTAATCACCGCATTGATGTCTGCGGCGTCAGATGTGTGTTCGATAGTTGTCAGAGGAGAAGCGATCATTCCCATAGTATCACTTAAAGCGATACCGATTCGCTTTTGTCCATGATCTATTCCTAGTACTCGCAACTTCACTGGGCCTTTTTGCGTACAAGGCTGGGAACAGATTTCAGGGCGTCGTCTAGTCCATCGGATTTACGCCCCCCGGCCTGGGCCACGTCTGGCCTTCCACCACCGCCGCCCTCGATTTGTCGAGCTGCCCCCTTTGCTATTTCTATAGCACTGAAACCTTGATCAACCAAATCCTGTGTGACCATAGCGATCAACTGTGGTCTATCGTTTATGATCGATCCAAGAACCACTATTCCGCTGCCCATTTTGTCTCTTAACCAGTCTCCCATTTCCCTCATCGCATCAGTGTTTGTAACTGTTACACGATGAGCCAACACAGGTATACCTTCAGTCTCTTTTATGGACCCAAGTATGCTTTCTGCAGCATGGAGGGACAAGCGTCGTTCGAGGGTCTCATTTGCTTGGCGCAGTGATTCCATTTCGGCCAGTAATCCGTCTACCCTATCACCGGCATCCATCACAGTAGTTTGAAGCTTGGCTGCGACTGTTTCTTGCGCTCTGAACCTTTCCCGCACGATTCGTTCAGCGCCTCTGCCGCTAACCGCCTCTATACGCCGCATCCCGGATCCAATGCTCGATTCTCCCAGTACAAAAACTGAACCGAGTTCACCGGTGCGATGTACATGGGTACCGCCACAGACTTCGTAACTAAAGGTATCTCCATTCGAGATTTCGATGAGGCGCACATTGTCTTCATATTTATCGCCAAAGAAAGCCAAGGCCCCCCGCTCGATCGCGCGGGTGTATTTATCCTCGCTCTTATGAACGCTCACGTTTTCCCGAATCTTCTCGTTGACCAGGAGTTGTACTTGGTCAAGTTGATCGGGAGTTAATGCTTCGACATGACTAAAATCGAAGCGGAGCCTATCAGGAGCTACAAGCGATCCTGCTTGTCGAACATGACTCCCGAGGATTTGGCGAAGTGCTGCATGAAGCATGTGTGTTGCAGTATGGTTACGGGCTGTATTTTCCCTACGAACTAGGTTCACAAATGCATCGACAGGATCACTTAGCGATATGTTCCCCTCAACAACTTTCCCGAAATGCATTATTAATCCTGGCATAACGGTTTGCGTATCAGTCACTTCTATTTTGCCGCTCGAGCAAACGATTTCTCCTTCGTCTCCGACTTGTCCTCCTCCTTCGGGGTAGAACGGAGTATCTATGAGGGCAATTTCAACCTCTGAGCCTTCCGATACCTTGGTAACTACCTGATTGCCCGATATCATCCCAACTACTACTGTCGACGTACTTAATGTTTCGTATCCGAGGAACCTGGTGCCGCCTACCCCCAAGCTTTCATAGACACGAATCTTAACCCTATCAGCACTGAATTGAGCTGAGGCACGTGCTCGTTCCCGCTGGGCATCCATTTCGCGTTCGAAACCGTCCATGTCGACGGTGATCCCGGCCTCTTTGGAAATTTCCTCCGTCATCTCAACTGGGAATCCGTATGTATCCCAAAGTTGAAAAACTTTTTCGCCGGTGAGTTCACCTGTTTTTATAGCTTCGTCAAGCACGGTGTAGCCGTTCTCATAGGCCTGCTGGAACTTCTCTTCCTCTAATTTCAATGATGTGAGAACAAATTCCTTGTTATTGCGTAGTTCGGGATAAACGTCACCCATTTCTTCGGAAACCCTGGCAGCTATGTCACCGAGAAACGGATTGTTGAGCCCGAGACGTCTGCCATGCCTGATAGCACGTCGAATGATTCTCCGTAAGACATAACCGCGCCCCTCGTTACCTGGAACTACGCCATCGGCAAGCAAGAATGCAGCACTCCTGCCATGTTCAGTTACTACAGTCATAGCATAGTCGGTATCAGGATCGTCCCCGTAGACTGTCTTACTGATCTTGGATACGGTGTCTACCAGTGGAGTAAATAAGTCTGTTTTGTAAATTGTGTCGACATTTTGTAGCACAGATACCAATCTCTCCAGTCCCATACCCGTATCAACACCCGTGGCGGGTAGGGGAGTACGCTTTCCATCCAGATGGTGGTAGAACTGCATAAATACAAGATTCCATAGCTCCACGTATCGATCACATGTATTTCCATCGGCCGTTGGATTGGTACAATTCGGTCCACAATTTACCTCGCCGCATCCCTGGCCTTGGCCGTTATCGTAGTGGAGTTCTGAGCAAGGTCCGCAAGGCCCCTCATCCCCTGCTGGACCCCACCAGTTGTCATTGTCTCCAAACTTGAAAATACGATCGCTAGGAATTCCAGCCTTTTTCCAGATCTCTCCAGCTTCATCGTCAGTGTGGTGAATTGTGGCTGCGAATTTTTCTTTTGGTAGCCCCATAACCGTCTCAAGACATTCAATTGCGTATTCAACAGCCTTCTCTTTGAAGTAGTCACCTATACTAAAATTTCCTAGCATTTCGAACATAGTGATATGGGTAGAATCACCTACTTCTTCTATATCCACTACCCTGAAGGATTTTTGGGAAGAAGTAAGAGTTTTATTTGGTGGCTCAGCTTCCCCGGCGAAATATGGCTTAAATTGGACCATGCCGGCGGTTGTTAATAATAATGTCGGATCCCCAACTGGTATTAAAGAGGAGCTAGAAACCCTGAGATGGCCCTTTGACTCGAAGAATTTCAAGAATGACTCGCGTATTTCGTTACTCGTTCTCAATGGTAAAGACGCTCCTTACACTGTGAAACTGGTGATTTGTGTGATCAGCCTAGTTAGGGAATGAGAATAATAGTTAGATTTCGATTCTAGTAGAGCTTCTTTCAAGGTGTCAACGAAGATTCTCTTGGATATAATAGGTTTGTCTTCGAATATTGAGCCCGGCACCCTGTTGTCATCTCGAGCTGTGATCTGGGTGAACACGTGCCTCTTGGTCTCATATTCCCGGTGGTGATTCTTGTAGAAAGTACATCTAATAAGAGAAACAATCGTCTACCTAAAGTAAATTAAAGAGGCAAACCATGATCAGCGACCAGGCAAGAGAGCTCCACTTTTCATCCACCATAGTTGATACCCATTCGGATAGCCTAGCACGTACCGTTGATGACGGTGAAGACTTGGGGTCTAATACCCGGGCTGGTCACATGGATCTGCCCCGGATGCGATCTGGAAACCAAACCGCTCAATTTTTCGCAGCTTATGTAAGTCCTGAATACCTTGATGAGGGTACAGCAGTGCAACGTGTTCTAAGGTACACCGATGCCTTCAGACGGCTTTGCGAGCAGTACCCTGACCAGATCGAACAGGCAAAAACTGCCTCCGACGTACGTCGTATCACCGGTGAAGGCAGGCTAGCTGGAATTCTTTGCCTCGAAGGTGGACACGCGATTATGGACGACCTAGGTGTCTTGAGAGAATTCCATGAGCTAGGTGTACGGTACATGACCCTTACACATAACAATACCAACAACTGGGCAGACGGAGTGCTAGACGATCCACGACATAATGGATTGACAGACTTTGGACGGACTGTCGTAAAGGAAATGGAACGGATAGGTATGATAGTTGATATATCACATGTTGCAGTCAAGACATTTTGGGATACGATTGAGACAGTAACAAAGCCAGTCATAGCATCCCACTCATCATGCTGGAAGATTTGTCAGAATCCTCGAAATATGAACGATGATCAACTAAAGGCAGTGGCTCAGAATGGGGGTGTAGTTCATGTTAATTACGAGGTTACTTTTATAGGACAGAAGCGGAATGAGGAGGAAAAAGCCCTGAACGATCAGCGAGATGCTGAACTCGCGGAGATTACATCTAGATTCGAGATCGGTTCGGATGTAGAGAAAGAGTCCCTGGAAGAAATTCGAGATAGATACAAGATAAAAGTAGATAACCTGGAACGTCCTCATTACACCGAGATCGTTGACCATATAGATCATGTGGTAAATGTTGCCGGAATAGACCATGTCGGACTTGGCTCCGATTTCGATGGATGCCGTTTACCCGATGGGCTAGATGATTGTTCCAAGGTCCCGCTTATTACCGAGGAACTACTTAAACGTGGCTATAGTGATATTGACATAAGGAAGATTCATGGCGAGAACTCTCTCCGCGTGATGGAAGAGTCCATCGGCCAATAAAGAAAATCTCGTTATGTGAAAGATACCTTTTGAGAATAGGATCGTTGGTCTTAAGGCCGATTACCAGCTATAAGAAATGACTGAGATTGGTGAACCTGTATTTCACTTGAATGTGGAATAGGTTTGTTGGCGTTTCTTATGATTCAAGGTCAAAGATCTTCCGGCCGGTATATTACCGCTGCTCCATGTAAACCTAGGATTTCTTGACGGGGACTCCTCTTGATCTCTAGTTCTGCGGAGTAGTACACGGTTATAATCGTGCCATCGTCACACTGGACGTTGCTTGGATACCCGTGGTCACCTCCCCCACTGTCTGCCGTGAGGAGAATCCTGTTGTCCCTGTCCCAGGTCTTTCCGTTGTCGTTGCTTACCATACCCAGCGTGCCAAATGGATTAACACGCCGGCCGTAGGTCATTAGTAGACGTTCGTCCTGGAGTTTTATCACATCACCGGGGTGTTCCGAAGGACCAGTAATTCGACATGGTTCGCTCCAGTTGTATCCATTATCTGTCGATTCTACCTGGAATAGCCCTCCTCCCTGGTTGCCTCGCATTAAGGCAAGGAGATGTCCTTCGCCCAAATTACATATAGATGTTTCACTGTACCCTTCCGACACGATAATTACAGGGTCTATCCATGTGCGCCCGCCATCGTGCGATCTGATTGTGTATGGAGTACCAGTCCGACCTTCTACTGTGTAATAAGACATCAGGCTGGCACCGTCGTCCAGGGTTATGATTTTGCCAAAGGGAGACCCGACTCCCCACGAGTCCTGGCCGTCGACCTGGGCTGGTGATGTAGTCCATGTTGTACCTTGGTCCGTCGACAGAGAAACGTAAAGGATGTTGGGGTCACGATCACCAGATATATGTGTGTCCCAGTCGTAGTCACCCTTCGTGTAGTTAACTTGCCTTATGAAAGAGGCAATTAGGGTCCCATCAGAGGCTACTCCAAAAGCGGGATTCCGGTTATCCGGACCCTCGTCAGAGATGACTCTGGCATGACTCCAAGATTCACCCTTGTCAGGTGATGTGACGAATACCAACCGACCACGTTCTCCTATGTGGAAGTCACCATCACGTGTCACAACTCCTAGATGTCCGTTTTGTAGCTTTTCCATAACTGGCCAGTGGCCACCCAAGGCAGTTACAAGAAAACGCCTCGAGGGTAAAGATCTGTAAACCGCACTCATCACTGGGAGTTCTTTCCTGTAGTACATGGGATCCCCTTTTCTAGGAATTTTAGGAACTAAGCGGGCGTATTGCTTGAGTGAACAAGCCGGATGGATACCGTTTTGCCTAGTTTTTCTGGTAAATCTGGAAGCGTTGGCGGCGGCTTTCTATAACGTAGAGTCTTCCGTCCCCGTCTATGTGAAGTGAAGTAATTCCGAAGAAGAAAGGCTCAGTTTGGCTCGATCTGTGGAAAGGAGTGCTCAGATGTGTAGGTAGGTTCGGATACAGGTTGGATGATTCTCGTGTTCGCTTTTCATCGGGATTGGAGTCTATGAATCTAGAAGCCCATATAGACAGGGTTGCTTGGCCTTGTAATTTTGTTACAAACACACCATCTGGATCAAGGATTTGAACACGCTCATTTCCCCAATCACCTATGTAGATGTAACCTTCATTGTCGATTACGACACAAGATGGCCGATCAAGTTGACCGTCACCCTGTCCTGATTGGCAGAAGCTTGTTATGAACTGCCCGTCGGGGGTGAATTTCTGGATGCGGTCATTACGCCAGTCTGCTATGTAAACAAACCCGTTTTGATCGAGGTTAATCCCCCATGGAATATTGAATTCACCCTCTCCATCACCGAATTTACCCCATTGGAGCAAGTAGTCCCCGTTTTTTGTGAATTTCTGTACCCTGTGATTCATCTGGTCGACGATATAGCAGTCCTCGTTTTCATCGAACCGCAGCGCAGATGGGTGGTCTAGCTCTCCATTGCCTGACCCGTGACTGCCCCAACTGTCCAAGAAATTCGCTTCCTTGTCGAGAATTGTTACCCGGTTCTTGGCTTCGTCCAGGACGAAGAGATTTTCGTTGTTGTCGAAGGCTACAGATACTGGTTGGCTAAAGGGGCCGTCTCCAGCATTGTCGGGCAGTTCTGCAAGGATATCTTCATCCATGTTGCAGACTGTGAACCGGCCGGCACCAAATCCAGTGGCGTGATTGAGGACATAGAAATCGCCGTTCGAGGCGAATGCCATGTCATATGGCCGGATCTTACGACCACCGCCGATGGTTTTGATGTATTCAAGGCTGAACTTGGTTCTCGATATTGACATGCAGATTATGCCGGCTATGCGAATTGGAATTCGGGAGTAGCTGAAATAAGACCAAGCATTTCGGACACCCTTTCCCTGGATTCTTTATCCCCAGGATCACGGAGGTCAAATTTGCCTTTCCTGGCGGCAAACTCGACCAGTTGGGCCCTTGAATCATCTGATACTTCTATTGGACCTATGAGATCTACACATAGATCTACGACCTCTTCAGGGGAATAGATGCCGCCGTTGTTGCTCACGACTCGATCGATTATGTCCCTGACCCCTGGCTTAGATGCATCTCGGAACAACTTGGAGATAAAGTTCACCCTTTGCACCAGGGCTCCACTCTCGATCCATTCCTTGCCTTCGTGCCATCCTTCTACACTGGGAGGTTGGAAAAGGGATTGGCCCATAGTTCCTGACGCTCCAGTAGCACCCGCGGAACCACTATCGGGAGTAGGAGAGGCTCCAGTGATCCTGATAGCACCGATGACCAATTCAGCAGGGCACTTGACCCTGGCGAACCTAGCATCCTCGGACTTAAAGAATTCGGAGTTGAAAAGTGCTTTAAGTACCGACTTCAGTTCGTAGTTTGACTTGTAGTAGACCTCGACCATATTTTCGATGGTCTTGTCTCCATCGGAATCTATTTCGTCGGCGGCGAAGAATTGGAATAGTCTCGTACAGATGAATCGGGCTGTTGAGGGTTGGCGGACAATAATGTCACAAATGTCTTCGCCGTCAAACTCCCCGGCCTCGCCCAGAAATGTCTTGACACCATTGTCATGATCCTCTGGACGGTATTCAAAATGCCATGCGATCGACCCGTATGGATCGAAGGAGTTCTTCCCGGCCCTAACTGCCATATAGTCAGCATTTCCCAGTGTCCAGCCGGTGAAAGCTCGAGCACACTCTTTTACATCCTGTTCCGTGTAATTGCCTACGCCCATAGAGAACAACTCTATTAATTCGCGCCCGTAATTCTCGTTCATGGCGTCGTGGTGATTATCGTTGTTGTTCAGGAATAGGAGCATAGCTGGGTCTCTTGAAAGTGCCACGAGCAGATCCCTGAAACTACCTAGTGAATGTTTTCTGAAGCTGTCTAATTGGTTTAACAGGGCTCGGCCCTGGCTCATGTATCTAACTGGAAACAATCCATGAAGGAAAAGCGTCATTTTTTCTTCTAGTGGATTATTTGTATGGATCATGCGTACAGCCCACAGGTTAAAAGCGCTTCCTCCCTCATCGAACCCTACAGCTCTGCGCTTCGCAAGGTCCTCAGAGAACTCACCTGGGACACCAGGGTTAAGAAGCCAATTGACCGTCTCCTCGTAGCCTTGGGCGAGATACTGCTCAAGTTCAGTTCGAGTGGCTCCAAAACCGGCTCTGCGCATCAGGTGCGAAATCAAGGCGATGTTTTCGCTCATCCTCTTATCCTCCGCAGGGATCAGTCAACTAGGATTTTAATTTTTGAATAGATCGAAAGATTCGAATTTGCCCTTCACTATGGGTACGGGGTCAAGTCCAAGCCAGTCTTCGATAATTGAGGAATAAGTGCCTCGAAAATCGTTATTGAAGTGAAGATCTCCGTCGAGATGGTCCTTTTCCTCAAGTGATGGGTATTCTCCATACATACCACCCTTGACCTTGTTTCCGACTATGAAAGCTACTCCACCGGAACCATGGTCTGCACCGTTGCCGTTATCACGTACCCGGCGACCGAACTCTGAGAAAATCAGCATCACCGTTTCATCTGCCTCATCGTGTTCTTCGAGATCATCCAAAAAGTCCATGACAGCAGGGCTAAGATCAGACCAGAGTTGGGGGTGTGCAATCTTTAGTCCAGCGTGGGTATCGTAGCCCCCGTGCGTCGTATAGAAGATTCGAGTTCCGAAGTCAGCAAACATAACCTGGGCTGCGTCCCTCAAGCTTCGAGCGATAGGGTTTGTACCGTACTCTATCGTGGAGGAGTATTTCTCAGGAGCTGTTCTCAGGATATCGGCTCCCTTCAAAGCATCTCTTCCAGTTTGTCCGAGGAAGCCCATTACAGCTTCTTTCCCGGCTGCGGCTCCATACATCTTTCCGAAGGCTTCAAGCGCGTACTCCCTCAGCCATTCGTCTTGGATATCAGGGAAGAGTCCGTAAGTTTCTAGATCTCCGACGGAGGCTACTGGTACACCGTTGCAGCCTAGGGCTCTTGGCAGACCCACTCCGAAACTTACTGCGGTTAGGACATTTTCACTCTTTGGGTCCATATCTCTCACAGCACGACCGAGCCAGCCCTCTTGGCTGATTTCTACCGGTTCGGCTGTGTGCCAGATATCCATGGACCGGAAGTGTGATCGGTCTGGTCTTGGATAGCCGATCCCGTGGATGATCGCTACCTTGCCTTCATCCCAAAGCTCTTTGATTGGTCCCATAGTTGGACCAAATCCTAGAGTATCGTTGATCTTAAGTACATCTTCAGGGTCGTGGTGTGTAAGGGAGCGAAAATCATAGTAGAGCCCGTTGGTGTAGGGCACTATACTGTTGAGGTAGTCATTGCCCCCTGACTGTTGTACCACTACAAGCTTACGATCTTTTTTTCCATTTCGGTATCCGTTGTTTAGTGGCATACCAGCCTCCGTATAACGGCTATATCTGACAGCCCTTCCATAATTGGGAAGAGGCGATCATTTTCGGAGAATTGTACAGTTATTCTGCTATTGGTCAAGATTGGACGGTAATAATTAAATAGACTTGGGATGGAGATCGAGGTTTTTATGTCTATTCCCATCGTATGCAGAGGTATTCCTAAAACAGTCTCATCTTCTTGGTCTTGGCATTATTGTATAAGGCCTGCTCCGGCGACCGGCTTACAGTCGTATATGGCAGGGGTTTCCTTTCCGTGGTTGCTGAAAGCTTTTTCTAGTTTTTCTACTACCACTGCCTTGGTACCGGAATGCACCATGGCCATGACACATCCCCCTAGTCCCGCCCCAGAAAGCTGGGCCCCTACTACTCCCTCCGTGGCTGATACTATGTCGACAATCCTGTCGATTTTTTTTGTGCTGCAGCCGTATCTGCCTGGTTGCAGGCTTAGATCACTCTTTGAATTTGCTAATCGGCTGAGAGTTGCGTCGTCAGTTCGTACAGAATATCTCCGAGGGGTACCATCTGCTCTATAGCTATATAATCGATCCCCGTCGTGGCTCGTTTGCATCAATTGCCCAACCCCTTGCAAATTGTCGGATTTTAAACATTCGGCGAATTGGTCAGCCCTTAGACATTCGCCAAGACCGTAAAGTGCTACGCCTCTTAGATCATAGGGTCCTATATTCCGATGACTTTCAAATACACGGTTAAGTTCCTGTTGTCCTTTTATATCAAGCAATCGGCCTATTTCTCGACGAGAAGCCCGGTTTGGCAGCCTGGCTAAAGCCTGATAAAGATCCGAGATACCGACACCTAGCCGATCAGGAATCAGGTCTCGGAAGTGCATGGCACCCCGCGCGGGCGGCCATGCCTGTTGGAGAAGTTGGAAAGCTATTTTGTAAGTTGCTACACGTTGGTTGTATATGTCACGTGCCGGGGCACCCCTGCTCTTGACTGCTTTCTCCTTACTATCGATTATCAAAATCTCGATGCCGGGTGGCATTGGGATGCTGTCTTCAATGGAAAATGGGAAGAACCCTATGCGTGTGACGTGTCCTGCGAGGCCGGTTCGTATAGCGGCATGGTCGGCGCTTCCGCCTCTGGACCCGACAAACCATTCACCCTCGCCACATAGGTCTACGAAGTCTCTTACGGTGACGTTTAGACCGTTAAGTGCAATCGCAGCTTCTGCGAAGCCGACTACTAAAGCTGAACTACTTGAAAGACCTGCCCCCATAGGTATATTACCTCCGACGATGCAGTCCATACCTTTTAGTGGTAAGTCAGGTCGTTCATGTTGCAATCTTAACAAGGGAGCACGGGCATAATGACTCCAGTCCTTTGGACCATTTTCGAGGACCTGTCGAACCGTTACAGATTCTATGAAGTCAATCCAGTCTCCCCAAGAGGTCTCGTCGAGAATCTCGGTTATTCGGAATTCACGGGAGGGGTGGCGATCGCTATCCATGTTAGTCAAGGTGAAGAGATCGTCATTTCTTGGCGCAGCTACTAGAAGTACCTCGCGGCTTACCGCCATCTCGTTGACGTAACCTCCCTGGTGATCTATATGACGGCCCATAAGATTTACACGGCCTGGGGCCCGACAGACGACGACTTCTCGTTCTGGGCCCATTTGACTCATTGCAAGCCAGGCGATTTTGCCGAGGGAGGCCAACCGTTCTTTTATTAGACTCTCGTCGTTGCCATAAATTTTCCCGATGCGTCTACGGAGATCCGGGGGCGGTGATTTGAAGAGTTGGACCCATTCACCAATTGGCTTGAGAGCACCTGTTTCTAAGCGTTGTTGATTGCCTAGAGTGACCCTTGCATGGCTCTCTTTAGACCGAATCGCATCCTCGATCGCTAGTAGTTCAGCAGGCGTATTGAATGCCATGATATCGGTAACATCCGGTATCAGCATGGTATCTACAGATCCATATTGAGCTATATACTCCACGGTGTCTGTCAGGTAGATTTCAGATTGTGCATTGTCTGGGGTTAGTTGCTTCAACGCCTTGAGGAGTAGTGGGTACCGGAATGCATACAATGATGCATTAGCTGAATTGCTTTGATTATCGATTTGGACGGCTGACAGGGCTTTGCCACTGACCAATATTTTTTCTCCTGATGTCCGGGCCATTTCGATGTCAGGTACCTCTACGATTCCAAGAATAGAACCAGATGTGTCGCGGATGACGCGGCCAGCGTTGGGCCGATGTTTCTTGGATACCGTGGTAACAAGGGCATCAAGATTTCCAAGAGAGAATCGTTTTCGCAAATTACGTATAACGGTAGGTTGGATTACGGCGTCCCCCATAACCACGATCACCTCTCCTTCAAATCCCTGGGAATCGAGGACTTCTATTGCTACTGACGCTGCGTGGCCAGTACCACGAGGATCGTGTTGATAGACGAACGATACTTCTGGATGTGGTTCTGAGACTGTAGATATAACCTGTTCAGCCATATAGCCCACGACTACGATAAAGCGAGTCAGACCCGCCTGCTTGTAAGCATCTATGGCACGTACTATTGCAGGCTTGCCTGCTACAGGGAAGCAGACCTTGTGTGTGTTACCGGACGCCATTCTATTACCGGGTCCACCGGCTAGAATTACACACACTGCGTCTTGATCGTTGTTAACCATTTAGCTTATTACTCATACAGTCAATGTTTAGTATAGGCGCAGCTTGCAATATGCTGCAAAAAATTCCGTGAAAACATTTGCCTGTCCAGCACTATTTTGTATGAAAATATATTGAATCATGATAGGCCAAGTATGCAATCATGAATCAATAGGTATTGACTATTACGTGGACCTAAGGGGTTACGATGACTGTTCCAGACATGAAAGAGTGGAGAGTACATGTGTAGTCAAACCTACCGGGCTGGTCGAAGGTCAGTTCGAATGAGGATCCTGGGCCCAAAACGCCTGAATCAAATCCGCCGTCGTTCCGTCCCCTGGAACCCTCTGTCACTGTATGGCCGACGGTATCAGTATTAGTCCATGAGATGCTTTGCCCGGGTTTGATAACTGCCTCGCCGTATCCAAACTTTTCAATGGATACAGATGGTGTATCCCCTGTGCTGGCTGTCTGTCGAACTACAGATGAAGAAGCTACAGGAGGGATATTTGGGTTCCACATAGTAAACACCCCGAGGGGATTGTCCACCCATACCCATGCATGGATCATCCATCCGTATGATGGCACCCAGTTACCTTCATCTTGTTTACATTCTTCTTCAGAAGATGACCGAGATTGAAATCTTGGTCCGGTACATAGTTCGTAGTGTACATGCCAGTTATCGAGGGGTCCTACAAAGGTCTCAGGATGGTCCGGGCCGACTGCATTGATCGGTTG
>CAZSLO010000006.1:0-228549 GCA_964608025.1 uncultured Dehalococcoidia bacterium | reverse complement strand
ATTAATTTGATGTCAGTTTCTTTCTCGAATCCTGCCTTTACTTCTTCGAGAGGCCATGTAAGGCTAGCTGCAGCGAATACTAGCAATTCTTTTGGCTGGTTACCACTATAAAAACATGAAGTAACCAGAAAAAGTGTTAATACTACTGTCACGGTTTTGATAGAGGTCTTCATATCATATACTCTCTGTCTGACCAATCTACATATAAGGTTTTAGTAATAATAGTTCTGGAATCGCAAGTTCACCTTTAAGACCGGTTGCAAATAGATTTGTGTGTATACAAAAATTATTGTTTGATGATACTGCAATCAGACGGAATAAAATAACAGCGCTAGCTATGGTAAATCAACTTGTTTCGGATAGTGAGTAATGCTATAATCTCATAGTAATTAACCTCTTGTGGTTCGGGAATTTTTGAAAGTGGGGCACACCCCACTTTTTTTTGTTAAAGAGACTTAATACTATGGAGGTGTAGGCATATATGAAAAGCGACTTCATCATCGCTTTAACTCAGTTGGCTGCTGAGCGCAATTTGCCAAGGGAGATTGTGTTGTCGGCAATTGAAGCTGCCCTCGCATCTGCATATAAACGAGACAGCCTTGCTGCTGGACAAAACATATCTGTCAAACTCGATCCCGGAAGCGGTGACGTTAGCGTTTTTGTTGTGAAAAATGTCGTAGAAGATGTAGAGGATCCACTGGTTGAACTGAATTTAAAAGAAGCCAAGAAGATAAAAAAAGACGCTGCTATTGGAGACGTAGTACCTACTGAGGATCTGCAACATAGTGCAGGTCGTATAGCGGCCCAGACTGCCAAACAGGTTGTGCTCCAGAGACTTAGGGAAGCTGAACGGGACCTCGTCCTTCAGGAATATTCGGAGAAAGAGGGAGAGGTTTTTACTGTATCAGTACAGAAAATTGAGTCTAGGCAGATCACGGTGGAGTTAGGGAGAGCAGAAGCGATACTACCTCAAACAGAACAGCCTCCTTACGAACGATATCGCATTGGGCAGAAAGTAAAGGTTGTGCTCCAATCAATACGTGAATCTGCCAAGGGTCCTGAGATCATAGTATCTAGGGCTGATAAACTTCTGCTCAGGCGTTTGTTTGAGATGGAAGTTCCGGAAATATACAACGGGTCCGTAGAGATTATAGATATTGCACGAGAGGCAGGATCTCGCAGCAAGGTCGCAGTTTTCGCAAAACAAGACGGAATTGACGCTGTAGGCTCATGTGTTGGCCTCCGTGGAATTCGTATTCAGAATATAGTCAATGAATTGCACGGAGAAAAGATTGATGTGGTCCAGTGGGTGAAAGATCCAAGTGCTTACATTTCCCGTGCACTTAGTCCTTCATTAGTGATGAGAGTTGATCTTGACGAATCTGAACAAATGGCCACGGCCGTTGTGCCGGAGAACCAACTCTCTTTAGCAATAGGTAAAGAAGGCCAGAATGCTAGATTGGCGGCAAAGCTCACTGGTTGGAAGGTTGACATCAAGAGCAATGTGGAAATAGAAGAGATTGATAAGTTAGCTGCATCTGATGTCAGTGAGAAAGAAACCGAAACCGAAACCGAAGAGATTGCAGCCGACCTGGATGTTGTTTCAGAAGAACAGGTGGATATTTCATCAGAAATTGAATCTGGTGAGGTTGTAGAGGTTGTACAAGAAGAGGAAATAATAGAGGCACCGGCCGCAGAGATTGTTGATGCTGAAGTTGATTCCACGACTGAAGTTGAAGTAGTTGATGGTGATAAAAAATCAGAAGATGGTACCGTAGATGCCGATCCTGAGATCTTGGAAGATCTAGTTTTACAGGAACTTATTAGTGAATCTGAATCAACGGAGAGGAAAGCACCGGTCTCTAAACCTGAAACGGCAACTTCCATAGAAGAGTTGCCTGAGGAAGTTTGGTCTGTTCGTAATGTGCCTTCTGCCCAGCCAGGGGTAATAAGATTCCGTGAAGATATAACTGAACTCGCAGGTTCGGATGGTCCTCGCAGGACTGGGAAACGAAAACGAAAACGTGGAGGTGCGGGGCAACAGAATAGAAGGCGTTAGGGATTGGCGCAAGAGGATGTAAATTATTCCAATATGCCGGTCCGCAGATGCGTAGCTTGTGGCGATAAGTTTTTCAAAGGAGATCTGTTGCGCATCGCAGTTTCACAGGAAGGACCTGTAGTAATCGATGTGACTGGAAAATCTCTAGGTCGTGGGGCATACCTTTGCCTATCCAGCAATCCTGACCACTATCGTAGAGGACGCGACCAACTGAGCCACGCTCTTAATCGTGATTTAACAGAAAAAGAATGGGTGAATTTGGCAGAGTATCTCGAAACTTTAACCCTAGTTGAGTAACAATATAATGGCGAAAAAACCACAAATTGTTGATACGGAAGAACAACCACCCCCGGTATCTTCATCTGCACAAGAAGACATGGCTATTATAGAAATTCCCGCAGTAGTTACTGTTGGTGAATTGTCAGATCTTATGGACGTAGATGCCGTAGAAACTATAAAGCAACTCATGCGTGCGGGATTTATGCTGAGCATGAATGATGAAGTGGACTTTGAATCTGCGGCAATGGTAGCCCAGTCCTTGGGATTTAGGGTAAGAGCACCAAAGGAACAAGAACGAGGACCAGGCTCTCTTGTTGTCTCAAATAAAGATGAAGATGAAGAATCTTTGGTTCTTAGGAACCCTGTAGTGACGATATTGGGCCATGTGGATCATGGTAAAACAACTCTGCTTGACAATATAAGAAATACCAATGTTACAGCTAGTGAGGCTGGAGGCATTACACAGCACATAGGTGCTTACCAAGTACAAGTGAACGAAAATAGGATCACTTTTCTAGATACACCAGGCCATGAGGCATTCACTTCCATGCGTGCTCGTGGAGCTCAGGTGACTGATATTGCTGTGGTAGTGGTGGCTGCCGATGATGGTGTGATGCCCCAAACAATTGAAGCGATCGATCATGTCAAGGCAGCTTCTGTACCGATTGTAATAGCGATTAACAAAATTGATAGCCAGAGAGCTGATCAGGACCGTGTCAAACGGGAATTGGCAGAGAACGACCTGTTGATCGAGGAATGGGGAGGTGACGTTATCGCTGTCCCTGTTTCTGCTTTGACCGGAGAAGGTGTGCCAGATCTACTGGAAAATCTTAATGCTGTCGCTGAAGTAGCTGAACTAAAAGCAAACCCAGATAGATCTGCTAGGGCAGTTGTTGTAGAAGCCGAAATAAATAAAAGTCGTGGCCCCGTTGCTACTTTGCTGGTTCAAACTGGAACCCTACACCTTGGTGACATAATTGTAGCTGGAGAAGCTTATGGACGTGTCAGGGCTATGCGCAATGATCTGGGACAAACCATCAAGGAAGCGGGACCCTCTATGCCCGTAGTAGTTATGGGATTGAACGGCCTGCCTGGGGCCGGGGATATTGTAGAAGTCGCCCTCAATGATCGTGCTGCCCGTGCAACTGTCGACGAACACAGACAGGCTCGAGAAGGTAGAAAACGATCTGGCATAACCTTGTCCGAGGTCAATTCTATGATTGAGTCGGGTGAGGCCATTTCTCTTGATTTGATAGTTAAGACTGACGTACAGGGCAGCATAGACGCTGTTAGCAATGCTCTCCAAGCCTTAAATACCGAACAGACTAAGGTTAATTTGATCCATTCTCAGACAGGAACTATCACAGAGAGTGACGTGCTGTTAGCTGTTGCTTCAAACGCAATTATAGTTGGATTCAATGTGTTGCCTGAAAGTGGTGCCCAGACATTAGCTATCCAGGAAGACATTGAAATACGTAGCTACGATATCATATACAACTTGCTTGATGATGTGCGGAAGGCTCTGTCTGGACTACTTGAGCCCGAAACTAGGGATGTTGTGGAAGGTATTGGTACTGTCCGGGCCTTGTTTGGTGTTGGTGGTCGAAGAATGGCGGCAGGATTTTATGTAAATCAGGGCCAAATCTCACGTTCAGGGACCATACATGTATTACGGAGCGGGCAGATAATTTTCGAAGGGCGCATCGCCAGCTTAAAACATTTCAAGGACGATGTTCGAGAAGTGGCAACTGGTTTGGAAGGTGGCATTATACTAGAAGGCTTTTCCGACTTTCAGGAAGGTGATGCACTGGAATCACATCGCACTGAAGAAATCGGATAACTGTTTCCATATATCTGCTACCAACTTCTACATTGAAATCGAAACCAGGGGTTATCCATGAGCCGTCGTCTTGAACGTGTGAATGTGTTATTACGGAATAATATAAGCCGGATAATATCATCAGAACTTTCTGATCCTAGGCTCGTCGGAATACATACTGTTACAAGTGTAGAAACCTCTCCGGATTTATCATCCGCTCGCGTATACATAAGTGTTCTTGGCGATGATGATAGCAAGACCCAGACAATCGCGGTTTTGAGATCTGCAGCAGGGGTTATTCGTCGTGGCTTAAGATCGACCGACCTAAAAAGAATTCCCCAACTATCTTTTGAAATCGATGATTCTATAGAGCGGGGTGATGAGATATTAAGACTAATAAATGAAGCCATAGATTCGTAACAGGACCAGTTTGATTGAACACTTATACTCACCATGAACAAGTCGATTCTCCTGAAACGAGTAAAAGGGAAACACGGGAAAGTCGATCAGCCACCAGGGTAATAGATGGTGTGCTGAATATCGATAAGCCTGAAGGATTGACAAGTATGGATGTTGTCAGGCATATCAAGCGTGTAAGTCGAGTCAAACGTGTTGGTCATGGAGGTACATTAGATCCGTTCGCGACAGGAGTAATAGTTATTTGTCTTGGTCAAGGCACAAAAATGATGCAGGATCTTGTTGATGGATCCAAGATTTACAGGGGAGTCGTAGAGCTAGGTGTCGAGACAGATACTTATGATGTGCAGGGAGCAGTGATAAGACGGATGGATGCTTCTGAGGTCACTTTGGATGGATTTACTACTACTATGGGGAAATTCATAGGGGTGATTGATCAGGTGCCACCAATGTACAGCGCACTTAAACGCCAAGGCAAACGGCTATACGAACTCGCACGGGCGGGAGTTGAGATTGATAGAGATCCTCGTAGAGTTGAAGTGAATGAAATTAAAGTGATTGAGTGGAACTTTCCATTGGTCGAAATTGAGGTTCGGTGTGGTCGAGGGTTTTATATGCGATCCCTTGCACATGACCTAGGAGAGAAACTTGGATGTGGAGCACACCTAAAGAGCCTTAAACGGATCAAAAACGGTCCTTTCTATATTGGCGAAGCTCTAACTTTGCAGCAGGTAGAAAAAAAATTCGGTGATAGTTCTTGGAAACAGATTGTACGAGCACCAGATACAATTGTTTCTCATCTACGAACAATCATAATTGGCGGTAAGGCTGAACAAGCATTGCGCCAAGGACAATCTCTTTCGCTTGGTCAAAAAACATTTCCTACTCGGTCCAACGAAAGATGCCGAGCCTATAGTACAGATGGACGCTTTATAGGTATAATTGTATTTGATGCCACCGCTAGCCGGTGGCAGCCACAAAGAGTATTTAATATCGAATATCCGACCGTTGGGAATATAAAGACGCATTGTTGATCGGATAAATCACTAGATGTTTGCTTATAAGTTAAGCTTACTATGTAGACTCGGGGTTCTTTGCTTGGGTAGTCTTAGGATCGTCGGCTATAAGAGCATAGTCGGAGACTAGGAGGTTGTGTTAAGAGCCCGTTCGATAGACTTACGCATCTTGGGACCAACTTCCCTCATGGCATTGAGGTTAGCTGTGCTAAAAGCTAATCGAATATGTTTTGTGTCGGCTGTCTTTCCATCTAGGAAGAAATTTGAGCCTGCCGGGAAGTTAAGACCTTCTTCCTCAGCAATCTTAGAGAGTAGATTTGCGTCTGCATGAAGGCATTTTGCCCAAAGGAAAAATCCTCCAGATGGTCGGGTAAAAATCAGTTCGTTGGCGCAGTGTTTTTCTAGGCTTTTACAGAGTGCATCGCACTTTTCTTCGTATAATGGCCTCATATCTGACAGGTGCTGGTCCATTTGGCCTGATCCGACGTAGTCGGAGATTGCCCTTAGTAACAATGGACTTGAGCCCATGTCAAATTTCATGCTGCTCAATACGTCTATAAAATCGGAGCGGGCCTGTACCCAGCCAATACGTAGGCCTGTAGCAATTGTTTTACTGAAAGTGCCTACTTTCAGTATCCCCTCTCCATTGGCCAGTCCATATAGAGATTGAGGAGGCCCTTCTCCAAAAAATATGTCAGAGTAAGCTCCGTCTTCAATGATAAGGATTTGATGGCTGGAACAAATTTCGATAAGTGACTCGCGATCTTTTTGGGACATAGTAGAGCCGGTGGGATTGTGGAAGTCAGCTATGGTGTAAAGCATTTTGACGTGCTTGCCTTTTGCTTTTATATTTTTAACCGTGTCGGCGATTGCATCGGGATTGCCTAATGGGATTGGGACAAGCTCAGCCAGATGACCCCGCATCGTTCGAATTGAGCCAGAAAAGGTAGGAGATTCGACAAGGATGACGTCCCCTGGTTCTATAAATGCGTCACATATGTTGTCTATGCTTCCGGCACTGCCGTTGTTAACTACGAAATTGCTGGGATTTAGATCCAGATTATCAATATTACTGTAACGTTCCGCCAAAACTGTCCGCATGCCTTCGAAACCGAGTACCCCTCCGTATGCAAGAGTTTCTGTTGGACTGTTTCTAAGGACCTTTGTCAACGAATCTAGGAGATCATTGACAGGAAGGGTAGCGGTATCAGGGACTCCGCCTCCCAATGAGATTGGTTTTTTTACAACCGATGATTGTTTTCTCTGGAGTCTAGTTTCGATTGGGTTACCGGCACCCACTGCCAGCGCGGACTTGCTTAGTAGATTACGTATGTCCATTCCTGTCCACGGGGGCGTATTCCTAGTATCCGAAATTGGAGGCATGGGCAATTCTCCGGTTAAATTCGTGTTTTTATAGGATACTCGATTAAGAATGTGGTCACATGTTTGAGGGAGTTGGCGGAATTCATGTGGTTGTGAGAAGGTGGGCAGTATGTTGGATCTAAATTAAGGAGGATCGAATGCCTAAATATGTTTTTACCGAAGACGAATGGATGAAATTCAAGGATGATTCGCATGGTCATACCCTGTTGGCGATTGATGATACTACCTATCGCTCTATCAAGATGAGTGGTATGGTGGACCGCCTTCCCGGATCAGATACATATGATCGTCTTTTAGGTGTCAACGTTTTCAAACCAGGTGGCATCTACGAAGCCCATGCTCATGAGACACCCATGTTCTACTACGTGATTGCTGGGAAAGGGATAATGCGTGTTGGGGACGATGAACGTGTAGTGGGTCGTGGTGCATGGATATACACTCCACCAGGACTAAAGCATTACACAGAAAATACAGGGGACGATGATCTGGCGTATCTTTATTTCGGAGGAAATCCCATGGATGCCAAGGCCGGATTTCACGAGCCAGTGAAAAAAATGTAGGCTCTTGTCATATTTCTAACCCACTATTAATAAATCAAATGATGAGATTAAGTTGTATATCAGGCTCAAGGTCGGTGGTTTTGTGACTAACCATTATTTTATACGCCGATGTTTTTGATTTAACCATCTTCGAGCCGTGGAGGACTCCATTCCGTGGCAGCTAATACTACATTGATCACAGAGTCCGATCGTCTTATATTGAGGACGGTCCACATAAACGATCTGGACGCAGCGGCTGCTATGTTCTCAGATCCAGAGGTTATGAGGTACTCATTTGATGGTATTCGTAACCGAACATGGGTATCAAATTGGATCCAAAAGAATCGTGTATATCACAAAACGACTAGCTGGGGATTCGGACCATGGGCTGTGACACTTAAGGGAGACGACCGATTTGTTGGTTACTGTGGATTCTCCCGCTTCGATGATATCGATGGGAAGCCGGAGACAGAAATTGCATATCGTCTTGTGCGCCATTATTGGGGCAAGGGTATTGGTACTGAGGCTGCTTCTGTTGTTCTAGATTATGGGATTCGGGTGATTGGATTGGACCGGGTTATTGCGCTAATTCACACCCCAAACAAGCCATCCCTAAACTTGGCTAGCAAGCTTGGTATGAGATTTGAGAAGGACATCCATTTTCATGGACATGATTTGGAGGTCCATTCCATAAACAGAAAGCAATGGAGCTCGCTATACCTACGATAGGTTTTGTGGAAACACCGGACACATAAAACTAGATGATCATTACCTGTTGAGGTCTCAAGGCAAGTTAATCTTTATAGTATTCCATTCCTAGATGAGTAATCTGTTCTTCGCCCATTAACCAACGGAGCGTGTTTTTTAGCTTAGTTTGTTGAATAAACAGGTCATGTTCTGGGTATACGGTATCTGAGTGCTGAGGACTCTTAAAGTAAAATGATAGCCATTCTTGGATACCGGCCATGCTAGATCTCTGTGCCAAATCCATAAATAGCGCTAGGTCTAGCACCAAAGGGGCAGCTAGGATTGAGTCAGAACATAGGAAGTTAACTTTTAATTGCATTCGGTGGCCGAGCCAACCAAACAGGTCGATGTTATCCCACCCTTCTTTTGCGTCACCGCGAGGAGGATAGTAGTTGATTCGTACCTTATGGTATGCGTCGGAGTAGAGCTCTGGATATAAATCAGGTTGCAATATGTACTCGAGAACTCCAAGCTTGGATTCTTCCTTGGTCTTGAAATTCTCTGGTTCGTCGAGCACTTCGCCGTCTCTATTGCCTAGTATGTTGGTCGAGAACCAACCGTCCATCCCCAGCATCCTGGCTTTAAGCATTGGGCCTATGACTGTCTTGACCAGAGTTTGTCCTGTCTTAAAGTCTTTACCACATAGTGGAACGCCTTGATCCCTAGCCAATTTTTCGAGAGCTGGTATATCCGCAGATAGGTTTGGAGCGCCATTTACAAATGGAACGCCTTCAAGGATCGCGGCATAAGCATAGATCATAGATGGTGCTATGTTCTCGTCGTTGTCGTGGAGACCCCCAAGGAAGTTTTCAAGGTCTTGATGTATTTCCGTTTCGCTAATGAATTTTTCGGTTGAAGCACACCAGACCATGACGAGTCTTGCACATTGGTTAGCATCTTTGAATCGTCTAATGTCCTCCCGGACAGCTGCGACGGCCTCAAGCTTGGTATTTAAAGATTTGGTATTAGTCCCATCAATACGCTTTACATAATCGGTATCGAAGACCGCGGCCATCGGTTCTATGGATTTCATGAAATCAGCGATTGGCTCTAATTCCTCGTGGTGTTCAAGGACACTGCTTTTGACTGCGGCATCGTAGGCGTTGTCTGGAATTGGGTCCCACGCACCGAAGACCAGTTGATCGAGGTTAGCAAGAGGAACGAAATCTCTAATCAACGGACTCTTTTTATCGGACCTTTTGCCTAATCTGATAGTTGCCATCTGGCTGAGTGACCCAGTAGGCTGTCCATTGCCGTTCCTGATGTGTTCTACACCAGCGATGAAGGTTGAAGATACGGCCCCAAGACCTACTAGTAGTATACCTAGCTTTCCATCCGCTGGATGTACCCTAGGTTTATCTGCGAAGACAAAGTCTTTGGGTTCAAGTCCAATACCTTTGTCACGTGCTAGGCCTAGCAATTTATCATGCCATTGAGATGGAATTCTTCCAGTTTTAGACCAGTGTTGCACCGTGCTCTGACGTTTTCCCAGAAGGGAAGCGAGTGAGGATTGGCCGCCGAAACGGTCGATAATCTGCTTTGCAGGATTCGGTATATTTTCCATACCTCAATGCTAACAAAAAAATCGTTATAGAGTCAATGAAATCATTGTGATCCAAGGTCCAAATTAGGTTTGGGACACTGATCTGGTATCCATCGAAACTTTGGTGAATAACCATCGCTAATTTGATGCAAGGGATAGTTATATCTCAAGATGCGAGAGATTTGCTTAAGTGAAAGAAGTGTTTAGCAGGGCTATCGAAGTGTTTGTCTTGGTTAAGAAATTTGGAATATTTCCAAGAATTAACCAGTAATCAAGGTGATACAAGAATCCTAAACACATCTTTAGAGGGCTCCATCATGCGTTTAAATCCCTTGTCAATCACTTCATTTAGCTTGATTCGATCAGATATGAGTGGCGTCGTCTGAATGTCCCCTCTTGCTAAGAGCTGGACGACTTCTTCCACGTCACGCCTTTGATAGGCCAGGGACCCAATGACATGTTTTTCTGAAGACATGACACTGTTGAAATCGATTGAAGTGTTTGAAGTGTAGATTGCAACAAGAACAACGCGCCCCCCCCTCCTAACCCATTCTATAGCTAGAACTGGAGTGTTTTGGCCACCTGCTGCATCGATTACTACGTCTGGCCCATCACCGTCGGTGAGGTCCAAAAGTTGTTTGTGAGTATCATTATTGGTTGTGTCGATTGTGGCGTCAGCACCGAGTTCTTTTGCAATATTAAGGCTGAGTTGTCTTCGATCAATAGCAAAGACAGTTGCTCCCATTGCCTTGGCTGTCTGCATGGCTAGTAGGCCCACTGTACCGCACCCTAGGATGGCTAATTTTTCACCTGGCTGGATTCCGCTACGTCTCACAGAATGGAGTGCTACTGCCGCTGGCTCAATTGGAGCTGCTTGTTCACTACTCACGTTGTCTGGCAGTTTTATGACTTCGTTGGATTTCCAGACCATGTATTCAGCTAGACCACCATCGGTGGCAAAGCCTGCGACAGCCATGTCAGGGCACATTGTTTCGTTATTGTCCTTACAGTAACGACACTTGCCGCAGGTTAAAACATTGTTCAGTGCTACTCTATCTCCTGCCGTGACTTCCGTGACCCCTGGTCCTGTTTCAACTACAGTTCCGGTAATCTCATGGCCTGTAATAATTGGTAGGCTCCGTCCTGTTAACCTATTAGGCACGCGGTTGGCTATAAAATTGGGCCCATAAAGGTATTCTTCGATATCAGTGGCACAGATCCCGCAGTAGTCTATTCCAAGCTTTATTTCACCTGCTTGAGGCACAGGTTCATGGACATCCTCTAGTCTTAGGTCTTTGTTGCCGTGGTATACGAGAGCCTTCATTTTTTCCTCCTGTGAGGTTGGAGTTGTCCGTGCTAGCAAAGGTTCTCCAAAACGAATATGGAAGTTTGAGTACGCTAAGCCCGGTTTTCTGGGATCACTGCGTAGACATCAATCTCAAAGTCTATATGGGGTAATGCCAGTGCTTTTACCACTATGCCTGTGGAACAGGGAGAAACATCACCTAAATGGTTTGACAATACTGGATATACGAGATCTCTGTATGATGGGTCTGTCACGTATGTAGTAACCTTGCAGATATCTTCCATTCGTGCCCCGAGTTCTTCAAGGAAAGCCTTGACACACAGCATGGCGTTGTTTGCCTGTTCAGCCGGATCTCCGATTCCTACGAACCCTTTCCCATCGATGGGTATTCCAGTTTGTCCTTGGAGATGGACGATATTGCCAGATCTGACGGCCCGGCTAAGTTCATAATCGAGTAAAGGGAACATTGATCCATCTTTTGTGTTGGTGATTCCCGTACGCTGCTGGGACATTTAAATTCCTATTGGTAGATTTGTCCGATATTCTAGACCAATTCGACTTATGTAAAAAGCGCTTTGTTTGTTGATAATCGGGTTGTGACTAGGCTATATGTTAGGCAAGATATCCCTATGTTATACTTCGAGCTGTCCTAGGCGTCGTAGTCAGGCTCATCGGATTTTTGTGCGGCGTCCTTTTTAGCTGAAGACTGTTCGTATTGGGATATTTGCAATGATAGAAGTACTTCAAGGCGGTGGAGTAACATCCGCGAAAGGATTCGTGGCAGGGGGTACTTATGCCGGTGTGAAAACTGCCGGTGAGGGAAATCTCGATCTCGGTATCTTATTATCTGAGAAAGTCGCCACTATCGCGGCGACTTTTACAACCAACCGCGTTGTCTCACCTTCCGTATCGCTTAGCCGGGATAGAGTACGCAAAGGTACTGGTAGAGCTGTTGTAGCAAACAGCGGTTGCGCTAACTGTGGAGTTGGAGAGCAAGGATTGCTAGATGCTAGAGAGATGGCCGATTTGGCAGCCCGCCACATCGATGTAGATGCTGAAGATGTTTTTGTGGCGAGTACTGGTCTTATCGGTGTTGAATTGCCTATGGCGCTTATCAGACAAAATATCGGTAACGTCAGACTTAGTGATCGTGGGGGAAGCGAGTTTGCTAAGTCGATTATGACATCGGATACTCGGCCAAAGGAAGTAGCCGTGTCTCTGGAAATTGATGGTCATAGATTGACAGTGGGAGGAGCAGCAAAAGGTGTAGGTATGATTCACCCGAACATGGCTACCATGCTGTGTTTCATTTCAACTGATGCTGCTGTAGAAGGACAGTTTCTATCAACTGCTCTTAAATCGGTCGTTGACTCTTCATTCAACATGATTGATGTCGATGGTGACCAGAGTACGAACGATACCGTATTGGCAATGGCTAACGGTGCTGCAGGTTATCCTGAAATTAGGGGCGGCACGCCTGCGGCAGATGCATTCAAAGAAGCCTTAGGATATGTTGCTACTGTATTAGCCAAGGAGCTTGTACGGGATGGAGAAGGTGCTGAGAGATTGATTGAAGTGGTGGTTGATGGCGCCCGTGACAGCGATCAGGCTAAAAGAGCTTCACGTGAAATCGCTAGTTCTTTACTGGTCAAAGCAATGATCCATGGTCGCGATCCTAACTGGGGTAGAGTGATGATGGCCCTAGGAAAGAGCGGTATAGATTTTGAAGAATCTCTTGTTGATATTTTTATAAATGAGATCCACATTGTACACGAGGGAAAAGCCTTGGCTTACCTGCGTGACTCCGTCGTAAGTGCGATGAGCGTCCCAGAGATCCAAATCCGGGTGAATGTCAATGCTGGCGATGCGACTGCGATAGCTTGGGGATGTGACCTTACGGAAGAATACGTGACGTTTAATTCAGCTTACAGTACGTAGCTGTATTTAACAGGCTAGGTTTTATGATCTCAACCCTGACTGATTTGCCTGGCGAAGATGTCTATCCGAGTGAAATAATGACTGTAGGAGATTTACTGTCGTGGTAGAGGAACGCCCGGATTTAAAGCACTTCCCATTGGTGCAAGGCAACGAGGAAGGCCAAAGGCAAACCGAAGGACTAGGGCATAGTGACTTCCCAAAAACAGAGATATCTCAAGGCACGATATTAGTCAAGATTGGGGGAAGTACCCTAGGAAGCCACGATACTAGCTTGAGGGATTTGGTAGAGCTTCAAAGACAAGGTATCCGTTCCATCGTAGTGCACGGTGGAGGAAAAGTCGTATCGGACTGGATGCAACGCCAGGGAGTTCGACCTAAGTTTATTAGAGGTCTCCGTGTAACTGACAATCAGAGCATGGAGATTGTAGTGGCAGTACTCACCGGGTTTGTGAACAAGACCTTGGTTTCATCTATACAAGCTCTTGGTGGTCGCGCGGTGGGTTTATCAGGTGTTGATGGAGGTATGATCAAGGCAAGGATTGGAGAACCGGAACTCGGTCTTGTTGGGGAAGTGGTTAGCATCGACCTTGAGCCGATCGAAGCGATCATGGAGTCTGGTTATATCCCAGTTGTAGCTTCGGTTGCTACTAATATTTATGAAGCAGATGATCCATCCCAAGTTATGCTCAACGTCAATGCCGACACAGCAGCTGGGGAGATAGCTGCAGCTTTGGGTGTGGAACGGCTTATCATGCTTACTGATGTCGAAGGGGTCCTTGACTCTTCGCGGAGATTGATTCCCAGGCTTACACAGGGACAAGCACGCCAGCTTCTGGGTTCAAGAGTAATTGCTGACGGTATGGTTCCAAAACTAGGAGCGTGTCTAAAGGCGCTGGAGAAGGTACAGTCAGCCCACATAGTTGATGGACGTAAATCCGGTGTTCTACCCAACACCCTTGCTAATGATGATGTAGGTACTAGACTAACTTGAGGTAAAGATGTCAACAAATTTTCAACCTGAATCAAATTTCTACAATGATTTTACCACTGCGCTACCAACCCAACTTGGTGGGAGGCTAAAGTGGGTCATTCTAATAGCTGGATTGGTACTTTTTGTTGTTGCACTCACGTTCTTGCGAGGCATATTCACAGATTGGCTCTGGTTTGGATCCCTGGGATATCGGGATGTTTATATAAAGATACTGGTAACAAAGATCGTACTTTTCTTGGGGGGATCTGGTGTATTTGCGCTGATTAGCAGCATTATTCTCTATAGAGCACACAGAGTGTCTGAAGGACCCGAAGAAATCCCGCTACCCCCACAAATAAGGAATGTATTAAAACGACTGATTTTTTGGGGAACTCTAGTTGGGGTCGGAGTTCTTAGCACGATCTTCGGCATCATTGCAGCTGGGCAGTGGGAAGTTTTCTTGCGTTTCGATAACGCTGCGGCCTTCGGTGTGACTGATCCTGTATATGGTAAAGACGTGTCTTTTTACGTGTTCGCCTTACCGCTGTTTGATTTTCTTCAAGGCTGGATGTTAGGCGCTACGGTTGTAACACTATTGGCGACTTTTGCAATTTATTTCATCAATTTCAGCTTCCGAGGGGTAGGTCTTCAGATCACCTCCGGGGTTAAATTGTTAGTTTCAATAAAAGGCTCTGCGATCATGTTTATCGTAGGTGCCGGTCTCTGGCTGGATCGCTGGGGGCTGGTCCTTTCAGATAATGGAGCCGTATATGGGGCAGCTTACACAGATATACATGCACGAAAGAACGCGTTACTTATACTGACAATTATTGCGATAGCTAGTGGGATACTGATACTTATCAATGCATATATTCGACAAATACGACTGTTTGTCGGTGCTGTGGCTCTCTTCGTTGTACTAGGTGTAATTCTTGGAGTGATCTGGCCAAATGCCATGCAGCGTCTTACGGTGCGACCTAGTGAATTTGCACGTGAACAGCCCTATATAGCCAGAAATATTGAATTCACGCGCAAGGGATTTGGTTTAATGGATATTAGTGAAAAACTGTATCCTGTAGACCAAAAGCTGACGGCTGAGATGGTTAGTGCAAATCTTCAAACGATAGACAACATCAGACTTTGGGACCACAATCCCCTTTCAAACGTGTACCGACAGATTCAACTGATAAGACCCTATTATGATTTCAAGGATGCGGATGTAGACCGATATGTGATTGACGACCGTTCTCGACAGGTAATGCTAGCAGCTCGTGAAGTAGCTCCAGATAAACTTGACGCTGATGCCCAGACATGGGTTAACAACAGGTTGCGGTACACTCATGGATTTGGGATTGCGATGAGTCCTGTAACTGAATTCACAAGCGAAGGCCGGCCCGAATTTTTTGCTAAGGACATACCACAGGATGGTGTCATTGAAATAAAGTCGCTTTCTGGTGACGCTGAACCAGAACTCCGGGTGGAGAATCCGCGCATATACTATGGCGAAGAGACTGTTGATTACGTAATTGTTGCGTCTAAAACTCAAGAGTTAGATTATCAGGCGGCCGGAGAGGAGTTAAGAAGTACCACTTACTCTGGTACAGGTGGGGTCAGAATAAATAACCTTATTCGCCGTGCTGCGTATGCTTGGAATTTCACCGATATTAACATTTTAATTAGTCCTGAGATCACCTCTAACAGTCGTATCCAATACCGCCGAGAAATACAAGAACGCATATCTGCAGTTGCGCCTTTCCTTCGGTTGGATGGAGATCCCTATGTTGTAGCCCAGGAGAAAGGACTTTTCTGGGTACAGGATGCCTTTACCGTGAGTGATAAATATCCGTATTCGGATCCTACACAAGAAGGCTTTAACTATATTCGGAACAGCGTCAAGATAGTGGTCGATGCGTTCAATGGCTCGGTGATCTTTTACCTGTGGGACGAAGATGACCCTATTATCAAGACGTACCAGTCCATTTTCCCAGACCTTTTCAGCAACAAAGACGAAATGCCTGTGGCATTGCAATCTCATATCAGGTACCCGCAAGATCTGTTCAGGATCCAGTCTGAAAAATACCTGAGATACCATATGTTAGATCCGCAGGACTTCTACAACCTCGAGGATATTTGGAGTATTCCAGAGGAAAAATTTGGACAAGGGGAACAATTACAGGAGGTTGCCCCTTATTATGTGATCATGAAGATTCCGGGCGAGGATCGTGAGGAATTCGTGCTACTGATTCCCTACACTCGTAATGATCCCCCAATACTTGCAGGATGGCTTGCTGCTCGCAACGATTCTCCAAATTATGGTGAATTGGTCGCTTTTCGATTTCCGAAGGAACGGCAAGTTGATAGCCCTCAACAGGTCGAGGCAAGGATTGATAACGACCAGTTCATCTCCCAATGGTTCACACTTCGATGTCAAGAAGGATCTTTTTGTATAAGAGGAAATCTTCTGGTAATCCCTATCGCGACAGAGAACGAATTTGGTCTTCTTTACGCAGAGCCAGTTTACCTACAGGCTGAGGGAATTGATTTTCCGGAGCTTAAACAGGTGATATTGGCTACTGGAGAAAATGTAGTGATGGCTGGATCTATTCCGGAAGCAGTTTCTATGTTAACTGGCTTTGAACAAGAGGATCCAGTTGCCCAGGTACAGGAAGAAAAAGAAGAAAAAGGAAAGTCTGTCTCAAATAATCCGATCCAGGTTAGGTTAGACCAGATCAACAACGCGGTTAGCGGCCTTAAGGAGAGCATTGAGGCCCTTGAAAAGGCCTTGCAGGGATTGAAAAAATTGGCGAACGGTCAGTAGCTAGGGAGAAAATAGCAACAATGACAACGGATTGGAAGACGATAGAGCAGAAGTATTATATGTTTTGTGTTCGAAGGCAACCGATTGTTATCGTGCGTGGCGAAGGGACCAAGGTTTGGGATGATGTCGGCAAAGAATACCTGGATTTTACATCTGGATGGGCTGTCAACAATATCGGACATTCTAATCCGGTAATAGCGGATGCTATATCCCAGCAGGCACGTACTCTAGTGCAGATGTCGAATCAGTTTTACTCCATACCGCAATTAGAGTTAGCTGAAGTTCTTGTGGAAAATAGCTGTCTTGACAAGGTGTTCTTTTGCAATAGCGGTGCTGAGGCGAATGAAGGTGCTTTCAAACTTGCTAGGAAATATGGCAAATTGCATCGCAATGGTGCCTTTGAGATCATAACGGCTAATAATTCGTTTCACGGACGTACACTGACTACCTGGTCTGCAACGGGTAAACCCCACGATGATGATCCGTTTCTACCTCTACCATCTGGGTTCATCCATGTTGAATACGATGATATTGATGCCATCAAAAAAGCCACCACTGATCGGACTGTGGCGGTGATGGTTGAACCCGTTCAGGGTGAAGGAGGCGTGAACGTGCCTTCCGAAGAATATTTGAACGCACTCAGACAATGGTGTGACCAAAATGGCCTGCTTTTGATATTTGATGAGGTGCAGACTGGCCTAGGTAGGCTCGGTGCGCTTTTTGGCTACCAAGTGTCAGGTGTTGAGCCGGATATCATTACCTTGGCAAAAGGATTGGGTGGAGGTGTTCCTATTGGGGCATTCCTTGCCAAGGATCGTGCGGCGGTTTTTGAGCCTAAAGGAGAACATGGATCAACTTTCGGCGGAAATCCTCTAACTTGTGCGGCCGCTAACGCGTCTACTAGATACATAATAGACCACGCAATACATACTAATGCTAGGGAAATGGGAGCATATTTGAAGGACGGTCTGGATCGAATATCGAAAGACCATAATTTTGTAACCGATGTAAGAGGCGTTGGGTTACTACTGGCAGTGGAATTCAAAGATGATATTTCGGCTGATGTATTGGCTGAATGTAACCAAAGAGGACTTTTGTTGAATGCTCCTAGTCCTAACACTATACGCATTATGCCTCCTCTAACCATCAATGTCGAAGAGATTGACACTGGGTTAGATCGGTTGGAATCTGGTATTGTCGAAGCTGCAAGAGAAACAGCTTGAATTGGAGGGAACTAAAAGAAGGAGGCGTCACCGCTTTAGGCGGGATGGTTTCAGGTGGTCTTGACAGTTGCACGGCCACTCACTGGCTTCGGGAAAAGGGCCTAGATGTTTACTGTTTCACGGTAGATCTGGGACAGCCGGATGAGGACAATATTAACTCAATTGCTGACAGGATGATCGGTAGTGGCGCAACGGATGCAATTGTTGTAGACGGGCAAGAATCTCTTGCACAGGCAGGTTTGAAAGTAATCCAGGCTCAGGCTCGGTACGAGGGTGGATATTGGAATACTACAGGTATAGCTCGTCCGGTGACTATTGGTGCTGTCCTTCCGGAATTTGATCGACGCAATATCGAGGTACTCTTTCATGGCGCGACGGGTCGTGGTAACGACCAGGTTCGTTTCCAAATCGCCTCAAATATGTTGGCGCCTGATTTGAAGATTTATGCGCCATGGCGGGACCCTGAGTTCGTGTCAGAATTTCCTGGTCGCCAGCAGATGCTCGATTATTGTGGATCTAATGGAGTACCTATTAAACCCTCTGGTGAATCCAGGTATTCGACAGACGCAAATTTTCTAGGATTGACTCATGAGGCCGGTGATCTCGAGAATGTAGAGATAGCACCCTTTTTTGTTGAACCTGGTATGGGGGTTTGGTCCTGGGATGCACAAGATCAACCTGAAACAGCGACCATAAGATGGGAATCCGGTATTCCAGTCGCCATAAACGATATCGAACTGAACACAGTCGAATTATTCAAGGAAGCAAATCTAGTGGCGGGAAGGCATGGTGTAGGTATAGGTACTCATGTTATAGAAAATAGATTTGTTGGGGTTAAATCCAGAGGTATATATGAGGCCCCAGGAATGGAGTTGCTAGGACGTAGCTTTGAGTATCTCCTACAGTTCGTATTGGATCGACGCGCAATGGAATTGTTCAGCCAAATCTCAAAAATAATTAGCGTGCAGATTTACCAGGGATACTGGTTAGATTTGGCAACTACGTCAGCCCTATCGGCTTTGGATCCTGTCTTGAATCTTTGCACCGGTACTATCTCAGTACGGATTTACAAAGGAGGTCTGTACTTCGAATCTGTCGATGACACACTGGAAGCTATGCCCAATTCCCTTTATACCGATGACTCTTCAATGGAGGCGATGGGTTCATATGATCACGAAGATGCTGAAGGATTCCTGAAGGTGCTAGGCGTTTCTGCTAAAAACGTGGGATTCCGCCAATTCCCGAAATTAAATCGAGGCAGAATTGATGATTCATGATGCGAGACATACATTTGGCGGAAATCTTGAGGACTTTAAGCCAGGTGATGTATACAAGCACTGGCCAGGCAAAACGATTACAGAAGCGGATAATCACATGTTCTCGCTTCTCACTATGAATAACAATCCGCTACATACCGACGAGAATTATATGAAGAAACATCCACATGGAAAGATTCTTGTCGTGGGTCCTTTGGTAATCAGTATTTTGGTTGGGATGAGCGTACGTGATACCTCTGGTAAAGCAATAGCTAATCTGGAATATGAAAAAATTACCCATGATGCACCAGTTTTTCACGGAGATACCATTTACGGAGAGAGTGAGATTCTGGATGTGCGAGAATCTCGCAGCAAGCCAGATCGAGGTATTGTATACATGGAAAGCCGAGCTTTTAATCAGGATGGTATAAAGGTGGTTACATTGCGAAGGCGATTTCTGGTGAGAAAGCGATTAGCATGATACCTCAAGAGTTAGTTGCTTAGTGTAGTAACTAGGGATTCTTGCACAATAAATGACCAGCGATAAATTCAGTTATACCGTATCGATTCATTACGACAGGCGCCTGTATAAACAAGATATAGCCGGGTCGGTTGCGCATGCCAGGATGCTTGCGAAGCAGGGGATAATTACAGGTAAGGACCGGGACTATATAGTAACTGGGCTTGCAGAGATCAAGGACGAGATAGAGACTGATTCGTTCCCTTGGCGGCGTGATCTTGAAGATATTCATATGAATATTGAGAATCGCCTCCGTGAAAAGATTGGGGATGCAGCTGGAAAACTTCACACTGCACGTTCTCGTAACGATCAGGTTGCAACGGACATGAGACTCTATGTTAAAGAAGCAATCGATTGTGTGTTGAGTGAAATCATAGGTTTTCGCAAGACGCTACTCGATCAGGCCAAGTCCCACTCAGCAGTAGTTATGCCCGGATACACGCATTTACAGAGGGCACAGCCCGTTTATTTTGCCCATCACTTGCTTGCATACTTTGAAATGTTAGGACGGGATGCCGAGCGTTTTATTCAGGCCAGAAATCGTGCAGATGTAATGCCCCTAGGTAGCGGAGCATTGGCAGGAGTACCCTATCCAATCGATCGAGAATGGGTCGCTAAAGAACTAGGCTTCGGATCAATTAGTGATAATAGTATGGATGCTGTATCGGATAGAGATTTTCTCTTAGACTTCCACGCAGCAGCTGCAACATGTGCCGTTCACATGTCTCGTATGGGTGAAGAATTGGTACTCTGGTCTTCCGAGGAATTTGGGTTTGTACGTCTTTCCGATGAGTACACCACTGGCAGTAGTATGATGCCACAGAAGCGAAATCCGGATTTCGCGGAGTTGGCTCGTGGTAAGACGGGACGAGTAGTAGGGAATCTTGTTACATTGCTCATGGTATTGAAGGGTCTACCACTCACATATAACCGCGATCTTCAGGAAGACAAGGAGAGCTTTTTTGACACATTAGATAACCTACTCGGGACCCTTTGTGTAATGAATGGGATGTATGCCTCACTTCAGTTGTCTCTGCCCAATCTTCGTAATGCGGCAGAGGCAAGTCATGTACTGGCTACCGATATAGCCGATTATTTGGTTGAAAAAGGTATACCATTTAGAGACGCTCATGGACTATCTTCCCGGATTTCCGACTATGCTGCGGAATCAGGTAAAGCATTGTCAGATCTTGCATTGGACGAATACCTGAGTTTCTCAGACTATTTCACTGAGGATGTACTAGAAATAACGGTAGACTCTTCAATAGAAAGTCGCACTGTCCTCGGTGGGACGGCTTCAGTCACTGTTAAACATGCCATCGAAAAGGCGGAACAGTCATTGAAGGAAGAAAACAATGATTGACCGACGTATTAAAATTGCGCCTTCTATCCTATCTGCTGATTTCTCTATTTTGGGCGAACAAGTCTCTGAAGCGGAGGCGGGCGGAGCTGATTACATCCACATCGACATCATGGATGGACATTTCGTACCATCTCTGACTTTCGGTCCAATGATTGTAAAGATGATACGCAATTCTACGAACCTGCCTTTCGATGTTCACATGATGGTAACGGACCCTCAGAACTACGTGTCTGATCTTGCTGCTGCTGGTGCTGATATGATGACATTGCACGCCGAATCTCCTATCCATCTTCATCGGGCTGTGTACCAGGTGAAGGAAGCAGGTATGAAGGTTGGGGTTGCTTTGAGTCCCGCTACCCCGGCATCCGCAATAGAAGAAATGCTTACCGATTTGGATCTGGTCCTTGTGATGACAGTAAATCCAGGATATGGTGGCCAAGTTTTTATAGAGACGATGTTAGACAAGATATCTCGAATAAGAACTATGTTGGATTTGACAAAGGCCTCTGCGGAACTGGAAGTGGATGGTGGAATTGGTCCAAAGAACGCAAAGAAGATAGCGGAAGCAGGTGCCGATGTACTAGTAGCTGGTTCCGCAGTTTACGCTGCCGATGGCAGCGTGGAAGAATCAATCACTGCGATACGCTCCGCAGTCACATGTGGTCCGTGAAATTTACCTAGATCGGGTTTCCAGTCTAATTACGGTCAATGAAGTGATGATTTCACAAAAGGACCATGTGTGTAATTGTAGATATTACCTATGAAACACACTGAGTCCAGATTTTAATTGCTTTGGACTCACAGTTGGAATTAAAAATTTGTTAAAGAGTCATTCTTACTCAGCAGCGATATATTTGGAGGGACATTTTACGATTACGGAATGGCTATGGAATAGTCCTTCCGGATCATAAGTGCCCTGAAGAATCAATTCTGAGTGGTCGTTGAAAAATAGATCTGGGACTACTCCTTCATGTTGCGCAACAATAGTATGGACACCGTCCGTGATTGAAAAAATCGCAAGAGTCGAATTGTCCTCACGCTCGAAAGACCCCTCTACTAGTTTGCCATTGACACGGATAGATTGTCCTTCGACAGTTATGCCTCGTTCGACCAACTCACTTACGGTAAGATAGTATGCGGTTGCACTCTGAAACGCTTGTAAAGCGAAATAACTAACTGCTGCCAGCAGTACCGCACTTGCAATTAATATCTTAACCCGGTGTGTCGTCAGTAACGCCGTATCGTTATCTTCGTAAATAACACGGTTTGAAATCTTTGGATCTTTTTCCATCTCTTAGCTAGGCTTTCCAGATTGTTTTTGTTCTTCAATTAAGGCTTTAAGGGTATCAATTTCTCTTCTTATTTCTCTTTGTCGTCGTGACATTAAGAAGATGTACCCAAAAAATCCTGCCCAAGTAACTATGAATACTGAAAACAGGAAACCTAGGTTTTGATCCGGTTCCAAATCATTCCTCGTTTCTCCCTATACCATTGGCACAGGTATGTTAGTGATATCTGTATGAGCCGGAAGCTCTTAGCCTAGCAGGAATCCAAGCTTTAATGGAAACCATTAAGACCAATATATATATTATTTCTAATGGGCCTTGAGTCGAAATAGTTCATCGACGGAAGCCTCAGATCTGCGCAACTTGTATCTTTCAATAACCATGTAAACATACAGCAGAGTGAAGGTAACCATTGATACTAGTAACCCGACAGCCATCATAGAATCCAACGAGCCTGAATCAGCGGTAGGGCCTACAACGTGTGATGGATGGGTGGTTCTCCACAGATTTGCGGCATAATATACTATAGGTGCATCTATTGCTCCTATTAAAGCGACTACTGCTCCATACCGCGCTCCTTGTGAACCCCGGGGACCATAAGCCCTGAGCATAATGTAACCTACATACACAAACCATAATACCAAAGTGAGTGTAAGCTTAGGATCCCAAGTCCACCAGGTACCCCAAGTCGGTTTTCCCCACATGGCACCAGTTAAAATCGAGAGGGACGCTAATAGCATACCGATCTCGGCACCCGCATATGCAAAGCTATCCCATTCTTCTTGTTTTTTTAGCAGGTGTATAAAGCTGGCTACTGCAACGATAACGATTGAAGATAAGGCAAGTATAGAAATCGGTACATGGAAGTATAAAATCCTTTGAGATATCCCTAGATTCTGGTCGGTTGGTACCCAGAAAAATACAAGATATAGAGTTATAGCCATAAAAGTTGCGGTAATAAACAAAAGCCCATCTTGGGCCAAGCTCCGCGTACTTTGTTTAGATACTAGGTGAGAGGCCAAATCAGTTCGCGCCATCTGTGCAATTTATCACAATCCTGTTTAACGTAACAGATCAATTGGTATACAAGGGCTAAGGAAAAAGCTACCAGTTCGTAAATGCCCCATCGTTCCTTCTTAATACAGGTGGCCAACCGTGTCCAGTATCGATACGAGACTCTGCTACGGCTTCGTCTATATCCACACCAAGTCCAGGTATGTCGTTTGCAAATGCGAAGCCGTCACGCCAATCAACCTGGACTGGGAATAGATCTGTATCGAAGGTTCCTGGTTGTTTGGGCATCTCGCATACTCCGACGTTCGTAGATGACATGCACAAGGCCACACATGCCGCTGCACTCACTGGGCCAAGTGGGTTGTGGGGAGCAATATCAATATAATGGGTCTCGCACCAATGAGTTATTTTGAGTGCTTCGGTCAATCCACCCACATTGCAAAGATCTATACGGGCATAGCTAATAAGTTCTTCTTCAATCACTTCCCGGAACCGCCATTTACTGGACCACTGTTCCCCAGCGGCAATTGGTAGTCTAACTTGCTTGGCTAAAGTACGATAACTTGCTGGATTTTCTGATCGTAGAGGGTCTTCTATAAAAAATGGCTTAAATTCCTCTAATTCTTTAGACATGGCCACAACGTGTGCCGTGTCAAGTCTGGTGTGGACATCGAAGCAGATTTGAATTTCGGGTCCAATCGCTTCGCGGACCCGCCCCATTTGTTCTACAGCCAGTCTTATAGATTCTACTGGCTCAAGATTCGCTTCACCATGAGCTTCAAAGATGCCTGAAGTTTCAGGCTGGCCCCATCTTACGAATTTCCATCCATCATCTACTTTATTTACACAATTCTCGACCAGGTCCTCTATCGTATTTCCCTGACAATGAGGGTAGCAAATCACCTTGTCCCTAACAGGCCCACCCAGGAGTTTATAAACGGGCATATCCAGTGCCTTACCTTTAATATCCCAAAGGGCAATATCGATTGCACTGATAGCACATGAGTAGACACCATCAGCTGGGAAAAATCCGCCCCGGAACATGTGCTGCCACAGCCTTTCAGTAGCAAATGGATCTTCACCAATGACCAATTCAGAAAGATGTCCTACAGCTTGCTCAATTGCAGCACCCCAAAAACCGATTCCCGATTCTCCGAGTCCATATATACCGACATCGGTCTCTATCTTGACGATAAAAGATCCACCACTTATACGGAGTGTTTTGATGTTAGTAACTTTCATCGTTAATTACCTCTGCCGGGATATGATTAACTCTAAAGAAACATATGTTAACGGCAACTTATGGTCAAGGCTCTGATAAACTCGATACATATAAACGAGGAGTTTTTTGGCTGATGGCCAACTTGTATATTGATCATATATTAATCGCGGTACAGGAATTATCGATCGCTTCCAAATCCTGGGAATCTCTCGGGTTCAAGGTAACCCCAGAAGGAAACCATCCCGGGCGTGGTACACATAATAGGTTGATTGTTTTTAGGCACCAATATCTAGAATTGATAGCTATAAATGACGATGCAACACCACTGTTTCGTCCTAGTATGAGATCTTTTCTGAAATCCCGAGAAGGTCTTTTTATGTTTGCAATAGGCACGGATGACATCCGCGGTGCAATTGCCGACTTACGTTCCCGAGGTGTCGAGGTGGACGAGTTGGTTGCCGGTGCAAGAAATGCTGGCGAATCCCCAGGATATACATGGAAAAGCGCCAATCTATATGCAAATCTGCCAGGCACCGAGTGTTTCCTAATCCAACACGATCAGACAATTAAAGAACGATACACATTACCTCAAGACCCTACTGTTCACGACAATGGGATATCGGGGTTAAAGGGTTTAACGCTTGCAGTAAATGATGCAGATAAAGCCGCCTATCAATGGAAGTCTGTATTGGGTCTAGAGGAACCTATTGATATATCTACGGAAAATGAAGTTCGAAGATGCCTAAGATTCGGGAATGCGAGTATATATATAGTCTCCCCAACAAGCCCAGGGCCCATAATGGAATTTATACGAACATATGGCGAGGGACCTTTCGAGCTTTCACTCCAAACACCATATCTTTCAACCACCCTCGCTGAACTACGCCGACGTGATGTCGACTATAAGGCAGTCTCAAATATCGGGGAAACCCCTTACATTTCCATAAGTCCTGTACACACATCTGGCGTCACTCTTCGCATAACATAGGATTAATATATCTGCGATTCAATTAAATGCCGTGACTATATCGTTTGCCAAGATAGTCATAGCTTCGACAGCTGATTCCGTATCCAGCCCATTAATAGAAGCAACATAATAGTTTAAGCCAACGTCCCTGTAACGAGCCAGTTTGTCTATTGCTTTTCTCGCGGACCGTTTTTGAAATGAACTAGAATAGTTGTTGCGGTGTTTTACTGGGATATTCAGTGATGAACTGAGTCCAATCAGGATCTCATCGGGATCTCGATTAGATTTTTCAGCAGCCTCACGAAGGCACTGTCTGTCGTGCTGAATTTCTTCTGGAGTCAGTCCAATTGGGAACCACCCGTCGCCCAATCTTGCTGCTCTAAGTATAGCTGCCTGTGATCTGCCGCCAATCCATACCGGAGGGTGGGGCTGCTGAATTGGCTTAGGGTAGAAGATCTTCCCAGAGATTCTGAAATACTTGCCAGAGTAATTGGCTAAACCATCGGAACACAATTCTTTGAACATCTCAATGTGTTCATCAGTCAGCTTTCCCCGCTGAGAAAATGGCACACTCATGCCTTCGAATTCCTCTGGCATCCACCCGACCCCAGCACCAAAGATAACGCGTCCTCCAGACAATACGTCTAGAGTGGTTACCATCTTTGCGTTCAAAACCGGATGCCTGAAAGGGAGTACAACTACTCCAAATCCTAATCTTATCTTAGATGTTAATCCCGCTAAATAGCCCATTGTGACTATAGGTTCAAGAACTTGCTGGCTGACGGGAATATCCGGACCATTTTCAAATCTATTGGGATATCGGAAAGAGATATCAGATGGGAATACGGTACGATCTGGGATCCATATAGAATCGAATCCGAGCTCTTCAGCAGCCTGGGCAAGGCGCATGATGTGGACTGCCTGAGAGCTAATTGGTAGATCCGGAATGACGGAACTCTTGATAGTAACACCAAATTTCAACTCTGAACTCCATAAAAACCCAAGATGAGATAACCTGGTTCTAGTTGCAGCACTAGTGGAAAGACTGGCAGCGTGATTATGGTTACAAGAAGATAAGTTATATTAGCTAGATAACCAGAATTATCCGCGAATCCAGACCTATTTTCATGCCAAAGATCTCTTGGATAATGATTCTTTAGAGGACCTAGTCACCAACTAAGGCTTTCGCAACTTTCCTCATTGCATTTTTTGTACTACCCATCACGGCTTCAGAAGGGATTTCGTTGAATACCTTAAGACATACGAAAACCGGTCCGTCTAAGTTTACGATCTGCGGCATTTCGCTTATCAAATCTTCGAGATTATCGAATGTGAAGCTATGTTTGAATCCTGAGCTCTCCGCAATACCAGCCAAATCAAATTTCCCAGCGCCGGGTATCGGTTGACCACCAGTTGTGTAGTAGACGCCATCCTCGAATACGAAGTGGACTAGATTAGCGGGCTCTTCACCTGCGATAGTAACAAGTGTCCCGAGATTCATAAGAAGTGCCCCATCACCATCTAGTATTATTATCTTTCGATTTGGTTGAGCAATTGCGAGCCCCAGTGCAACCGAAGATGCTTTTCCCATAGCCCCAAAGATCGGGAGGTCTAGTTCAGGTCGGTCACTAATTGTGCCCCAGTATCTATTGGGTGTCATTGTTGCAACTACTACTGCATCACCCCGAACGTCATTGATAGCCTTTGTAGCTTCGAGCGCTGAGAGCATTTTGTCTCCTTGAAGATTACTTGTGAGGGCGATTACATGTGGATTGTAGGGCGTGGTATCTACTACATCAAGTCCCATAGCCCTGCTGGTATAGTGATTGCAATGCTAATTTTCACGAGATGCTATCCAAGTATCGCAAGAATTGTTTTGGGTGTAGAAGCTAGTTTAAGGTGTCGCCAGGGATTTGTCTCAACTCTCTATCTGGATCAATTGTAATGTGTTGCCATCTGGGTCCGAGAACGTTGCGACCCAACCTCCCCAATGCTCTTTCTCTGGTGGTCTTATGAACTCCACACCCTTCTTTATTAGCCTGTGGTACTCAACATGAATATCATCTATGCCCAAGTTGACCATAATCCTGAAAGGTTCAGTAGATTTATCTTTTACTTCTTGATGAGAGCCAAGTCCAAGACGGAAATTGCCAAATTTGAACGAAACGAAGCGCGGCCTAACTGAATAGGGAACCAGTCCAAGGGTATTTTGGTAAAAACGAACCAGCCTATCAAGATCGTCTGTCCAAAGCACTACTCCAGCGACGCTATGGATCATGAAAATCCTCCAAACAATGAGAGAGATTTTTGTCTTATTTTAACCGTGATGGCAATATCGTGATGTTATAATGCGAACCAGAGGCTAGGTGGGGTTGAGGAAAGCTTATGGTGGGCCTTGAGGAAGGAGGTTGCTGCATTGGAAAGTAGTAGTACGTGGAGGTGTTCCCGGTAGGTGTTCACTGGAACATCTCCCGACATGGGGCCCCGCTTCGGTGGGGCCCCATTATTATTTCTGGCATTTCCAATAATGGGATCCCCGGTAAAACTAACTGATTACTTTGATCTTAAAAATATATCTTCTAATAAATAGCTATATAACAACCACTGTTTGGTTCAAGGACCACAACTTCCATTTAGACATCGTACATGCTTAACTTATCAAATAATGAAAATTAAGAGTCTGTTAATATTTTTAGCATGGAAAAATCAGATTTCGAACGCTTCGTATTAGATGCTGTGGCTCGAATACCAGAGGAACTTAGGGTATACCTCGACAACGTGGATATCCTGGTCGAAGACTTAGTAGACCCAGATCAGCTTGCAGGCCATCTTATAGAAGAAGGGGATTATCTGCTGGGGCTTTACGAGGGTGTGCCTCTAACCGAGCGTCATGAGTACAGCATGCTATTGCCTGACAAAATAACCTTGTTTCAGAAGGCGATTGAGGAAGTCAGTTCGGATAACGACGATCTTATAGATCAGATTCGGCAAACTGTAATCCATGAAATAGCGCATCATTTCGGGATATCAGACGATCGGCTCGAGGAGTTAGATGCAATAAAAGGAAACGATATCATGGACAAATATCTTCCTAGTCCCGCTCAATGGGTGGCCGACCAAGTTGAGTTATATGAAGGAAGTAATGGCACAGAAGGCACGACTTTAAGAGGTTTCCCAGTAATAATTGTCACTAATAGAGGACGTAAAACCGGAGCCATTCGGAAAACTCCGTTAATGAGAGTTGTGGATGGGGATTCCTATGTTTTAATCGCATCGCTAGGTGGTTCACCTAATCATCCGCTTTGGTATCACAATATAAAATCGGACCCAAATATTCAGATTCGCGACCAGTCCGAAATTTTCGAAATGAAGGCTCGGGAGATAGATGATCCTACAGAGAAGCAACGACTCTGGAATCTGGCAGTAGACGCGTACCCGCTCTACAAGGAGTATCAAGAACGAACCGATCGTGTAATTCCGGTTCTTTTGGCAGAACTTTCTGGATGATTTCTGAGTTGTTGACGGTTCGTTAGCTACTTTACTACTCGGAGGTGTACTTTATCCTGGGATCGACTATCGCAAGAACTATATCTGACAGGAATGTTCCAACAACTGTAAGTGCACCGGACATAAGGATAATCACACCTGCCAGGCCTACATCTTCCACTTTTATAGCTTCAAGCAACACGGGGCCCAGTGTGGGCAGACTTAGTACCATCGAAACGATAATACTCCCGTTAATTAGTGCAGGGAGCAAGTAAGCCATCGTGCTGATAAGCGGGTTGAATGCAACGCGAACCGGGTATTTCAGGACGACTCTAAAATAGGGGGATCCCTTGGAAAGAGCGGTCGCTACGTAGGGTTTTCCTAGCTCGTCAAGCAGGTTGTTTCGCAGTATCCGGATAAGACTTGCAGTGCCCGAGGTTCCCAGTACTATTGCAGGGACCCAGAGATGGGAGACCAGGTCCCTTACCTTAGCGAAAGACCACCCTCTATCAATATAATCGGCAGAGAACAGTCCACCAACGCTCTGGTCAAAATAGGCATATGCCACGTACATCAAGACAAGCCCCAGGAGAAAATCAGGTACGGCCAGTCCCGCAAATCCTATAAAGGTAAATGCATAGTCACCAATGGAGTGATGACGGACAGCCGAGTAGATTCCAATGGGAATCGCTAACATCCAGGTTACCATTATCGTGAATCCACTAAGGACGATAGTTAGCCAGAGTCTGTCACCAATAATTTCTTTGATAGGCATGTCGATACTTTGGCGGAGTTGGAACGACAGGCCAAGATCACCTTGCAAGAGATTTCCCACCCACATCAAGTATCGAATGTACTGGGGCTTATCGAGGCCGAGATACCTTCGGAGCGACTCAACAATTTCAGGATCTGGGGGAAACATGTTATCGCTGTCAAAGATGAATATGTATAGTTCTAGTTGGTTACCTGGCGGAATCTCGATGATTATAAACGCGAGGGCCGAGATCGCCACTATCGTTAAAAGTGCCATTAGGAAACGACGTACCAGGTATGTAAACATTCGTTATCCCTTAGCTATGTTGATACTCATGGTTGTCAGGTAATTGGTTTTTTGGGGATCCAACTCTTTGATTCTCGATAAATCCCTCTCGGGATTTAATATCTTGAGATTTAAGTCTATCAGATTGAATGATCTAGGATAGAATCTATAAATGAATAAGCTTGCTCACGGACTTTTTGTGGGAACTCATGTCCGGCGTTAGGGTGGGCCGGCACGATGAGATTAGTCGCTCCAAGAAGTTCATAGACAGGGGATGCTGCTTGTATACAGTCTCTCACTCCTGACAGTTCGAAGTTATCGTCATTCAATGGGGAGTTAGTGAAGAAGCCTCTTGGTGCCAAGGATGTTATCAAGTCAGTGAAGTCAAATGGCAATTTCGATGGGTCCTTTTCATAAACAGATTCTATTCTTGGCATATAGCCTTTGTGGGACCAACCAGTCAGGTCGCCACGCTTGTATTTAAAAAATGAATTGAAGCCACAGCTAGATACCATTACCTTGACCCTGGTATCGAATGCACCGAGAAAGATGGTGTTGTGTCCTCCGAGGGAGTGCCCGATACATCCGATTCTATCGGGGGCGACCTCATCAAGGGAAATTAGGAGGTCTATAGCACGCATGTGGTTAACGATCCCTTTCATAGTCGCGCTAGTATAACCGTTAATATATGGGTCGTATTTGTATTCACCGAAATTGGGATAGTCGGGTGTGAGACATATGTATCCACGTTGTGCAAGCTCCAGTGCATAGTGGAGGTTGTGATTGCCTCCTAGGCCCGCAGGTTCGGCTTTGCCGATCGGTATAGTTTGGTGAAGACATAACATCGCCGGAGCTTTCCTGGATAGCTTACTTGGTTTGAGAAGATACGCGGGAACCCTGTCTCCAGGTTCCGGAACATAGCTAATCTTAAGTCTTGTGACACCAGAAAAATTGGTGGTTTCTTCTATCTGTAAGTCAAGTGGCTTAGTGTTGGAGTGTTGGGGCAGGGGGCCCATGACTTTTTCTACGTTCTTGAGGATTTTAAATCGTCTAGTTGCCCAACTATCCGTATTTACCACTTAATCCTCTTTCCACAGAAAGTTGCATTTTAGGCAATGAAATTTCTGAGTATATGGAAGTGATCATCTTGAGGTTAGAAATGACTCTAACACCCCGACCATTTTGGGTCAAAGAATACGGAATCCAGAATTTTGGGGATTAGAATTTCTGTAGAGTTAAGCCATTTGAGTTGGCTGCCCGGCCAGGATTCGAACCTGGGTTTAAGGAGCCAAAGTCCTTCGTGCTACCACTACACCACCGGGCAACGGTGGAAAACCAAATCATCTGGCATGACCATTAGATTGTTCAGCTAACTCGATTGATAAATCTCTAGCGAGAAACAAGAACGGATTGTTAGCAAGAGATTTATGATACGAAGAGGAGCCATTAAAGGGTAATTCCCCTATCAAATATACCTTATAGCGGATGAGTGTTCCATCGATATATGTGATATGAATCTTCAGAATGACTCAATCAGTTGGTTTTGGACTAATACCAATGCAGTCGAGACGTCTCTTGGCCTCCGAATAGGTATTTTCTGGAAGCGGACCACGGCAGACAGCTTCTATGTTCTCGTGAAGGTGACCGAGGTTAGTTGTCCCAACGATCACTGTATGAGCTTGCGGATGGCTTAATGTGAAGCGAAGTACGAAGCATGTCCGGCTTTCACCGGATTGACGAAGTTCATCCAGCTCAGCTTTTTCGAAATTTTTCCATCCATCATCGTCCCCCGTACCGTATCCTGGCTCTCCTAGAGCTGCTCCACCCCGGATAATAACACCTGCCCCTTCTTTTGCGGCTTTCGATATCCAGTCCTCGTGATCTCTATCCAGAGCAGAGTACGGTATTTGGTATGTGTCGAATACTCCCCAATCCAAATATGTAGCTAAGTCTGGCAGTGTTGTAGATGCCCCTATCCAGCGTACCTTGCCTGTCTGTTTCATTTCTTGGAGTGCTTCTACAAGATGTCCTGCTTGGGATTCCACGACAGTAGGATTGTGTAGTTGCATGACATCGATTACGTCTGTACGAAGACGTCGCAGACTATCTTCGAACGTTTTGAGGCAATGTTCCTTGGTCCAGATATGACCGGTTGGGGAGCCGCCGCATTTGGTGGCGATGTAGTATTCCGATCTACGTTCCTCAAGAAACTGTCCAATTAGTTCTTCGCTGTTTCCGTAATCATCAGCTGTGTCGATGAAGTTGATCCCAGCTTCCAATACTGTTTTATGGACCGCGCGTGCATTCTCTTCGGACTGTGGCTTTCTGTGAGCAGCTCCATAACCAAGGCGAGTTACTTCTAATCCCGTGCGTCCCAGTACGGTCTTGGGAAGCTTCTTGATTGTCATGAAGGATCCTTTTTTGGGAATAGGTCCCCGTTACCTCCAAGTCTGCCTCCAGCTGCTTCACCAAGCTCCGCAAGAAGTCTCTGGGCTTCAGGAGCATACTTTACCTCTGAATCGTCCTCTGGCTGATATCCAAGGACTTGCCTAGCGTTCTCTAGAGACCAGAAGGCCCGTGTGTTGTTGCTTACCCCGAACACTACTTGCCACGGAACACCGTGCTCATTTTCTATGTTAGGTGCCTCAATTCCTTTTATGAATAACTGTGTTATGTCTCGAGGGCTTATGTGAGCACCAAGGCTTCTCTTCAGTGCACGGGCATCATTGCCGAATCGGACCATATCTACCTCAACCGGTGAGCCTATGCGGACCATTACTACCTCCATCTTCCTTCCAAATGCCCCACAGGCAAAGAGGAATCCCATATGTTCGTATGCGGCCTTGGCCCACCCGTAGAAATTGTCTGCTAGTGGCAGTGCAAGTGGATCCACGACTTCAAGTTTCCGCTCGTGAATTAGGTTGAATTCGTACCAGTCTGACGCGTGGTTTGAACTGGCGCATACAAATCTCTTCACACCGGCTTCGTATGCGGCACGAAGCACGTTGTAAGCCATGTCTACATTCTGTTTTTCCTCGAAATATGAGTCCATGGAACGTGGATTTTCTGGACTGGGCTGCCCGTCATCTCGACGGCGGTAGCCGAGATGAACTACTGCTTCGACGTTTTCGAACAGGGAAGCGTACTTTGTGCGGTCAAAATTTAAAAGATCGGTTGTAATTACTCCTGGGACATGTTCCCCGGTTTGGATGGAACGATCTGATTTTGAACGTGTAGTGGCGGATACATCCGTTAATACCAACTCATATCTATCACGGAATTCAGGAAGCATCAGGCTGGCTATATAGCCAGTCGCTCCCGTAACAAGTACTTTTTTCTTAGACATGGAAGCTCCTTTTCGGGGGTCTTACTACTCTGGTAGAGGGAAAACACTATCATGGAATGAGACGGCTTGCATGACAGTGATTGATACAACACACCATGAAATTTGTTAATCACCGATGCATTCGGATTTAACTAAAAAACCTGCTGGATTCAGTCTGGCGATTTGTGAGTTGGATAACGTGAAATGAATCATATATGAATTGTGGCAAATCGCTCCCAGAATCTGGCCAGAAATTCTTCTGAGTGTCTTATTCCTGATACCTGCGCGTACTCATTGGCAGCGTGCTTATTTCCCGCGTGACAAGGAATCCCGCCCACCCAGGGTATTCGGACCTCACTAGTCCATAGTGCGACTGGAATAGCGATAGGATGAACAGGCCAAACTTCTGGTTCCGGGATCATCTCTTTGTGCGTCTCAAGGAGGCAATTTACTAGTGGATGGTCTGGATCCATACCCCCACCTGCGTATGCGTTATTGACCTCAAAGGCGATGTCTTCATAACCTCCGATATTTAGGATACGTCGGATATTAGCAATACCGTGGTCTGGTTCTTGGCCCGGCTGGAAACGCATATTGATAACGGCCTGCGCGTCAGCTGGGATGCTTACTTTAACGGACTTTCCTGCACCGACGAAGCCAGAATCAAGGCCTGTAATTGTGAATTGAGTGCGGAATAGGTGGGCATCTACCGCATCCTTGAAATCAGTGTAGCGAAACCGATGAATTCCAAGGTCAATCTTTAGTTGCTCTGGATCTAGGGTTTCGGATAGCTTTTGCGCAAGATTGCGCTGCTTCTCTGTGGGTTGCCAGCCTGTGTGTTCAATATATTCTGTCTCTAGATGTTCCTCTAAATAGGTTATAGCCTGCGCTAGTCTTACAGCAGGATTTCCAACCCAATTCGAGTTTAGTCCATGCATCTCGTTGTTAATGGGTCCACCCCATTGTCCACCCTTGCATACCAGCCGGCCCATGAGGTTACCCTTGATAGATAGCGGTACTATAGGGATGCCATTAGGATGGGCCATGGGACAAAGCCAATGTACGGCATCAGCAGTTCTTAGTTTTTCGATATTAGATGGGACGAATTCCCGGATTCCTCCGCTGCCCAGTTCCGAAGCTTCAAGTACGAACATGAGGTTAATTGGTAGGTTTTGATCTACGGCCCGGTATGACGAAATTACGTTCATAGCTGCTGCGATCGGAGTCTTCATGTCCTCGGCTCCTCGGCCTATGATCGAGCGGCCTACACCAACGACATTTCGGATTTTTGGCTCGAATGGAGGTGTTGTCCAGTTCGGTTCTTCTGCAGGGGTAACGTCGTAGAGCCCGTGAAGAATCAATGTCTTATCGGCACCCTCGTCTATTAGTCCGAAAACGACCGGTAGTTCACTGGTATTAACTATCTCGGCTGTCCCTCCATATCGTTCGATATCTTCTACTAGCAATTCAACCATCTCTTGAATACCTATAGATAGCGCTGAAATACTGGGTTGAGCTAGATATCGGGACACTCGTCCAAGATGATCAATCTCGAAATCACGTTCGATACGGTCGATTACCGATTCTAAGACGGTTGGTCTCAAGGGATTTTCACCTCAGCGATTGGAGTGTGCTGCTGGGCGCCATAGACGTCTCGATCACCTGGAGAGCCTGACAACGGTCCGACCCTCGGAAAAGTTATCTTGATCGCAAGGGCAGCTGCGAAAGGTACGACGCGGACTTCGTTCTGTGGAATACCATAAATCTCTTCGATAAGATCAGGTGTGATTATTTCACTCGCCATGACACGATCAAATATCTCCGGCTTGTCGAAAAGCAGATCTATAGTTATTAGCAGGGGACCGGCGTTCTTACTCCTTACTACGTCTGCAAGCTCGTATAGGGAGTTCATCTGCTCTCGTTATCCGACATTTTCGAGTTCAATTGTAAAAGGATCTGAGGGATTTTCGAGTTCCATCAGGTGATAGATATTGAATTCGTACACTGGGCCTCCCCTAAAGTCCGACGGTGAGAATGGGAATGCGAGATTGCCCCCGGTGGCTTTTCTGCCTGCGAATCCACTGTGGAGGAATGTACTACGAGCCAGCGATAGAGCAGCATCAGCAGTCTCTTGGTCATGACCAATCGCTTCCAGAACAAGACCAATTTCTTGGGGATTTTGGCTGGGAGGAAGCTTTGGGGTCATGGTTACACCGTCACGGCCATACGCGATAAATCGCAACTCGTATTCCCCGGACTCATCGGGTGGCAACATCTGGTTAACAGTAAGCTTTACATCTGCTTCCACCTGCTCCAGGTTTGATATTAGATTCTGGTCGGTAATTCCAGCTACAGAGATCGTACGATACCCAACGAGCCTGGCTCCTTCTAGCTTTATGGTGGGACGAGTTGCTTTTTCAAAAGTGCTGCCACTGACTCTAACTCGTCTTGCGTCGAGTTGTACAATCTCTGTTCCCTGTAGATTAACGGTGCCTTCTGGTTCGTGAAAAGTGTATGGATCAGGTTGTTCATACATCATGTGAGCAGCGACAGATGTTGGTGTAAGATTTCGGTGCTGACTAATCGGCTCGAGCTCGAAATGGTCGGGACGTAGGGTAGCTAAAATGCCATCATTTGTACCAGTGGGTATCGCACATTGGGCACCGCATTCTATAATCTTGGCCATATGGTATGCGAGGCCAAGATCATAGCCACGCATTGCTGCCATAGATGCAAAAATTGAGGTATCACAAGCTCGTCCTGCAATAATTACTTCAGCACCGGCATCCAACGCTTTTACGAAAGGCCCGATTCCCATCTGTCCCACGATTCTCTCGGCGTTGTCTATGTCATCTTCAGTGAGATTTGACAGTTTACCAAGTGGCCTAACCCGGCCCGAACGGACCGCGGTTTTCAATTCTCCCTTGTCTATTTCAGACCGAATAACAGCGAGTCGAAATGAGTGGCGGTCACGTTTTGATACCTGGTGGAGTATTTCCAATACGCTATCGACGTGTGGGTCACCCCCGGCTGTGCCGGCTGATCCGATTATAAGTGGGACTCGCGCTTTTCGCGCTGCTGCCAGTGCTAGTCCTAGATCTCGAGTTAACTGGGGTGGTTTTACCAGTTGATCGCCGCTACCAAGATAGTAAGGCCCGGGATCGGTAGAGCCATTATCTGCGCCTATGACGTGAGGGCGACGGGATATCCCTGCTTCCAATGATTCTACCGGGAATCCATATCCTAGGAAGCCACATATAGCTAATAATCGAAGTTCGTCCACTGTTAAAGATACCCCTCGCACTGGGCTGATACACAAGATATATTAGAGACTTGATAGGTGCAATCTACAGGTGTTGAGTTACACGGAGGAATAGAACATGTCGACTTTAACCATAACTGACGTGAAGGTGACATCAATTGAAGCTCCATGGGGTCCATGGACACGACGCTGGCTGTTGATACGTATAGAAACCTCAGAGGGAATTATTGGATATGGTGACACTTGGGCAAATCCAGAAACCAAAGCAGCGGTGATGGGTTTTAAAGACATGCTTATTGGAAAGGATCCGACCAATGTAGAAGCTCTTCATCGAAGCTTGGTGCCCAATGCCTATGCCGTATTTGCTGCTTCCCACTTTAACAGTGGAATGGCCGTTCATGCGGTTAGTGGTATCGAGACGGCGCTTTGGGATATAGCAGGTAAGGCAGCTGGAGTGCCAGTCTACAAATTACTCGGTGGAAAGTATCGTGATCAAATCAGGCTCTATTGCTGTGTTGGGGGCCTCGAATCATATCTAGACATGAAGGAAATTTATGAAGAGATGGGTATCTCGCTACTGAAATTTGACATAACCCCCAACGCAGTCTCACAAATTCCGGGCACCTTGATGGATAAACACCTTACAAGGAAGGGAATGAACAAAATTGTGGGCCTGATGGAAAAAATACGGAATTGCGTCCCAGATGATATGGAGCTGTCGGTTGAGGGACGTTGCGGTACACTCCCAAACGCTATTAGGTTCGTAAAGGCCATGGAACCATTTGACTTGGCATGGGCCGAAGACCTGCTGCCCCCGACCGATGTAGATGCGTGGAGAATTCTCACAGAATCGACTTATGTACCAACATTGACTGGAGAAGGACTTCACCTCAGGCAAGAATTCCAAGAGTACTACCGTAAAAATGCTATGCGGGTATCGGCACCTGATTTCCAGATTTGTGGGGGATTGTTCGAGGGCAAGAAAATTGCCGAGATGGCAGATTTGCAACAGATGCTCGTATGCCCTCACAACGCATCTAGTCCGATCGGGATCGCTGGGGCTCTTCATGCCTGCGCGGCAATCCCTAACTTACTTGCTTTGGAATTTCATGCGATGCCTGGTTGGGACAGGATCCTAGGTGACTATAAGCCTAGAATTTCCGACGGATTTATCGAAGTGCCGGAAGGACCTGGATTGGGGATAGAGTTAAATGAGCAGGAGGCACGTAAGTATTTAGTGGCTGGAGAGAGTTGGTTTGATTAGCCAACTTAGCTTGTTACTCGGATAAATGCCCAGATGTGAAAATCATTTTAAAGATATGTATTTTTCAGAACGAGAGGGTTCTGTTGTTTGGCTAATCGAATGTAAATATTGTTCGCCCTGTAATCTCAGCTGCCGTATGGTAATAAGCGAGATGTACTTCATTTAGCGGTCGGTATTTCGTAATTAATTCGTCTAGTTTTAGCATGTCATTCTTGTGTTGACTAGTCGAGTTTAAGATATCGGCCCGCAGTTTCCCAGTCAGGGCGGGAGAGCCCGTTCATGTCCCAGACTACCTTGCCACCACGGATAGTGATATGGCAAGTGATTCTTTGGTTTCCACGCATTCGAGCTAGTCCTGAGTCAACAAATCCAAAGTCCCCTTTTTCTAGATCCAACACAGCTACGTCAGCTACTGATTCGACTGAGAGTGTGCCCAGATCAGGGCGACTTATTTTACGGGCTGGCGCCACGGTTGATTTTTCCACGGCATCTGGGAATGACATTCCCATGTTCATGAGTTTTGACATAGTAATAGGCATAGTCGCACGGGGCATATAGAGGCTACCTTGGTGAGCATCGGTTGAAATTGTATCGGGTACGTGGCCCTGGTCCATAGAAGGTTTTGCGACACGGAAAAGAAAGCTTCCACCCCCGTGTCCGACATCAAAGAGTACCCCACGTTCACGGGCCTTCCAAACGTATTCATATACTTGGGAATTCTCGTCTATCTGTGCTAGTTTGCCGTTATACATATGAGTATGGACATCACCCGGACGCATGTGATCAGTGATCAACTCTGCGTAGGATCTTGCCGGGTTCTCTGAATAGTCGATCATTGCGAAGGTGTTGGAAAGTTCTGCTGCTTTCACCGCTCCGTCTACCGATTGCCACCCAGGCCCTCTGTGATGAGCTGCTTTTACACCCACTATGGTTTCTGGGAATGCGAGGACAGTTTCTGCACAGGGCTCAGGCTGCATTTCCGAGATGTCTTGTTCTACAGCTCCAAGCATCCCTCCACCTACTATGTTGAGAAGTGCGAGTAGTCGTACCCGGGCACGGTCGATGACAGATGTTTTGAAGTCCAAGAAATTCTTATATCCAGATCCACCTGCATCGATGATGGTAGTGGTACCGTTGGGAAAGGAATATTCATCGGGTAGGGTAGAAGCAAAATAACCGTATGAATGTGTGTGTAGATCAATTAGTCCAGGAGTTACGTACATCCCGGATACATCTATTACCGTTTTTGCTTCTCCCGTGATATTTTGGCCAATGGCTTTAATTCTATCTCCTGTTATTGCCAAGTTGGCGGGCCCATCAATTTGGTTGCCTGGATCGATAACGTGGCCGCCTTTAAGTAACAGATCAAAATTCATCGTATTCTCCTCCCTGAGCCAATTTGTTTCAGTTGGGCTGAAATCCCGCTTGGCAAACCGGGTTTACCAGCCATTAACACATGTTTCCTAAGAGATGTCCGCCTAGAAGGTGAAGATGGAGATGATCAACGATTTGGCCGGAATTTGCACCTTGGTTGATGACGAGCCTGTATCCAGATATGTCAACTTTCTCACCTGCTGCTACTTCTTTAGCGGCAGAGAACATTGCACCGATCATATCGTGTTTCTCTGAGGTCAAATTGGACAGGAAGGTGAAATGGGCATTAGGTATAACCAGAAGATGTACGGGTGCCTGAGGTGCTATGTCCCGGATCACGAAACAGTGATTGTCCCTATACAAGAATTCTCCAGGTATATCACCATCCCTGATCTTGCAGAAAATACAGTCATTACCCATTGGATCCTCCAAACGATTGTTAACAGGTTCCTCCAGCTCCTACAGAAAAGATAAATGGTTCTATTAGCATGAGAGGTATGAATCCAACTCCAACGACCAGGGCGGCTCTGGTCACTTCGTCATATCCGAATAAGTTTTTGACAGCGATAATCATGAGACCTATCCACCAGAATGGAATGATGCCTAGCCGGAGAGCGTAACCAATAAACGGTACGAGCGAAGCTATCAGGAAAAGTCGGGGTGTCATAGTAAAACCTATTACACGGATGACTTTAAAGAGATCGGGGCCGGGCTGGTTTGCGCCGTAATCTGTAAGTTTTGGAGGGAATAAACGGTGTCCTACTATGAAAATCAAGACGCTTATAACTAGCCACCATACCAGGCGATGAACCATGAAAATTAGGAAACAGCGGGGATCTCCACCTTGTAATCCAATTACTTGGGCAATTGCACCCAGCATAACTATCGTAGCTGCCTGCATTATCGCGGATGAATCTCCCGCGATCTCTCGGTACAGCCGCTCGTCAAAGCTGAGGGCCCGGACCATCCTGCTGAAGATGGCGTTCATCAGGTACTAGTGTACGTAGCTATTTCGATTGGTATCGTATATCGGATAAGGTATTTATGACCTGTGTTGCAGCAATTCAATGCGAACTCCGCCGGGAGCTTTGATAAAGGCAATAATGGGACCATTCGGAACATCGACTGGCCCTTCTAGTAACTGGGCACCCAGTTTTCCCAGACGATCGATTTCATTCGCCATATCATCAACCTTGATTCCGATGTGTTCAAGTCCCCAGTGAGCACTGGCGTCAGAATCGCCCATCGACTCATCGGTTCTTGAGCCGGAAATGTTCACGATGCTGCCGTCAGTTGTCTCGCAACGGATAAAACGATCTCCCCATTGCCGCACTGCGTCACTGACTATCTTGAAATTGAAAGCGCGGACGTACCAGTCTGCGACGGCCTTGGGATCAACGGCCTTGAGATGTATGTGGTCAAATTCGTAGGACATGCAGGACTCCTAGAGATATAATTGGTATCGTATCCTCACAGGCTAGGTCACCTTAACTGGAGATGTCAAGACATGAACCGCATAGAAACTACCTATGGCTTGTGATAAAGTTCGGCGCAATTATTAATTTAAGGAAAGATGCCAAATGAAAAACTACCGAGCAGCTGTAGTAGGCTGCAGCCGAATTGGGGGCTTCATAGATAACGAGATTAAAGGCCGTGGAGGGCAAGGGGCCAGACTACCAGCTTCTCATGCAGCAGCATATGAAGCCCACGATAGGATTGACCAAGTAGCCTGCTCTGATGTTCGTGAAGACGTGATGGAAAAATTTGGTGAACGGTACGGTATTCCTAAGGAAAAACAATACACTGATTATAAAGAAATGGTAGCTAAAGAGGGATTGGATATCGTAAGCATTGCTACACAGCCAGAGCCAAGATCCGAGATTGCTGTTTGGCTTGCTAATAATGGTATAAAGGCGATATATGCTGAAAAAGCGATGGCCGCGTCTATGGATGAAGCAGACGCAATGGTAGAGGCATGTGAAAAAAACGGCGTGATATTAAACCTTGGAACTAACCGCCGCTGGAGTCCGAGGTACGATGCGATGAAAGATCTTATAGATAGCGGAGAATTCGGCAGGCTCACAACCCTGATTTCATATTCATTTGGAACCTTGTTCAACACGGCGAGCCATTGGCTCGATCTCTTATTAAGATTGAACAGCGACCATAAGGCTCTATGGGTTCAAGGTAATTTGTTGAATGCAGATGACATGATAGACGGTACAAGACTCAAGGAAGATCCTTCTGCCGAGGGGATCATCGAATTTGAAAATGGCGTAACGGCATACTGTTTGCAGACGGGAAGAGGTAGTGAGCATGAGGCTATTTTTGATGGAGGTACGATCACAGCTCTTTCCGATGGCCTTGATTGGATTGTACGTAAAGAGGGTGCCAAGGATTCTTTTGGGAGGTCTGGTCCATTGGAACCAGGTCAGGCACCCAAATTCAAAGACTCCAGTTCTGCCCTTGGAATAGTTGGAGATTTGGTCCACTCGCTGGACACTGGAGAGCCACCGCGGGGTGGGGTACGAATTGCACGCCAGAGTACTGAACTGATTTTCGCATTCATTGAATCTCACCAACGCGGAGGAGCTCGGGTTGAATTACCACTATTAGGAAGCGGGTACCAGCTTAAACGTGACAGGGCTCCCAGGGTGCCTACATATGAGCCTTCGGCTTAGCAAGTACCGGGATGGTTATGCGAATGCTGAAAATAGCAAATATTCTTGTTTGGTAATTTGCTCCAAGAATCTAAGAAATATGTATAGGAGATCACATGAAGACATATAAAGCCGCCCTGATAGGGTGTAGCAGAATGGGTGCTTTTATCGATAACGAGGTTTCTGCAGACAGATATCCGTATTCACACGCTGCAGGTTATGAGGTCTGTGACCGTACTGAGTTAGTAGCGTGTTCCGATTTGCGAGAGGATGTAATGGCGCAGGTAGGGGATAGGTTCGGAATCGCGAAAGAACATCAGTACACCGACTACAAAGAAATGATGGAGAAAGTAAAGCCTGACATCGTCAGCGTTGCCACACAGCCAGAGCCTCGTTCCGAGATAGTAACGTATGTTGCTAATAATGGTGCAAAAGCAATCTATGCCGAGAAAGCTATGGCTGCGTCGATGCCCGAGGCTGAGGCCATGGTGGCAGCGTGTGAAAACAATGGTGTGTTCTTCAACCTTGGGACCAACCGTAGATGGGACCGGGGGTTTGATGTCATGAAGGAAATTATCGATAGTGGAAGGCTAGGTGCTTTAAAAGCTCTAACGATCTATTCCACCAGTTCTCTTTTCAATGGGGCGAGCCATTCGTTTGATCTGATTATGAGACTTAACAGCGACCATCCTGCCGTATGGGTTCAGGGTCTTCTCCGTGACGCCGATGATGGTATCAACAATGGGAAAATATCCCTTGATCCAATCGGAGAAGGGATAATTAAATTTGAGAACGGAGTGACTGGGTACGCGTTAAATTGCGGATCACGTAAGGCAGAATGGGAAGCTGTTTGCGAGGACGGTGTCATAACTGCTTTAGGGAATGGTGGAGAATTTCAGTTGCGTGAACCTGGAGAAGCGGACCACCGGGGACGGGCACAGTTAGCACTAGGTAAGTTTCCCGACTACGAGTGGAAAAGCTCAACTCTCGTTCTTGTTGAAGATCTTGTGCAAGCTCTTGATACCGGCAATCCTACACGCTGTGGAGCAAGAATAGCAGGAGCGAGTACTGAACTGATATTCGCGGTTATAGAATCACACATAAAAGGTGGTGTTAGGATCAATTTGCCCCTGAAGGACAGCACCATCCGATTGGAGCGTGGTATATCAGCAAAACAACCAAAATTCGCTCGTCAGAAATGATGGGGGATCCTTTTGTGTTGCTATAAATAATTGATCAGTATCGAAGATAAGTTGAGATATCTTAGCGTTAGACCTTATCAAATCATTGTGGGACTGGAGGGATGAATGAAGACATATAGGGCAGCAGTAATTGGGTGTAGCAGGATGGGAGCTTTTATAGATAATGAAGTAGTAGGAGCACCGGGCCACATACCGCCTTATGCCCATACCGCTTCATATTACGCATGTCCCAGGACAGATCTTATTGCATGCTCTGATATACGACCTGAAGTGATGGAGGAAGTAGGTAAACAGTTTGATATACCAAAGACAGGCCAGTATACAGATTACAAGAAATTAATCGACGAAGAGAAACCAGATATTGTCAGTGTAGCAACGCAACCCGAACACAGGGCAGAGATCATAATTTATGCCGTAGAGAATGGTGCGAGGGCTATATATGCTGAGAAGGCCTTGTGTGCGTCTATGTCAGAGGCGGATGCGATTGTGGAGGCCTGTGAGCGCAATAATGCCGTGTTGAACATTGGGACTCAGCGTCGGTGGTCACCAGGTTTCGTGAAGATGAGGGAAGTGATTGAAAGTGGTCGCATAGGCGCTCTCAAAACAGTTGTGTTTAGCGGCTCTAGCCTTTTCAACGGTGCCAGCCATTATTACGATAATCTGCTGTTTTTAAACGGGGACGCGAAAGCTTCTTGGGTACAGATGAGTCTAGTGTCAGGCAATTTGACCAAGTCTGGATCGGACTGGGAGATACAGGGAAACAGGCTTACAGACGACCCGGTCTCCCATGGGATGATTCAATTTGAGAATGATGTAACTGCATATGCGGTGCTGTCACCCCATGAAATGGAATGGGAAGCATCTTGCGAAAGAGGGACTGTTACGGCTTGGCCAGGTGGTTTCTACAGGCTTCGTGAGGAAGGTCCCGAGGGATTTAGAGGGACTCCTACCATAGTCTCAGGAAGATTCCCTAGTTTCAAAAAATACAGTTCAAACTTGCGACTAGTCGAGGACCTGGTTAATTCTCTCGATACGGGTCAGTCTCCAGTAGGTGGGGTCAGGTCTGCCCATGCTAGTACTGAACTCATATTTGCTAGCATTGAGTCTCACCAGCGTGGAGGTGCTCGAGTTGATATACCTCTCAAAGAAAGTAAAATATACCTTCTTCGGGATCGTGATCCTAGGAAACCCAGGTTTAAGGCTTAGTAGAGATAGCCTGGTTTATAGGGGGATTATCGATTGCCAGTTGATCATAAATCCCAGTTTAGGATGACTGCTAAGGCCTCATCGGGCTTGTTGAATAACATATGGTAGGCTTCAGCAGTTTCCTGCCAGGGTAGTCGGTGAGTGACCATCGGACCTACCTTTATGAAACCGTTGACTAACATGTTAGCTGCGTCTGTGCGGTGAATAGATCGATCCCCTTCGACTCGTACCCCGGCAATCAGTAGCTTGTCCATGAATATGCCAGAATCTAGTGGAAGGAGGCCGTCACCAGCCTCCTTGGCCCCCTGGTATTTTGATATGAGGTGGAGGATGCCGTCTTTCTTCATCATCCGCTGGGCCTGTTCAAATGACTTGAGTCCTGCGTTGCCGCCGACGCATTCCACCACGACATCAGCGCCTTTTCCGTTAGTTAGATCCATGACCGCCTTTACCGAGTCTGTTTCAGATACGTTGATCACGATATCTGCACCGCTATCTTTTGAAATTTGGCAACGTAGTTTTGTTGCATCTACCGTGATTACCTTTCCAGGATCTCTTTCACGGACCACTTGCATATAGAGATTACCGACGATCCCTTGGCCTAATACAACAACCACATCGCCAGGATTAATTGGTGTGGAACGAGCCCACATTGTTGCGCTGGTCGCAAGGCCGATAAATGTAGCTGATTCATAGTCTAGGGAAGGTGGTATGTGTTCATGATTTCCTACAACGTATTGGGCGTGGGGTCCTCCGACGTTGGATCTATCTCCTGGCTTAACTTCTTTCACCTTGCTCCCTAAATTGATCACATCGCCTGAGTCGGAATAACCCATCATGCTTGGAGGCAGAGCCTCTGGCATAACATATCTACGGAACAGTTCCGAGCCTCGGCTGATCAAGCTTCGCCTAACTTTGAGTAGAACTTCGTCTGGTCCGGGTACTGGTATTTCAGCCTCTACCATTTGTACGTTGCCAACTCCGTCGAGTTTTTCGAGTTGCTGCATCTTAACCAACTGGGGACTCCTTTGTGGGAACGTTCAAGGATGGCGCGAGTTTATGGTCAGGTCACACGAAATGTCAAACTGGATGACTTATCTAGTTTCATGGATGTTTTCTAAGGATTGAGGAAAGTATGAATTGTTAGCCGAGTTTAAAGAAGGGACATCTTTGGGTTTTGGGCACGGCTGATGGGGATGGCATGACTCCCTGGTGGAATGGATTATCTCTAGGTGAAATGCTGATTATAGATAGAAAATAGCTAGATTCCACCCATCTCCCGTTGCTCTCCAAATACATTGCGGAATACGTCAGCGATTTCCCCAACAGTTGCGTACGCTTCGACACACTCGATTATTGCGGGCAGAGTATTTTCAGATCCGCGCGCGATATCCCCCAATCTTTCTAGGGTAGATCGGGTAACTTCTCCGTCCCTCTGGTGACGTAATTTCTTCACTCCATCAACTTGTAGTGTGGTCTCGTTTGGATCGATACCTTGAAGCTTTTCGATTGGTGGGTCATCGGTACGGAATTTGTTAACTCCAACTACTACCCGATCACCTTCTTCGATGCGTTGTTGTAGCTCGAAGGCACTGTTGTGTATTTCGCTCATCTGGTAACCGTGATCCAGTGCTGAAACCGCGCCGCCTAGCCGATCTATCTCGGAAATGTATTCTAAGGCCGCTGTTTCAATTCTATCGGTGAGGTTTTCCACGTAGTAGGAACCCGCAAGAGGGTCTACGGTCTCTGTAACACCACTCTCGTGGGCTAGTATTTGCTGGGTTCTAAGTGATAGCTGAACTGCTTCTTCCGTAGGTAATGCCAAGGCCTCATCTTTAGAGTTAACATGTAATGATTGTGTGCCTCCAAGAACAGCTGCGAGGGCTTGCACAGTCGTGCGAACTACGTTATTTTCGGGTTGTTGGGCGGTCAGAGAAACTCCGGCCGTTTGGGTGTGGAATCTTAGCATCCATGATCTGGGTTTCTTTGCGGCGAAACGCTCTCGCATAATTCGTGCCCACATTCTACGTGCCGCTCGAAATTTAGCAATCTCTTCTAGAAGGTTACTTTGAGCAACGAAGAAGAACGAAATCCGACCTGCAAAATCGTCAATATCGAGACCCGAATCTACCGCTGATTGTACGTATGATATGGCGTTACTGAAAGTAAAAGCTAGCTCTTGTATAGCTGTAGCACCTGCTTCTCGCATGTGGTATCCACTGATGCTAATCGTGTTCCATAGAGGGATCTCTTTACTACAGTATTGAAAAACGTCTGTCACGAGACGCATAGATGGGGAAGGGGGGTAAATATAGGTTCCACGGGCTATGTATTCCTTGAGAATGTCGTTTTGAAGCGTACCGTTTAGCTTTGTAGGATCGATACCTTGCTTCTTTCCCACGGCAATGTAAAGGGCCAATAGGATCGACGCTGTTGCGTTGATGGTCATAGAAGTACTTACTTTGTCCAGTGGTATGCCGTTGAACAAGGATTCCATATCTGTGAGGCTACTTATCGGCACGCCAGCTCGGCCTACTTCCCCAGCTGCCAAAGGATGATCAGAGTCGTAACCCATTTGCGTAGGTAGATCAAATGCAACACTAAGGCCAGTTTGGCCTTGGTCCATCAGATATCTGTACCTGCGATTGGATTCAGCAGGAGAGGTTAGTCCGGAGTACTGGCGCATTGTCCATATACGACCACGATATGCGTTTGGCTGTACGCCACGCGTAAATGGATATTCTCCAGGGTAGCCTATGTCGGCATTCAGGTCGGAGTCGTCTTTATCTTCCGGACCGTAGACAGTATCTATCTCTAGTCCCGAATCGGATTCAAAAGACTCGCGACGTTCTTTGAAGCGTAGTTTTAATGGATCGAGTGTGCGCTCTTCCCATTCGCGCTTGCTATTGCTTGGTATCAATTACGGTGTTCGCGGCTATATAGTCGCCGCTTTATTCTCCATAGTGGGTTCGTAGGCACCTCGTCGAGCGGCGGCAGTCACGTATGCCCTGTGGTGGAATGCTTGCTGAACACCCTCCTTATTTGTCATATCTCCGGCCCATGCCCCAAGTGGTGCAGCCTGGAGGCCACGGCCGTAAGAAAAGCTCAATTCCCATGGAACTCCAATATTTCTGGCGTACCGATTGATGGCGTCAAGATTCACTGTAGACTCTTCATCTCCTTGGCCTCCAGACAGGAAGGCTATACCCGGTACGGAAGAAGGGACGGTACGTTTTAAGCAATCCACTGTTTTTTTTGCTACTTCTTCTGGTCTGGCTCGGTTGGCTGCTTCCTTTCCCGAGAGGATCATGTTCGTTTTGAGTATAGTTCCTTCTAGGACTACCCTGTGGGTGCCGAGTTGGTAATACATTTCCCTTAATACCGACTCAGTTATCTCAAAGCAGGTATCTATGTCATGATCTCCATCCATCAATACCTCTGGTTCTACCATAGGGACGAGATTAGCCTCTTGGCTTAGTGCAGCGAATCGTGCGAGGCCATGGGCATTGGCTTCCGAACAGTACCGGCTTGGGATTCCTTCTCCAATTGCATAGATGCCACGCCATTTTGTGAATCGTGCGCCCAATTTGGCGTATTCTTCCAGTCTTTCTCGTAGGCCATCTAGACCTTCGGTGACTTGTTCACCCGTTGCTCCAGCTAACTGGTGACCACTTTTATCTACCTTGATTCCAGGGATCATACCTTGTGTGCGAATGACTTCTACGAGTGGTGTACCATCTTCTCCGTCTTGCCGTAATGTCTCATCGTATAGGATTACTCCACTAATATACTTTCCCACATCTTGCGTTCGAAAGAGCATCTCCCGGTAGTCTCGCCGGTTCTGCTCTGTAGATTCGACGCCTATGCTGTCGAATCTTTTCTTGATAGTGCCTGAACTCTCATCGGCTGCTAGTATTCCCTTACCTGGCTCGACCATGGCCTGAGCAGTATCTTGGAGTATTTGAATGTCCACATTAATTCTCCTTGTATTGGCTAACGGGTCAGTTGCGTTTGATAGTTGAGATCGTCTCTTCGACTTGTTGCTTGTTGCCTAGTATTAACGGAATTCGCTGATGCCGTGCAGTTGGTTGGATATCCAGGATTCGTTCTTTGGACGAAAAAGCTGCGCCCCCGGCCTGTTCAGCAATGTAGCCTAGTGGATTTGCCTCATACATCAGGCGTAGCTTGCCTTCTGGACTATTTACTTCGCCAGGATATAAGAAAATGCCCCCCTTGAGGAGGTTGCGGTGAAAGTCTGCTACTAGGGATCCAACGTATCTCAGCGAATGATTCTCGCGAAGTCTCGAAATCGCTTTTTGTGTAGCCGAGTCTAGTTTTTTATAGTTTCCTTCGTTGGTACTGTAATATTCGCATTTGTCTGGAATTACTATAGAAGGGTGGGTTAGTACAAATTCGCCTGTGATTGAGTCAAGTGTGAAGCCGTTAACATCACTTGGTGTTGCTGTAACCAGTATCGTACTTGATCCATATACTACATAAGCTGCTGCCACTTGCTCATTGCCGGGTTTTAGTAGAAGAGACTCTTTTACTGCTTCTCCTGGATCTCGATGCCATATTCCAAATATTGACCCAATCGTGACTGCGACATCAATGTTGGACGATCCGTCGACTGGATCCATTTGAACGACATACCGATTAGTCTTTCCAGAACCGACTACTTCGACTCCTTCGATCTCTTCACTACCGATAGCGGCGATATTACCACTTTTCCGAAGTATTTCCACGAATATATCTGATCCTGCTGAGTCAAGGTGTTGTACCATCTCACCGTGCACATTGGTTTCACCAGTAGTTCCCAAAGCTCCGCCAATGGCTGCTCTTTGGACTTGCTCATGTACTTTCTTTGCACCGTTGGCAATTGCCGTGATAACCGAGCCAAGTCCCTCCAGATCTCCGGATTCGGCCCAAGCCGATTTCATGAAATCTACTAAATTTTTCGGGCCGTTAGGTGCGCCCATCAGCCTAGCCTCCTATATGTAGTCTAATTGTAATGGAAAAATGATTGTAAGGAGTAAGATTTATACATTGTTGAGTTCAGGACATATGTTGTTGGCTTGATGAACGGATAATTTGACTCACCCATCAGTTATTGTCACATCGACACCGAGTTTGTTGCCAAGTGCAATCAAGTATCTATCAGTAGTCGTTTTCTGTCCGATTATGAATTTCGATAAGAACCTGAAAAATGGATTGTTGATCTGGCCTGATTCCGTAATCGAAAATGCAGTTACTTCGCCAACCTCTCTTATATCGATGGCCCAGGTTTTACTAAATTCCGGATTATTATCAGCGACTCTTCGAACTAGGCGACGATGAGGTATCGTCTCAATTGTTTCCAGTACCAACCGTTGGCCACGCTTGTCAGTTTCTATCCATAATTCCCGGCCAGACCTTGGGGGAAGGCGCTCTGCTGATTCGAGGTCGCGGCGCCATTCTACTTGCGATGAGAAGTCGGAAATCGTCCTCCAAATTTCTGCCGGTGATCGATTGAAGTACGATATGCGTGTCACATTGTGGTCACGTGGTAACCGTTTGCTTAACACAGTAAGTACTATGATGGTTAGCGCACCCAGAATTGTTAAATAGAGAATCCAGAACATCTCACTACTCAATTCCCCAAACCCGGGATACTTGCTTTGGGAAAAGAGCATTGAGTATTTCCCGGGACTTGTCAGAACTTATCCTTAGGTCAGGATAGGCATATTCTAATTCGGCTAGATTCCTAAATCCAAACAATAGCTGTAAGAAGGTTAGTGATGGAAATAGAGCATCCCGTTCTATAGCCCCAAGTCGGCTATCAAGTTGAGTGGGCTTCCAGCTTTCTGAAGACGCTAGTCGTCCGCCTATGAAGGTTAGCTTGAGTCCATTGCCTACGAAGTTAAGTTTTAGGTCACCTGTATATCCGGCTGCAACCGAATCTTCAAGACGATGTTCTAAGACTGGGCCGATATGAGAAATAAAGTCGGGTATATTCGGGACACGCATATACCACGAATAGGGGGAGTTTTTTGAAGGGAGCCACGTTTTTGCCACTTGAAACGCGGGATGTAATCTACCGAGATCAAATTGAAATGAAGTCATATGACTGTCAATGGTTGCATCTACGTAAGCCTTGAGGTAACGAATCACTGCGGGGGTTACTGCTAACCATGATTCGCCGCGAACTAGCTCGTACACCTGCATCGATATAGATCCGTCTTGGGTTGGTTCTGAATGTACTAGTAATCCAACCGGTTGTTGTCTAGTTGATTCGATGACTCTGATTTCGTACCGATGTGGGGAATTTTTGCTACGTGAGTAGAGCTCATAGTGCCATATGGATTCGTCTCTTACACATGAGACAAGATAGCGTTGTGTTGCGGCTTGGTAAGTTTTGGTTAAGAAAGGTATGTCTTCGGAGTTAGCAGGCCTGATCGAATATTCTTCTTTTACATTTTCTGGTAATGTCGGCACATTTAGAGGATATCCTGCCCGTCCTCCTAGGTGATCCAAGGCCATCTCGTACCCGAATTGCCTATAGTACCAAGGTATTCCAGTGATACCCATAATGTGTTCGCCACGTTGGGCACTCCATTGGTGTGCTACCTCCATTTGGGCGCGGACCAATCCTTTTCTCCTGTAGTCAGGATGGGTGCCTACTAGTTCAATACGACCTGCTCCTAATTTTATACCGGCGTATTGCCATGTTTGAGATATCAAGTTGAGAGTAGATACGATACGTCCGGTATTCTGATCTTCGACTATTGTGAAGTCAGAAGGCCCAATGTTAGGTAGATCTCCACTCATCATGTCTAAAGTCCAGTGGTATATCGACTTGTCTGGATATGACGAGGTGCTGTTAACAGAAGAGTTAAATTCCGCGAGTTGTTCCTTGTCTTTGGGCATGCCATGTCTGAGGATCAGGCCGTCGCCTAGTTCCCGGATTGTCTTTCCATGATTGGTTTCTGGTTCAATAGGTGTCATTCGTATCACCAATATCTATGGATACAATTATATAAAAACTGCAGTGTTGAAGTGTAGTCTAGTCGATTTTTGAATAGGACTATCAATGGTTACCAAACTAAAAAGGGCCCCGCCAAGTGGCGGGGCCCTTTTTACATATCTAAATTTTCAGTACTACTTAGGTTCAGTCACTACAAGAATGGTAGTTGCTACTGATCCTTCAGAACCATATGCTTCAAGAGTATATGCTCCTGGGTCCAGAGCACAGCCACTCTCAGCGCACTGGATTTTCAAGTCTACTAAGGCTACACCCTTGTCGTTGGCTTGAGCTTGACCGATTGGCTTCCTCTTGGGATCACCAGCACCAGGAACTACTTTGCCTCCACGGATACCTTCGCCAACACCGGTTACCACGGTAAGAGTTACTCTTTCGTGGGGATTGAATCCGCCTGCCCAAACGTCAAGCTGTCCACCTTGAGCTATTGCGCCCGCGATGAGGCTTGGCGCTACACCAGGCTCAGGACCCACTACTGGAACGGGCCTTTCGGCTCCATGAACGTGTACAGGTGTGCTGGCCGCACTTCCGTCTGCACCATCAGCCTTCAAGGTCACAATTGCCTCTTCTACTAGCAGGCCGGAGTGCTTTGAAACTCCCTTGAGAGCAATGAGACTCTTGATGCGTGTCTTGAATGCTCCACCCCGGTTGGCATCTACGAAACCAAGATTTGGCTCTTTACCGCCTCCCAGGTCAAAGTATAGGATCACAGGCTCAAACTGCCGGAATCCTGATCCAGAAACCCAAACTTCATCGTTGAGGTAAACATTTGCGGAGCTTATAGCAACGTTTGCTTCAGGTGAAACACCTGGAGTACCTGCGGCTCCTGTATCACCCTTTGGTCCTGGTAGACCTGGGTTACCTGGTAGACCAGGCTCTCCTGGGTTACCTTGGATACCTTGTGGACCGCTAGGACCAGGGTTGCCTGGGTTACCTGGAAGCCCAGGAAGTCCAGGTTCTCCCGAAGTCCCTGCAGGACCAGTACAGGCTGCAAGGAGAAGGATTGAAGTTAATCCCGCTACGATCGAAAGCAAAAAACTACTTGAAATTCGGCTTTTCCTCATGAGACCCCTCTCTGAAGAACTCATTATTTATGGACCTAGTAATTTTGTAGGTCCTTAACACTAGTATTTTTACAAGCCAACATATCAGCTCGTAAAGCAGCCCTATCATATGGTGGCTACATTCTGGTTGTCAAGTCCCCGTTCAGACCTACCTCTAGGTATATTTACAAATATAATTTCAATATAAGGTCAGTAATCCCAAATATTATCGGGATGTCATGTGTATTTGATCCTAGGATCGACGACAGCCAGGAGTAGGTCGGATAGTAGTGTGCCTATGATCGTGAGAATCCCCAACATTAGAACTATAAACCCTGCAGTATAAACGTCTTGCTGGATCATGGAATTCAGCAAGACAGGCCCAAGGGTTGGCAGGCTTAAAACTACAGACACTATAACGCTTCCGCTAACTAGTGTTGGTAACAGATAGCCTACTGTACTCACCAAAGGATTTATTGCCACACGGACCGGGTATTTGAGGATGAGTTTCCAAGGAGTCATTCCTTTTGCGCTTGCTGTCACAACATAGGGCCTGCTGAGTTCGTCTAACAGATTATTGCGCATGATTCTAATCAGGCTTGCGGTGCCGGAGGTGCCGAGTACAATTGCCGGGATCCAAAGATGATTGAGTAGGTCTAGGATTCGGTCCAGATTCCACGGTTCATTTATATAATCGGCGGAATTTAATCCACCGACGCTTTGATTGAAGTATGCGAATGCCATATACATCAATACCAAGCCTAGTAAAAAGTCTGGTACCGCTAGACCGCTAAAACCGATGAATGTGAAAAAATAATCCCCGACCGAGTGTTGGCGTACGGCCGAGTAAATTCCTACTGGTATTGCAAATGTCCATGTCACGAGTATAGTGAATCCAGTTAGAACAACGGTCATCTGGATACGTTCTCCAATCAACTCCTTGACGAGCTTTTCCCTTGCTCCTCCACAGAAGTATCGGTACGAAAATCCCAAGTCGCCTTGGAGCATGTTGGTGACCCATTTGTAATAACGGACATGCATTGGTTGGTTGAGACCGAAGTATTCCCTGAGATTGTCGACAATCTCCATGGAGACTGGATCCCCTCTGGTCATAAGATCATCTAAGTACTTAGTGACAGTATCGCCTTCCGGTAACTGGATGATAAAAAAAGCTAGTATAGTTATTGTCCAGACTGTGAATACGGCCATTATCACTCGTCTGACGATGTACCCGATCATGTAAACCAGCCTTTCCCGTCATGATGGACGGTAGGGGTTATGTAGGATATTCTGGTTTTGTTGCCCCTGTAGCTCAGCGGATAGAGCACCGGCCTCCGGAGCCGGGTGCGCGGGTTCGAGTCCCGCCGGGGGCGCTTCACACTAAAACCAATTTGATTTGTCGACCACGTTTCTGAGGCTTCTCCCTTCGTTGAACCGGAGACAGTTATCTAAGAAGAGTTCGGTACGCCGATCGTCCAAGTTAATTCCGGAAGCTGCTGCGACGTGTGGCGTGATAAGCATATTTGGTGCGGTCCACAGTGGGTGTCCTACCGGGAGGGGTTCAATTTCGAACACATCAAGTGCAGCACCCGCTATCTCGCCGGACCTGAGGGCATGATTTAAGGCGTCCAATTTTACCGTTGCACCTCGACCGATGTTGATGAAGTATGCTGAAGATTTCATCAGGCCGAACTCTTTGGAGCCGAACATTCCCTGTGTGTCTGGTGTTTCCGGCAATGTTGATACGATGAAATTTGCCATTGGAAGTAACTTGTGCAGATCTCGCGGTCCATGTAACGAGGAAACTCCTTTTGGGGGTTCCTTGACTCGGACATCCATTCCTAGGACAGTCATGCCTAGTTCTCCACATAGCCTGGCAGTTTCCGACCCAATTCCCCCAACGCCTGTTATCAAGATAGTGGAGTCAGGTAGATAAACGTGTCCTTGGTCTGGTATCCATTCCTGTTTCTGTTGTGCTTGGTAGTAGGTTGGGAGGGCTTTTGCGAATGCTAGTAACAGTGCGAGAATGTGGGAACTAATGTAGTCATTGTAGATACCACGAACGTTCGTGACGATTACATCACTGTTGATAAGGGACTGGTGGTAATAACCCGCTGGAGGGCCTGCTTGAGGGCAGGCCACCCACCTGAGCTTCTCTGCCTTTGAGAAAAGTTCGGGGTTTATATTTCCATAAGCCGCGTCAGCCTCGCCTATTAATTCCAACGCCTCGCCCATCGAGTCAGCAACACTAATAGTTATGTCGGGTATGATTTGCTCTAATCTACTATGCCAATCGTTGGTCTCGTGCACACGGGGCTGGCCCGGACCTTCTGTTGGGAAAATCAGGAGATTGAATCCCATGTTGTCTCCATAGATAGACTTTTCAAAGCCAAGTCTATGAGTATAAAAAAAATGTGTCAAACCCAAGCTTTGGTAGGAAATGGTTTTCTTGATCCATAAACTCAATTTATCGAAAGCTTGCCATGGTGGTTTAATAAGCCGATCATTTCAAAGAGTTAGTATGAAAGAAAATTTGATTTGAAAAGAGGTAAGGGAGTGGATAGAAAAGACGAAGCTCCACCTATCATATTCACTGATGATGGCTGGATTTTGAGCGCGAGCCATACGCCTGTAACTGTAGATGACATACGTGCCAAGATGATCGATGGCTATGCAGGCACGGGCGGTTCGTTTTGGTGGAGTATTGGTGACCATGAGGTATACCAATTTGAGACTCAACAAGGAGAGATTTTTGGGGCCGACCGAACTTCATTCGATGATAATCTCCGGTCCTTCGTGCATTCACCTACGCCCGGGGTTATGCCTCGCATTGCTCAGAATATCCGTGGATTGATAGATGAAGTTGGCGGTCCGATGACTGCGTTGACGCAACTTACCCGTAAGGCAGGGCTACCCTTTTTCCCTAGGATAAGGATGAACAGTCATTATGATATGGATGTTAGACACCCTGCATACGGACGCTTTAGGAGAGAAAATCCCCAGTTATTGATTGGACGACCAGACGAATCTATTTCAGAAGGGACGTTAGAGTGGGGCATCCGAACAGGATTGGATTTTTCATTCTCGAAAGTGCGTGAGCATAGGTTGTCTATCATTTTCGAAGTTGTAGAGCGCTTCGATGTCGATGGGGTAGAACTGGATTTTATGCGCCATCCTGCTTTCTTCAGGATCGATGAAGCCTTTGGTCACAGGCACCTTATCACCGGATTGATCAGCGATACGCGTAGACGTCTAGATGAACTAAGTAGGGAACGTGGCAAGCCCTTGAAACTTGCTGTCAGGGTACCTCCTACACTATACGATTCGATGAGAATCGGCCTTGACGTAGGGGATTGGATTTCAGAAAGACTAGTCGATATTGTGGTGGTAGGTGGGGGATTTATACCTTTTGAAACGCCGATTGGAGAGTTTGTAGCTGCTGCGTCTGGCACGGAATGTGCAGTTTATGGGTGTATCGAAGCCACAGTTATGGCTGATCAAAGAAATTTGAGGGCTGCGGCTAGCCTATGGCGCAATGCTGGTGCTGCAGGCGTATATTTGTACAATTTCTATACTATGTCTCTAGATTGGAATCGGCAGGCAGCATTGGAATTATCTGATCCGGAGGGACTTTCTAAGCTCGACAAGCGGTATGAACTAGTTCGACCAAGATCTTATGAAGGTACCAGTGGACATAGTATAGCTTTCAAATACTCAAGCCCTGTCACGCAATTGCCGGTGAGCTTACTTCCAGATTGTCTTGGGAACATCTCGCCGGGCCCAAAATTCAAAATAAGTATTGCGGATGACATATCATCTTCATTGATTGATGGGTCTCTGGATGAATGTAGTTTGAGGCTCCATCTTGAACAAAATTCAGCTCCACCTGGCATATTGGGAGTAGAATTGAATGGAAATATTCTACCCCCGAACGCCGCTGTGCAGATATCTAAGTGGCGGAGAAAGAAAATCCCAGCTACTTTCTGGGTCCAATATCCGGCCTTGATAAAGGATGAAGTTCAGGAAGGACTGACTCAACAATATGCCCTAGATCCGGCGTGGCTGATGAATGGTGAAAACACTATAAGGGTTTGGCTCGACTCTACTAGTGGAGATCCAATTGTTATCAACGCTATTGAGATCGATGTTGGGTACAAGTAAATTCAGGACTAATGTCTATGGAACTGGATAGAAATATAGAATCTACTTTAATAACCTGATGGCTCGAAGATGTACCTGGATATTTCATATTCACTCTATAGAAATGCCGTATGAGATATCTTACTGAACGAGGTGGAATCAGGGCATAATATCCAGATTGTGATTTTCCTAAAATAACCAGGAGATTAGAAAAAGAATGACCATTACTTTTGGCGAATTGAGAAAAGGATTGCCTGTAGAGATCGAAGGTGAACCATACGTAGTTGTTGAATACAAATCCCACAAAATGCAACAAAGGGCTCCGGTTATGCAGGTGAGATTCAGGTCCCTGAGGACTGGAAAGGTTTTGGATAGATCCTTTCAAGGGTATGATGTGAAATTCACCCCTGCAGCGGTTGAGAGACGGACTGCCCAGTATATATATGAGGACGAAGGTCTCTACTATTTTATGGACAACGATACGTATGAGCAGTTTCCACTGTCGTCCGAACAAATCCAAGATTCACTGCCATACTTAGTCGAACAAACCAATGTCGACGTCGTATTTTACGACAGTCAACCAATTGCCGTAGATATGCCCATCACGGTTGAGCTTAAGGTTACAGAAGCTCCACCTGGACACAAGGGAGATACCGCACAGGGAGGTACAAAACCCATCACGGTTGAGACCGGCCTGATGATCAATGTTCCTTTGTTTGTCAGTGAAGGTGACATATTAAAGGTCGACACCCGCACGGGTGAATATCTATCGAGGGCCTGAATTGGCTATATACCACGTCTCACAATTGACGAACTACATCCGCGAAATGATTGGAAACGATTTTTTTCTTAACGATGTATGGATCGAAGGAGAAGTTCAAAATCTAGCACGACCAAGTTCGGGCAACTGCTATTACACTCTTCGTGACTCACGTGCGACTATTAGGTGCGCGATGTTTCGAAACAAGTCTCGTGGATCTGAATTGCTTTCTAACGGGACTGCAGTTATAGCCCACGGCCAGGTTGCTATATATGAACAGCGTGGCGATCTCCAAATCATAGTTGACCAAGTTCAGCCTGAAGGTATGGGTGAATATGAACTTAAACTCGAACAACTCAAGCTAAAGCTGGAGGCTGAAGGTTTGTTCGATCATTCTCGCAAGCGACCGGTTCCGCCGTACCCAAGACGTATAGGGGTAATTACATCTCCCACTGGTTCTGTATGGCATGATATTCGAACTGTGGTGGAAAGGCGGTATCCTGTGTCTGAGTTGGTTCTTGCTCCTTCAGCGGTTCAAGGAGACCAAGCCACAAGTACGATTCAGGATGCGTTTAGAGCGTTGGATAGGATCGGTGGGGTGGATGTGGTTATATTAGCACGAGGAGGAGGTTCTCATGAGGATCTAGCAGCTTTTAATGAGGAAGGGGTAGCCAGGATTGTTTTCTCCAGTAAAGTACCTGTCATCAGCGCTATTGGCCATGAAACTGACCAGACCATTGTTGATCTCACTGCGGATCTCAGGGCTCCTACTCCGTCAGTAGCTGCCGAATTAGCTGTACCAGATATTCGGGATATAGCAGCTTCAGTTGGAATATATCAACAACAAATGACTTCATATATAGTTGGTGGGTTTGGAGATGCGAGTAATAGAGTTTCTGATCTACAAACACGATGTGAGCGGGAATGTCCTGATGTCGATAGTTTTCGCCAGAGAATAGACCAGTTACTGGAGAATGCTACTAAATATATGGTCCGAGACATTGAAATCCGGTCGGAGCGAGCGAGATCTATGGAACTGCGTCTAAAAGCTCTAAGCCCGTCAGATACCTTGCGCCGGGGCTATGCTATAGTACGGTCATCGGATACTGGCAACATCGTGAGTGACGCTTCCAAATTGGTCCCTTCAGACCGTTTCCATGTGACACTGAAGCGCGGCTCTGTTGAGGGAGAGGTAGTTGATAGCCACCCAGCACCAACTGAGTGACACCTCGATGGTGTCACAAATGGTTTAGCATGATGCATTACCTGGATAGCCCAGAGGAGATAGGAGATCTATACTCTAAGTTGATCAGATTTATGCTGCTAGAAAAACTGGACAGTTAGTCAGTTGATTGCCAGATAAGGTCAATTGATGGATATTATGTGTTTCATATAAACAAATGAATGACAATCTTGATTCTCCGCATGATGAAGACATAGACAAACTGACTTTCGAGCAGGCCATGACCAAATTGGACGAGACGGTAAGGGCACTTGAAGCCGGAGATCTTCCCCTGGAAAAAGCCACGAGTCTCTACGAAACTGGAATGGAATTGGCCCGAGTATGCAATGAAATGCTCGGGGCAACCGAACTGAAGATAACGCAAATCCAGACTGCCTATGGTGACCAGATGCAGTTTCTGGACCAAGGCTTTGCTGAAGAGGAGTGACAATAATAAGAGCTGACTTACATATGCATACCTCATTCTCACCTGATTCAGAAATGACACCGAGAAGTTTGGTTGATAGATGTATGGACGTAGGATTGGATCTGATCGCGGTAACGGATCACAACACGATCGAAGGCGGAGTAGCAGTTCGCGAGATCGCGTCCTTCCCCGTTATCATCGGAGAGGAAATCGGTACCGCAGAAGGTGAGATAACGGGTCTTTTTTTACACGAAACTATACCTCCTGGGCTTCAGCCTCTAGAGACGGTTAAAAGAATCAAAGATCAAGGAGGATTGGTCTCGTTGCCCCACCCATTTGATCGGTTTAGACGTGAAGTTATAAGTAAGAATGCGTTAGATCAAATCGCCAAACTGGCTGATATTGTTGAGGTATTCAATTCACGAAATAATTTAAACTCGGACGACTTGAAAGCCGAGGCATTTGCCAAAGAACATGGTCTTCTCATGTCTGGAGTCAGCGATGCCCACACTACAATCGAGTTAGGCAGGACATATATCGAAATGCCAGAGTTTGACGGTAGCCCACAAGATTTTAAACGGGCACTTTCAGAGGGTACTATTGTGGGACGCCGTATGAGTCCTCTGATACATATAACTACAACGGTGACACGTATCAAAAAGAAAATACTTCGATTGTGGTGATGTATTTAGGAAGACTAACCTGTTTTAGTCAAAGAATAAGTGGCGTCCACCTATACGTGGAATACGTAAAGATCACGTTCCCGCATTGGTAATTCTATCCACGTCCCGCCATTCATGTGACTCTCGGCAATTGCCAGACAAGTTTCTGTGACCCTGTGGGTGATATCGATATTTCCTAGCGGTGTACCCCCAGATTCGTGGGCGTTAACCAAGTCCTCGAGAAGATAGACCACGCTGCTTTGTGGTTTCACAGTAGGGTCAGGAGCGACATCCCACCATTTTCCTCGAGAGTTCTTTGTCCGAAGCTGTACTTCTTGTCCATCGTTCATCGACCTGATAGATCCTGATTCACCAAATATTTCAAATTCCCATGTACCTTGAAATGGGATGGATGAAGCCATCAGCCCATTTTCGTACTCAATTTCGAATGTTGCAATAGGATCGTGACCGAGCCAGTTGTTATCAATCTTTGTGTCTCGTGGCAATAAATCTCCTCTTACAGCCTTCACTTCTGGGTCACCAAGCAGGTATGAAAGGGTGTCTATAGAGTGTATGTGACCATGCAACAAGCTCGACTTGGTGAGTATCACAGAACCTCTTACTTCACCAATTTCACCAGCGTCTATTAGTCCACGGATCATGTGATTTTGGTTATTGAACCGTCTTAGAAGACCAGTGTTATACAGTGTTCCATTGTTGTGACACGCTTCTCTCGCGGCATCAGCCTTGTCCATTGAACAGGACATTGCCTTTTCACAGAAAACCATTGGTACGCCAGCGTTGGCAACGGCTATTGTAAGATCAGCATGGGCATCACCTCTGAACCCGGTATTTGGTGCAGTTCGGGCGGGTTTTAGGGCAGTAGTAGCCACAGTGCAAATAGCTACAAGGTCTAGTGATTCCGACGCGATCATTTCCATGTAGTCTTCGTATAAGGCTGATACACCCCATTTCTTGGTGAAGGCCTCTCGTCGTTCTGGAAGAAGATCAGCACCTGCAACGACCTCCAAACGGTCACTTACTGAGCAAGCAGCCGCTATAGCTGTAGGGCTCCGCCATTCCTCAAGATCATCGAATTCGTCGTCGATCGTGGATCCCATTCGTCCCAGACCAATAATTCCGACCCGGTAAGTAGTCATAGCTATCTCCTTATTGTGAGACAGGGTACACGATACAGTCCCGATTGCGTAGGGTATACACTATATCCTGATGAAATCAATCGAAGATACCATAAGAAATCATGGTAAGAGACAGGGGTTCGACCTGGTTGGGTTCGCAAATGCCGATCCTTTTATACGGGACGAGAGTGCTGCTATAGACCGTATCCGTATGGGGTTGATGGATGGTCTTCCTTGGTACACGGAAGAACGGGTTCACAAGGCCAATAATCCCAGTCTTTTACTCAAAGATGCTAAATCGATAGTGTCGCTTGCCATCAGTTATCAAACGGGTGACCCGTCGCCGGGCCAACCTGGGCCTACCGGTAGGATTGCACGCTATGCCTGGGGTGATGATTATCATGGTGTTATTAAAGAAAAGCTGAGGTTGTTCGTGGATGGTCTGCCAAAGTTGGTAGGTAAGCCTGTTCGCACACGGACTTTTGTTGACGATGGGCCTATGAACGACCGAGCTGCAGCGGAGCGCGCGGGCCTTGGATGGTTTGGCAAAAACACCAATATTTTGACGCAGAGTCATGGTTCTTGGATATTTCTAAGCCAGGTGATCACCGACTTGGAATTGAAGCCTGATAGTCCACTTTCCAAGAATTGTGGTGATTGCGTATTGTGTATAGATGAATGCCCAACTGGGGCAATTGTTGCCCCGTATGTCATAGATAATCGCCGATGTATCTCGTTCTTAACAATTGAACTACGGGGTTCTATTCCCAGAGAGCTCAGATCATTGGTAGGGGACTGGGTATTCGGCTGTGACATTTGCCAAGACGTCTGTCCGGTAAATCGTAAGTCATCGATCAGCAGTGAACAGTCGTTCCAACAACGCCATGATTTTGGTGCCCCTGCACTGATTCCACTTTTGGCTCTTGACGATGAAGGTTTCCGGCAACGATTCAATAAAAGCCCCATAAAAAGGGCAAAGAGAATTGGTTTACAGAGAAATGTGTGTGTTGCCTTGGGCAATATTAAGGATCCATTGGCAGTTCCAGCCCTGGTAGAGGCACTGTTTTCAAGAGATGCACTTATTAGAGAACATGCTGCTTGGGCGCTAGGTCGAATTGGAGGAGAAGACTCCATTACGGCCTTGAAAACAGCTCTTGATAATGAGGATGATACTTCGGTGAGTGAGGAAATCGAGCTATCGTTGACAGATCTTGTTACGGTATCGGTTGACTGACTCTTGGCTGATCGTATCTATCTGGTAAATGTAGGCGCGAATGCCAGTCACAGATTCGCTAGCCCTGTTTTTCCAGACCGTTCATTTGAGTTTCTACCTATACCTGAGAATGAAGACATTCCGGGAGATCATGTTGTAAGGTTTGGAGACTTGAGATCCTTTAACAACCCTCTGGAGAATATCAGTCATTTTGTTCCGAGGTATCTTTGGGAGTGGCCAGCTCATAATGATCCAGAATTCGACACTTTTACGTATGGCGACAATTGTGATAACAGTCCCCGAGCAGCTTCTTTAAAAAGAATCCAGCGGGGTGACTATATTTTGTTTCTTGCCAGAATGGTTGGGGCATCGGCTATTAACAAGTCTAAAGATCCTCAAATTGGCTCAGCAAATGATCTGCAAAAATCATCTGGCGTTGGCTTGCTTGGCCATTTTGGATTCTATCTTGTCGGATACATAAAAGTAGCTGATGTTTTGAAGCGGGTACTTGCAAGGCCAAGCAGTGCGATCTTGAGGCGATATGGAGCAAATGCACACATACGTAAAGGGATGGAATCTTCTTTGTATTGGAACGGATTTTGGATATTTTGTGGTTCAAATAAATCTCGGAGATTTCGTAAAGCTGTGCCGGTAACACGTCAGCTATCTAAACAAGTTTTTACGTCAGCTGATGGAACCCCCTGGGAGTGGTCAAAAAACCGCACAGATTTACAGGTAATCGGGTCTTATACCCGTAGTGTCAGATGTGTAATAGATACCGCGATCCCAGGTCATGCAAAACGCGCCGATTTTCTTTGGAACTGGATTGGCCAGTTCAGTGAGTGAAGTTGGTTTGTTGGATATTGCTAAAATCGCCTTGATTTGATTCTGGAGGTTAGATATGAAGATACTCATAGGGTCGGGCGGGGATAAATTGTTGAATCAGCTTGTCACCGAATTTGGGAATGTCGAATTCATCGCTGAAGGTTCGCCTGAGAAGAAGATACATCAAATTCGAGACGTTGATGCTTACTACGGACATCCTTTATCTCGCCAAATGCTTAGGGGAGCTAAACGATTACGTTGGATTCAACATATAGGAACGGGTGTAGATTGGATAAGGGATTTACCTGAATTAGTTGATAGCGATGTGGTATTAACTAATTGCCGTGGACCACACGCCAATCCCATGGCAGACCATGTGTTTGGCATGATCATTAGCCTTGCTCATCGTATGTGGGAAATGCGGGATGATCAACGAGAGCACCACTGGATGACTAACAAGTATGACGGTACATTAGTGGATTTGTCTCGTAGTACTTTGGGGATTTTAGGTTTTGGAGATATTGGCATTGCTATAGCACGACGAGCCAAGGGTTTTGATATGGATGTCTATGCTGTAGATAAATATCCTAGAACCAATATAAATTGCGTAGATGGCGTTTGGGGTCTTGATCAACTGGACCGACTGCTCTCTATATCTGATTGGTTCATAATTGCTGCCCCATTTACTTTTGAGACTGAGGGCCTTATTGATGCTTCTAGGCTTGCAAGGTTAAAGCGAGGTGCATATGTTATCTCTATCTCTCGTGGAGGCATTGTCGACGAAAATGCACTGGTACAAGCAATGGTCTCTGGGCAAATCTCTGGTATTGGACTAGACGTGACTGCAGTAGAGCCCTTGCCGGATGATAGTCCACTTTGGGACATGGACAACGTTGTAATTTCTCCACATGCGTCGGCTCTTACACCTGAAATGTGGAGTGATCGAGAAGAAATATTCAAGGAAAACCTGCGTCGGTTCTTAGGTGGACAACCTTTCCTGTATATCTGTGACAAGAATGCTGGGTTCTGAGATAAAACAGAAGATATTTGAAAGAAATACTAGTGAATAGTAGCCATGACTTTATGGGACGCCGGGTTTAAAGAGTTAAGGTACCAGGGTTGTCTATGTGGTTAGTTTAATTCTCGGATCTACGATTGCCAGTGCGATGTCCGAGAGTAACGTGCCAACTACTGTTAGAACGCCGAGAATAAATACGATATACCCAGCCACGTAAATATCTTCGATCTGGATTGCAACAAGGAGTACTGGGCCTATGGTGGGTAGACTAAGGACCACTGATACGATTATGCTACCGCTTACCAGGGCAGGCAGGAGATATCCGATGGTGCTTACCAGTGGGTTCACAGCTACCCTGACGGGATATTTCAAGATCAGTTTGAAGGGTGTTAGACCTTTTGCTCGTGCAGTAACCACGTAGGGCTTACCAAGTTCGTCCAGAAGATTATTTCTCATAATACGAATCAGGCTGGCTGTACCAGAAGTGCCTAAAACAAGTGCTGGAATCCACAGGTGCTTAAGTAGATCCTGGGCTTTGCCCATGGACCATGGTGCATTCATGTAATCTGCTGAAAAAAGACCTCCAACACTTTGCCCCAAGTAAGCGTAGGCAAGGTACATAAGTACAAGGCCAAGCAGGAAGTCTGGTACTGCCAAGCCTGTAAACCCCACGAATGTGGCCAGGTAATCTCCGATCGAGTGTTGCCTTATTGCGGAATAGATACCGATGGGGATCGACATAGTCCAAGTGAAAATGATTGTGAATGCTGTCAGAATTATCGTAAGCCAGAGTCGGTCGCCAATGACGTCTTTGGTTGCAGTCAGGGTGTCCCAGCTGACGAACGAAATTCCAAGATCGCCCTGCAGGAGTCCCCACATCCATTTTGCGTATCGGATATGCTTTGCTTGATTCATGCCGAATTCTTCCGATAACGCCATGATTGCATCACGATCAAACGTTTGACCCCAGGTAGTCTGGTAATCAAACCATTTCTCCAGTTTGTCTCCCGGAGGCAGCTCAATGACAACGAAAGCGAAGACAGATATTACCCAAATGGTAAAGACGCTTAGGATCATACGCCGGATAATATAAGCTAGCATGTAATGTCCTATAAATTTAATCAGTGATCGCGATTATCAGCCTGAAATCTTCCACTGTCAACATGTATTGGTTTGGCCAAGTGTTAGACTGTGTGGGTATCAATGAACAGAATCTGTTTTTTAATATGAACATTACTGGGGATAAGAATATATCTACCAAACAAGAATCGCAAAGGATTGATTACGATCTGGAGCGGATTCGCTTCGCGGCTTGTATGGCAATATACGGAGCCACTATCGGTGCATGTGCGATTCTCGTAAATTTCCTATCTAGGACTCAGTTTCCCGGTGTGCCGGAACACCTTGATTTGGGAACATCACTGTTCTTTGGGAGCGCAGGAGCATTTGCGGGCTCGGTTATGACAGGGCCGATAGCGTATTGGTTATATGGTGGACTCCCGACATTTAAATTCACCCCACGTCCAAAGCGGGGTCCCAGAAATATAGTTGTTTGGGGCCAATTTGGGGTCGGTTTTGGACTTTTACTTCCTATACTTCTGGGTTTGATGCTACCTCTCTGGTTTCGCTTCTTCGCTTTTTATCAGGGTGCTATAAACATGCCTACTCTAATGTCAAGCTTGATTGACTTGACCATTGGATCCTTATATATGGCCCCCATTTTTGGCTTGGAATATTTTTTTACTAGTATAGTGGCCGGAGTCTTGTTTGCTGCCGGGGCTTTAATAATAGACATATTCAATTCGTCGAAAGATAGGGTAACTACGCAATATGCTTCTTGGATTGTCACGATTGGAATATGCTCCTTGCTGATCGCTCTTTTAATAGTCATACCTGAAGTAACCTTGGCCAAGGTAGGGAGTATAGGATAGGAAAAAATGTTTGTAATCAGTACTTAGTCAATGGGACTGAGCGATTTTGCAGCCATTTTAGATAACGGACGAGCACCCTTCGCTCAATCGTGATAACATATCTAAGTAGCCCCACTCCCCTCCATCGACCTGCCGTTGGGGCACCTGTTGAACTGGAGGGTATCCGATGAACTCTCGCTGGTTTCGTAACGGCTTTATCTATCTTTTGATAATTGTCGCCGTTATCGCTATTTTTTTTACACTTTTCTCCGACGTAAATAATTCCCGCGAAGTCCCGATTGATGAAATCATCTCTATGGCCAAGCGAGGTCAGCTAGAGACTATCGAGGTTCATGGCGACAATCTTACGGTATTCACTACGAGACAAGAGACTCTTACCTCTCGTAAAGAGGTTGGCGCTAGTGTAATCGAGATGCTGCAAAATGCTGGAGTAGATCCAGTTTCTGCCAATCTGAGTGTTGATGTTCGGGGATCTAGTGGTCTTGGCAGCCTGTTTGGTGTACTCCTAAATTTCTTGCCGCTTATTTTCTTTGGAGCGGTTCTACTTTTCATGTTGAGACAGGCACAAGGCAACTCAAGCCAGACATTTAACTTTGGGCGAAGCCGTGCACGTATGCTTGTAGGTGATCAGCCCAGTGTAAGCTTCGAAGATGTTGCGGGTGCCGATGAAGCAAAGGAGGAACTCGAAGAAGTTGTCGAATTTCTCAAGTACCCTGAAAGATTTTTGAGCCTTGGTGCTCGGATTCCCCGTGGTGTCCTTCTCGTTGGTCCTCCTGGAACGGGCAAGACTTTGCTAGCCCGTGCTGTTGCTGGTGAAGCCGGTGTCCCTTTCTTCTCGATTAGCGGGAGTGAGTTTGTAGAGATGTTTGTAGGTGTTGGGGCATCTCGAGTAAGGGATCTTTTCGACCAGGCAAAGAGAAACGCCCCGTGTATAGTTTTCGTAGATGAGATTGATGCAGTGGGACGCCATCGTGGTGCAGGACTTGGTGGAGGACATGATGAACGGGAGCAAACGCTTAATCAAATTCTAGTGGAGATGGATGGATTTGACACTAGTACAAATGTCATCGTCACTGCTGCTACCAATCGGCCTGATATTTTGGATCCGGCCTTGTTGCGTCCCGGTAGATTTGACCGCCGGGTAATGTTAGATAACCCTGATATCAAGGGTCGACATGCCATTCTGGATGTTCATATCAAGGGTAAGCCGATGGTAGAGGACATCGATTTGGAACAAGTTGCGAAATTGACTCCTGGATTTAGCGGTGCCGACTTGGCGAATTTGGTAAACGAGGCTGCTATATTGGCAGCTAGACGTAAACTGACAGAAATCGGATTTGATGAATTCGTGGAATCTGTGGATAGGGTTATGCTTGGGCCAGCCCGGAAATCCAGAGTTATTAATGTAAGGGAAAAGGAGATTACTGCCTACCATGAAGCAGGACATGCTCTCGTGGGGCATCTCTTACCCCACGCTGATCCTATTGCAAAAGTGACTATCATATCTCGAGGTGCTACAGGAGGACACACGCGATCCTTGCCTACAGAAGATAGACATATGTGGTCTTTTAACCAGTTCAATGATCAGATGGCAGAAGCCCTCGGAGGTCGTGTTGCTGAAGCAGCAATTTTTGGTGAAGATGAAATAACAACAGGTGCTGGTAATGACCTCGAGGTTGCTACCAACATCGCACGTACGATGGTCACTCGCTATGGTATGAGTGGAAGGCTCGGTCCCCGCACTTTTGGAAAACGTGAGGATTTGGTTTTCCTTGGACGTGAAATTTCAGAGCAACGTGATTATAGTGATAAGGTTGCTGAGGCTATAGATGATGAAGTGCATGCCCTTATTGGTACTGCTTACGCTAGGGCAAAGGCTCTCCTCTCCGAGAACAATGAGAGACTGATGAATTTGGCCAAATATCTCATGGAACACGAAACAGCCGATGCTCCAGTTCTGGAAGATATATTAGGAAAGCCCCCTACGATCGAGCGTGAACCTGTTCAGCAGATTAGATCAAATCCCGCTCCGGCAACTGACTAGACTTAGCTAAAACCCGGAATACTTCAACTCTCTACCGTATTTTTTCTAGCACGGCTGATAGCGCATCTACTACTTCCTGTATCTCTTGTACTTCAACGTTTCCCATATGGCCTATACGGAATATTTGGCCCTCTACTGGACCTTGGCCTCCACCGAGGACGATGTCATAATCGGTCCGTAGAATTGAGAGCAAGTCGGTTCCAGAAATACCGGGAGGTATCTTTACAGCGGTTACTGTGTCAGATGCGACACTTTCTTCAGGAAATAGATCTAGTCCTATACTTTTTATCCCGTCCCTGGTCATTTGTGCTATTGCCTTGTGTCGTTCGAACAGTGTACCGAGTCCCTCTACAGATATCTTCTCTAGAGCGAGGTCAAGGGCGAAGAACGTCGATAGCCCGGGTGTATATGGCGGCTGGCCCTTCTCAAAATATCTTTTGTACTGGCCAAGATCCAAGTAATACTTGGGCATTGAGGATTTTTCATAAGCATCCCACGCTTGTGGACTGAAGCTGATAAATGCTAGTCCAGGAGGTAGCATCCACCCCTTTTGGGATGCTGTAGCAACTACATCACATTCCCAAGTATCAGTCTTTAAAGGGATTGAGCAAACACTACTAATACCATCTACCAGTAAAATTTTGTCGAAATCGCCTTTTACCACTGCCGCGATTTCTTCTAGATTGTTCGTGACTCCTGTCGAGGTCTCATTGTGTGTAACCAAAACTGCCTTGATATTTGCGTTTGATTGAAGAGCTTCTCGTACTCTATCTACATCAACTGACTTTCCCCAAGGGAAGCTTAGTTCGGTAACTGAAGCACCATAGGTTCTGGCAATCTCCCCGAACCGATCGCCAAAAAATCCGATACTTAGATTAAGTACTTCGTCACCGGGGGATAATGTGTTTACGATGGACGCCTCCATAGCTCCAGTGCCAGAGGATGTCAGAATATAAACGTCATTATCAGTTTCGAAGATGGTTTGTATACGGTTGGTAACTCGGTACAGAATCTCTTTGAATTGGGGACCACGATGGTTGATCATAGGCCCGGCCATGGCTTCAAGGATGTCTTTAGTTACCGGGATGGGTCCAGGTATTCTTAGGTTCAATGCATTCCTCCGGACAACAGTTTAGTAGGTTAACGAAATTCTTTGATTAAGTTAAAAATTCGGAACTATTTGTGGACAAATGGACGAGTGTTCTTCAAGCTGGATCCAGTCTTGACTTGAGGATGACAGGGGAATGATGACCGTCATTCTAACTTGACTATTCTTCGGCGGCCGACTCGGATGATGTCTCCAGCATTCAACGAGGTGGCGGGTATGTTCTTCTCCAGTTTCTCGTCGTTTACTCTTACAGCCCCCTGATCAACCAGACGGCGTGCTTCTCCTGAGCTTTGGGCAAGACCAGTCTCCACAATCAAGTCGCTTAAACGCTTAGTTTGCACCGAGGGAGACATGGTGTAGGTTGGGATTTCATCGGGAAGTTGTCTTCTCTGAATGGTCTGTTCGAAATGGATTTGTGACTCATTTGCGACCTTATTGCCATGAAACTGTGCGACGAGATCGTGAGCCAAACGTTTTTTCAACTCCATTGGATTGATGGTGCCGGTTTCCATACCGTGTCTCATTTCATCTATTTCATCTGACGAGATGTCTGTTAGATAGTCGAAATAGTCGATTACTGTGTATCGGTTCTTCTCTCCCCCAGCATCTGAGATATCATCCATAGATGCACTAATATCTGGAAGAGACATTACTTTGCCGTACATGTCGTTGGGTGGTTCGTCGATCCCGATGTAGTTGCCGAGGCTCTTACCCATTCGCCTTATACCATCGGTTCCTACAAGTATAGGGACTAGAAAACATTGTTGGGGTCTCTTTCCCATCATTCGTTGCAGGTCCCTGCCAACAAGGAGGTTGAATTTCTGATCGGTACCTCCAAATTCGATATCGGAGTTTATAGCGATAGAGTCATATGCTTGCATCAAAGGGTAAAGTAGTTCGGTGATGGCGATTGGCTGGTTTTCTTTAAAGCGATTTGAGAAGTCGTCGCGGGCTAGGAATTGAGCTACAGTGAATCTGCTGGTTAGGTCTACTATATCTCTAAGTCCAAAAGAACCGAACCAGTCACTTTGCAATCTTGTTTCGGTTCTATCACGATCAACAATCTTGAAAAACTGGGATAGATATGTCTCTGCGTTGCTCTGAACCTGCTCTGCTGTTAGCATGGGCCTTGTAGAAGACTTGCCGCTAGGGTCTCCAATTTGTGCGGTCCAGTCGCCTATTATTACGATGACTTTGTGGCCGAGTTCTTGTAGTTGCCTGAGTTTACGTAGCCCTACTGCATGTCCTAAATGGAGATCTGGGGCACTGGGATCGAAACCCATCTTAAGCCTTAGGGGTTGATCCCCCTCAAGTAACTTTACCAGTTCCGATTCTATTATCACCTCAGCGACACCACGCTTTAATATGAGGTGCCTTAATTTACGGTCTAATTGCATTAATTCTCTCTGTGATTTGCTAGGGTATTAATTGTTGATATAGGGTCTTGTCGAGTACGCGTTTCGTCTCTATGACATCTAGTCTTATCTGGTTCTTGAGATCTTCGACGTTCGTATATTTTACCTCGTCTCGAAGGCGACGTACGAATTGTAGATTTAATTCACTGTTATACAAATCCCCATTAAAATCTATCAAGAACGTCTCTATTGAGCGGCTGGTATTTTCGAATGTGGGCCTGTTACCTATACTAGTTGCGGACCTATAAAGCTTGCCGTTAACCTCGGCCCATGTTGCATAAATACCATCAAGTGGTAATAGATTTTCCTGATCCATATCGAGATTGGCAGTTGGGAATCCCAAATGGATGCCCCGACCGTCACCTTTAATAACGGTTCCGGAAATCGAGTATGGTCGGCCTAAAAGTGCAGTGGAGCGTTCAACATCTCCTGAAGAAACGGAGTCTCTCACAGATGTGCTGCGAACTATTTCTCCTGTTGAACTGACAAGAGGGTCGACTATATTCAATGAGAAGCCGATTTCACGACCCAGATTCTCTAGATATGCTATGTTACCTTTCCTGCCTTGTCCCATAGCGAAGTCAGGCCCAGCTACCAACACTTCCATTTTCAAAGATTCTCGTAGTAACTGAATAAAATCACTCGCAGGAAGTTTTGATAGCTCAATATCAAACGTTGATTGTAGTACCCGATCAACGCCTGTCTCTTCAATCAGCCTAATCCGTTTTGCGATTCCGGTTAGATACTGAGGCTCAAAGTCGGACCTAAGCACTGATGAAGGATGGTTACTGAATGTTAGAACTATAGAAATCAAGTCCTGTCGATCCGCAACTTCCTTCAATTTAGAAATTAGATGACGGTGGCCGAGATGGACGCCGTCGAAAACTCCAATAGTGACGGCGGAGCTTTCCTGAATATCCAGTGATTCGAACTCTTTGAGAATACGCATGATTTTAAGGCTTATCAATATGTGTTTGAGTCATGTGTATCTTACAAGTAATAGTAGCCGTTTTACATCAATGCGCACTCTTTCGGTTTTCGGTGTTGGAGTATTCTTTCAAGGGGCTATGTAATGCTAGGCTAATAGGTAGTATCAGGGCAGTAATAGCTCCCATCACCAACATTGCCAACCGTAGACCAAATAGGTCTGCGAGTCGCCCGTAAAAGATCGGGGCAACAGTTCCGCCGATTTCCGTGGTGGTATAGAAATAACCATAACCTCTAGTACGCCGAGCTGCAGGTATGAAGGCAGAAACAGACGAGTATAGTATCGACGATGTACCGTTCAAGCCAATTCCTAACAAGAGCATTAGTGGGGCTAACCAGTTAGTTGGAGTAGCTAGCGTTGCGATTAATAAGGCTACAGTCATCGCCTTTGTGCCCCAAATTAAAGAAACTGACCCGTAACGCTCGTTCAACCATCCACATATGAATTTGCCGGCTGCACCTCCTGAAAGCAGAAATAACAGCATGACAAATATCTGTTCATCTCCTAGGGACTTATTCTTCATGATGAAAGGTAAGAATGTGAGAGCGGCCCCCCGGGTACCAGAATCGAGAAAGCCGATTATGTTGAGTATGATAAAAGCATGGAGATGTGTAATTCCTATATTCTTACTATCAGATTTACTAATATTAGTGACATGCCGACTTAAGTTTAACGATCCGCGCACGAATGTAGCCAGGAGCATGAATATAAGCCCGCCCACCCCTACAACGCGCATAGTGAAGCGCCAGCCATATTTCACTGCTAACAACATAGCTAATACCGGGGCGGCCAGTTTGCCCAAGTCTCCGGCGAAATTGACGGTCCCTACCGCCATAGATCTTCCGGCATCGTCGTAGCTACGCGATACCATACTGGTTGCAAGCGGGTGTTGTGTGCTTCCGCCTAATCCCCCAATGAGGGTTATCAATAGTAAGGCAAAATAGCTTGAAGCCGCCGTCATTCCGATGATGCCTGCCGCGACCCAGATATTGCCTCCAATTAAGAGCCAGAATTCCCCAAGCTGCTCTGCCAGGTAACCTGCGGGTATCTGTAGTACAGCTGAAGCCCCGTTGAATACCGACCGGAGTAAACCGACTTGTGTGTAGGTTAGAAGTAGTTTGGGATCGGATTGTATGAGAGGCAGTAGAGGCACAGTTATAGCGTATGCTAAATCACTCCACACATGTGTAGCTGAGGCGAATAGAAGAGTATTCCTGGCCTTCGAAGGTTTTTTAAGAAATGTTGGCATACTAGCCTAGTTTTCCGTAATTCAGGTCAGATATAGGCTCCCTTTGTTTACAAGAATGCCTTGAACGGCAAACTACTGTAAGGGTTGGGGTATTTAACCTGAGGTTTATGACAATCCGAGTTCCGAATATGCCAATCGGACTAGTTCTTCAGTCTGTTGCCAGTCTATACATGGGTCAGTGATTGAAACGCCGTATTTTAGTTGGCTTGGATCATCGCCGAGAGTTTGGTTTCCTGAATATAGATGGCTTTCTACCATTACACCGATAATCCCATTGTTACCATTTACACGTTGTGACAGGATGTCTTTGAAAGCAACTGGCTGCTTCCTATGATCTTTGCCGCAGTTAGCGTGTGAGCAATCTATAACAAGATATGGTTCTAGCCCAGAATCGTTCAACAACTTTATTGCTGATGACACAGATGCTGCGTCGTAATTAGGGCCAGTCGTCCCGCCTCTAAGTATTAGGTGTCCTGTGGGATTTCCAGTGGTCTTTACGATCGAGGCGGTGCCATTGTCGTCGATTCCTAGGAAGACGTGCCTTGAGCGAGCGGCTATGATTGCATCAATCGCAATTTGTATCGTACCCCCGGTACCATTTTTGAATCCGATTGGCATACTTAGCCCACTTGCAACCAGACGGTGTGGTTGGGATTCGGTAGTACGAGCGCCAATAGCTCCCCACGATACCAGATCACCTAGGTATTGGGGTGTGAAAGGCTCCAACCACTCAGTTGCAGTTGCCAGGCCTAGTCCACATACGTCTAATAGAAATTCCCGAGCTTTGGCAAGACCTGTGCTCACGTCTTCGTTTCCGTTCAACTGAGGGTCGTTTATGAATCCCTTCCAACCCAACGTGGTACGTGGCTTCTCAAAGTAAACCCTCATTGCTATTAGAATCCTATCCTGCACTTCTTTAGCAAGGATTCTGAGGCGTTTAGCGTATTCTAGACCTGCTTCAGTATCGTGGATAGAACACGGTCCGACGATCATCAGCATACGGTCATCATCACCGCTAACGATGTGCTCTATCTCTTGCCGGTGTTTTGCGACTTGGTTCTCGATTTCCTGTGTGGTTGGGTATCGGTTCCAATATACAGCAGGAGAATCCAGGGGGGTGATATTCTCTACTCTTAAATTTCTAACCTTGATGGTTTTTGCCATCACTTGCCTCATTTACTGACTTATTATGTATTTTGCTTGGTATCCGGCTGCGGCTATTTATATATGGATATAGAGTATCTTAATTTTTACCATTAGGTAGGATACTTGGTCATAGTAAACGGTTCCATGTTTTTGTAGTTGCGAGTAATCTTCAAACTCCTTCTATTCCACGTTGACGCAAGCTCTCTGCTTCTTTGAGGTACACGAACTTAATATCTGCCTGTTCTAGATTTGTGTTGACCAACATTAATATCCTGATACAAAGAGGTTGGCCATCTGTTGCAGCCATTTCCCTGGAACCCAGCAAGGCTAGGTTCTGCCATCCCATCAGACGAGCCGCTAGTGCTGGAAATTCGGAGTTCAAATCATCAGTGGTGGTGAAGTGGATAGCAGCGATATCTTCTAATTGTACTTCGTTTACTTCTACCATGCGTTTTAGAAGTTCAGATGTAGAATCAAGGATAGCGTCTCGGCTGTTGGTATCTGCTGTGGTTGCCCCACGGATACCCCTAACTTTTGACATATGTAAAATTCTCCACGGAAAAATTCCGAATAAAAAAAGTTACCTGTTTACGGGCCTCAAGCCTTCCACAAACTCCCTGGCTGTTTCCACAGCGTCACTCTTATTTGTTCCATTCTCTATTGCCTGAATGAGCGCACTTCCTACTACGACGCCATCAGCAAATGTCCCTACTTCAGCGACATGCTCCGGCGTAGAAATTCCAAATCCGACTAGTATAGGAAGGGTTGTGTACCGGCGAATCCTAGCTACGAGATCACGAACGCTATGCTGGAGGTTAGCCCGTGCTCCTGTAACTCCCGCAACGCTGACGCAGTATATAAAGCCGCTTGCCTGCTTGCAAGATTGTTCTATACGGTCATCCGTACTAGTTGGAGCCAATAAGGGTATGAGGTGAATATTATGTTGGGCACAATATTTTCGTAGGGTTGTTGATTCTTCCGTAGGCATATCTGCGATGATTAGTCCATCTCCGCCGGATGCTGCAATAGCAGTCACAGCTGATTCTATGCCGTATTTAAATAGAGGGTTGTAGTATCCCATTAATAACAGGCCTGCTTGTTTGTTCCGTTCGCGTACCTTTCTTAAAACATCTAAGCAGACGTTTAAATTGACTCCTTGTTGTAGTGCCTGGAAACTTGACTTTTGTATTGTAGGACCTTCAGCTAGGGGGTCACTAAATGGTATTCCCAACTCAAGTAATTCTACTCCGGAGTTCAGTAAAGCCGTAGCAATCTCGATCGAGGTATTTGTGTCTGGATATCCGATAGTCAGGAACGGTGCCATAGCAGGTCTCCCGCTCTTAGCGGCCAATTTAAGCATACTGTCAATACGATTTGGCATCCTTAGAGTTTACCGTTAATTTGCATAGAATGTTGCTATTAATGCTAAGAAGTTCTGTATAGAGTGGGCTATAAATGGAGGCCATAACGACCTTGTTTTAAGATATAGCCACGAGAGCATAATCCCTGTAATGAAGAATGGTATCAAGACTCCGATTGTTAAATGGGATGCTGAAAAGATGAAAGAGGAGATGATTATCGCCTTGAAATATCCTAGAGGCTGGACAAGTGAAGTGAGTACAAATCCACGAAAAAATAGTTCTTCTATCATAGGGCCCGCAAGGCTGATCAGAAAAATATTGAGTATTAGATGGCTTCCATTGCCTATTATCTCGGGAGGTATCCTCTTCGGTATCAAGAAATCCATGCCTATCGACGAAACGATTGTGAAATAGATGGCACTGGTTGCTATGCTAGCTATTATTACAGGCCATGGCAACAACATTGCCCAACGTTGAATTGGACGAGAAAACCCGATCGATACCCAGCCGGTATTATATTTACGGATTCCGTATATCCAGGTTGCGATGACCATAGCGAAATGGGGAGTGATAAGGGCAATTGTTATCACAGATGGTTCTAAATGATTGTGATCTCGTGATATGAACCAAAGTATCGTTATGGCTGTTGCGGCCACGATTGCGACAATCGCTAAAGCACGTAAACAGTCCTGGATGTTCCAAGGGACGCCTATATTAGAATTAGGTGGTCTGGTATTTTGAGACATGATGAACATATTAATCAAAGAACTAAACTTATTATTGGCAGATAGAACCTGGGATTTCACTAGTATAATCCCATTATTCTTCAGCTGAAGATAAGAAATCGCAGTAAAAAGGGGACAGTGTCATGGGTGATGGACTTGCTCTAAAAGGAGAAACTGGTAGTAAGAGAATTGAGTTAGAGTGTGAACATCAGAAAGGAGTTCTTTATGTAGTTCCCAGTGAAGCTAACTGGGTATGTAAGGAGGAACTCATTCATGTTCACGCGCTCGCAGGTTTTCTTAACGAATTAACGGATCTTGATTCCTCGACCATTAATGATGTTTTACAAAAGTGGGGTCTTTACTATCGGCCACGGCGATTGTCAGGAAAAGAGTAAGGTCATTGTAAAGGCTAATAATCTTCGTCAGATTCATCCTCATCTGGGTTAATTATCCGGTGTATTATTGGCGTAAAGGCCTCATCGTCTCCGGGTTCAGTATCGTCGCTAGACCAATCCTTGGCTGTGTCCATATCTTTTTGATCATTTTTGCCGGGAACAACATCTGGGCCTAGAATACTGTTTGTCGAGTTAATATTGGCTGTGGCTTTTGAAGGGAAAGACAGCACATTTAACTGGGAAGAGTGCTGGAAGGTTTCACGGATAATTATTTCCACCTGAAATGCGCCAATACTTGTGATCGTAGCGTCATATTTGTTGCCCCCTCGAATCAGTTTTGTCAGCCTGGCTCCCAAGCGAGGTTCTATTTGACCAAGATAGATATTATTTAGGCCGTGTACCTGTATAGAGCCAGCTTCTAATTTTAAGTTCACCAGATGACCAGGAGCTTCTTTCAAAAATTCCTTGGCAGGATCCAGATTGACCAGTGAGGTTATTGTTGCTTTACCGCTCTCTGCTATAAAAGCTTTTCTTGGTCCATCAGTTGTGTTGATCCGTATAGGCTTGTCGTCAATTATTTGGTTCAATCGATTGAAATTCTTGAGGGCAATAGGGTTATGGGGGGATAGTTTTAGTACTTGGGAAAAGGCATCTTTCGCTTTCCTTACATTCCCTTCGGCCGCCAATGCCTTTCCCAAACGATTGTAGGCTTCAACGTCTTGAGGAAAATCTTGTAATATGGCCGTGTTAATTTTTGCTGCGTCAGACCAATTCGACTTCATTGCAGCAGCTATGGCTCGTTTGGCCAGTTCTTCCTTAGCTCTTTGCCTGTTTAATAGCTGGGGTTGATTCATCATACCTTACCTTCGGCCCTGGGATTCTAGAACTTAATTTGCAAGATATGCAAGGAGTTTTAGGCACTTAACCTAGTCAAAATTAATGGCTATCCACCTTGTGACTATCATTTCGCACTCAAACTCATTTTCAGGATGGAAATTTTAGGCTTACGTGGGAATCATTTGAAATATATTTATTGCCAGTGAACTAAACACTTAGTAACTGTAGAATCCAAATAAATCCCTTATCCTGATTCCCAAGATGTCTTTTACCATCAAGATGGAGTCTTGAACCGGTCTTACCTTGCTTGATCTTTGGTGATACCAATCAATTGGTATCTCAAGCACCGAAAGATTTAACCTGTTCGCCAGATACAGCAGTTCTACATCAAAACCGAACCCTTTTGTATAGAGAAGTCCAAACAAAACCTCTGCGGTTTTTGCATTAAAGCATTTAAAACCACATTGGGTATCTTGAAATCCTTTGATAGCCAATATCTGGACAAGCTGGTTAAAGATTCTACCCATTATGTGTCGGCTTCGAGGCTCACTAAATCTTCGAGAGCCCACCATTTGTCTTGAACCAATAACTATGTCGTATCCTTCCTTGATAAACTCTAGGAATCGATCAAACTGGTCAACCGGCATTGCCATATCGGCGTCTGCCATAAACCTGTATTCTCCTCTCGCTGCCAGCATTCCATTTTTCACAGCCCATCCCTTGCCTCCATGGTGGATGGATATGATATTGACAGAAACTTCTGTCCCGCTTGATATCTCATCAACTACTTGGCAGGTCCTATCAGTACTACCATCATCTACTACTACGATTTCCCATGTGAATGGCTGACGATTTAGATAGGCCATAATGCCGGTGACGGTATCGCCGATCCGATCCTGCTCGTTAAATGCTGGAATTACTACAGAAATAAATGGGTTTTCCAACCGTTACTCCAGTTGGCAAAGTCTTAAATTGCTTCACGACGTCTTTGATTTACGGACTACAATCAATAGGGCAGGGTCGATTTAAGTAAAATGGCTCATGAGGTTCGTGAATCGCCATACATCTTATACGCATTGATCTAGTTCGAAGGCTTTATGTAGTACTCTGGCCGCGTCATTTAGCCGAATTTCCTTAACAACACAAGTGATTCTGATTTCTGAGGTGGATATTAGTTCAATAGCTATTCCATCTTCATATAGTGCCTGGAACATCCTCGAGGCATACCCAGGAACATCTTGCATCCCAGTGCCAACGACCGTGACTTTGGCCAGATCTGATGAATTTGTAACCGAAACCGCTCCCAATGAACAAGCTACGGGATTTGTAATTTCCATTGCGGACGTTAAGTCATCGCGTGCCACAGTGAAGGTTAGATCGGTTAATCCGTTGACACTTGCGTTTTGGACTATCATGTCTACGCTAATATCTGCATTTGCAAGTGGTCCAAAAATCTTTGCTTGGAGACCTATATGGTCTTTGAGTCCACGTGCCGTAATCTTTGCTACGTTTGAATCAGTAGCAATTGCTCTTGCTCTATTGCGTATTTGGCCTACTGTTGTATTCACGTTAGATTCCTTATGTATAAGCGTTCCGGATATTTCACTAGAGCTAGACGCGACCAAAATAGGTATATCGTAGACCAAGGCCATTTCTATAGCCTGTGGTGGGAATTTCGCGCCGTAGCTTGCTAGTTCTAGCATCTCTTCGAAACCTATTTCATCTAACATACGGGCATTAGGTATTCGTCGTGGGTCAGCTGTAAAGATGCCGTCGACATCTGTATATATCTCACAACGTGAAGCATCTAGGCCAGCAGCTATTGCTATTGCGCTTGTGTCTGAACCACCTCTTTCCAAGGTAGTGATGTCAAGATCTTCGTTGATTCCCTGGAACCCAGCGACTATAACTATCTTACCGCTGTCTAGTTCTTCTATGATTCTTTTTGGATCTACTATGGCAATCTTAGCTCTACGATGCCTTGCATCTGTAAGTATGCCGGCCTGAGCCCCGCTGAGCGAAATTGCAGAGCATCCCAGTGAATGCAGTGCCATGGTCATTAGAGAGCAGCTTTGAAGTTCCCCGGTGGATAAAAGTGCATCAAGCTCCCTGGGATCAGTTCTGTCAGAAATACTCTTTGCCATATCTATTAGCAGGTCAGTCGTTTTGCCCATTGCCGACACTACGACCACGATACTGTCTCCCGATTCTCGCGCTTTTGCTATACGACTTGCGACCTTGAGTATAGATCGAGTATCGGGTAGAGAACTGCCGCCGTATTTCTGGACGATGATTGACAAAAGGTCTACCTTGAATCCACTTCTACTTGGGCCCCCTTGACGGAAGGTTTAGTGATTTCAAAGTGCCCTGATACACCTGATTTCGACGCGGCTTCTGCCATCTCGTATCCAATAGTCATATGTCGATCGTTTACAAGGGCGAGTATTGCAGAGCCAGATCCGGAAAGAAATGCACCCAAAGCTCCTGAATCCAAGGCAGCCTTGATGATGGGTTTCATGGCGGGAAATATTTTCTCCCGAGCTTGTTGATGTAGTCGGTCTTCCGTAGCGGTTTTGAGGAGTGACAAGTTGCCTGTGGACATTCCATTGATTAGCAGCGCAACCCTACTCATGTTAAATACGGCGTCACTCCTTTTGACTGATTTTCCTAACAGCGACCGAGCATCTCTTGTGTCAATGGACTGGTCAGGTATAAAAACCACCGCGCTTAACATTTTGGGTATTGGGACCGTTGATGTGAAGATACTGTCCGTGCTTTTCAGGACTATTTGTAGTCCTCCAAACAAGGCTGCAGAAACGTTGTCGGAGTGGCCTTCAATTTCAGTTGCCATGGCCAGAATCTCTTCGTTATTGTATCGACTATCGCATAATTGATTGGCTGCTAATAACCCCGAAATTATGGAGGCTGAACTACTACCAAGACCTCTACTTATAGGAATTTTGTTATGACAGGAAATCGCAATCTCAGGAATCGGAATACCCAAATTTTTGAAAAGGAATGAAAATGCACTGTAAACTAAATTGTCTTTGCCGCCAGATAGCTCCGAAGCACCTTCACCACTAATCTCCAACCCAGAAGAGTCTGTCGTGAAGGTAACGGTATTCCATATATCTAAAGCCATGCCAATGCAGTCGTACCCAGAACCGAGATTTGCAGTTGTCGCTGGTACCTTAAGAGTTATATGAGTAGACATCGTTTTTACAGTAAGGTGGTTATAGTAGTTAGGAACGGCCAGATTACCTTATTCTAATAATATCATGTCATCATGATTATCCTGAGCGTTGGGCAAGTGGGTCTGTGTAATGAATTGATACAATTCATTACACAGACCATGCTATTTATCTTAAGAGTCTTAAGAGGATGAAGGATAATGGGAGAGCCTGCTTTAGATAGATACCCGAATCTTGTTCTAGAACGCAACCACTTGTTGGAGGAATCCCTTCGCCTACTAGACTTCCCTGAAGTGCGATTTGGGCTAGCCTCAAATACAACCTTGGAACAGTCGCGCCAAATGGCCCTTTCTATGGTCCCATCATTTATCCATGGAGAGATTGTCCAGTTACATTTGGAGACCGCTGAGGCAATTACTATTCTCGAAGATGGCAAGGATTTGATTCTTAGATCTGTAAAGGACGTTTCAAGTTCTGTTGCACGTGCCTCAAAAAACGGTTTGCTTACAGGCCAGGAACTTCTAGAAATATCGGAGATGATTGAGTTACAGCGTAACGCGAAGTCGACGGTAGGTTCCTTTGGCGACTCTACCCCAATCCTTGGAGATGTTGCCGAACAAATACCCGATCTTGATGAAATAAGTCGGCAAATTGGCTCGAGTATTGGCGCCTTGGGAGAGGTATTGGATAATGCTTCCCCTGGTTTAGGGATGCTTCGCGAGGAAGTGAGAAGGGTTTATAAAGAATTGGAATTGGCGCTGGGTTTAGTAATAAACTCGCCTGATGGTGTTGAGTCACTTCAGGATCAAGTAATCTCATTGCGTTCCGATAGGTTGGTGATTCAAATCAAGACAGATCACCGACATAGGATACCCGGTGTAGTACACGGGGCTTCAAATACTGGTGCTACATTGTTTATAGAACCTATAACGACTGTGGATCTAGGGAACCAATGGCGCGAGCTTGTTCTCGAAGAAAAACGCGAGACAGAACTTGTGTTACGTGATCTATCCAACGCTGTAGGAATTCTATCCAACGAAATTGACTGCGGTACTAGGCTTACTGCCAGACTAGACTTCATCATGGCCCGGGCGAAATTTGGTTCCAAGTTGTTCAGTCATCCTATTACTATCCAAAGTGAACAAAATGACAACTCTCTGGTACAACTTATTCAGGCCAGGCATCCACTGCTGGGTGAAACTGCCATGCCGATCAATATCCAGATTGGCGCAGACTGGTCCATATTGGTCATCACTGGACCGAATATGGGAGGAAAAACTGCGGCTCTAAAGACAATGGGGCTATTGGCTTTAATGCACCAATCGGGACTGCCGGTTTCAGTGGAACCTGGTAGCACCATGCCTGTGTTTGATGGGATCTTCACAGACATCGGAGATCATCAGGATATCAAGGATTCTACATCGACGTTTGGTGCCCATGTTCGTAATCTCTCTGCAATTTTGAGGCATGTTAGTCCTAGCTCTTTGGTTTTGCTCGATGAGCTAGGGTCTAGTACTGATCCTGAAGAGGGGTCGGCTTTGGCAAAGGCATTACTGAATCATATATGCGGGATAGGTTCTTGGACTATTGTAACTACCCATCATCGGAATGTTGCAGCCCATGCAGATTCTATGAATGGTATGAATAATGCCAGTGTTGAGCTAGATTCCAAGACAATGAGGCCGACATATCACCTGACACTTGGATTGCCAGGAAGGAGTTATGCGATCTCGGTCGGAGAACAAATGGGTTTGCCAGATGAGATTTTGGAAGATGCCCGATCATTGATGGAACCACAACATGTTCGTTTTGAAGACTGGCTTAGGGAGCTTCAATCTTCACGACAGCAACTCAAGGAGAGATTGGAAGACGTGGCTAATCTTCATTCCCAAACAGAAGCTTCCCGAGATGCTTTGAGTCTTAAGCTCGAAGAGATCGAAGTTTCGAGAGACCAGATTCTCGAAGAATTTAGGCAAGATATTGAAAGTGAATATGATCGATTGCGGAAGAGGATGCAACGCGCTAAAGCTGCACTTTCTTGGTCTATATCTGATTCTGATAAAGAACCAATTGATTTGGATATTGACAACGCAGGAACAGTTTTAGAGGAAACAAAAAACGAGATTGCTGTGCTTGGCCGGAACATTGTTTCAAGAAAAAGAGAGATGGCAAAAGGGCCGTTAAGCCCTGGGCAACTGGTCGATGTGCAAGGTATGAATATTCAAGGTGTTGTTAAATTTGTTGACGAAAGGGGTCAAGAAGCGGTTGTGAGAGTTGGTAATGTCAATTTGAAGGTTGGTATTGGGAGGTTGACTAGAACAATTGAGCCTATCCCGGTAGATCAGGCCCCAGCCGGCATCAATGTAGATCTAGGACCGGTTCTCAATTCTGCTGATCTTGATTTGAGAGGTATGCAGTCTGAAGATGCGTTATTGTCTGTAGAAGAATTTTTGGATAAAGCGCTTAGGGATGGCCTAAGCTCGGTTCGTATTATTCATGGAAAGGGTGGTGGTATTTTGAGAGACGGAGTACGTCATTTATTGAAGGATTACCACCTGGTGAAGTCCTTTAGGCCTGAAACCCCTGACAATGGTGGTGATGGGGCAACCTACGTCAATTTGACTTGAGAAGGTACAATTTCTCATCACATATTGTTGTTCCCCAATTTCTAGCACTAGTTTTACTACTCGTGGGTTGTATAAATACCGAAGATTTTTCCCGACGTGGAACTAGTAACACAATTTCAGAAACAAAAAATCATGCTGAAAAGTTTTCATCCACGACTGATATTGTGCAGGGTTTATATAAAAACGATCACAGGAATCATTCAGTGGTGACAGTGGGAGACACATCTTTCTTTGTTGATGTGGCGGCCACTCCTGATGAACGTGCCCAAGGATTGTCAGGCCGTGAATCCCTCGATCCCATGTCAGGTATGCTGTTTTTGTATCCCACTGGAACACCCTATTCGTACTGGACGAAAGGGATGCTTTTTTCTATCGATATACTCTGGATAGGGTCGGATTGCAAAATCGTAGAAATAACCCCAGATTTACCACCCTCCCCGCAAGGAACACCGGACATAGAAATTGTTAGAGTCAATCCTAGAGTCGGGGCGTCACATGTTTTGGAATTGGCAGCAGGGGTAAGTAATTCACATGGCTTGAATACTGGGGATGAGGTGAGATTTATTGATATAACAAAACCTGGTGGCTATCTTTGTGCGCCAACTTCAGATCCAAAACTTGAATCTAGAAAATAGGAAAATTGACAATAAGGATCCCATAATGTAAGATCGATTGTGTGAAAGTCCGCCCTAAGCTACTCCAGGGTCGTCGCCACCTTTATCAAAGTGTGGGACCTTTTTGTCATTTTTATCAAAGTAACCATTAGTCCTGCGCGCGTAGCTGGCAAAGTGCTCATTTTCTTGTAAGGAGAATCAATAGGTATGGTAGTTTCTAGGTTGAGACAGGTGAGAGATGATCTTCCAGGCAGACGCGTTTATTCCACTATGCCAGATGTACTTGGGGTTCCTAACCTCATTCAGTCGCAGATTGACTCCTTTGATTGGTTAAAGACCAAAGGTCTCGGGGAATTATTCGAAGAGATATCGCCAATAGGGGACCATCCAGCCGGTAGATTTGAACTAAATTTTCTTGAACATAGATTTGATGACCCAGTATTTACTGAAGAAGAATGTCGTGAGAATGAAACTACGTTCTCTGCTGCTCTTCATGTCAGGGTTCAATTAACAACTGTTGCACCAGGTCCTGCCCAAGGGGAACGTAAGATACAGGATTTGTTCATCGGTGATATACCGATTATGACGTCTACTGGCACATTTATTATCAATGGTGCGGAAAGAGTTGTGGTAAGCCAGCTTGTAAGGTCTCCAGGAGTTTATTTCACCACTCTTGCGCATACGACCACGGGTAGGCCATTAGCATCGGCAAAACTAATTCCAAGTCGTGGAGCCTGGATGGAATTCGAGACGAGCACTAAGGACGTGATTTCCGTCAAGGTTGACCGGAAGCGCAAGAGTCCTGTTTCTATGCTCCTCAGGGCTATGGGTTACATCTCCGATGAAGAGATAATTGAACTCTTCTCTGATGTGGATATAGACCCAGAACATCCGTACATCAAATCCACGATAGATAAAGACATCGAGATCGGTAGCCATGAAGAAGCATTGATAGAGTTCTACCGACGTCTTCGACCTGGAGAACCTCCCAGTGTAGAAAACGCAAAGGACCTACTAGACAACCTGTTTTTTAATCCGAGGAGATATGACTTGAATCGGGTTGGACGCTATAAGCTCAACCGAAGACTAGGACTGGACTCCGACCCTGATCACCGCACCTTGTCTAAGGAAGATATCATCAGCCTGTTGAGGATGATGATACAGATAAATAATGGGGAAGAAACAGGTGATGACATAGATCATCTTGGTAACCGAAGAGTACGTTCTGTCGGAGAATTGATACAGATGCAGGTTAGGGTTGGGTTACTTAGGATGGAACGGGTTATCAAAGAACGTATGACGACCCAGCTGGATCCAGCAACTGCAACGCCTGCTGCGTTAATTAATATTAGGCCGGTTGTTGCTTCAGTTAGAGAATTCTTCGGTGGTTCGCAATTATCTCAATTTATGCAACAGACCAATCCTCTAGACGAACTAACTCATAAGCGGAGATTGTCGGCCCTTGGCCCAGGAGGTCTTTCTAGAGAACGTGCAGGGTTTGACGTTCGAGACGTACACCATTCTCACTATGGCCGAATTTGTCCGATTGAAACACCAGAGGGTCCAAATATTGGATTACTGGGATCTTTAGCGACGTATGCCAGGACAAACGAGTTTGGTTTCTTACAGACGCCTTATAGAAAAATCAAGAACACGGTTTCTTCTAAAGACTCTGGATTGCTCGGACGAATCGTTCAACAAGATATTTTCGATGCCGATGGTAAAAAAATCATCTCCACTGGAGGCCGTATATCAAAAGGTATACACACACGTATAGCCAAGCTTACGGAACAAGAACTACTAGTTAAACCTTACGTATCGTCTAGCAATGAGGACATTGAATATTTGACTGCTGATGATGAAGAACGGGTTCACATTGCTCAAGCGACATCTCCAATTGACGAAGTTGGCCAATTTATTAATGAAACTATAGAGACTCGTATAGGAGAAGGTGTTTCTGCTGAACTTTCAGAGAACATAAGCTACATGGATGTTTCTCCGATGCAATTGGTTAGCGTTTCGACTTCCCTGATCCCTTTCCTTGAACATGACGATGCCAACCGGGCTCTTATGGGATCTAACATGCAGCGACAGGCCGTCCCATTATTGCGCCCAGAGGCACCTCTAGTAGGAACTGGACTTGAACGTCGCGTGGCCTTAGACAGTGGCCAAATAGTTGTTTCAAAAACAGACGGAGTTGTGACAAACGCAACTGCAGACGAGATTGTTGTTAGAGACGACCAAGGAGAGGTTCACCAACATCCTTTGAGGAAATTTGTTCGGAGTAATCAGGGCACTTGTATTAATCAGCGTTCAAATGTTGATGTAGGAGAGTTGGTCTCAAAAGGAGATTTTCTTGCTGATAGCTCCTCAACGGATCAAGGTGAATTGGCGCTTGGACAGAATCTTTTGGTAGCTTTTATGAGTTGGGAAGGATATAACTTTGAGGATGCGATAATTATCAGCGACCGTTTGGTTAAAGACGATCGCTTCACTTCCATACACATCGAGAAACACGAGATAGAAGCCCGGGATACTAAATTGGGTCCTGAAGAAGTGACTCGTGATATTCCCAATGTAGGTGATGAGAGCCTCCATAACCTAGATGAAGATGGGATCATCATGATCGGTGCCGAGGTTGGCCCGGGCGATATTCTAGTGGGAAAGATAACCCCTAAGGGTGAAACAGAACTTAGTGCAGAAGAGAAACTTCTTCGCGCAATATTTGGTGAGAAGGCACGTGACGTACGAGACACGTCTCTGCGAGTTCCTCACGGTGAGCGGGGCAAGATTATTGCAGCCAAGGTATTCAGTAAAGAAAACGGGGATTCACTGTCACCTGGTGTAAACAAGCTTGTTAGGTTATGGATAGCTCAGACTCGAAAAATCGCAGCTGGTGACAAGATGGCAGGAAGGCATGGCAACAAGGGCGTAATTTCCCAGATACTTCCCGAAGAAGATCTTCCTTTTTTGCCGGACGGGACGCCTGTTGACATCATTCTCAATCCTATCGGTGTCCCGGCGCGAATGAATTTGGGACAGGTGCTAGAAACACATCTTGGCAGGGCGGCTAAACAACTTGGTTTTAAGGCCACTACTCCTGTTTTTGATGGTGCAGAAGATGTTGCTATTGAAGATGCTCTGGGTCAGGCTTGGTTGATAGAACAGTCAGGGGCGATAGATCCTCGCCCAATTGATGAATCAGGTACTTCACACATTGATTTGAGCAAGACACGTACTTGGCTAGGGGAACGGGGTTATGATTTTGAAAAGATTGTTACGAGACCTGTAGCCGGAGAAGCTCGTAAGGCATGCCTTGAAATTTGGTTTAGAGATGAAATTGGCAAAGATGTGACGGGGATGCAAATAGAAGATGTTAGGGAAGAGGCGCTTAGATTGAATAGGGAACAAGTCGCCTGTGCTCCCATATTGGGCAAGTCTATTTTGTATGACGGTCGGTCCGGAGAGCCATTTGACCAGCCTATAGCGGTTGGATATATCTACATGATGAAATTGATTCACTTGGTCGAGGACAAAATCCATGCAAGATCCACAGGGCCATATTCTCTTATCACCCAGCAACCTCTTGGCGGCAAGGCACAATTTGGAGGACAGCGGGTTGGAGAAATGGAGGTTTGGGCTCTAGAAGCCTATAGCGCAGCGTATAACTTACAAGAGATGCTCACGGTGAAGTCTGATGATGTGGTTGGTCGTGTAAAAACCTATGAAGCTATTGTCAAGGGCGAAGATATCTTGCAGCCGGGCATTCCGGAGTCGTTCCATGTGTTACTAAAGGAATTACAGAGCCTAGGATTATCAGTAGAGCTGATGCATGACGATCCTGACTTAATCGATCTAGGCAATGGTGCTGATAATAATATCCTTGAAGATGAGCCTACACTCGAAGTTGTTGAAGGTATAGATGGATTAAATGACTCATCTGAAACAATAACAGGGGATGACGAACTCTCCTCCGTAATTGGACAAGAAGAAGTAACGGATGGGACCGAGATAGTTTCTGAAGAACTGGGAAATGAAAAACAAGATGATGTTATAAAAGACGAAGACTGATATTGACTAATTAGCCTGGCAGTTTAAGTAAGATCATCCTAATAATTTGATTATTTAATTAGAGGTAGCTATACATGGTTCAAAGTGGTGCCGATTTCAATGCGGTTCGGATCGCGTTAGCCTCTCCTGAACAGATCAAGACATGGTCTTATGGTGAGGTCACAAAGCCTGAAACTATCAACTACCGAACACTACGCCCGGAAAAAGATGGACTGTTCTGCGAGCGCATATTCGGTCCTACCAAAGACTGGGAATGTTACTGTGGCAAGTACAAGAAAATTCGGTATAAGGGTGTTATATGTGATAGATGTGGCGTTGAGGTCGCCCGTGCGAAAGTTCGACGAGAGCGCATGGGCCACATCAATCTTGCAGCACCTGTCGCACACATATGGCTATCTAAAGGTACCCCAAGCAGGATTGGCTTACTGCTTGACCTTTCTCCGAGAAACTTGGAGAGGGTACTTTATTTTGCTCAATATGTTGTTACTGAGGTAGATGAAAAATTAAGAAGAGCCTCAATTGAGGGACTTGAACGAGAATTGGAGGAAAATACTGCTCGCCTAGAACTTGAATTTGAAGAGAAAACGAGATTGCTAGAGAGTGAAATTGAGGATCATAGCCCTGATTCTAGTGAAAAGGCCGACAGTGTAGAAAATAAGTCAAAATCGACGAACAGCACGTCGGAAGATGCTGAAACCAGCGATACTGTTGATCTAAAAAAGCTGCAAATTGAGCTTGAGCAACAAAAAGAAGATTTAAAGACGGATATTGAGAGTAAGATCGACGATCTTGAGGATCTGCGTGTTTCACAACTTCTTCTCGAAAGTCGGTATCGGGAACTCAGAGAGGATTGTGGAGAAGTATTTAAGGCGGGAATGGGTGCGGAGTCAGTACTAAAGGTCCTAGAGGATCTTGATCTAGATCAATTGCGTGATGATCTTCAGGGTCAAATTCGGTCAACTTCTGGACAACGACGGAAGAAGGCAATCAAGACCTTACGAGTTGTAGAAGCTCTTAGAAAGAGTGGCAACAAACCCGAATGGATGGTAATGACTGCCCTCCCTGTTCTACCACCAGAACTGAGACCTATGGTCCAATTGGATGGTGGACGGTTTGCGACGAGCGATCTTAATGATCTTTACCGGCGTGTTATCAACAGAAATAATCGATTGAAGAGACTGATTGAGCTGCAGGCACCAGAGATTATTATACGTAATGAAAAACGGATGCTTCAGGAGTCTGTCGATGCCCTTATAGACAACGGTAGACGTGGTCGACCTGTATCCGGTAGCCATAATCACAAGTTAAAATCCCTTTCGGATCTTCTACGAGGTAAACAAGGTAGATTCCGACAGAATCTTCTAGGTAAGCGGGTTGACTATAGTGGACGCTCGGTTATAACCGTCGGACCAAGTTTAGCACTTCACCAGTGTGGTTTACCTAGGCGTATGGCACTTGAATTGTTTAAACCATTCGTAATGAATCGACTAGTATTAAATGGCTATGCGCATAATATCAAGAGCGCGAAGAGGCTTGCGGAAAATGCCAGGCCAGAAGTTTGGGATATACTCGAGGAAGTAGTGATGGAGCGGCCGGTTCTCTTAAATAGAGCTCCTACTCTACATAGATTGGGGATACAAGCTTTTCAGCCTATTCTTGTTGATGGCGGAGCCATCCAAGTACATCCTCTTGTTTGTCAGGCCTTCAACGCAGATTTCGATGGTGACCAGATGGCGGTTCACGTACCGTTGTCAAAGGGAGCTGTTCAAGAGGCCAAGAAAGTAATGCTTAGCTCCTACAATATGTTGTCACCCAGCTCAGGGGAGCCAATAGTAGCGCCGACCCTGGATATTGCTTTTGGCTGTTACTACCTTACTATGATTCAGAATGGTGCCTTAGGAGAAGGGCGTAAATTCTCAAATTTTGAAGATGCCAGACTCGCCTACGAAATGGGAGACCTTGATCTTCGAGCACTTGTCAAAATAAGGTACATAAATGGCGGCGATGACACAGAATGGATAGATACAACAGTGGGTAGAATACTCTTCAACGATGTTCTGCCAGATGATATGGAATTCCGTAATGTGGAACAGGATAAGAGTGCGCTTAAGGACATCACCTCGGATTGCTTCAAAATATTTGGAAATGACGTTACCCTTGAGGTATTAGACTCAATTAAGAATCTGGGTTTTGAGTATGCTTCTAAATCCGGAACTACCATAGGTATCAACGATATAGAAGTACCAAGTGAAAAAGTTAATATAGTTTCTGAAGCCGAAAACAAGATAGGTATACTTGATCAACAGTATCTAGATGGACTTATAACAGATCATGAAAGATATGATGCGGCAGTTGGTGTGTGGACAGCAGCGAATGATGATTTAACTAAGGTTATTGAAAATAATCTTAGTAACTATGGTGGGATTTACCTGATGACTGTTTCTGGTGCGAAAGGTAATATTGCCCAAATCAAGCAAATGGCTGGCATGAGAGGCTTAATGTCAGATCCAAAAGGGCGCATTATCGACAGGCCTATCAAGTCCAATTTCCGTGAAGGACTTAGTGTACTTGAGTACTTCATTTCTACTCATGGTGCCAGGAAGGGTTTGGCTGACACGGCCCTAAGAACTGCGGACAGTGGTTATTTGACACGTCGGCTAATAGATGTTGCTCAAGAAGTCACTATTACTTCCGAAGATTGTGATACTCAAAGTGGTTTCTTGATCAGGAACGATTCAAATGCAGAACTGACCTCACCGTTTATAGATCGCATAAATAGCCGGCGGATTGCATCGCCGGTCGCAGATCCTGAAACAGGTGAAATACTAGCAGATAGGAATGACCTGATCGACGAAACGCTTGCAGAAAAACTCGCTTCATCTGGAGTGGAGGGACTACTTGTTCGGTCTCCTATACTTTGCGAGACTGGACGTGGAATTTGTATGAAGTGTTACGGCAATTCATTAGCAACTGGTGAAACAGTTATGCTTGGAGAAGCTGTTGGGATTATTGCAGCACAGAGTATAGGTGAACCAGGTACACAGCTTACCATGCGGACGTTCCACACTGGTGGTATCGCAGGAGCGGACATTACCAGTGGTTTGCCCAGAGTTGAGGAACTATTTGAGGCAAGATCACCGAAGGGAGAGGCTATCCTTTCGGAAATCGATGGAATAGTCGAAGTTCTGGAAGGGTCTGAAGGTCGTTCGATCATCGTAAGGAGTTCAGAGGAATATAGTGATGAATACCTGATACCGGAAGGATTTAAGATTTTACCCAAAGAAGGTGGCAAGATTGAAATTGGTGATCCTGTTGCAGAACCAGCAAAAAACACCAAGAAAACCAAGAAAGAATCCCAATCAACAGAGATCCAACGAGTAGAATTTACTGCAAGAGTGTCGGGAACGGTAACCATTAGCGATAACAAGGTGAGTATAAAGTGGATTGAGGATGATCAGCGGGAGTATATCGTTCCTGCTATTTCTCAAATATCTGTTAGAGATGGGGACGAAGTTATAGCTGGACAATCTCTTACATTGGGTCCCAAGAGTCCTCAACAGATATTGCGTATTCAAGGCCGGGACGCTGTGCAACGATATCTTATGGAAGAAGTACAAAAAGTATATCGTTCTCAGGGAGTCTCAATTCATGACAAACATATCGAAGTTGTTATGAGACAAATGATGCGAAAGGTCAGTATAGACCTCCCAGGGGATACGGATCTCCTACCTGGTGAACTAGTTAGTAGACAAGAATATGAAGATACGAATTCTGCCGTTTTAGCAGAAGGGGGTGAACCTGCCACAGCAAGCCCGGTTTTATTGGGTATAACTCGGGCATCTTTAAACATGGAGAGTTTTTTGGCCGCGGCGTCATTCCAGGAAACTACACGAGTATTGACAGAATCGGCTGTAAAAGGTGATGTGGATCATCTTATGGGATTAAAGGAAAATGTAATTATCGGACGTCTAATCCCTGCTAGATTCGATATTTCAGAGGAAGGACGTGAGCGGCTCGGCCTTGCTGAAGAGGAAGAACATGAGCCGATGGGTGTATTAGCGACCCCACTGGCTGGAGAACGTACGCAACCATTTGATATCGATGATATACCAGATGAGGAGCTCCCACGGCTATAGACTTAATTTGTATAAAAGAAAATGGATTTCTTGACCGTGCCAGATAGCTATTGCTACACTTTGATCCTGTGATCTAATCTTTATTCGGGCGGTTAGCGCAGTGGTTTAGAGCGCTGCGTTGACATCGCAGAGGGCATTGGTTCAAATCCATTACCGCCCACCAGCTTCAAAATAGAAACGTAAAACTTATAAATAGCTAATCGAAATCACTAATTCCTAAATAACCCTTAGGAATAAAATATCGCGGTACTTAATGTGTGCTGAACGCGGCCCCGTGGTGTAGCGGCCTAACACACTGCCCTGTCAAGGCAGAGATCACGGGTTCGAATCCCGTCGGGGTCGCCACTGCAATATTTTGTTGGATTATAGCTGCCGCACAGAACACTATAAAACCCTGACTCCATCCCCCAACCCCATAGTGATGTGAGGTGGCCCTTGCTAGAGGTGCTTGAGGAGTAGTACAAGTAACACCGCTATCGAGAATGCCATGATCCCTCATCAAGAATATCCGGAAAATGATTTAGGTTGTGGCGGTGATAATCTGGCTGGTGAATCTCCCGATCACAATCGGATCTTAAGCTTAGATATGAAACCTTTAGACGGGGACTCAGTTGTACCTGGCAGTGGATTAGGCTTGGAGAAATAATTCATCTTGTACTTGAAATAAAGTCTGTAGGCTTGTTTAAGAATACGGAATTCCGTGAGTAATACACTGGACAAAATGCTGGGCAGGTTGGTCAGAAGATTGGAAGTTTTCAGTGGTACGAGCTTGCCTTCAAATCTACTATTTAGAACTTCTCGGTTTTCTTGAATCAGTGTGATTGATATGTAGGCTCTGTTTTTTGAGAGAGTGAACTCGAATTCGTAATGACCTTTTCTATCTAGAAAAGGTGAAACATGGAATTCCTTGCTTGATGTTGCTGACATGGAATTACCATCGGGAGAATCGGCTTTTAGAGGGTAGCAATGGGATTCCCCAAATGTATTATGAACTTCTACTAAAGAGCTTTTTAAGTTGCTGTTTTTGTCTATTATGAAAAAGAAAACAGCGGGATTAAATGAATAACCAAATACGGCCGGTGCTGTTAGTAAAAATATCTGATCGGTGTCATTGATGTTGATGTCTGCTTTAGATAACTCTTTTCCTAACTTTCCTAATAAATGCTCTGAAGATGAATCTATGTAGTCTTGGTCTTTTATGGAAATGATACCTTGCTGATTGTACCTCAATGGCCAAGGGATAAATTTACCTTTGTAGAGCTCTTTCAAGTTCAATAGCAACATAATATGGCTATGTTGATATTGGCTTAAAAGTGGGATTGATCTTCTATGGCTTAAATTACCGATTACCAGGCTAGAATGTTTCAAAATAAAGCTAACTCGTTAAAGCTTTCGAAATATCGGTTGCCGATTTCCCAGTACGATATCCATCTTCATGAAAACCAAAACCTAAATATGCTCCGCAAAATCGGACTCTACTTTTTCTGTTTAAGTCTTTCAATTGATTGGATGAAGGATTCCATTGTGCAGTAATAATAGGATGGTTGTATGTTGTTTCGAAAACGATTTTCGATTCATCGGGTTTTTGGGGAGGATTCAATGTCACTAGAAAATTGGTCGATGTGTCGAATCTTTGTAATCTGTTCATATAGTATGTCGTGTAAGTCTTACCAGTTTCCCCTTTCATGGAATCTCGAATTAGGTTCCATGATGACCAAGTTCTCCGATTGTTTGGCATAAATTTGGTATCAGTGTGGAGGATCACCCTGTTTTTTGTATAGTTGAAATATTCAAGGATCCGCTTTTTATGTGAGGACAAGTTTCTTACGATAGTAGAGGCTGTTTGAGCATCGGTTGCCACTATAGCTAAGTCATAATTCAAAGAGGTTCCATCAGTTGTTTTTACGATAACAGAACCGTTCTTTTCCTCAACATAGTTGATATCTGTATTAGTCAAGATGGTTCCATTGAAACTTCGTTTGAATTCTTCAAGATATGTTCGGCTACCGCCTTTGATGGTATACCATTTTGGCCGGTTTCTGATCCCAAGCAGACCGTGGTTCGAGAAAAACTCGATATATGTTCTGGCAGGGATGTTTCCCGAGGTTTTGCTATCACAAGACCATATAGCAGATGCAATTGGAATAAAGTAATTATTGATAGTTTTGGAAGGACATCCTATCTCCCTTAAAAATTCCGTAATTGATTGTTCTAAGAGCCCGTTCTTGTTTTTGTAGCTCTCTAGAATCCTTGAATATTTATAGATATTTACTATCGTAGATAAATGGTTCATATCTGCTAACTTTTTGAGTTCTGGGATTATTCCATTTAGTGTGCCTGAATAAGATACATTCTGTAATTTATCTGTAAAAGAAAATGACATATCTGAGGATATTATTTGGACTCCTAGTTCATCGATAAACCTATTGAAGAGCGGGTATGTTTTATTGTTGAAAACGATGAAGCCGGTGTCGACTGGCCATCCTTTCCCCAAATGATCATAGGCCGTTATGGTTTTTGCATGACCTCCGATTTCGGAACCACGGTCATAAAGAGTTAAATCATGGTGATTTTGTAGATTCCATGCCGCTGCAATACCAGATATCCCAGCGCCGATCACAGCTATCTTCAATTTATTTGCCGAATCATTTCTGAAACAAGTAGTGCATGAGATGCCAATCTTGGCCCTCATTAAATCTGAATAGTTCTGAGCAGAATATAAGGAATAACTTGTATCGATTGAGGTAAGTATTGGCATCAATACTGGGAGATTCAAATCGTAGAGTGTTGAGTATCTCGGAGTTGTTTATATCAAGTCTCTGTAGCCAGCTTTCAAGAGACTTGTGGTAGTTGGTGCCAGGTATATCCCAAACATGCCTGAGGGTGAGATTAGTGTGAAGGTCACCATATAGACCTTTATATGGCATCATACCACCCGTAAAGAAGTGGCGTGACATCCATGATTTGGAAGTGTCATCAAAGAACTGCGGGAAGTTTTTGTGGGAGAATACTTGGAAGAATAGAAATCCGTTGGGTTTGAGCCATTGTTCTAGCCTGTCAAATAGTCTATTTGGATTCCTCATATGCTCGAACATTTCGATTGAGATCACCCTATCGTAAATGTTCGGGGGCTGATAGTTGTTTATGTCTGATATTTCTACGCGAAGATTTGATAGTTGTTCTTTTGATATTTTCCTATTTATATATTGGGCCTGTTGAGTTGAATTTGTTACGGCGGTAACCTGAGATTTTTCGTATCGGCGGGCTAAATCCATAGATAACGAGCCCCAACCACAACCTAAATCAAGGACGTGGTGGCCGTTTTCAATCAAGGCCCGATCGATATATATCGAGTTAGTATCCCGATCAGCGTTGTATAATTCGTTTGTTGCATCAGCCCAAATTGAGCCGCTGTATTTCATTATTTTACTCAAGATCATTTCGAAAACAGACGGAGGAATGTTGTAGTGTTGCTGGTTGGATTCACTTGTATTGATAGCAATAGGATTTTGTAAACATTCTTTTCTGAAAGTTTGTTGTAGTTCAAGTAATTGGATATCATCTATTTTAGATATACGTTTACTATATTTGTGGAGTTGTTGACGGACCATCAATCTGATTGCCCAATTGGGGATGATGCCGGTGTCAATAAATGGGTCATACCACATATGTTTAAATCTTCTTCAATGTGATCTGATGATCATCAATGCGTCCTATTTCGAACGCAGCTTCGCAGTAACTCAAATAATAAATGAAGCGCCTGTAATCAAAATTTTCAAACCCCGACTTTTTTAGATCTTTCCAACTTCTATCCAGATTCTTGCGCCAATGTGCAAGTGTTTTCACATAATGCTGTCCAATGGAAATGTCATCTTCTATATAAAAGCCTCGTGATTCCGCGGTTTTCCGTAAATATTCTATAGAAAGTAATTGGCCCCCAGGGAAAATGTATTTTTGAATAAAATCACAGTTTTTCCGATAAGAGTCGTATCTTTCATCAGGAATGGTAATTACTTGTAATTGCAGGGTGCCATTAGGTCTAAGTAACGATTCGCATTTTTCGAAAAATGTGATTATTCCTTTGTGTCCAACAGCCTCTAACATCTCAACAGCGAATATGTGGTCGAAATCTCCTTGGATTTTCCTGTAGTCTTCCAAAAAAACTGATATCTTTTCTTCTAGACCTAATTCCCTTATGCGGTCTAATGTATAAAGATATTGATTTTTAGCCAACGTCACTGCTGTGACACTGGCGCAGTACTCCTTGGCAGCTGTAATTGAAAGGCTGCCCCACCCACAACCTATATCTAAAATAGAGTCGTTCTCGATAACTGGCCCTTTGTTTAAAAGGGTGTTGATTTTAGCTTGTTGTGCATGATGCAATGTCGTAGTGTCTTCATCGAACAATGCGCAGGAATATGTCATGCTAGGATCCAAAAAGCTGTTGAAAAACTCATTGCTGAAATCATAGTGGGCGCGGATATTTTTTTTGGCAAAAGGAATGGTATTAGTCGACCGGATTGTTTGTACTAATCTCGAGAGCAATTTCAGCGGTGCCATGTTAGCACTTAGTATGCTTTGGGTTTTATTGTCATATTTTGCCATATGTTTAAAAAGAGACGGTAGATCGTGGTGATCCCAATGGCCATTTAGATATGAATCTGCGAATCCAAGATCATGACCAATCGCTACTTTCCAGAAAAAGCGCCAGTCGTGTATTGCCAATGTCTCTGATTTGTGGATAGATTCTTTGGATATATTAAGAGGTGCTTGGGAAGGAGGCGTTACTTGAATGTCGTAACGGCTCAAATTGTCGATTACTATTCCAGATATGATTTTCCCTATAAAATTTGTCAGAAGCTTCATAGTATTTACGCCGTTTCGATATCTAATTGGACTTATGGGCTATGCAAATAGCCCTCTAATTGCATTCGTTTGGTCACCCACCGTTTAAGGACATTCCGCATTCTGTATGTTAATTGATCGATGAAGTTGGACTGGGGATCTATACACACTGTAGATAAGCCTAATTGGTCTAATGCCACTTGACCTACTAGGCCATATCCGCCCTTAACTTGCCCTAGGGCTGTACTGATAATATGGTTTGGTATAAGGCGAAAGAATCTTCTTTCACTAGTGGAAGCGTAGGTCATCAAGAGCTGTCCTAATTGTTGTTCGTCGTTTAAGGTATGGTTGATGTTGAGTACTATACGACGGAGTAATTCCAAGACTCTACCATTCATTCGTGGTATCCAATATCGAGTTTTGGCCTCAAGATCGGCTACCAGTGGTATGTGATTCGAAGGCATGCTGAAGGTCACGGCAGTATGGATAATTTCTTCCATTAGGCTAGGATCTTGTTCCAGTTGCAGGGCTGTCATTTCTCGGAACTGTATTGTGTGCAATGCTTCCCTAGCCTTGACTTTGTTGATAACTTTGGACGTGTTGCTCAAATGAGGAACAAAATTGCGTTGTAGTTCGTACCAGTAATCAGTGATGCATTCCTGGATAGTCCCGTAAGTAGTAAGTGCTATAGGATGAAGGCTAGAACCATGATGGGCTTTATACTCGACACTCTCTCTGGCTTCACTAATTTCCCTATCAATCTTATATTTATCGATACCGAATGATATCAGTACGTTCTTGAAAGGATCTGCGTGACCATTTTCATCTGGTTCCCAAAAGCCTACGACGTAGTTTTTTAGCCACTCGGCTTTGTAAATGTATGCGCCGGTTTGGAAAGTCTCTGAATATTGATCTGTAAGAGATTCAGTGATCAATGAAAGTCGAAAAGTATCTACTAATTCTTCCGCGGTCATCTCACTCTCGGCAATCATTTCCTCCGGGGAAAAACTTTCGAACATCGATTCCAGATCATCTCTCTGAACAGTTTTGAGTTTCGGAATCTGTTCGTTTACATATGTGTCTAGTATCACTTGGTTGCTTGCCATTTATAAACCTGTATATTTAAAAAAAGATTAGACTCTAAATAATGGGAGCAGCATTTGGTAATAGACGGCTCCAAATAAAAAGCGGCTATGGTTATTTATGGAATAATAATACCCAAATAAATCCGTCAATAATAAGGCAATGAAAAGTTATATATACCAAGCCAATTAAAGAAAGATATTTACTTATCGATGATAATCCAAATATTGGTGAAAATCCCACAATGACAGATAACCCTAACAAAGAAATGGCTGTTACCCACAGTGATGTGATAGAAACTATCCACCACAGATTGTTGTCACTGAGAATATATGCCAATAAGGTTGGCATCCAAAGAGATGCTGAGAATAAGAAAATTCCAGATATTAAAATTATGAGAAATGATCTATCGGCCACTCCAATCTTATCGGAACTTATCCCTTCCTGAAAAATCGACACGTAGGCGAAGGTAAGGTATCCGGCGGCAGCTATGAGCATTGAAAAAACGAAAACATTTCTTAATTTCCCTTGGACTCCTCCCCACAAATCATCGCGGTGTTCTGGAAACAGAGTGATTCCAATGACGTAGGTTCCCAAGACTGAAATACCACCGATAACATTGACCAATATAAATGTATTTTGAGAAGACATTATCAATTATTCGTCCTAGTCTCGCATATATCTAAACATGTTGACTCGAAGGGATCAGGACAATAAACTCCTAGACCATTATATAGACTATCTGTTCGGTGGTGAGATTGGATTAGGTTTTTAAGGTAGAGAAATGATCAATTATATGGTGAGGCGTATATTGCTCGCTTTCCTCACTACTCTTGCGGTCTCGGCTCTTGCCTTCTTTATTATCCAATTGCCTGAGGGAGATATCGTACGGAAATATCTCGAACAAACGAGCTGTGGAAATGAAGCCAATACCTGTTTACCTAACGATCAACAAAAAGCCTCTATTGAACACTATTTCGGTGTGGACAAACCGATGGTTATCCGGTACTTAATTTGGGTTAAGAATTTAGCAAAAGGTGATCTGGGGGTTGGTTTTAGATCAGGAGAAGCTATCACGCCTCAATCGGTAAAAAAATCATAGGCGATAGGCTATTAATGACCGTATTATTAACTGGTTTCACGGTTTTGGTGACTTGGACATTCGCCATCCCGGTCGGCATTTACTCAGCAGTTCGTCAACACTCTATCGGTGATTATGTATTTACATTTGTAGGATTTACCGGATTGGCTGTACCAGATTTTCTTCTAGGCCTTGTGTTGATGTATATAGCCTTTGCGTACTTAGATCAAAGTGTAGGAGGACTAGTCTCAGCAAAATATGTGGATCAACCTTGGGATTTCGCGAAGGTAAAAGATCTTATAGATCATCTTTGGATTCCGGCCATTGTTCTAGGGACCTCTGGTACAGCTAGCCTTATTCGGATAATGAGAAACAATCTCCTTGATGAGTTGAGGAAACCATATGTGATTACAGCTAGGGCAAAAGGAGTCACTTCTTGGAAGCTTATAGTGAAATATCCGGTGAGAGTAGCTATTAATCCATTGATAAGTACTGTGGGTTACCTTCTTCCTTCTTTAGTGAGCGGGAGCGTTATTGTATCTGTGGTATTAAGCTTACCCACACTTGGTCCAGTTCTTCTATTTGCTCTAAAGGTAGAGGATGTATATACAGGTGGAATAATCATATTAATGACAGGAATGTTGACTGTAATTGGTACCTTGATCTCGGATATTCTGCTCGCCGTTGTAGACCCACGTATCAAAATTGAGAATTGACAAGCTCGTAGCGGGGATTTTGTGTAGATATCCAGTTATTTTATAGGTAAACCCGACCTGATAAATTCCATATTGGTGGTTATGTATAAATCAAAAGTATTTATAGAACCGGGGAATATTGGGACATGACGACTCTTTATGTAAGGGAGTTTGGGTTTGATGAAGCTTTGAGTGATGCCGAAGCCTTAGATGAATTGAGGTTTATGCTCGATGAATTAATTCCTGCCATAAGACGGTGTGATGGCATCAATTCAGTAAGCTTGTTTTCGGGCGCGGGTGGAATTCGCTCACAACTCAGGTTATTTGTTGACATGGAAGATGCCGCTGGCTATGAGCGGTTATTATTGAACCCAGAGATTGGTAGGTTTCTCAAGAGGCTGTATGCTGCATGGGATCTTAAGGATGCCACGCAAGAATTTTTAAGGGAAATTACCCCAGAAATCCTAATGGCCCATACGGGGAATTGAATTAGCTATTTTCAATGAAGTGGTATCACCACATGGTTGTATGTATATTGGTAGATAACATGGAAAAAGAACTTAACTAAACCAGAGTTATAGCTGGTTATGGTAATACCACCTGATTGATCGTGATAAAAGAAACAGTTTAGGTTTAAAGGAAAAAGATATGATTGGATCAAATAATTCGGGGACACTAGCAATACACGGCGGGGATCCGTTGCGGACCAGGCCATTTGGACCACGCTGGTATTTTGGAGAAGAAGAAAAACGTCACTTGGCAGAGGTAATTGACGACGCATCGGAACCTGCTGATACCAGTGATTCCCAGCGATGGCGTTCGCGGTTCAAGGTAAATGCATTCTGCGAGACATTTGCCAGAAGACATGGTGCTTACTACGCGGTACCCACGAATTCTGCTACTGCAGCAATACACACCGCGATTGCCGCTATCAATCCTGAGCCGGGCGATGAGGTAATAACCACTCCCGTGACGGACACTGGCGGGATACTGGGCATCATGCTCCAGAACTGTATCCCCGTTTTTGCCGACTCGGACCCGGACACTTTCAATATAGATCCCGTAGATATCGAGCGGTGTGTAACTGAACGTACCCGTGCGATTATTGCCACTCACCTGCATGGGAACCCGTGTGATATGGAAGCGATCATGGATATAGGGCGACGTCATGGTATCCCTGTTATCGAGGACTGTGCCCAGTCTCACCTGGCAAGTTACCAGGGTAAATTGGCTGGAACAATTGGTGATATTGGCATCTGGTCATTTGGTGGTAAGACCCTCACGACAGGAGCTGGAGGGATGCTTATGACAAACAACGAGGAATTTGCACAACGTGCATCTAGCTTTGTACGGAAGGGATCAGATGGAGCGATAACTTTTCGCAGTTCACTGGCTCCTGAGCCAGAACCAGTCCAAACCCGTGGATATGCTGCATTTCTGGGTACGACCTACGCGATGACAGATTTGGAGGCCGCACTAGGTTTGGCCCAGTACTCCCGGTGGGATGAAGCCACGGAGGTTCGGAAACGGACTGCCAAGATTCTCAACAAGGTCGTGCCTGAACTTCCCGGGTTTAAGGTGCAGAAGGTCCGTCCCGGGGATGTTAACAGTTACTATACGTATGCTTACAAGATAGATCCCGAGGTCGCGGGATTCTCTTCAGAAGACTTTGCCGAGGCAGTAAACGCGGAAGGCATCCCTGACTGTCATGGACCTTATATCAGTGGCAGGGCACTTCACACCTATACCCTGTTTACAGAAGAAGACACGTATGGGAGTTCCGGATTCCCATTCGTAGATGCTCATGGCAATCGGCGCATTGATTATTCTGATATTCACCTCCCGGTGATAGAACGTGAGCTACCATTAACTGGTTCCATATATTTCCGCAATTCTTACACCGAGGATGATGCTCACGATATTGCCAGTGCCATGAAGAAGGTATCCGACTACTACAAGTCAGCAGTCTGAAAAAGTCTCGGAGGTTTGTGATGGCTTATACCGGTGATCTTGCTATAAATGGCGGTAAACCTCTTCGTACCAAGCCCTTTGGGCCACGATGGATTTTTGGAGAGGATGACAAACGCCAATTAGTCGAAGTAATTGATAATGCCAATAATCATGGTTGGCGGAATCGTATCAAGGTGAAGGCATTTGAAGAAGCGTTCGCCAAGAAACATGGAGTGAAGCATGCTAAGGCGGTTAACACTGGTACGGGAGCCTGCCACACTGCTATAGCAACAATTGATCCTGAGCCTGGAGATGAAGTGATTACTACGCCGGTTACGGCACATGGCACTTTTACTGGAATTGTTCTTCAGAATGCTATACCGATTTTCGCTGACATGGATCCGGAAACGTTTAACATTGATCCGGATGATATCGAACGGAAAATTACCGACCGAACTCGCGCTATCATGGTTGTACACCTATTTGGTAACCCCTGTGATATGGATGCAATCATGGCAATTGGGCGTTCGCATGGAATTCCAGTTATCGAGGATTGCTCCCAAGCACATCTCGCCCAGTATCAAGGTAGGTTAGTTGGTACGATTGGCGATATCGGTGTTTTCTCATTGGGCGGCAAGACATTGACTACAGATCAGGGTGGAATGATAGTTACGGATAATGATGAGCTAGCCGAACGTGCCAGGGATTTCTCATCTGGAGGATCTAATTCGTTTGGTGACGCTCACCGTTTTACTGACCTGGAGGCAGCTATAGGCCTGTCTCAATTTAGCCAGTGGGACGAGGTGACAAACGTCCGGCTGAAGTCTGCGGCGGTTTTGGATGAAATTGTGCCAAATCTTCCTGGGTTTACTGTGCAAAAAGTCCGTCCGGGTGACGTCAATAGCTATTATGTCTATGCTTATAAGATTGATGAACAGAAGGCCGGCATATCTTCGGAACGCTTTGCAGAGGCTGTAAGGGCAGAAGGTATCCCTGACTGTTACGGTCCCTATGTTGGTGGTGTGCCGATGTACAAGTGGGACCTTTTTATCAAAGAACATACATATGGTACCTCGAAGTATCCATTTGTAGATGAGATGGGGAATCGTCGAGTCGATTACACCAAAATACGACTTCCGAATATAGAACAAGAGTTACCTAAAACGGGATTTATCCTGTTCCGCAATTCGTTGACTGACGAAGATGCACATGATATCGGTGCAGCGATGCGTAAAGTATCGAGCGCTTTGCAAGGATAAGATCCTTGAGGCCTGATGTGTTCTAAGGATTGACCTACTTGTTGCTGCACCATTCTTTAGGAGAATTTCTTACACGATTAAGGTGGATAGAACAGTTCATCATATATATCTCTGTGGGATATATGTTTGCAACAAGACGGATTCTCTTTAACTCAAGTGAACACTCGTAAAGACTATCCGGATATCAATTATTCGTTCCCCAATAGTTTAGGTTGATCAGGGAGTGATGATCTAATCGACATAATCAACTCCTCGGTTGATTCTTGGTGACCGTAAAATGCTTTATTAAACGCGTCGGTTGCCGCCATTACGAGTTCATAAGGAAACATCTGTGATAAGGCATTACGGTACTCATTACTGGTTTGGCTTGGCTTTCTACCAATGCCATTTTTCTCAGCTGCATCAAGCATCTCGTAGTAAAGCTTTATGGCGTCTACAATCCCTGGAGGTCCTTTGGGTAACTTGAAGTTGTGGGCGGGTTCTTTGGTAAATGTTCTATTCTTGACGAGTTGCAATAATAAATCACCGAGGTCGGCAAAAACGTCGGCATTTTCCCTTATCGATTCTCGGTTCTCGCCTTTTACATCACCTCGAGGTGTTAGCATTCGCTTGTATGCTCGGCTGAACAGGAATATTGCCAACAAAACTATAATTACTAAGAGTATGGAGATGCCAATCCATTCGATAATTTGCAATAAGATACTGTAGCTTGTCTGTACTCCTTCCTCAGCCAACGAAGCTTCCTCAGAAGCAGCCCGTTCAATGCCTTGCCGTACCTGTTCAACAGATATCTCCGATTGCGGAATTGGTTCTGGATCGTACGGACGGCTAAAAAATTTCATGAAGCCTGCGATCACTAGGTTGAGAAGAGTCCCAATTGGTAGTATTAATGCCCATAATAAACTGCTTGCGATCTTGTGTAGCATCGAAAGTGCCGGGCCAGAAATACTGTCTAATAATCCCCTACTTAACAGGCTAAAAATCAGTCCTAGCCCAAGTACCAGCGAGACCGGCCCGAGTAGAATACTTTGCCAACCCCATCTTCTTGCCGATCTGGAGTTTCCTGCGAAGATTCTGTGAATACCTAGTCCGCCGAGCCCAGCTGCAAAGAAAACAAAAATATGGGTGGCAGTATTTAGGTCATCTGTCTGGGAGATATCTACTAAGGCTACAAATGCTAGTGCAGCTGCTCCAATGCGCATTGTGAACTTAAGTCCTTCGTCAAGTATCTCGGTTGATGCGAGCTTGCCCCCGCGCCACCAGGCAATAACACCTAGGATGAAGTTCATGAATGCTGGCCATATAAATTCTCCAGATCCCGTATCTTTAAATATTTCTAGAATCCACAGTGGCTTTATAGCCATACCATCTTCCATTTGTAATGATGTAGCCAGATAGATCAGGATCAGTGCGATTGAAGTTCTGAAGCGATAGGATCGCTCTATCCATATATTGCTCGAGGGTGACAAGTGGATGATCATTAGGGACATGACCATAAGTCCAATAACAATGAGCCAATCCAGAGAGCCTGTTGGTAGGTTTAACGCTACTCCTATCACGGAATATAGTGCTGATAGCCATGCACTTTCTGCCACTACCATAGCTATTAAAACCAATCTTGCTTGAGATATGGATTGTTTTTGAGTAGTCATTATTTTGTTACTGGCTATGGGTTTATTTATTAGTTGGGGCCTGGTTCTTTCGTGCTACGAGTGTGCTCGTTGATAGACGAAGTAATCTCAGAAAGTTGTTCCTGATTTGCCGGATAGTCTCCGTAGCAAGCCCAGATAAAAGCGGTTGTTGCCATGGAAACTAGTTGTTTAGGATAAATCTTATCGAGTGTATTCGCGTACTCCCGTGGCGTTTGATTACGATGGCGACCGAGACCCATTTCATGGGCAGTATTCAACATTTTATAGTAAATACGCAGTGCTTCTACAACACCCGGGGGACCTGCTGGCAAATAGAATCCCTTGTCGGTGCTTTTTGGTTGTACCCAACTTGGTATCAGTTTCAAAATTAACCTGGTAACGTCGCCATTGAGATCAGCATCAGACCTGACAGACTGTCTGGATCCGTTGGTAGTTTTCGGACTACGTGTCAGCAAACTCCTAAGAAACCGGTAGAGTAGGTAAAGTAAAATCAGGCCTATTACCGCGAGCATTAGCCACTCTATAATTTGGATTAGTAGTGTGATGATCTCGCCGCCCTCATCCTCGGCTTGCTGAGCCTCGGTAGCTCGTTCTTCAACGGATGCTCTGAGGCGCCTGTTAGATGGATTGTCTTCTAGATTTCCGAATGCCGCCTCAAAAACGCTGAGGAATCCATCAACAAATACATTCCACGCTGTAGATATTGGGATAAGCAGACCCCAGAAAGCTCCAGTCACAACTGTGTCCAGTAGTGATCGGGCCGGACGAGAAAAGACATTAAGGATATCGCGGTGGAGGAAACTAAAAATGAGACCTGTTCCCAGTACTGTCGTAACTATCCCACTGATAACCCGTGGCCATGTTTTTTTCTTATAGGACACCCTCGATTCAGGTAGGAGATGGCCTATGCTTAGCCCGCCAAGTCCGGACGCGAAGAAAAGAAATACCATTGGGAAAGTATTAAGTTGGGCCGAATGCATGATATCTATTGTTACTGCAATGGCAAGACAGAATATTCCTAGTCGAAAGCTGAAATTCAAACTTTCGATGGGGAATTCTTTCCAAGCCAGACTAGAACCTCTCCACCAAAGTAACATACCTATGAAAAGACCAGATATGGCTATGAACCGGTGTTCAGCAGTTGTACTTTCTATGAATACCAACTCAGTCCAATTTAAATTGAAACCTCCATTGTTTCCAGAGATATTCGACCCAATCATTAAGTATGCAACACCTAGTCCCACTACAGTTTTAAGAAGATATGTGACTTCTGCGGATAGTCCTCCAACAGGCCGAAAATATGCTGTGGCCCCGGCGGTACAAAAAGCCAAAATTAGAATCAACCATCCTATTGGACCACTAATCCATGCCGCTGATACTACACCTACTGAGATAGCAGCAATGGTGGTGATATATGACGGGGTAAGTTTAGAGACTAGAAGTGCTGCGCCGACGGTTACTAATACAGAAGGCCAATGCATGGGGCTATTCTTGAGATTGAATATAGCGGCAAGTACACCTAGTGTTGCAAATACCCAAGAGCTTTCTGCCACGACTATTGCCGCCAGAACCCATCTATCCTGTGACAGGCTCACCAGCTTCCTCCAGTTTATCTAGGTAGGGTCTGATATTGTGAACTATAATCCCATCCGACATTGAGGAATATTCATCATTGCCCACATATAGAATTACGATCTTGAATCCTTGCCCTCGAAGGGAGTTCAGCGTATCCACAAACTCATCGTGTATGAAACTTGTACAAACTACGAGTGTTGATCCTAGTGGGAATCTTTGGGAATATGCCATCAGTTGCTTTGACATCGGCGCTATTGCGTAAGAACGGATAGTAGCCAGGGTTCCTAGAATGGTAGCTAGTTGATCCTTTCCACGGCTTGGGGATACTGTCATTGGTTTGTTACCGGTGATTGGCATGTCATTGCTGAAAAGTCCGACTGTATATCGCTCGTCTGTTGCGAATGTGGCCATCGATGCCGCTACGCTTATAACTCTTTCGAGATTTTCAGGATCGTAAGAATCCCAGTGCGGTGTTGATGTATCTACTGCCACTACTATGATGACAGTATAAGTAGAACTTGGTTCATATGTACGGACTTGCAGGGTTTGGCTCTTGGCAGTGGCTTTCCAGTCGATGGTTTTCAACGGGTCTCCAAGAACGTATTCGCGTAGTCCAGATGGCCTAGAAAGGTCTACAAATATCGGTAGTCCTTTCCTAACTTCCCCAAGAGGTCTGTCTGCGGGGATACCGAGATTTTGTAAAGGTACTACGTGCGGATATACGAGGACGGTGTCAGGTATGGGAACTCTAATCATGTTGCGTAGGAATCCAAACGGATCGCCACTCTCGATTCGCGCGGGCCCTAACTTATGTAATCCTCGTTGGGAGCACTTGAGTCTATATCTCCACTTGATACGCTCGTACCATGCCATAGAAGTCGAGTGGTCGATCGATTGTATGCTTGGCTGGACATTTGTTGAAACATCTCCATCTATCACTTCTAGTGCATCTGGTAGTCCGTCTTCTACGTGTATCCATGCTAGTGGGATAGGCTTGCGATTTGTCAGGGAGACCGTCATCGAAATTTCTTCTTTCAAGAAGACACGTTGTTCGGAAAGTTCCCGGTCGTAAGTGACTTCTTCGAGTGCGAGACGGTTCCAAATCAATGATATACCGCCGGCTACTAAACCCATAACACCGAAGCCAATTACTAATCCCTGTCCAAGAAAAATGCCTAGGGCAATGATGACTATGAAGAATCCAATCCACAGGTCATGCCAAAAGTGCCCTGATAACAAAGAGGGCTTCATATAAAACTATCGCTCAATAGGCACGGGTGCTTCAGTGAGAATCTCTTCTAATATATGTTCTGCAGTATTTCCTCTTAGTCTTGCCGTGGAACTCAGTATCATCCTGTGGGGTAGTACACAATAAGCGAGAGTTTTCACATCGTCAGGTATCACAAAATCACGCCCGTCAATAGCTGCCCATGCCTGCGCTGTTTTGTATAAAGCCAACCCGGCTCTAGGGCTTGCTCCTAGGGAGATGCCTGGATGATTTCTAGTCCTATTGATTAAATCTACTATGTAAGAACGAACAGGACTGTCGATTTTCACAGTAGGAGGTATTTCCTGAACTCTCCGAATTTCATCTGGTTCAACCACTGGTTTCAGGTTGGTGGACATTGTGTTCCTATCGAAACGCAAGTATATTTCGCCTTCTTCGTGTGGTGTCGGGTATCCGAGGACTACTCTCACCATGAATCTGTCAAGTTGGGCTTCTGGAAGTGGGAATGTTCCTTCTAATTCGACTGGGTTTTGGGTGGATATTACGAGGAATGGCTGAGGCAATTCCATAGTCATTCCTTCTATTGTGACTTGGGTCTCCTGCATAGCTTCTAGTAGAGCAGACTGTGTTCGTGGTGTAGCCCGGTTGATCTCATCTGCCAATATGACCTGACTGAATATTGGTCCTGGACGAAACTCAAATTCCGAAGACTTCTGGTTGAAAAAATTAACGCCTAGGACGTCATTAGGCATCAAGTCGGGAGTGAACTGAATGCGCTTGAATGAGCATCCGAGAGAAGCAGATAGAGCTTTCCCGAGGGTGGTTTTGCCAATACCGGGTACATCTTCGACTAGAATATGGCCTTTGCATAATAAAGCAACTAGGGCTATATTGATCGCTTCGTCCTTGCCTACGATCGCTTTCTGTACGTTTTCCCGTATTTTGTTAGCTAATTCTTGGACTTGGCTAACGTTTTTTTCGGTGCCTACCAATTGACTTTCCTTTTGCCGATGTAGGATTGGAGCAATATCGGACTGTTCAATTATACGCCTCTGGCTATGAGGGTTGAATTTTTCGGTTTGATGGTCTTATGTAGTATAGGCAATAGAATTCTGTGTCGCAAAATATGAACGTCTGTCTGAATAATATAGTCAAGAAATTAAATTTTCATCAGCCGATACGGGAAGGGGATTGATAAACTATTTCGTGAAAGCCTGTAATTTCTTGCGTTGGAAAGCGGATTTGTGGTTATTGGTGCGACAATATTACCTGGTATATATGGCTTGCTTGGATACAATTATGGATGTACATGTTGACGTATAGCATGAAAACCCGATTTGGACCGGAGTATGAATATAGCTTAATTGGAACAGTACTTTGATTTATCGAGTTATTTTGAGACTGTTAAGGTGGAACTATTGTGATCTTGGGGACTGAGAACGGATGGCTTGCAAATTGTGAATATATCCTTGAGGAAGAATGGTGGACGCCGACACCATTGCTTCCTACACAAGTAATAGGTCAAAGGCTTGGGATAGACTTATGGCTGAAGCGAGAGGATTCTACTCCTATAGGATCATTTAAACTTCGTGGTGCATTGGTTTGCATGGATACCCTGAGTAGTGGCCTTCCGAAAGCTGGAGTCTATGTTGCATCGGCTGGCAATTATGGTATTGCGATTGCCGTGGCTGGTCGTAGGCGGAGAATCCCTGTCAAAGTATTTGTACCAGTTGGGGCCACGCCTTCAAAAATAGAGCGCATAAGATTAAGTGGTGCTACCTTAATTACCGTGGGAGATGACTTCGATACTGCTAAGTCAGCTGCTCGAGATGCGGCTATAGAGGATGGTGCAGTTTTTTGGGAAGATGGAGTAGTTCCGCAAATGTCACATGGAGCGGCTACCATTGGCACCGAAATTCTCAGACAGGGTGATGAGTGGGATTTGGTACTTGTACCTCTTGGTAATGGATCACTAATAAAAGGAGTGGCAACTGCTTTTAAATCACAAAGTCCGCGAACCCGTGTTATTGGATTAGTACCATCTGGAGCACCTTCGATGGCCCAGGCGATGTTGGGGCAGACCTGGTGTGGATCTAGAGTGGATACCTATGCTGATGGCCTTGCGGTAAGGATCCCTATATTGCCCATCATAGAAGAACTTAAAACTTTAGTTGATGAGGTTTGGGTGGTAGATGAATCCAAATTGTTACCGGCGGTGAAGAGCTTATTAGAACTGGAACAAATAGTTGCCGAGCCTTCAGCTGCGATATCTCTTGCTGGTCTCTCCGATCATAGGGATCAGATATGTGGCAAGAAAGTGGTAGCTGTACTTACGGGTTCTCTATTGAACATGTCTTTGATCAACAAGGTACTAGGTGGCGATGCTTTACTTTAATAATTATTATTGCGACCGTATTTGTGCCCATGTAGGTTCATTAGTGCAATGTCGTTAGTTGGCATCATTGCAAACCCATCAGCCGGTAAGGACATCAGGCGTATTGTAGCTCACGGACGCTTTGTCCCTAACTATGAAAAAACGAATATTATAAGACGTGTTCTTGCCGGTATTTCTGCTACCAAAGCTAAGAATGTTTTGATGATGCCGGACTCTGCCATGTTGTGTCATACAGCCTCGAGAGACCTCAAATCGAATCTTCATGCTGATCTCCTTGAAATGCAGATTAATGATGATGAAGATGATTCCACACGGGCTGCGAGAAAACTGGCAGAATTGGGGGCTTCCTGTATTGTGACGTTGGGTGGTGACGGTACAAATAGGGCGGTTGTAAAGGGATCAGGCCAAGTACCTCTTGTGCCTATTTCTACAGGTACTAATAATGTCTTTCCGTACTTGGTTGAAGGAACTGTTGCGGGCTTAGCCGCTGGTGTGGTTGCTTCGGGGATTTTGGATATTGCTGCAATTACTACACCGACTAAACTGTTAACAGTAACTGTAGATGGTGTATTTCGCGACATCTCCCTTGTGGATGTTGCCGTTAGTACCGAGCGATTTATTGGCTCGAGAGCGATTTGGAACATGGGAACCTTGCACGAGGTTTTTTTGGCTCGTACCGAGCCGGACGGTATTGGACTGTCGGCAATTGGAGCTAGACTACAGGTGGTTGGATCAAATGACGCTATTGGACTCCATATGCGACTTGGACAGGGAGGACTTAGTGTCATTGCTCCCATAGCTCCTGGTGTTGTGGAGAATGTACAGGTAGCGGAGTGGGCCGAATTTCAAGTCGGTGAGGTTATGTCTATTGGTATCAGTCCGTGTACTATTGCCCTTGATGGAGAAAGAAGTATCCCAATTGCCACTGGACAGTTAGCCGAAATTGGTCTGAGTAGAGATGGCCCTCCTGTAATTAATATAGCTGCAGTAATTAGGGCGGCTACGGATCTAGGTCTTTTTACTATAAATTCCTGAGTTCTGGTCGAGTTTTATACGAAGTTTATTCAAAATATAGTGTGACGAATTGCTCCGTATCTTCTTCCTGATTACCAGCTTTGGAGTGTGAAGTTATCTTGGAATTGAAGATACACATAGTTTTTTCACAACTGGTTGTAGTTAGTAAAGGGTTACCATCACTTCCTCATTTGCATACAGGCCACCTCTATTGATGGGGATAGTCACATGTCCGTCGGCCCGTACCATCGTGTAGATAAGGTTCGAATTACCAAAAATAGGATCTGCGGTGATTTTGTTGTTTTGTTGATCCAATTTCACCTGTACAGTATCTTGACGGCCTGTCTGTGAAGGCAAGTCTCTTGTAAGTAGTGCTTGTAAAGTGGCTTTCCATCTCGGGCGGGTATGTCCTTGAAGAGCATGTATTATAGGGATTGCCATCATCTCGAATACTACTGCTGCTGATACTGGGTTTCCAGGTAATCCGATGACTGGCTTTTGGTCAATCAGCGCCATTATGGTTGGTTTACCAGGCTTGAAAGAAATCCCGTGTACCAATACTCCAGGCTTCCCTAGGCTTTCGATTACTCGGGCAGTCATGTCTCTTGAGCTTACTGAACTACCAGCTGAGAAAATGAGCATCTCTCCACTGTTTAGACCTTCTAGTGCAGCTTTGCGTTGCTGGTCAAAATCGTCCCCTACGATGTCGATTCTTACTGGGATACCTCCCGCGTTCGCGACAAGGGCGGATATCGTATAGCTGTTGACATCGCGGATCTGTCCGTGACCCGGATTTGATTGTGGTGATACTAGTTCGTCACCAGTGGAAATAATGGTTACTCTCGGTCTTCGAGCAACAGATATCATTTCTATTCCAAGGGCTATAAGCCCACCAATGTCTTGTGGCCTAATTAAATGACCCGAGGCTAGTACTAGGTCTCCTAGCAGAACATCTTCACCTATTTGGACAACGTTTTCTCCTGGTGCTACCGGACGAACTACCTCTATCGTAGTTTCGTTAACAGTGTGAGTGTTTTCTATCATCACCACAGCATCTGACCCATCCGCAAGCATGCCGCCTGTATATGCAGTTACGGCCTGACCAGTAGAAATAGTGATTTTTGGTACACGACCCATTGGAACTTCCCCGACTACATCTAGATAGGCTGGCATACCTTCGGAAGCCCCGAAAGTATCTGTAGACCGTACGCTATAACCATCCATAGTAGATCGCGGAAATGCAGGTAAGTTTTCATTGGATATGATGACAGATGATGTTATGCGACCTAGAGCCTCAGGTGTCAATACAGATTCGGCTTCAATCTGTGGTTCTAAAATATCGAGCAGGCTCTTTATTGCCGCCTCAGGTGGCAGAATGTTAAAGAATTCGGGCATTTGGATTCCGCTTAGGACAGAAAAACAGGATGATATCTCTACAATCCTATTATATTGCCTTGAGGGTCCACGTCGAGGGCCCTGGGTGATCCTGGAAGACCGGGCATGGTCATCATCGTACCAGCGATTGGGTATATGAACCCTGCCCCCACCGAAGCACGGATTTCAGAGACCTCGAAAGTATATCCGGACGGCTTGCCCTGTAGACGGGGGTTGTGGGAAATGGAGAGATGGGTTTTGGCCATACAAACAGGAAGAGTTCCCCAGCCGTTTTTATGGAATCTGCGCAGCATTCTCTTGGCAGATGCTGACCACGCAACATCTTCGGCTCCATAGATGTTGGTTGCAAGAATTTTTACTTTATCTTCCACAGGTGCGTCTTCTGGGAATAGATATGTTAAAGCGGGTTCATCTGTAGCTGCCTCCACTATTGCCTCTGCCAATTCGATTCCCCCATCTCCACCTTCAGTGAAAACACGGCTTCGAACCGCCGCCTGGGCTCCTGCGGCCTCCGCTCTATTCTTTACTATGTCTATCTCCTCTGAAGTGTCAGATGGGAATTCGTTAATTGCCGCCACAACAGGGAGACCATAAGATCGTATGACACCAATTAAATGTTCCAGGTTTTCGCACCCTTTTTCGACGGCAGAGATGTTAGTTGAATCTAGGTCACGGAATTTGACCCCACCGTGAGATTTCATCGCCCGTACAGTTGTTACCATGACTACAGCACTCGGCTCAAGACCGTTAGCACGAGCCTTGATGTCGATATATTTCTCAAATCCCAGATCTGCCCCAAAGCCGGCTTCGGTTAATACGTAATCTACGTAACCTCTAGCGAGCCTATCACCCACTACCGAGCTACACCCGTGGGCGATATTGCCGAATGGGCCTGTGTGAATAACTACTGGTTGCCCCTCGGTGGTCTGCACCAGGTTGGGTTGAATCGCGTGACGAAGTAGGGCCATAAGCGAACCGACAGCGCCGATATCCTCGGCGGTTACAGGAGTCTGGTCTTCCATCGTTCCAACGATCACTTTTTTTATCCGGGTCCTAAGATCTTCTAGGTCGGATGATAGCGCAAGTATGGCCATTATTTCTGATGCGGTTACGATGTCAAACCCTGTTTCTCGAAGCGGAGCATTATTAGTACCCCCAAGACCGGAGATGATCGAGCGGAGAGATCGATCTTCCATGTCGCTAACGCGACGCCATGTGATGTTCTCTGGCCGAAAGCCATTTATCTTGCCCCTCTGGGCTATGTTTTCAGTCAAGGCAGCCAGAAGATTGTGTGCAGATGACACGGCATGGGCATCCCCGGTGAAATGTATATTAACTTCATCCTGTGGTTCGACTAGCGATGCGCCTCCACCTGTACCACCGCCCTTGATGCCGAATATTGGACCGAGGGAAGGTTCACGTAATGTTGCTGCAGCACGGTACCCGAGTTTCCCTAGTGCTTGAGTAAGCCCGACTGTCGTAGTGGTTTTACCTTCTCCTGCTTTGGTGGGAGTGACAGCGGTCACGAGGATCATTTTGCCATTTGGATTTTCAGGACGAATAGCGTCTAGCGATAGTTTGGCTTTATAACGGCCATAAGGGTAGACGTTGGTAGGATCGATTCCCATCCAGTCAGCGATTTCGGTAATTGGGCGCATTGTTTCTCCTCAAGGTAGTTGTCAATATATCGTCCGGCGGCGAATTGTAGCATAGCGTCTGATGCTACTACTTAAATGGTAGCTGAGTATTTTGTACGACTTGCTAATATCCTATTGGAATTCCCTCAACTGTTTTTGTGTGATCAAGAGTAGTCCGCTGACTATCAATAATCCAACCGCAAGTATGGCAATAGCTGCTTGGCCACCGAGTAATTCAATGGCAAGGCCTCCAGGTACAACTCCGAGAGGCATCAGGCCGAAGATCATCATGAATACGCTCATAACGCGACCTCGGTATTGATCCTCGACTATCTCTAATATGAGTGTCTGATTTAACGTTCGACGAATTGCGTCCCCGAGCCCGAGTATGATCATAATGAATACAGCGGCTATGTAAAATGGAAACGCTGCAACGAGGAATAGTCCGAAACAAGACATAAAGGATCCCAGAATAAGTAACAGGCCTCGTCTCCATTTGCCAAGAGATGCGATGAAAATAGATCCTGCCAAAGAACCTACCCCAATTATGCTGTTTAGGAGTCCAAGTGCCTCTGGGCCCTTACCATAAACATCCACTACAAAGACCGGGAGCAAGAATCGGAAAGGCATTGCTAGTAGTGTAGTAGTGAGGCCTATAATCAGAAGGAGCAAGACGAGATGGTTAGCGGAAATGTATTTGAGACCTTCTTTGATGTGGGCACTCATCCGTGTGTTTGTATCGGGTGTTTGTTGGCCTGAGTATTTGACTAGACTTGTGAATAGGCATGCAAGCAGACTCATTACGGTAACCACGTAGTAGGCGCCTTGTGCATTGAATGCCCCATAAAGTATGCCTGCTAAGGCCGGAGAAACCAATGTCATTGCGCTCATTCCGGCGGCGTTTATGGCAAGCGCATTAGTCAGATTTTTCTGTCCTGCTATTTGCGGGATAATAGCCTGACGTGCTGGCATTAAGAATGACCACATACCTCCTTGGATCATCGATGCTATCAGAAGATGAATCCAGGTTACTTGTCCAGTAGCAATAAGTATCGAAACGACTAGGGCGATACCTGCGTTCAAGATTTGGCCGCCTTGGATTATTTTTTTTCGATCGATCCGGTCAGCTATTGCTCCGCCCCAGAGTGACAAGATCAGGATAGGGATGGCAGATCCACCGTGCACTATGCCGAGTAGTGCTGGTCGTGAAGTTAGTTCGTAAACTAGGTATCCTCTGGCCACCATCTGCATCTGTATCCCACCCATGAGACATTGCATGCCAATCCAGAGGAATAAGTAGTTTCGATTGCTGAGAGAGGCAAATGTGCCGAGGAAATTGATGTTAGGAGTCGAACGTATAGTTTTGACAGCTTTAGAATCTTTATCAGTCTTGGTTGGCGACGCCGTGGGTTCGTCGGATAAAGAGTTATTACCCGACGTGGCGTCTGGATTCATATGGCAAGTCTACATTGTGACTTCCAATTAGCGCAAACTGCGGCTATTGGATGCTCCGGATATGATTTGAGGTGTTTGCTATTACGAGAGCAAACACGATAACTAGGATTCCGACCCCAACTAAAACCCAGGAAATTCCAAAGAGATCAACTAATAGGCCTGCTGGTAATATGGCGAGTGGGGTTAGACCGAAGTTAATCATGAATATACTCATCACTCGCCCACGGAAACTATCTTCTACATGGCTCATAATTAGTACTTGATTTAGCGACCATACCACGGCACTACCGAAACCAAATCCGACCATGATGACGAGCCCTATTCCGTAATACGGGAGCAGGGCGATCATAAGCGAAGCGATGCCTACGGTGAAGCCTGCACCGATGAATATGGAGCCCCGGTTGTTCTCGGGGAGAGATGCGATTACAAGAGTACCTACTAGGGCACCAATACCAGACATTGATACGAGCAATCCCAATGCCTCTGCCTGACGACCGTATACATCCATAATAAGGATTGGGAGAAGGTTAGGTAGAGGAGCCGAGAAAAATATGAATACGAATCCTAGTATTAATAGTGATCTGATTACATCTTTACTCCAGATGTATGAAAGACCTACTCTCATATCAGTGAATATGGATCCTTGATTTCTCTGCTGGGATATCGAGGACACTTGTATTGAGGTCGAAAGCATTACCGCAAGAACACCAAGGCCCGCAACCATAAAATACACGCCTTCAGGACCTACCAAAGCGTATATCAAACCAGCAATTGCAGGTGCTATTAACGCTGGGGCACTCATTCCTGCGGAGATTAAGGCTATGGCATTTGATATCTTGTCTCGGTCTAAAATTTGAGGCAATAAAGCTTGCCTTGCTGGCCCTTGGAAGGACCATATAATTCCCTGAAGCAGCGCGATGAAAACGAGGTGCTTCCAGGTGATTGTCTGTAACATGATTGATACAGCAATAAATATGGCGGCAATGGTCGAAAAGGCCTGTCCGGATTGGATTAATATCTTGGGTCTTAGTCTATCGGCTACTGCACCCCCGACTAGTGCTAGGCCAAGCACTGGTAAAGCAGAACTGCCGGCCACAATGCTCAGGATCTTTGCAGAGCCGGTCATGTGGTAGACCAGGTATCCTTGTGCTATTCCCTGCATTTGGTATCCAGCTATCATAGACACCGTGCTGATCCAAAGGCGAAGGAAGTTTCGATTTTCAAGAGCTCTGAATGTGTATTTCCAGGTACCAAACATATTAGTGGAGTCGTCTATGGGTTCAAGAGAAGATGCTTGAAATCATTATGTAATGAACTCGGAAGTGGGTCGGTTCCTCGCCTGTCTTAACTCTGAAAACCAGATTGCCGTTTTAAAGGAGTTCGATGCGACTTCACAGTTGCTAAGGTATTGGACAGTAGTGGGCAGTTTGCCCGTCCATGCCTATTAGCAGTTTAACAGCATTAAAGTTGAGCCGTGTGGCATAAATAAAATATAGCTGGGGAACGCTAGATCAGGCTGGTGTGAGCTTACAGGATAGACTTGATTTGGATAGTTTACCAATTAGTTGAAACTGGGAAATATGGGGTCCGGGCTGCGAGCACTCTCATTCACATAAGCGAAAGGTGCTCGCAGGTGTTCGACCCGGACCCTATAAGCTTTACGGTGTTACTATGATCTTAGATCGTAATAGTAACACCGTAAATAATTTCATGCGATCATCAATAATCTTATGTAATTGAAGGTTTTATCGTATTGGAGGGTAGCTCAGTGGGTAATACATTTGGCCATATGTTTCGAGTTACTACTTGGGGTGAGTCTCATGGAGATGCTGTGGGTGTTGTAGTTGATGGATGTCCGCCAGGCTTGCCATTAACTGTCCAAGACATACAGCCGGAATTAGATCGGAGACGTCCTGGGCAAAGCCATATAGTAAGCCAGCGTAAAGAATCTGATAAAGCGGAAATTCTCTCTGGTGTATTCGATGGACTCACCTTGGGGACACCTATAACTATAGGTGTGTGGAATGCAGATGCTCGTGGAAAAGATTATGAGCATATGCGCACAAAATTCAGGCCATCTCATGCTGATTATTCTTACCAGGCTAAGTACGGTATTCGTAACTGGAAGGGTGGTGGACGTGCTAGTGCCAGAGAGACGATTGGTAGGGTTGCGGCAGCGGCCATAGCTAAAAAACTATTGAAACGGGACTACGGGGTAGAAATAATCGGTTATGTGAAACAGATATGGGAACTCAAAGCTGATATAGATATGAATGTTGTTAGCCGAAATGATGTTGAATCCAATATTGTTCGCTGTCCAGATAGTGATACAGCTGAGAGGATGATCAAAAGGATAGAACAGGCGAGGAAGGCTGGCGATACATTGGGAGGCGTGGTAGAGGTGATTGCACGTGGAGTTCCGGCTGGGTGGGGTGAGCCTGTGTTTGATAAGCTTGAGGCAGATTTGGCTAAAGGAATTCTTTCATTACCAGCTTGCAAAGGATTTGAGGTTGGTTCAGGCTTTGACGGGGTTACCATGACTGGATCACAACACAATGACCCTTTTTATAACAGGGATGGCAAAATTCGGACCCGGACCAATAATTCCGGGGGAATTCAGGGGGGTATTTCCATAGGGGAATTAATTGTGCTGAGGGCTGCTTTTAAGCCTGTGGCAACAATTATGCAAGAGCAGGAAACGGTCGATGTTGAGGGGAATCCATCGACGATAGAAGGTCGTGGGCGCCACGATCCGTGTGTGTTACCTCGGGCGGTACCTATGGTTGAGTCAATGGTAGCTCTTGTATTGATCGATCACGCTCTTAGGCAAAGAGGCCAAGTGGGTGGCGGGGACTAGCTAAAATTATATTATGGCTGAAAAACCACCGTCGATATTGATTGCCACGCCAGTAATGTAGCTGGCCCTCGAAGATGCCAAGAAGGTGATAACTGCGGCCGCTTCATCTGTTTCCCCGACCCGGCCGATGGGAATATCAGTAGCCATTTTGTTGTAGAAATCATCTTGACTCAAGTTTTCATCTAGTTGTTTCTCAGCAAGCCATTGTCGTTCGTGCTGACTGCTTTTGATCCAGCCGATGCAGACAGTGTTGATCAATATGTTGTCGGCAGCATAGTCCTTTGACATCGCTTTGGTTAATGCTATGCCGGCGGCACGACTTACAGATGTAGGAACCGAGTTAGGCCCAGGAGACCTCCCACCAAGATTTGTGACATTGATTATACGGCCATCGCCATATTGCTTCATGTAAGGTATCGCTAGTCGAGATAACCGGATTGCGGGAAATAATTTTAGATCTAGATCATTCTGCCAATCCTCGTCATTAAGATCACTGAAGTGACTAGTCGCACGAGTCCCAGCATTGTTTACCAATATATCCAGTCGGCCGTAAGTATTGATAGTCTTTTCAACAAGTTTTTTGGTTTGTGTAGGTTCAGTAACATCGGCCTGCACAGGTAGGATCTCACCGTTGGTGAGGATCTTAATGTCTTCCGCAGCACCTGCGAGGATATCTAACCGCCGAGCACAAATGACGACCAAAGCCCCTTCTGCGGCCATTGCGCTGGCTGTGGCTTTCCCTATGCCTTGGCTGCCACCTGTGATAATTGCGACTTTCCCGGTAAGTCCTAGGTCCATGAAGGCCACTCCGTGTTAAGTCTTCTATTATCTATTTATAAGCTTCGTCGAGTAGGTCAATCACATAACGAACTTTTATGTCAGGACCGAATATCTGAGAACCTAGGTTAAATTGTAAAACACACCCTGGGTTTGCAGTGGCTATTATTTCAGCTTCAGTTGAGAGAACATTGTCCATTTTAGTATTCAGGACACGAAGTGAAAAATCGCGTTGAGTGATTGTATACGTACCACCGGCACCACAGCACATATCAGAGTTTGGCATTTCGATGAGTTCTAGTTCTGGGATGGATTGTAGTAGTTCCCTAGGGGCCTTTTTTATGAGTTGCGCATGGGAGAGGTGGCATGAATCTTGATACGTGACTCGGTATGGCAGTTTTCCAGAGGGAGGTACTAAAGGCAAGTCAGCGAGGAATTCATGGATGTCTTTCACCAGGCCACTCATTTGGGATGCTTTGTCTGAATATTCCGAATCATCTCTTAGAAGATGACCGTACTCTTTCATCCTTGAACCGCATCCTGCAGATGCTACTACTATGGCGTCTACTGGTGTACTAAGGAAGGCTTCGATATTGCGACGTGCCAAATCTCGAGTAACATCTAAATCCCCAATGTGAGAACTTATTGCCCCACAACAAGCCTGATCGCTATTTACAATAACTTCACAGCCATTCCGGGCCAAAACTCTTGTTACTGCTTCCATCTGTGCACCGTGAACTAACGGCATTACACAACCAGATAGCAACGCTACCCTGGATCTCATTTCTCCAATGGCTGGGATAATTTGATCACGAGCCCTGAAGGTTTTAGCAGGGATAGCTGGAGAACTTAACTCCAAATCCGCAAGGGTTTTTGAAAATAGTTTCAAGACACCAGTTTTCCGTACGGCAGACTGAAGTCCGCTAATCTGGTAAAAACGAAGTCCGAGAGCGAGCATACTGAGACGTCGTTGGTGGGGAAGAATACGTTGCATTAAAAGTTTGGTTAGAAAACGGTATAGTAGTGGTACTTTCCTTTGGCGCTCAACCTCAGCCATTGTGGCTTCGATAAGACGCCCATATGGAACCCCAGAGGGGCAAGCCGACTCGCAGGCCCGGCATTGTATGCACAAATCCCAATGTTTTGAGACGGTAGGCCCTAATGGTACCCGTTTCTCCTTTACAGCTTTCATTAAAGCGATCCTGCCTCTGGGAGATTCTGTCTCAAGACCTGTTTCAACATAAGTAGGACAGGCCTGAAGACAGAACCCGCAGTGGACACATTTGTATAAATCTTCCTCATTGGGGGCATCTGGGCCGAGAAACATTTCGGTTAAAAGATGGTTCTGAGAGGATGCCATTATCTGTCGCTCACAAATCTTCCGGGATTGAGTAGATTGTTTGGATCGTATTGTGTTTTTAATCCTTGTACAACGGATTGCGGGTGGTCTATATCTCCCCAGACATCTATTCGTGATTTAGTAACAAGGGGCACATGTTCTACTACTATATTTCCACCTGATCGAGAGACCAAAGTCTTGGTTTTTTCGATGAGATTCTCAATAGTACTATCTGTTTCTGTGTGATCGTTTGTGAACCATGAAACCAAGATGGTTCCATGTGCCGGATGAGCAACAATTGCCGGAGGGATCCTATTTTTTCCATATAGGCGTACCAGTTCTTTTATTAATGATGGGATAGTCGACGGTAAAACGTTGACTCGAATGCCTAAAGTTGGTTGCGTTCCCTCATCCCATCCAAAGTCACTTAGTGATTTCCATACAGGTATTGAAGAATCTGAATTTATCATGGTTTCTTGGCTGAAATCATTATTGTGAATAATATTTCTGCTGTCGGTGATCATCCGTTGTAATGTTAGAAGCCTACCTCCTAATCTAACTAATAAGGTCCAGGGGCCCTGGGATTCTATGCTTCCCATTCTCGAGTTGGCTTCTGAGTTAATAACGGTAATCGCTAATGGCATTAAGCTACTTTTAAAGATTTCGAGTGCAGCATTGAAACACGAATTTAACGATGTGAAATCTGAGATCAATGTCGTTTCCTGCAAGGGCAGTGGCGTTAGTTTTAGTGAAGCTTCAGCGATAACACCAAGTGTTCCTAGACCACCAATATGTAGTCTAGACATATCATATCCACTAACGTTTTTTACGACTTGACCCCCACTTTTGGTAAGGATGCCGTTGGCGTTGATAATTTTTATACCTATCACTGTATCGCGGAGACTGCCGTACTGCCATTTGAAAGGCCCACTTGTACCTACAGCTAAGGTGCCGCCTAGGGTAGCCCGGTTTGCCAAGGGGGGATCTATCGGTAGAAATTGCCCATGTTTTCCAAGGGATTTTTGTAAGTCGGAGATCGTGATTCCGGCTTGGACGGTGGCTGTCAAGTCACCTGGAGTATGATCAATAATTTTATCTAATCGAGTGGTTTCCAGTATCATATCCAGCTTTTTCGGAACATTGCCAAGGGTTATTCGGGTACCACCCCCCCAAGGAGTAATTGCAAGATTATCTTGGGCGGCGAATTTTAGAGATTCACATATGTCTGTAATGTTTGCTGGACGGGCGATGAAACTGGCATTCAATCCATCAATACTGTATTTTTCGGCTTCCCTAGGTGTAGTCATTTGAAGGACAGATTGAGAGGTCTTATTAACAGATTTGTAGTCCATAGCGTATCTTTAGATATATGCGCCTGGACCTGTTTTGGCAACAGCTGCTGAGTGTGAGACATGTAAATTTTGGGAGCCTGTTGGGAAGATTTTACCTGGGTTAAATATATTTTTAGACCCGAACGCATATCCTAGTTTAGCCATAGCATCCATATCGTCTTCAGTAAACATTAGTGGCATATATTCTTGTTTCTCAATACCAATGCCGTGTTCTCCAGATAAGACTCCACCGGAATCAACACATAGTTTAAGTATTTCTCCGCCTGCAGCCATGGCCCGTTCTAATTCGTCAGATTTACGCTCGTCAAATAGGACAGAAGGATGGAGGTTGCCATCCCCCGCATGCAAAAGATTGGCTATTGGAAGCCGGTACTTGTCTGATATTTCACCAATACGATTCAGTACTTTTAGTAATTGCGTCCTCGGGATTGTGCCATCTACAAGATAATAGTTTGGAGCTAGCCGCCCCAATGCTCCGAGTACACCCTTGCGCCCTTTCCATAATTTTTCGCGTTCATCGCTATTTGCTGCGGTACGGATTTCCATCGGATTATGGTTTTCGCATATACGTTTGACCTCTTCTGATTCCTCATTCACGGCTTCTAGTAGACCGTCTACTTCCACTAGTAGAACAGCTGCGGCTTCTTGGGGATATCCAGCCTTCACTGCGGGTTCGGTCGCTTCGATGCACAGTCGGTCCATCATCTCTATAGCAGCAGGAACTATCCCAGCACCGATAATTCCAGATACAGCCGCACTTGCATCGGCGATATCTTCGTAAACAGCCAACAATGTGCGTATTGCCTCGGGTTGTCTTAGCAGCCGTATAACTATTTTTGTAGCCACTGCCAAAGTTCCCTCTGATCCAATTACTATTCCACGTAGGTCATAGCCGTGTGTTTCTCTTGTATTGCCTCCCAACCAGTTAATTGAGCCATCGGCAAGTACAACCTCCATTCCCAAGACATGATTTGTTGTGACTCCATATGCTAAGCAGTGTGGGCCACCAGAATTCTCAGCGATGTTGCCGCCTATAGTGCATACTTGTTGGCTGGATGGATCAGGTGCATAATAGAGGCCGTGTTTAGAAGCTACCTTTGTGATGTCTAAATTCACTACACCGGGCTCGACGACTGCGATTTGATTCTCTACGTCTATATCTAGGATCTGTTTCATCCTCGTAAGTGCAAGGACGATACCTCCTTTTTCTGGTACTGCACCCCCGCTTAAACCAGTTCCTGCTCCTCTTGCCACGATGGGTAAATTATTACAGGATGCGATACTGACTACCTTTGAAACTTGCTCCGTGTTTGCTGGAAGTACGACCATTTGTGGGATGGCCTTGTCTACTGATCCGTCGTACTCAAAGACAATGAGATCCTCAGGTCGGTGTATAACATAATCGTTCCCGACGACCTCTTGTAGGGAAAGGATGACTTGTTTAAAGTCTACAGTATTAGTTTTCATCTTTGATACATCATAGTAAATCGAATTCAAAATGAACAATCCAACGTTTATTTACTAGGTATATTTCGCAATAACGAAGAATACAAATGGATTGTTGGTATTCGTTGTGGGTTAAATTGTACAGTTTGGATTGTAGGAAAAGACTTATATACTGTAGTAAGCGATTTATGAAGATGGAGGATTGATCTGCGCGCACTGGTTACAGGTGGGGCTGGATTCATAGGCTCGCACATCGTAGATAGCCTTGTAGGCAGGGGCTATGAAGTCGTAGTGGTCGATGACCTTTCATCCGGCAAGAAAACTAACGTCAATTCGAAAGCGCAGCTCCACCAATTTGGTATCGAGGATCCCAAATTACTGAAGCTGGTTGGGTCTTTCAAGCCTGAATTGATTAGTCATTGTGCAGCACAATCATCGGTAGCAATTTCTATTAAAGATCCTGAGCGCGATGCAGAAGTAAATATAGCTGGTGGCATCAATGTTTGTAAGGCTGCTATCCATGCGGGATGTTCGCAGTTCATTTACCTCACTACGGGGGGAGCGCTATACGGTATTCCGGAATACTTGCCGTGCGACGAGGAGCATCCGATAAAACCGATCAGCCCCTATGGTCTTAGCAAATGGGCCTTAGAACAGTATTTGCATATGGTTTTGCCATCGACAATGGCTATAAAGGTACTACGATTAGCTAATGTCTATGGTCCTCGGCAAGATCCTGATGGAGAAGCAGGAGTTGTAGCAATTTTTGGTGGAAGTATGTTAAGTGATAAACAGGTGATGATTTTCGGAGATGGAGAACAGGCTAGAGACTTCGTATATGTCGGAGATGTTGTCGATGCACATAATCTTGCCCTAGGGATAAATCAGGCGATAACGGTCAATATAGGTTCAGGGACCAAAACTTCTATTAACGAACTTTTCAAGACTATGTCGGGGCCAACTTCTTATACCATGGTTCCCAAATGGACCAAGGAACGTGTTGGGGAAATCAAACAGATATACCTTGATTCCTCTAGGGCATATGATTTAATCGGTTGGCGTGCCAAGACTGTACTTATAGAAGGAATACGCAAGACACTGCGTTCCCTAAGGAAATCATGAGATCGTAACTAGCTTGTGGCTAAGCATAGTTAGGTCTTATGTGATGATAATGTGGCCGGAGTAACTCGAATTGACCAGCCCGTTTAAGCTAATTAGAATCATGTTGGACCACGTTTTGTGGAGATCATTTTTATGCTTCAGATTGTTCTTTACGAATGGAGAACAGGCTAGCTAATACTATCAGGGTAGGGTTGATCTTGATTCTAGTAACCCCCCTGATAGTCACGGTCCCTCCAATGCCTGTGCTGTTTTTCCCGTACATTGTCGGGAAAGCACTCTATTCTAGGCTATTAATCGAGTTGGTTTTTGCTATGTGGTTGGTGTTAGCGTTCTGGTACCCGGCGTATAGGCCACACCGATCAAGGCTGATTTTAATTTTTGCTATTTATGTGCTTATCGCACTGGTCGCCTCGTTTTTTGGAGTAAGCCCAACACGTAGCATCTGGTCGACTTACGAGCGTATGCAGGGATGGATAGATTTGGCACATTGGCTTGCCTTCACAGTCGTGGCCAGTTCAATTCTCAAGACATTCCGGGACTGGCGGATGATCCTAAATTTCAACCTCGCTATCGGGCTCATAATGGGACTGTTGGGGATAGCCCAGTTGAACGACCTAGACCTGTTTGGGTACCTGGGAAGCCTTAACAGGCTTGTGATAACTTTGGGTAATGCCACATTTGTAGGGGCATATATGCTGGTTAATGCCTTAATTGCTCTGGCATTCCTAAGTCACTCATTTACCTCAACTAAAGTAGAACCAGAAAACCTTCCCATTAGAGGAGGAAGACGGAGTCGGAGGGCCGACGCTAGAGCCAGAGCTAATCAGGGTCTTCCCATTTCCTCTGTGACATTAATCCGGGCATTTTGGATCCTGGTGATATTACTGGATCTTACAATGCTAATTCAAAGTGGTACCAGAGGCGCGATCGTGGGATTGTTCGCGGGTTTGGCACTTTTTGGTGTGTCCTATATTTTCTGGGGGACACTGAGGAGTATTAGAGTCGCTTCCATTGCTATTTTGGGCCTCTTTGCGACGCTAGGTGTAGCTTTCGTTTCGGTAAAGGATACAGATACATTCCGAGATGTTGTAGAGCCTGTCGTTTTGCTTCGTAGGTTGGCATCTATTAGCTTGAATGATCCAAGCACCAGAGGTCGAATTGACAGTGCAAGGATCGGCTTGGAAGGGTTCATTGAAAGACCAATATTAGGTTGGGGAGCTGAGAATTACACTATAGCTTACGATTGGAATTTAACTGCGAATGTGGCTGCTTCTTCATTAGAATCGTTTGATCAGGCGCATAACAAACTTATTGAGGAACTGGTAACGAAAGGTATTCTAGGTCTAGCTTGTTATATAGCCATGTGGTTTTACATAGGCTGGATTGTGGTCACTCGTGTTCGCTACCTTCGACCTGACGTACAGCTTTTTGTGTTGGTTATTGCGTCTGCACTTGCCAGCTATTTTGTGCAAAACTTGTTTTTGTTCGATACTCCCGGCACTGTTGTACAGCTATATTTACTTATTAGTTTTATGGTGTATTTTGAATCAATACCTGTGAAGGATTCGTTTGAAACTGATGATCCTAAAGCTAAGGCAGTGATGGCGATTCCTTCGCGCTTGGGTGCCATCACATTCCTTAGGACGGAGCTTGCACAGGTTATTGCTTTAATTGTGATAGGTGCGGCCATGGTAGTTCTTATATATTTCATGGTCATTGGTCCGTTTGTTGCATCGAGATCTTTAAACATAGCTGTAAGTGGTAGGGGAGCGGCTAATTGGACTGATCGAATAATATATTTCCAAGATTCTATTGAGGCAGCTCCAGGATTAGCCAATTACGCTCGGCGTTTCATGTTCGATTCTCTAGGAATTAACTGGATGAGTCTTACTTTAGAAGAAAAGATTGCAACTTTGACTTTAGCAGATCAGGAAGGAAAAGTAGCCATGGAGGCGGAGCCAATGGAATGGCGTTTCCCGTTTTATCTGGCTAGTATTTATCATCGAGCTGCCCTTAGCGACCCAAAATTTGCATCTATAGGTAGAAAACATACAGAAAAGGCGTTGGAACTTGCGCCTGAACGGGTAGAACTCCAGCTACTTTTAGCCAGGCAATTTATTATTGAATCGAATTACGAGGAGGCATTAGTGGTCATCGACGATTATCTGGATAGAAACAGCGAAAATCTAGAACCCGGGGGCAGAGTGCATCAGATTTTTACGAACTTTAGGAAAAGGATCCAATCATCAGCTGATTCTCAATGATTTTAATCGGTAGCAATGTTGAACAGATAGAGTCATGTTGGAGAAAAATTTGAATATTCAACCAGTAATTCTCTCGGGAGGTTCAGGAACTCGACTTTGGCCGCTATCACGTGACCACTTTCCCAAGCAATTTCTGTCTCTGATAGGTGATGGCACAATGCTACAACAAACTTGGAATCGATTGGATCTTTTAGATGTAGATCGGCCGGTAGTTGTCTGTAATGAAGCTCACAGATTTTTGGTTCTCGACCAGATGCGTGAGATTGATGCGGAGCCTATGGAGGTGGTGATTGAACCAGTGGGTCGCAATACTGCCCCTGCCCTTACATTGGCCACACTGAGTTTAGTTACCAGGGGTCCATTGGATGACACAGACCCTTTAATGCTCGTACTGCCATCTGATTCTGTAATCAAGGACGAGTCTGCCTATCGGGAGGCTTTATTGGCGGGGAAGGATTATGCGAGTGAAGGTTTTATTGTAACTTTCGGCGTGGATCCAGCTTATGCCCATACCGGTTATGGATACATACAAAAGGGAGAGGCACTCGGTGATAAGGATAATATCCATAGGATATCTAGTTTTGTTGAGAAGCCTGACTTGGATAACGCAAGGATTTATATAGAATCAGGAGAATGGTTATGGAACGGTGGTATGTTTATGCTTCGCGCATCAGTGTGGCTTAAGCAACTCGAAAATTATAGGCCAGATATCTTGGATGTCTGCAAGAGAGCCAATACCAATGGTCAAAGAGACGGACTCTTTTATAGGCCAGGATCAACGGAATTTATCGAGTGTCCTGCTGAATCGATTGATTGCGCGGTCTTGGAATCTGTAGGTAAAACAGGGACTGATAATCAATCTGGATACCCTGGAAAATTCCAAGGATGTGCTGTTGTGTCTTTAGATGCCGGGTGGTCAGATATAGGTGCTTGGTCAGTACTATGGGAACAACAGGATCAGGATGAAGATGGAAATGTTGTTCAAGGTGATGTGTATTCTGAAAAGACTGAAAACTCTTTGCTAATTTCCCAGCACAGACTTTTAGCTACTTTGGGGTTGAGGGACACAATTGTCATAGAGACACCTGATGCGGTTCTAGTTTCGAATAAGGAACATGTTCAGGAAGTCAGGAAGGTTGTAGAAAGACTTAAGCAGGCTGAGCGATCGGAATCAGTTACTCATCGTAGAGTACATAGGCCTTGGGGGAACTATGAGGTGGTTGACTCTGGACCGGGCTTCCAGGTCAAAAGGTTATCCATTAACCCTGGTTCAGCTATATCGTTGCAGAAGCATAGTCATCGTGCCGAGCATTGGGTGGTTGTTGTGGGAACTGCGAGGGTGACCAGAGGAGACGAGGTATTTTTTCTGCGAGAAAACCAGTCGACATACGTTAGTTCTGGAACAAGGCATAGATTAGAGAATCCTGAAGATAGTCCCTTGGAAATAATCGAGGTACAGACGGGATTGTATTTACAAGAGGATGACATTATCAGATTTGACGACGATTACAATAGGGGTAGTCAAGATTAATCCGCAGCTTCTTAAGGAGTTTACCGGATATATCCAACCAGTAGGTTAGGGATGGAAGAAAAATCAGCCTGATGTCGATTGATTCCAATTAGCATCATTGGATAGTAAGGATTCGTAAAGAGAAACTAGATTTGCGACGACCTTGATTTCATCGAAAGATGCAACGGCTTTTTCCCGCGCTGCGTTTCCCATGCGTATACGTAGTTTAGGGGAATCGACTAGTGTCTTGGTGGCCTGGGCGAGTTGTATGGAGTCCCGTACTGGAACCAGAAATCCTGTTATTCCGTCTTCCACTACATCTTTGCATCCCGCTACATTGGTGGTGATAATAGGCTTATTCATGGCAGCTGCTTCGAGCAATACTCGGGGAAGTCCCTCTCGATATGATGGCAGGATCACTATGTCGGACATCGCAAGCAACTCTCTTACGTCTTTACGTTCGCCTATATATTGAACCCAACCTTTTTTCATCCATTCGGTTAATTGGTTAAGATGAATAGATGCTGGGTTACCATTGTCAATTGGTCCCACGAGAAGGAAGGATATTTTTTCCGTGCTGAGCGTTTGTGCGCTCTCTACAAATTCGGTAATGCCCTTGTGTTGAAGCATTCGGCCCACGAGTATAGCAACCACAGTTTCCCGAGGGATCCCGAGTTCTTGGCGTAGCTTGATGTGGTTGTCAACATTGATAGCCTTGTAATCAAAAACTTCAAGATCAACCCCCGATCCCCCGGGGATATAGATAGCTTTTCTTTTGGAGAGTAAGTTAAGGTCGGTTAACAATTCTATGTCATCGCGGTTCTGAAATATGACTGCCTGGCTGATACGAAAGGCTATACGGTATAAGAATGAAACTAAAAACCTTGATAACTTGCCTTTAAATCCATCTTCGATAAAAGCAAAGCCGAGACCGTTTACCGATGCAATTGAGATTGGCACACCAGTAATTTGGGCTGCAATAGATCCGTAGACATTAGGTTTTGCTGTGAAGTGTTGAACGAGATCCGGTTTAATACGGCGATAGATGGTCCTGAGAGCCAATATGCTTCTCAATTCTCCTATAGGCCCGGACCCTTTACGTCTAAGAGACCAGTTTATGAAGATTGCCCCTGTAGATTCGATTGCTTTTACGGAATCTCCGGCTGGCGCGATTGCGTAGACTCTGTTGCCTCGATCGACGAGGCGTTTCAAGAGTCTGCCCTTAAATCGATGAAGGTAGAAGTCGTTGTTGTAAACTATTGCAATTGTGTTGGTCTTGCGCATTCTTTGATATCTAGGAGTTTTGTATCAGGATATTGTTATTATGATTGGTCTGAGATGCTGAGAAAAATTGCTTCATATGATTTTGCCATTTGGGTCCAAGAAAATCTTTCTCGTACAGATTGCATCCCCCGCTTAGCAAGAATCCGTGATCGGACACCGTCATTCAATAATTCCGATGCAGCTTCGGCTATTGAATTTGAGTCGTAGTCAACTACAAGTCCAGTTTTGCCATCGAGGACGGCTTCGCCACATCCTGTGGTTGATGTGGTCACGGTTGGGACGCCGGCTGCTTGGGTTTCAAGTAGAGCTCTTGGTAAGCTATCGCTCGAATTGGGAGGGGTAGCGTATAGAAAGAGATTGGCTGTTGCTAGTAGATCAGGGATATCTTTCCTATTAACTTCGACTTGAACACGATTAGCGCAAGAAAGCTGGTTTAGGGCCTTACGCACTCTTTCAACTGCGGCAGTATTCTCGCTTTTTGCTGCGATTAAGTAAGTTAGATTCTCATGCTTACGGCATAGAATTTCGAATGCCTTCGCCAAAAGTAACACTCCCTCTGTCTTACGTAACAAATTCAAGGTGACTATTGAAAGAACACGGGTATTCCCAGGTAACCATGCGTTGAGGTTTGGTTTTCCTGACTCAATACCCTCGTAGTTAATGCCATTGTAAATAGAAACTATTTTCCCCGATTCTATAGGAATCCTGAGCTTGATTTGTTCCGCTAAAAAACTACTATTGGCTACTACTATTCCAGCTCCTGAGACGGCTAGTCGAAATAAGGTCGGATAAGCGAATTTTGAAATGAAACCTAGTTTCGATGTTGATGCTCTGTCGTTGTAGTATTCCCATATAACTCCATTGATGGTGTAAACGTAAGGACTTCCACCAAGACAACGATTGGCATAAAGTTGGAGTACTGGTTTGAAGGATCTTGAGGTGTACATCACGTCGTGACTGAGCGATCGGAGTCGCCTAATGCCAGAGATGAAACTATAGTCCACTTTTTGTACGTAGGCCTGATCGCCAGGAACAGCTTGGTCATGGTAAATGGTAACTGAGTGCCCCAGTCGTCGAAGCTCTTCCGCAAGTCTGGCACCACGCTCAGGTCGAGGAAACCAAAATCCTATGTCAAGGCCGGATGTTGTAATGTTCATTACCATATCGCCTAATTAAGGTCACCCTTAGCGATTAGGGTACAGAATAAGGCCTCATATGATTTTGCGATTTGTGACCACCCGTACTCTTCGATGAAAGTCATTGCGTTTTTAGCAAGATTCTCTCGGAGCACCTCATCTTTTAGTGCCCGCCCCAGTTGTTCTGCGAAGCTTTGTGCATCTCCTGCTCTAGCCGATAGACCATTGAATTCGTGTATTACAACGTCTCGACATCCGGGAGCATCAGTCGAGATAACTGCTGCACCAGCTGCCATTGCTTCTAGTTGTACCATCCCAAAAGTTTCTAGGAGTGATGGGAAGGCATAAATGTCTGCGGCCTGATACATGGCTACAAGTTGGCTATTGGGGAATTCCCATTCATTTTTTTGGCTAAGGTCTATTCCGATCTCAGGCAATGTTTTGACACAGTCTTGTAATTCCCGTCTTTGTAGTTCAATGTCAATTTTTTCTGAACCCATACCAACTACGTACCATTGATAGATTAAACCTTGATTCTTCAGGTACTCAGCTATTTCCGGTATTTGATCGTAGCCCTTCTTTCGGTGGTTTCGTCCAGTAGTTAAAATCACTGGTCTGTCTGTCGGCCATTCGAGATGGGAACGAAGCTGGCTCCTTTTCTTGGTGCGTTTGAACCGATTTATGTCAACTCCATTTGGAATTGTAGAAACAATATTGTTAGGAACTCCAAGTTCTAGAAAATCGGTGCGAACGCTCTTAGTCAATGCTACCAATCGATCATATTTCTTTACAGTACTAGCAATATTGGCCTCTTTTTTTGAGTCTAGTCTATATCCATAATTAAGAATTGGATCTTTTTGGATATCTTCCCCAGATGCTCTTAATATGATCGGTGTCTGGCCTTGGAGGCACGTCGCTACATACCCACTAGGGAATGTGGCAATCACGAGCCAAACGTCAAAATTTTCCTTCCGTTGTTGATGGAGTAAGAATCGTTGTGCTAGATAGAGTCCCAAGATTGGGATGCGCCGGACAAGACCATAAAATCTTCGTGGTAATGGATAAAGCAATCCCCTGAAACGCTCATCGAGAGCTTTGTAATTTTCCGCTGGAACATAGACAGTTACTTGATGCCCTTCTGCGGTAAATTGGTGTGCAATGTTGTAGGAAAAAACTTGAGCCCCACCGACTTTTGGCAGAAAAGACGCTGTGAGGATTGCTATTTTCATTGCCTTGGGGAATCCACTAGCAGCGATGATTTCGGAGATCGGGCCTCGGCCTTTTTCAATACGTACCCGTTGCAGGACGATAATCCCAAATATTCTAGAAGTCTACGAGGGGTTTCAAATCCAAATCTGTATGGTGAATGTACGGGTAATCCTGTTATAGTCCCGACCACCTCGAATCCAGATTCAGTAAATAATCTTTGCCAGTAGCCAGAGCCCATTCTTATGAATTCTTCCATGTGGTTTTTATATTCGCCATGTACGGTTGGCCATGTATTGCGTCTGAGGAAACTCGGCGTCTCGCGCTGTAGATTGTTACCTCGAAAAGATGGATTACTCAACTTCCTACTCTGACCAGCAGTTAAGACTATCTCCAGTGCGGTGATCAAACCATTAGGCAGGAACATTGCAAGATGTAGAAATTTCCAAAATCTATTAGGGATTATATGTGCCATCACGCCGTCGTCACGCAGCACTCGTTTCATTTCGTAGAGGGCACGTTTTGGATCCGGAACATGTTCAAATAAATTGGATGAATAGATTAGATCGAATCTTGTTGATTCGAAGGGGATATCCATAGCGTCGCATATATTGTAGGTAACCTTGGGATATGGGTCTCGTTCGAGTCTATCTTCATTAAGGTCGGTGGACAGTAGTTGCTGGCAGTATTGTGCAATAAGTTTACTCTGAGCCCCGTCTCCTGCCCCTAGTTCGAGTGCGTCTTCGAAGCAATCTTCGGGGACGTTTTTAAAGACCGCATTTATTTCGCGATTTCGAATTAGGAGTCTTTGTCTCGCGCTATCTGCCTTAAGCTTGATCATAGCTTTACAGATGTTTTGCTCGTTCTTTTGGGGTGGGATAGTTGGGCAAAAATATCTGCTAGGCGATTTGACGCGGCACCGTCTGTAGAGCCGAAAGATTCTTCAAGAAGGTATGAAATTTCAGTAACGTATCGCCGGGCAAAATCCCGGTCATTGCTCAATAGCGTGACATGATCACGCAATTCTTTGGAACGGGTTGCCTTCATCACTCCTACTGGACTTCCGTGAAATAGACTCATATCAGGCATGTGATTAGGGATAAGTAGAATAACGGGGAGGTAGAATGCGAGTGCTTCAATCGCAGTTGATGAATAGGTAGCTAAGAAAATGTCTGACTTTGCCATCCATTCGTAGATGTTGCCTTCCGGAGCCAAGGTGATTAATGCGCCTTTGGTTTCTCTAAGTCTATGAGAATCAACCATGTTGTATAAAGTCTTAATAGGTATCTTAGGATGTGGTTTGAGTACCAATTCTAGGTTAGTATCTGAACCCAAAGCGTCTAGTGTCATCCCTGTCACATAGGAAGTGTCGTGAAGACCAGGTGCTATTAGTATGCGTACAAGATCGTGCGACTGGCGATCTTTGAGATTTGGGGGTGATTTGTCCTGGGACCAGACATCATCGAGACGCGCGGCACCAGGTGTTTTAAGTGATGAAGGAGGGACGCCACTTTTTTGAAGGATACCCGACGCAAGTTTTCCGTCTACTACGTAAATATCTGGTTCAGGTAAAGGTTTGGATACCTGGGTTTCTATTTGCCTGTCGTCTGGGGTCCCAGAGTATAGCAATTTCATTGGACTGATTGGTCCGTGCTGAACTCCAATGATTGATGTTTCAGGATTGCCTTGGCGAGACCCAGTGATGATGGCCCTACCATAGATAAATTCGAAACAATACAAGATTACTAGATCGGGTTTTAAAGTACGGGCTAAATTATTTGAACTGCCAGCTAGCACTGCTAAGTGAGGCCAGGATATAAGTACTGATCTCCAAATCCGGTCTTTAAATAACGGAGCAACGTTCAAGCCTCTCCAGGTGAATGCCTCATTGAATGCTTTATGCTGCGTCATTTTGTAGTACTGGAAAACATCTTTTATATTCAGATATGCTCCGATAGTAGACCAAATGCTTCCAAAGGACTCAACGATGGTGTAACTGTCAGGCCGGCTTTCTGGTCGCATTAACATTTTGATACGGGTCCAATAAACAACAGGGTTAACGAATTTTGTGCGATCGTAAACCCTCAAAGCTTGTACCGGCGGTTCTCCGATTTTTTTGGAGAGATTCGACAGGGAATTACCATAGTACATATCTTTCCACTGATTGAACCGATTGGTCCATACACGAGGATACCAACTGTACGCCACGGTGGGTCGTTCTTTGCTTTTGTTTCCAATCACATTCTGATCACGCATGTGCCATTTGGCTATCAGGATCGCCACTAGATAAAATAATAACCCGATTGCCCGGATAGCAAGTACACGATTCCAGTTGAATTTTTCTTTCCTGATTATACGTTCGAAGTGTTTGGTGCCATTATCAGGTAAGATCTGGCGTGTCAGATATATGAGTTGCTCGTCGCCGACGACAGCAAATTTGGCATATGTTTTCTCATCAATACGTGTTTGAATGGCAGCTAATCTGAAAAATTGCCACCACATATCATCGGCTGGGCTGTTTTTTTCTGAAATAGTGGTCATCCACCATAGGTCGGCGAATTTTGAGGCCCACTTTTGGCCGCCTGATTCGATCGCAATGGTTCCAAGTTTGTTACGTAGATTAGAAATGAATGAGGTTATACTTTCCCTAACCTGATTTTCGATCTTAGCAATGTATTGAGCACCATCTAAAATAACCAATTTACCTGGCCATACTGCACGGATAGCAGCAATAGTTTCACCATCTGGATCGAGGTTGAATGTAAGTACGTCTAGATTTTGCTGTGATCCTAGTTTGTGTCCCAATTCTTGAAATGCAGAGAAAATAGCCTCGTGGTTGAGGTGGCTTGGTCCTAAGACCAACAACACAGGATGATTTTTGGAAGGCGATGATGTCATGTATTTAAAATACGAGCGAAGACGTAATTAGTTGAAGATCTCGTTTATCAGTATTTCGGTATCTAGCTAGATTCAGAGCGTACGAATATTGCGTTGTTGCTCTGGCTGTTTATAGATCCGGTTGGGGTTTTATCTTTTAGAATGAATCCTGAATTCTCGATAGATTCGTATATAGCAGCCGCTTCATGGGGGCGAGATGGAACATAGGTGATCTCTATCAAGATGCTTTTGAGGCGTTCGTCTCGTAGAACCTTAGATGCCCCTGATATAACCTTGGCTTCGTGCCCGTCAACATCTATTTTTAAGTGGGTCGGAAAATCCATCTTATATTTGTAGCAGAGGTCATCCATCGAAATACCTATTATCCCTTGCTGATGAACAGGTTTGAATAAGTCACCTTTGTCGTCAGTCGGGTTTCCGAATTGGTGGATTGCTTCTCCTGCACGTAGATTGCCTCTGACAAAAAAATTCCCGAGGTGAGTTGTTTCTGTCAGGGCAATGCAAAGAGAGGTAATAGAGGTCGAAAGTTCATTAATCTTAATGTTGCGGTTTAAACTAGCGAAATTTTGTGATTCTGGTTCGAAACTATAGACATGCCCATTCCCGTTGAGCAGCATCGCTGCGAAGATTGAGTATAATCCGGTGTTTGCTCCGATGTCGTACATGACATCCCCGGATTTTAGGTTTTTGATCCAAGATATAGTATTTGGTTCTTTGAACTGATAAGCCCGAATACGGCTGAGTTCCCTAGGATTTGTAACCTCGATTACAATAGGATCCAAACCGAGCGACACGCGTTTGTAGATCTTGGTTGCTTGATGAATGACCAGCGTTGCAAGATCTATCTTAGTACGGATATATCCAATGCCTTTCATGTTTTTACCATCATTGCATCTCGTACACCCCCGGTATTGCAGATAAGCATTTCAGTATCTTTATTTGAAATGTCCCGGTAAATACCTCGATATCGGGTATCGTTGGTTTGAACTAGGGCAACGGGTTGGTATCCAAGGTTCCGGATCCGTGGTTTATTTTCATCACTTGACGTTAGATATTTTGCTTGGTATCCGTGTTTGAATAACATTCGAAGTGGCGCACGCATACTATGAGTGGCATCATCGTAGGTAGGATAGTGACACTCGAATAATATTCCACCGGTCCAAGAGCCATTTTTTATCGCCTTCTCTAGTCCATTAATTACCTCGACTTCGTAACCCTCAACGTCCATTCTTAGTAGATCAACGGTGCGCTTTCCTTTAATGAATGAGGAAATATCAGTTAAAGGGACTTCAATAGGTTCGTGGCCTTCAATTCCGTATTCGCTTTGAAAGAAAGAGTGAAGATTAGAGAACTTGGAAACATGGAGTTTTCCAATACCGATATTGTCCGCAGCCCCTATTTTAAAAGGCTCCACAATTGAATTTACTCCATTTAATCTTATGTTCTCTTCCAACCGGACCATGTTATTGGGCTCCGGTTCTATTGCATAAACTTTACCCTTGGACCCAACTTTTTTAGCCAACATAATCGCGTAATATCCAATGTTGGCGCCCACATCCAGTATCACATCTCCATCATTAACCTCTCGGTCAATGATGTATTTTAACTGCTCTTCCCGTGTTCCTCTTACAGCAATATCTTTTGAGAGACCAGAATCGTAAAGATCTAATCTGAGCTTGTAATTGTGGATTCGTCGGACAATAGATCGACGGCGCATCAAGTATTTCCCAGCATAATATCTGATAGCATGTCCGACCAGGCCGATTGATCCTAGCAAACCAAATCTGCGAATTTTGCCAAGCTGATTCAAGCGGGTCATATATGTCCTGCCTTTGTTTGAGTGACAGGAAATCCATTTCCGGTCTCAGTTGAGCAAATATACTCGCCTGATTTTAGGGTGGTTGCGGGATTTCCATCTTTTTCATACGGGATGTACCCAAGCAATTTCAATGTTGCATTTAGTTCTTCTGTAGACTGACCGAGGGCTTCCAGATGTGTAGGATGAACACTCAAGAAAATGGTCGGTTTATGTTGACGTAAAATATTCAAGGATCCCATCAAGACTAAAAGCTCCGCTCCCTCGACATCAATTTTCACAACATCGGGAGATATCAAATGATCGGTACAGAATTGGTCAAGAGTTATTTGCCTCACAACCATTTTCTCATACATGCTTTCGTCGAACTTAGGCCCTTTTGCGAAGCTACTTAGTGCGCTGCTTGGAGTCCTGTCTTCATAGAAGATTACGCTATCTTGATTTGTAGAACCAATTGCTACCTGGTATGGAAATATGTTTTTTATTCCATTGTATTGGATGTGTTGCGTCAAATAGTTGAAGTTGTTGGCTGAAGCTTCGAAAGCGAAGATTTTACCTCCAGGTGCCATAACTCGGCTGGCGGGTAAGCTATATAGACCTACGTGAGCGCCGACGTCGATGAATACAGATTTACCAATGCATGCCTCAATGCATTTTCCGAATGCCCAGTTGTGACGATCCCCAAATCTCTCCCATCCTCTAAATATGAAATCCGGAGACATGCGGAATTTATAGTGCCCACCGATGTTGATATCAATACCACGGTGTCCATATAAGATTCTGAAGATTCTTCGTGCCATAGGGCGTATCAGATGAACAAAAATGCCGTGCGGAACTACAGAACGTACTATGTCTTTGATTGTAAGTCTGATGTCCAAGCTAAAGATGATATGAGTGTAGGTTCAGGCTGGGAAATTCTTGGTTTCGCGATGAATCAAAATAGAACGGATATCATTAATGGTCTGCATGTAATAAAGATATTACGAGATGGATACTAGTCAATATTTCCTGGGCGCTCTTTATCAGCTTGGGATGTTAGAAAGGTCATCAACTATATTATGGGTCATATTCAAAACTAGCTTGCAGAATTCTTCTCTTTTGTCACTCCCATAAATATAATCTTGGTAGGTGTCTTGACCATTCTTACCTATACCTTTCCAGTGATTATTCTCTAGAGCTTCTTCTATTACTTGTTCGATGTCAGAACAATCCCATTTGAAAGGTAAGTAGGTTTTATGTGGATGGTACAGGGCTGGCCAAGTCCGGAGATGGGACATATCAGGCTTAACCAGAGCTGATCCTTGGATAAATATTTCATAATCTCGAAAGGATGGCTCACCCCACCCAAAAGGCGAGATAGCAATTTTCGATTTCGCAAGTTCTTTGAGGTAGAGATGTTTTGGTATCTTTTCTGTAACGATCTGGCGTGAAGCCAAGGCACACTTGACCTCGTTTCTCTGAAAAGAAATAGTATTTCTAGCATAGCTAGTTCCGAACCGAGCTGACACATCTTGTGTGCGGACTGAATTAAGAGCGAATCTTGTTGAATAGAATAATGGTGCAAATCCTAGGTACATTCGAAGCCGTCTTGAATATTTACCCCAGTAACCAAAGTCACCTAGAGAGTGATTCCAACCTAGCCTGATTTTGCCTAGTAGATCTTTTCGAGCTGGGGTCGTAACCGATTCTGGATTGTCTACGACTCCAAAATGATCGTGGTAATAACCAGTGTATATCCTGCTGCCGTAGTGAGTTTTAGTGTAAAGCGACTTATCTACTAGGAGTTGCGATTTATAGTAGGCTTTCACGTATGGTAGGAATTGGAATTGGGTTGTTCCAGTGCTGTCGGTCGTATCGAACCAGATTACATTCTCGACTCGTCCATCCAATTCCCTGAGTACCTCGTACATAATATTATCTTGAGATTCAATACCCCACTCACGGTAGATACGATTCTCAATAATCACAGAATCAGCGTCATAAAACCCTTTCGATAGTTCATGAAATATTCGAAAATCCACTCCCATTTCCCTTAAGATACTGCGATTTACTAATAGGGGTGTGATTACGAGCAACGATTGTTCTGAATTCTGGGACGTTAAGATGTGTAGTTTATGCACGATTTAAGACAGGGGATTAGGACTCAGTCGACCGATAGAAACATACTGGAACCCAGATTCTGTAACTTTCTTTGGGTCAAACATGTTAGTACCATCAACTAATACAGTGGACTTTACTAAATTCTTTAGGGAAGCCAAATCGTGATCTTGATATTCAGGCCAAGCCGTCAGTACTAGCTGGGCATCTGTGCCCATCACGGCTTCTTCTACTGTCGAAAAATACCCTACGGAACCAGGCTGTTCCGGGATAAAAAATTTGGTAGTTTCGATAGCTATAGGATCATGCAGACGAACAGATGAATTCTGTGAAAGAAGAGCCTGTATAGTTTTCAGACTGGGTGATTCGCGAACATCATCTGTACCCGGTTTAAAGGCGAGCCCCAAGACTGCTATATTTTTCCCCGCAAGGCTTCCCATGACCTGTTCTAGCTTATCGACTAGATTGTCTATACGGGATTTGTTGATTCGATCTACAGATTCCAGAATCGACATATCGACTTTATGAAGATTCCCAGAATGGATTAATGCCTTTATGTCTTTAGGTAGACAGGATCCTCCGTAACCGATCCCTGCAGATAAGTATTGAGGCCCAATCCGAGGATCCAGACCCATAGCTTCAGATACGGTGGCTACATCTGCTCCGGATGACTCACATAAATCAGAAATCATGTTAATAAAGGATATTTTCGTAGCTAGAAATGAATTGGATGCATGCTTGATGACTTCAGCCGTGTTCGAATTGGTAATCAGAATTGGTCTTTCTAGTTGCGAGTAGATGTCTTTGAGGAGATTGGAAGCATTAAGTGAGTCAACTCCGATCACAACACGGGTTGGCCGTAGGAAATCCTCTATTGCAAATCCTTCTCTGAGAAACTCAGGATTACTAACAACGTCAAACTGAGATTGATCTTTGCAGATTTGGGACAAAGCCTGATGGACTCTCATTGAGGTGCCAACAGGGACTGTGCTTTTCATTACGATTACAGTGTATTTCCGGATGTTTTCTCCAATTGAAATCACGGCCTGGTCAATTTGGCTAAGATCAGGATCGCCGTTTTTCGCCTGAGGTGTACCCACACATACGAAAACAACATCTACGTTTTGGATAATCGATTCATTGCTATCGTGGAATCGTAGCCTCCCCGAGTGTAAGCCTTCGTTTAGTAGATCTTGTAGCCTTGGCTCGTTAATGTAGGCGATTCCTTCATTTAATTTGGCCACCCGGTTGGGGTCTGAGTCTGTGCCGGTAACGTTGAGCCCTAGATGGGCGAACCCAACTGCGGTCGTCAATCCGACATACCCAAGCCCAACGATTCCAATCTTTACATCCGATGGTGGATCAGATTTTGAAGTCACCAAATTTTTCATTGATTTTTGCCTAGATTAAATTGAGTTATTGACGACAGTTGGTGTTTATTGTCAATAGAGGTGACCATAGGATAGCTAGTGCTTATTTTTACCGGGTGCCTAATGGATTACTGACCTAATACCGAGATATAAAAGTGTTAACTATTCGTAGTGGGGTTATTGATCAATAATTTCCGGTCTGCGTCAACCATGATTTTTACAAGATCTTTGAAAGAAGTTTTTGGTTCCCAACCAAGAATCTTCTCGGCCTTTCTAGCATCGGCAACCAAGCAATTGACTTCATTTGGTCTTGTATAGCGCTCATCGAATTCGACGTATTTGCGCCAGTCAAGATTAACATAAACAAACACGGCTTCTAGGAATTCGCGTACGGAATGAGTGATCCCTGTACCTATGACATAGTCCGAAGGTTGATCTTGCTGGAGCATTAGCCACATGGCTTCGACATAGTCAGGAGCGTATCCCCAGTCACGTTGGGCATCGAGATTGCCTAGGTAAAGTTTATCTTGGACACCAGCCAGTATTCTAGAAACTGCCTTCGTGATTTTTCTCGTGACGAATGTCTCTCCACGACGGGGAGATTCGTGGTTGAAGAGGATACCGTTGCAACTGAACATTCCATAGGCCTCACGATATCCGGAAGCCATCCAAAAGGAGTACGCCTTTGCACATGCGTAAGGACTTCTGGGTTGGAATGGTGTTGCTTCATTTTGGGGAGGTGGTGCATTCCCAAACATTTCTGAACTAGATGCTTGATAGATCCGAGTGCTTACACCGCTACGACGTATAGCCTCAAGTACCCTCGTGGTCCCGAGTCCAGTTACGTCGCCGGTGTATTCGGCTTCTTCAAAACTCACTCCGACATGGGACTGTCCCCCCAGATGATAAACTTCTGCGGGCTGAAGATCGTATATCAAGCTGGTGATGGTATCGGTGCTAGTTAGATCAGCATGGTGAAGAAAAAGCATTGTGCCTGGTTCGTGCGGCTCATTGTAGATATGGTCTATTCTTGACGTGTTGAGTGTACTTGAACGGCGGATGAGTCCATGGACTTCGTATCCTTTGTCGAGAAGCAATTCTGCCAAGTAAGATCCGTCTTGCCCAGTTATTCCTGTGATTAGCGCTTTTTGGGTCACGACTATATTTCTAACTCCTTATGATTATTTTTAATGTTTAAATCGATCCATCGTGCATTTTAAGGGAAATCTTATATACAAGTGACTAAATTCTGTTTTTTTGAACCGATCCGTGGACTGGTGATATCTGCCAGAGTAAAAAGGCTACGCCTCCTATTACTATGACACTAAAGTATGTAATTGATCGTTCGATGATTACTACTGCACCTGCATCTGATTGGCCTAAACCCACGAGGATCAGCAGTGTAGTCAATCCTATTTCAACTGCCCCAATGCCTCCAGGGGTAGGTGCAGAACTAAGGATTGCATGGCATATAGTGATAACAATCGCTAGCGGTATAGTTAAGGAAAGATCAAGAGCGTGCACTACGAAAATAAGTCTACTGATATCTATTATCCAAATGGCTATGCTCAAACCCAAAATAAATGGTAATTGCTTGAAACTCCCTAGTGTACCTTGGTGAAAATTTTGGTACGCAGACTTGAAATTTCTGGGCATTAAATTGGCAAGTTTGATTCCGAATTGTCTCATTGCTATTAGTAATCCAAGGCTGACGCCCACTAAAGCACCTGAAACCACCAGATAATTCCAGCCTTGATTCATTGATGCTGATGATGCAAGAAAAAGCCCGGTTGTGAGTAAGAGAAATAGGATTGCGAGATCTATAATCCGTTCAGCCAAGATCGTTCCAAGGGTCCAGGAAAAACCGCTGCCTGTATATTGTGAGAAAGAATAGGCTTTATAGATGTCACCTAGCCGGAATCCAGCGATAGAGTTCACGAACCAACCTATGAGCATGAATTGAGATGTTCTAAACAACGCTGGAATCTGAATAGAAGACAGAGCTTTTGTTGTTGCGTTAATTGCTAATATTCTCCATCTCAAACTTCGTAGAAAGATGCTGAAGTAGTAAAAAACAAGAGCGGTTAAATATAGGAATGGGTTAGTGTGCTTGATGTTTTGAAGGATTCCTTTCAAGTCGAAATCGAAGTTGGTTATCACTAATACTATTGCTGCGAGAGCTAGAACAAAAGAAAAGAGGGTACGAATTGAAATAATTCTGCCTACTGGGGCAGTCTTTCTTTCATCACCATCTGATGCTATGTCCAGACTTCTCTGCAATTTCATTTATGCGACCAAAAGAGTCACTAGGGTCAATCAGGTCGACCGAATATTGCTACTCTTCCGAACATTTTCCTGTCATTTCTTGAAGGCAAACATAAGCATTTCCCCGCTGAGGCTTAATGGGAGCATGAGGTTTTTAACTAGAGGTAAATTGAGTAGTGGTGATAGTAATTTGCCTATCCAATACCTTCTCATGCTAATAGCAAGTGAAAAGAGTTTAAAATAGATCGCGTGGTTTTTAACTTGCACTACTGTGAACCCACAATCACTTAGTAATTGTGCGCATGTGGCCTTAGAAAAATAATAAGTGTGCATCCCTTGGTACCACCACCATCGTTTCCCCAAAAGCCTAGCCATCAAACTATCGACATCTCCTGTATAAATCACCAATAAGCCTCCCTGTTTTAGGGATTTGTGGATTCGCATGATTTCGGCTCTAGGATCTTCGAAGTGTTCAATGACACCAAACATTGTTACAACATCGAAGACGTTGGGCAATTCAAGTTCTGAAAGTGGAACTTTGTGGACTACATGTTTCTTGGAGGCAATATTTTGTGCCCATAAAGAAGTCTCAATACCTTCGACCGTGAAATTGTCGCAGGCCACATCAAGAAATATTCCAGTTGAACAACCAATATCTAGAAGGTGTCCATCAGGTTTATGTTTTAAAATATCTTGAATGACCACCTCTGCAGTTTTTTTACGTTGTATCTCAGAAGCTATGTAAACTTCGTCGACAGTGTCGGAATAAAAAGAGGAGATCCTAGGCATAGGGTTTGTGTAGACTAGTCTGCAGTTATTACAGCGAACAATTCTGTATGTTAGGCGAGTAGTTGGGGAGAAATCATGATCAAGTGGAGGGATACTATCACCGAGTTCGTCTTCGAAGATGACGTCATACTTATGACTTCCGCATAGATTGCATGAGATATTGTGTTTTTCGACGCGATCAATTCGGACCAATGTACCTCTACTCCTTTTCGGTAATCGGCTTTACGAAATTCCCAAGCCATTGTGGGATCTGGATGTATCGACTGGCAAAAAACCAGCCAGTAACTAATGCGTAGGCTACCAAAACCGTAGTACCAGGCAATATTGGAATTCGTAATCTGGCAGTTGGCCAAAAAGATGATGTGAATACCATATAAGCTACGAATACGACTAATAATATGCCGAATGATCGGTGTTTCTTACTCGCAATCATCAATGCAGCACCGAGCCCTGTAGCTATCATTGATAAGAGATAAAAGATTTTGAAGAATACACCGTGCAGAATGATAATACCGGTCCCGCTCTCAATAAAGTATCGAGCAGCTTGTGGATATTGGGTGAGATCCATTCGTGATGTCTTTTTGCTGGTATAGTCCTCTAGGAATTGGTTAAGTGACTCCCGCTGATCTTCCGGGAAAAAGAGTGTTATAGATGCTATTGGATAATTCAGGAATAGGGTAGGGATGTGTTCTATGTAAGTAAGTAATGCTGATATCGGGTTCTGGATCACCATATTGATACCACTGCGAAGATAATAGCGTTGAGCTGCTCCTGGGTTGTTAGACAGTAAGTACTGTAGGTGCTCGTCAAGTTGTCGTTCTTGTTTGAGTCTGTTTTTCGTCTCTTTGTAGCTGCTACCTTCAGACTTGCTAATTACTAGAGGACCAAAGAAATCAACAAATAGTTGAGTTTGTTCACTCGCGAAAGTTGGATTCTGGTTGACAGTGTAATTTCTAGCTATCCAGCCTCCAAGAATAATGATTTGAATTAACAAGAATATGGACATGGTATGCGCGACAGGAAATTTGCTAGAGGGATAAAGACGCCGTCTCAGAAATATAAAAGATGCCATGAATGGTAGCCAGAAATATAATGTCACAGCTCGTGTCATGGTAGCTGCAGCTAATATTAGCGAAGGTATAATCATTTTGGATTGGGATTGATTATTCGTGAATGGTCCTATCGAGACTAGTAAAAAGACTGAAAGTTGCATTGCGTAAAGGATATCGGGCTGATTCTTGTTAGCAGTTAGATATATAACAGGGTCTGCAGCGAACAGTACGGCTGAGATTAGACCGACTGGTTTGCTTATGTAACTGCCTATTTTGTAGACGAGTACTACGGTAATCCACAAAAAAACATTGTTCAGAATAAGGCTGTAGAGTTCATTTTGGCCTAGGATCCCATATATTGTGGCTAGGAAAACTGAATGTAATGGCGGCCGTTTAGTTATCCTTTCAATGTTTGGATGCTCGCCCTCGCCGTAGATACCATGTTCAAGTAAATTTACAGCTAGTGGGGAGTAGAAATGTTCAGTTGTCAGGCCATATGATGGGTACAGATCTTGTATTCGGATAAAGTAGATGGTCTGAACTATTGCTACTAGCACTAAGATAAGTAGCAGGACTCGAGATTTAGCTGATTTCCAATCCGACAGATATTTTGAGAACCGTGTTAACAGTCCTGAACAGATTTTACTTGTGTGGAATGAAATATTTGTCATCCCGATACGATTTCTATTGATGGAAGAGGGAAGATCAACCTGCCACCCAATTCCAGAAATTTACGTTCCTTCTCAACAATGAAATTCCTGAAATGCCAAGGAAGAACTAAGAAATAATCTGGTTTTAGACTGTGTGCTTCATTCTCTGAGATTATTGGTATGTTAGTTCCGGGTGTATACCGTCCAAATTTGTATTCGTTAACTTCGGCGATATAAGGGATCAAACCAGTTGTGATTCCACAGTATTGTAGAATCACATTGCCCTTGGTAGAAGCCCCGTATCCAATGATGTTCTCACCTGCATCACGTATTTTGCACAGAAGTTCAGAGAGCTCTTTTTTATGGCTGTGAACTTTATTGGAGAACTTGTGATATGGAGCCAGTGAGCCAAGTCCTTTCACAGTCTCATATTCGAGAGTTTTTTGAACAACTGAATCAGCTTTATCATGTCCGGATCCATTTTTCGATATCGTGACGGAGAAGCTTCCACCATTTATGTCGTTGAATTCGACTCCCGCAATCTTAAGTCCGACCCTGTCTGCCATCCACTTGATTTGCCGAAGTCCATAGTACTCTAGATGCTCGTGACAGACAGTGTCATACTCGGTTTCATCTATCATCGTAGGCATGTAACTTTGCTCAAGAATCCATACACCACCGTCGGCCAGAATTTCTGAGATCTCCCTCATAAATGCAAGCGGATCTTCCAAATCATAGAACATGGCTATTGAAGTGATGACTTTGGGTTTTCTACCATTAGTTATCTCTAAGACTCGAGATGCTGAGAAGAAATCTGGGATGAGTGTTATGTGTTCGGGATAGTATTCTTGAAATTTTTCCCCTGTAGGATCAATACCTATAAGGGTTAAATTATTTAAAGGGTAGAATCCTAGTAGAGTACCGTCATTACTACCTATATCTAGTATGATATCCTCGCGATAAAGTGGGTATTTCTCGACAATCTGGTCTACCTTTTGATGGAGATGTTGTACCATCGAAGGATTGAGCCCAGATCGATATCCGTAGTTGTTTCCATATAACTCCTTGGGGTTATATGAGTGTTTCAGCTGCACGAGACCGCAAAATTCGGAGTTATGTGTCTCCACACATTTGACTAGTCGTAGTGGACCAGCGATTATGGACTCCGTTGGTGTTTCTGGGAAAACCCCAGTTAATGTCTGGTTGCCAAGGTCTAGAACTTCTTCGAGATCATCGTTGCCGCAGATCCTGCATGAAGATATTTCGCTATACCCTGCTGACGATTTAGATTGCATAGTTTGTACTACCCGTCTATATGTGAATGATCTAGTTTGATGAGTTCGGGTTTGTTACGGTTTTGTCTTTTTCGGCAAGATCCAAATTTTTACTGACAACTATCATGCAATATGTGAACAAATCTTGGATTCCAAAGTAGTAGTATTCAACCTCAAATCTTGATCTGTCGAATATAGAGGACGCATGATCTTTAGATGTTAAGAGAGTGATTTCGTCTGGATGAAGTTTTATCCTTTGCCTAAAGATTTGATTCAGAATGAAATGTGCGAATCGAAGAAATAGTACGCTGACACCGAATTTGGGAGGCCAGAAAATAACCATCTTGCCACTTGGTTTCAAAACTCGGTTAAATTCCAAAAGTATTCGTTGAATTTCGTCATCGGAGAAATGCTCCATAACACCAAGGTGATAGATTCCGTCTACGCTTTCAGAGGCGAATGGCAAAGAGAAGATTGTCCCGAGAGTCAGATTCTGAGATCCCTTATGGATATTGTCGTATAGTTTTAGGGCTTCTTTAGACAGATCAAATGCTATTACAGAATGTCGTGCTGATACCTCGGTGTCGACTTGGCCACTCCCGCAACCTGCGTGTATAAGTAATGATCCGGGTTCAAAGTGTTCCGAAACAATCCTGCTGAGGTTCCTTTTGATAAGGAATCTACGATACAAGGTTGCGATAGTACTATAGGACCAGGAAATCGGAGATTTCTTCTTAACCCAGTATCTATCCCATGCCTTTGACTCATTAAGATCGGAAATTGTCGAATTGTTTTCGGGTTTGTTTTGTATTTTATAGCGTCCAGTCATCAGCCATTTTGTTAGGAATGTTGTACCAAGCCTGAGGAGACTTGAGAAGGCATCTGATATCCGCATTTTCGAATGTCCATATGTACGAGATGGCAAAATTATGGGCACTTCCCAAATCGAGAATCCGTTTCTTGCAAGTATGTATAAGCTTTCAAAGAGAAAAGAGTATCCAGTTGAGCGCGTGAGTTTGAATGCTTCTAACGGGATATTATCGAGTCGATATACCCTAAATGCTCCGGTAGCATCATATTTCATGCCTAGTAATAAGCGGGTAAGCAAATGACCCACTTGCGTTAGTATACGTCTAAGAAAAGACCAATCTCTAAGGCTGTCGTTTCGTATATATCGGGAACCAATTACTATATCTGAATCTATTGAGAGTCTAAGGAATTCGGGTAGGTCTTGGGGCCTATGTGTAAAATCGCAGTCCATGGAAACTAAGGTTGTGTAGCCGTTCGCGTATGCCCATTTAATACCTGTAAGATGGGCAGACCCTATACCGAGCTTGCTTGGACGATGTACTGCGAAAACGTTTTCATGTTTGGAAGCAAGCTCGTTTATGATTTGTCCGGTGCCATCCGGAGAATTATCGTCAATAAATAGGAGGTCGAGATCTAGATCGAGTTCTAGAATCTCCAATGCCAGCTTCTTGGCATTGTCTCGCTCATTGTATGTCGGGACGATGATGAGAGTTTTCTTTTGGGATACTGAAACCTCTTGGTTAGGTGGTTGTTCATCTAAATAGTTCACTATGAATTGCAGTTGTTCTTGTAGGTAAGTTGATACGATACACGGTTAATCTTCAATATAGATAGACCAATAAATTTGTGCCGCATTGGAGAGGAATATTTTGGTGTTGATACTATCGCCAATTATTATTCTAAAACCCCCTCTGACAGTCCACCCATTTTTTTTCCAAGCTGCTGTTGAACCGATAATAAATCGGGATGGAAATCGATCTCTGCCCATTCTTCAGAACCGCAAGTAACATAGGTTATTGTTGATCCATGATCCATCAAGTTCTGAAGTGCTTGCAGATAATAGGTTTTTAGATTCTCTTTAACTTTAACCATCTTTTGGAGTTCCGAGAAGAAGAGTTCCCGTCCTCGGTTGTCAAACTTGATCATGCCAATTGACTCACCGTCGGTATCATTTGGGTCCAAATCTTTCGAGACTTTTTGTACATGATTAGCTGTTAATTTTACTTTCATATCATCATCATCGTATCTAGTTTTATGGGAGACCACCATTACGATTTCGCCTTCTGCATCCATTAAGTCTTGTAGAACCCTTGGACGAAAAATATCGTCTCCGTTTATTAATACGAAGTCATCTTCCAAGTATGGTTTTGATAACCAAGCTGACACGAGGTTATTAGAAGTGTCGAAGAAAGGGTTATATACGATTTGGAATTTGAATTCTGGATAGGATTCTATTTTGGATTCTATTTGCTCTGATTTATATCCAGTCAAGAGAACTATTTCGTTTATACCGGTAGTCTTGATAGCTTCTAATTGAGTTTCAAGAAGGGTTTGTCCTTCGCCTAGGTCTATCAGGCTCTTTGGAGTGTTTCGTGTTAATGGCATTAGACGTGATCCGGTACCGGCTGCAAGTATGAGTATTTTCATGTAAGTGCCTTAGTAATTTATATATTTCTAGGGATATGATCTTTGTTGAAAGATATTGGACAGATGCTTAAAATATACGAGTTGGGATTCTATCTCTAGTACTACTAGCAATCGGTATATACAGTCCCAGATTCCGTGGGATTAATATCGGCCAGAATTTCGAAGTTTACGTTAACCCATGATTCATAATTAGATTCGACGGTTTCCCGACCAGTTGTTGGCCCATAGAATGATGGTGGAATCGGGAAACCCAATTTCTTTCGGTCGATAATGTCTTTGGATAGTCGATCTTGAGCCAGATCTTTCAGGATTGACTTGGGAATGTCATAAACTTCGCTGATCTCGTCTGCAACTAGATCAACGAGTTGAAGACGAGGTTTTTTGGGTTTCACCTTGAAATCGAAGGGTAGGGTGTTGGCGAATTCGAGTAGTCGATGGTCCAGGTACGGGACTCTTGCCTCTATTGAGTGTGCCATCGTAACGGCATCTAGTCTGCTCAGTAGGCCTGGGAGATGTAGTTTTTGAAAAATGATCAGCATCATGTTGAAGGTATTGTCTGTATCGATAGATTCCATCAACGTCTCGACATCATGTCTTACTGATTGAAGGTGGTGATCTGTAACTATGTCGAAGCCAGATTTTTTAAGGACATCCACTGCAAATTCATTTGATGTATAAGCGTATCTTTGTAGGAAAAGGTCAGTCCATGTTTCTGGCATATGCGTTCCATATAACTCAATCAATTTCTGGGTAACTGGCCTAGATGTGTTGGCTCGGGATTGGATTAGGTGCCAGTCGTGGGGCAACAAGAAAATTCTACCGTATCCACCCATTATCTCATCGGCACCCTCTCCTGATAGAACCACGCGGTGGGTCTTGGAAATTTGGCGAGACAGTGCTTTTAATGCGACTTGATTTGGTACACCAACAGGTTCACCACGCCCTTTGATAAATGCTCGATGTTCATCTTGAAATTCACCAGAGGTAAGGTGATGTGGGTGGTGGTGGGTCGACAGCTCGTTAGCTACCAAGGTTGCGTACTTGGATTCGTCGAACGCCTTTTCATCTGACATACCGATAGAGTAAGTATCTAGCTGTGGTTTTTTCGTAGCGGCTATAGAGGCGATTAGGCTGGAATCTAGTCCACCGGACAAAAACGCCGAGAAGTCATGGTCGCTTCGCATCCTGAATTCTATTGAAGAATATAGAAGCGATTCTACTTCTTCCATCGCCTCATGATATGTACCAGTAAAACCGCCGGCCGTATTGTTCTCCCACCAAGATTCTTCTCGTATATCGCCACTTGGTGTGATTCGGAGAAAATAGCCTGGTAGTAGTTGCCGGATGTTGCGGTCAAATGAGCGTTGAAAAATGGGGTAACGAAATCGGATATATGAATAAAAGCCTTCTGGATCCGGACTAAAATTTTGTCCTGTGAGTATGCGAATGGCTTGTGATTCTGATGCGAATACGATGCGCCCACCAATCTTTGAATAATATAGAGGTTTGATACCCAGTCTGTCACGTACAAGTAGTGTCTCTCCAGTGTCAAGATCGTGATAGGCCAATGCGAACATGCCGTTAACCAGCTGCAGGAACGAGGTACCATATGTTCGCAATCCTTCAAGTAACACGACTGTATCTGAGCGTTTCCGGTCGCCACAGGTTTTTTCTAAATAAGGGTCATTGTGTAGTAATTCGAGGTAGTTGTATATTTCTCCGTTAAAGGTTAGAAGTCCTCTTCCATCTCTACTCCAGATCGGTTGTTTGGTGGGATTCTCCCCTATTATGGAGAGCAGAGTGTGTCCGAAAGTGATACTAGGAATGCTTATTGAATCGGACGTGTCTGGTCCACGGTGAGACAGGCTGTTTTGAGCCCTCTTAATTAGATCAGGGCTTGGCGTTGGTGATCCGATAACTCCGAAAATTCCACACATACGGCTAAGTCCGGTAGTCCCGTCTCATTGGCAATCGGTCTAGCCGGTAAGTAGATGTCATACGAATAACGGCGATCAAATTAAATAGGATGGAGTATGTTGCAAATACCCAATCTCGCGCTGTAAATCCAAGCCATGAAAATTCGATCAAATATGATAGGGCGTAAAACCACAAAAGACCATCGATGCTGATAAAGTGAAATAAAATACCTAGATACGTTTTAAACCGATTTGATTGGTTCGGCAAAGTTGTGAACGGCTCTTTGTCTTCGATCTTCTGTCCAGATAAATATAGAACTCTATAGTAAGAATTCTTGACTGAAAGGTCGGTACTTTTTCCTACCATACCGGCTATTCCGAAGGCTAGGATATTAATGGATGCGCCAGTGATTAATCTGCCGATTGCAATACACCCAATCAACAACGGGAGCACGAAAGCGTGCATCAATTGATCCCAGAATACTCCGAAACGAGAGACTTGTTCCCTGTATCGGGCTACTTCTCCATCTGAGACATCTAGAATGACGTGAAGTCTAAAAAACACAAACGCAACTACTGCGAAAAGAAGTGAGTCAAATAGAAGAAATACCGCTGATATTGTCCCTGCAACAAATGAGAGGGCAGTAACATGGTTTGCTTGGAGCCCTAGGTTTATGAAAACCCATGTGAAACGAGAAGCTATCCGCCCGCTGAAAGGGTGTACCCATATATTTTCTTCATAGTTGTGGCGGCGGGAACGACGTACTATTTCGGCGTGGCTGATCATAGACGATGTCCCAGTAATGATTGGTAAATTGCCATGTGTTTATCTCTATAAGATTGCCATGTAAAATTCTGCGCTCTGTTGATTGCCTTGGCACCAAGGGTGTTTACTAAGCTGCACGAGCCGATGAGAGAATCTAGGGCTTGGGCGAGCGATGTCGGATCTCTTGGATCCACAATCAGTCCAGAGTCATTAAGTACTGCGCGACATTCCCCAACATCAGTACTGATACATGCACATCCACTGGCCATTGCTTCAAGAAGCGCTTTCGGTAAACCCTCCGTCACGGAGCTGAGGGCAAAGATCTTGCTGACAGATAATTCTTTTGCCAGCATTTCATGAGACAAAGTGCCCGGAAAACGGATTCTGTTTGCTAATCCATAGCTTGCTGCTGTTTGTACAAGTTTTTGGCGAAGTTCCCCCTCTCCCACGACAACTAGATCCCAATTCGCATGTTTGTGGGCGAGTTGCGCGAATGCCATAATTAAGGTTTGTTGATCCTTGTGCCATCTGAGACTACCTACAGAAATAATCTGATTACGCCTTTCTGATGTTAGTCCACCACTTGGCGAGAAAAGGGCCGTATCGACGCCGTTGTACACGGTTTCTATAATTTTTTCAGGAAATAGTGTTCTAAGTTCAGAGGCAAAATGGTCAGATACGCTTAGGATACGATCTATCGGCATTAATAGTCGACGAAGATTTCTTGAATCACGAAGCCTGATGAAGTCGGTGCCATGGATTGTTATAACGGTAGAAATCTTCCGAAGTTTAGCGTATGCAGCGATAGCCGCGTACATCGGCGAGTGGATGTGGACAAGGTCTACTTGGCTTGCTTTTTTATCGATCAGTAACCGCATACTCAATAGAGCTACAGCTGATATTCGGTGGGAGAACGCCATTACTGTTCTTCTAGATAACTGCCTGTCTTCAGGCATAGCTCTGTTGTTGAACGGGATGAAGCGTAGATCAACTGATTTGTTTGGTAAATCCAGAGGCACATCACCGTTCTGGTATAAGGGAGCGCGATAAATAGTGGAATATCGTTTATCCCCAGCTAACATATATGCTGGCAAACCAACCCCGTTTTTCTGCACCGTGGGATAGGTTGCCACTCGAAGGATTGAGAATCCCGTATTTGGATTATCCGAGGCTAAATTTCGAGGTGAATCGTTTTGCAATTGCCGTCAGTGCAGGTGTTTGTAGCTCTTGATGACCATGTTCCAACCAAATAAATTTTCGGCGATTTGGTACGCGCGTTTTGACAGAATACTTTGTAAAGGGGATATATGGCGATTTCCTATTCGGATATAATCATCGATTCTGTGACAGCTTATTGATAGAGAATCAAACATCGAGAACATATGTTTAGCGTCGTTTCGGCTGTAGACTTTGGTGAGAGGCGAGTTACCGAAATCTTCACTATGGCGGCTGACAATTTCACGGGCGTTGTACTGAAGAAATTCACCCTTCAATATTCCATACAATAACAGCTTTCGTATGTAGTATTTGAATCCCTTGTGGTAAAGCATAGTTATGGCGAGTCCACCGGGCTTCAGCACCCGATATATCTCCGAGATGCCTTGTTCGGTTTCTTCCGCGTGGTGTAGCACTCCGAAGCAGTAGACAACGTCAAATGAACCAGTATCGAAAGGTATTTCAGTAAAGTTAGCCTGTCTTATATCAGCTTTTAGTCCTTCTTGTTTGAATCGTGCTCTTGTTAGATCTACAGCTGCTGACGTCAGGTCTATTCCAAAGACATTACTGCCGCTTTTGGCAAACTGTAGGAGATCGGTACCCATACCTACACCAATCTCCAGCACATCCTCTCCTTTATGCTGGCCAAATTCCGCAACGTCGGTGAGATAGCTGTACTTGAAGGGATCTTGATACCTTTCGAGTGTAATCTCATCGAAGAATTCTCGTGATCCAACAATATGAGATGAGTGTTGTAATCCGGGTGTATGGGTTTCCCAGTATTCCCTTATTTCTTCAAGTTTAACCATAGAATATTTTGGGGTTAATTTAGGATTTGCATTGGCTGTAGATTACATATTTGTTTCCAACTTTTTCGGCGTATTGCATGTTTGCGGCCGATAAAGCTTGTGGTACATCAAGACCTGCATCAATAGAGTCCATGTAACATTTAAGGTAATCTCCTATCCGACGGTTAGCATTTTCATCTTGAAACGGATCCACTTTTTGGAGCCAAGTACCGTGATTTCCTATCAGGGTGGTATCTCTTTTTTCTTTGTGCTCTCTAATTGCTTGAAAAAGTTCTTTACTGTCACTAAACACACATTGTTCGGAGGTGGTTTCCAAGCCTGAAAAAATCTTTGCCATGCCACCAGGCATATCAAAATGGATTCCAGGAATTCCAGATAGAGATGCCTCCAAAATCGCGGTGTTTACTCCTATACCCACAGCTATATCTGATGCCATAGCAGCTTCAAAAGAAGATTTATTTTCGTTTTCTATAAAGCATCGTCCTGATGATCTGGCTTGTGCCAAGATAGACATGACATTAGGTGGCATTTCGGCAACGAGAGAACTCTTGGGTTTAACAAGAAGTAACGTCCCGGGATCTTGGAGGATGTAGTCCACAGCGAGTTTATAGAATTCTGTCATCATTTTTGGAGTTTGGTAGATGTCTCGGTGGAAGCCACTGTCAAAGAGACAAATAATATAATCTACCCCAGGCTGGAGTAAACTTTGTCTAAGTTGGGCACTATTGCTTGCGGTATCTTTTGCCAAATACCTGAATATATGCCCGCTGATTAGAGTGACATCGGGATCCATGTTGTGTGATTGCATTTGATCTACAAAAAGAGGACCCCAGCAAAAAAGTACATGGTTTGCAGAGACACGGCCACGTACCGAAAGTGTGAATTCGGTGCCGCTCCATTGATATCCTATATCGATCGCTCCTGCCTTTTCTGCGGCGAACACCATCGGTATTGAATTCGATGTATTCGCTGTATGATGGATATGTACAGCTATACGATGTTCTTTCAAGAAGGCAGTCCAAAAATAAATCCTTCTCTCAAAGTCAACCATTTGTTTCCAGAGCCACCAAGTTGACCAAGACATTTTTGTTAACGCGAATACGCTTAATTTAGCTACTCTTAATGTCGCAGCAAAAATGTCTTTTATGTAGTCTGTATTAAGCCTGCCTGGATTCCAATCATCCATAATCATCCACTCTAAGCCTAGGGCCTCGGCATTGTGGATAGCCTCTTTTGTTGCAGGAAATCGCTGCCTTCCAAAATATACAAGGACCTGATTTCCATCCAAGCCAGAACCTGGGTACCAGAAGATGTCATTGCGGGATCCAATGTAGGTACCTTTAGTGTAATTTACAGCAATTCTACGGCGAGGTGCTGTAGGAGCCTCTGGAATTGATGTTGTATTACTAGTAAATCTCCACCATCCTTTGTTCTTCCAGGGTAATCGTAATATAGCTCCAATGAAATCTTTCGAGAGTCCACCTATAACCCTTATAAATGGGCGTATGAAATCTAGATTGACATACATAATTATTTGGCTTGTTGTGGAGGCGTGAAATTCTGCGAGTATGGCATTTGGAAAAGATGGTTGCGCAACAACAAAAAAAGTGGCATTTCTATAGTCACCTTGAGTGCTTAAGGCCAATTGGTCAAAAATAATTAGATTCCGAACGGTATCGTAAACTTCAGTTGCGATTGCGATTTTAAGATAAAGCAGGATTTTCTTCTTTGGGTAGGTTCTTTTCAGATACTTATTGACCAATCTAGCTATGTCTATTTCGGATACTATCCTGTTGCCTATGCGTTCCTGAACGGCGTTGATGCCCTCGTCTATTTGCCAGGCTGTTTGTGCAGAGCTTGTTTCTTGGAATTCATAGATATCGTATTCCTGATGGATGGATTGGAATTTAACACCGATAATCTTAAATGGAAAAACTACTAGGTTAAATAGAATAGTTCCTATTGGGGTTGCAGAAAGATATTGTATTTGATGACGTCCGATATGACGGTTTGAAATACCGATATAAATGATCTTGATGACCGCCATTGTACAAAGTAGATCTACCCAATAAACTGACTGAATCTCATGAACATCGTGGCCCATATATCTAGCTCTGATCTGATCTCGGGGGGCTGGATATTGGTGGAGTTATAACAGCTTCCTCTACTGGTATATTCGTAACCTGATGTTGCAATGCCCATTCTCCGTCAACCTTTTCCCAAAGGTGTGGGGGTCTATAGGAATCTACCACCTCATGGAATTTTTCCTCTGTAATGTCAAGATATTCGAGGAAAACATTGAAATATTTCTTGGGGAATTCCCCGTCATATCTGTGAACAAGTGCCACTGCTTCTTCTCTCGTGATGTGGCCATCTCGAACTTCATGAGCAGCATCAGAAGTGGCGCGCCCAATACCAAATTTTATGTAAGAAAGATAATAATGAGGCCCGTCTAGTTGATCATCCAAGCTGGCATATTTCGAATATGTGCCTTCAGATCGACCATCTAGATTGGCCTGGAAACCTGTATGCTCAGCTGCGTAGTAGAAATTCTCTTGAGGTACCCATTTGTGGTAGTAGGAAAACCAGTGCATCTGGATTTCTTTACCGCTTAGAACCTCAATTGAAGGTGGAGCGTAATACAACAAATCACTATCACTGTAATCTTGAGAGTCTAAAATGCCGCGTGATTTTCCCCATTCGATTAATGAATGGACTGTTGTACCGTTCCAGTATAGCCTCGAAAAATCCTCTAAGGGCATGAAAGGACGGTAGTTATGTTCCCCGGAACCTCCATATTCTGCCTCCCCATTTTCACCGTAGAAAACAAGTTTGATATCAAAAGAGACGGCAAGGTGAAAAGCATAAGCCATTTGGCCGTATATAAAAGGCATAAAATTGTCGCCAGCCGCCTCAAATGCTATTCTTGCCAATTTTCGATGCAACTTGCGGTTAGGCCATCCAAGAAGATTAGTAAATCCAGACCCTACGAAGTTTTGATAATTTTGCCAGCCTATATCGGTGTATTCAAAAGGTGCCCATGTAACAGTTAGAGGATTCATTCGATATTTGTGTTTCAGCATATGTGCGACATACGCACTGTCTTTCCCACCGCTTACCGGGACAATCACATCATAACTGCCGTCACTTCGACGATATTTGTCACAAAGTTCCTCTAGTTGTTGTTGACGAGATTTCCAATCAATCACGTTCTGTTTCTCGTAGGCAAAAATACATGCACTACAAACACCGTTATGATCGAAAGTAATCCGGGGACGTTGGTTTGAGACCACGCATTTCTTGCAATAAATTACTTGTTTAGGATCTTTAGTCACTCTAATGGAGCTCCTTATTAATTATCGATATATTTTGTCTTTTCATTACAGTGAGCATATATATTTTCGTATATCGTAAGTCCATGAATACCTGAGCGTTCTGGGTGAAATTGACATCCGAAAATATTACCTGTGCTGAAAGAAGAACAGAATTCCACATCGCCATATTGTGAGACAGAAAGGATGATATTTTCATCTAGTGGACGTACGTAATAGGAGTGTACGAAGTACATAAACTCATCTTTAGGTACCGAGTCAAGTAACGTGTCTTTCCACGGATCCTCGTCACGGGAATCATTAGGGGACCAGATTCTACTCCATCCAACGTGAGGTACTTTTGGAGGCCTCTTGTCATCTGGGTTCGGTTTCAGGCGGGCTACAGGGCCTGAAACAACATCTAAGCCTTTGTGTATACCGAATTCTTCGCTCTCCGACATCAACAATTCCATCCCAAGACATATTCCGACGATAAGGGTGTTTGATCCAATAAGGTCTTTGATAGGGCTGACTAAATCGAGCTTATGAAGTGCATTCATTGCATCTCCGAATGCACCAACGCCGGGTATTACCACAACCATTGCTTCCATTATGTCGATCTTGGAAGAAGTAATAGTTGCCGGTATTCCTACCTTTGAGAAAGCCTGCTGTACGCTAAATAGATTGCCCATGCCATAGTCGATTATCACAACTGGGTGAGAACGATCGTCAGTCATAAATCTGTGTCATGATCTAGTTCCTACATTCAATTCCGTTATCTACCATATGTTCTTTGATCTTGCCTATAGATGATTCGTCAACGAGGCTGAAACCCTTCCGGCTACGAAGATGTTCAATATTGCCCTCTTGTTCATAATCGGAGTCTTCAAGGGCGAATTGTTCAATTCCGCTGTAATGCAACATTGATGCTATGGCTACGGCATCAGCATGGCCATTAACTATAACACTGGAAATGTCATTGAGTTTGCCGGCACCACCGGATGCAATGACTGGGATAGAAACCGAGTCAGCCACGGTACGGGTCAATTCAAGATCAAATCCATCGCCTGTACCTTCCCGGTCAATAGCTGTGATTACCAATTCTCCCGCACCTAGTTCAGCTGCGCGGATTGCCCACTCATACACCTCAATCCCGGTGCTTTCTCGTCCGTTATTTGTGTATGCTTCATAGGTACCATCCGGTCTCTTGATAGCTTCAATAGATACCACTATGGTGGATGACCCAAATCTCTGGGCTGCCTCAGCGATTAATTCTGGGCGGTTTATGCTAGCTGTGTTGAGAGATACCTTGTCGGCTCCGGCACGTAACACGGTGCTGATATCCTCGAGGGTTTTTAATCCGCCGCCAACTGTGAGAGGGATGAATATTTCACTTGCAGTACGCTCGATGATTTCAAGTAGACTATTTCTACCGTAAAGGCTTGCGACCACATCCATATACATTAGTTCGTCGGCGCCGCTCCTATAATAGAGGCTAGCGAAGCGTTCAGGTTTTCCTAATACTCTCAGGCCCTCAAGGTGAATTCCCTTAACAAGATTTGGGCCCTTGATGTCTAATCTTGGAATAAGTCTAATGGTCATAGCGATCTAAGCAGAGTGAATAAGATAGTTTTTTGTGAACTGATCTCCTCGCATTATCTGTTCTATTTTCTCTAAATCTTCAGGCGTATCTACCGAATAGGTATCGAATTCAGTTTCGACCATTCGAACCGGATATCCGTTTTCAAGGAATCGCATCATGTCTACGGATTCAGATTCCTCCAGTGGACTGGGTTTTAATGATGCGTATTTGAGTAATGCATCCTTTCTGAACGGTATTATGCAAACCTGTTTGTATTTTGGGATATTGTCGATTCCCAGGATACGGTTAGTTGGTATGGGTTCTCGAGAGAAGTAGAGAGCGTTTCCATCAATCCCTGTGACAACCTTGATTGTATTAGGATCGTGCCACGACTCATTTGTATCTATACTTCTGGTTAGATTCACACATCCGATTGAATGATCTTTGATCATTGGTTTGACTGCCCTATAGATCATCTCAGGCAAAATCATTGGCTCGTCACCCTGAACTAATACAAATATGTCTGCTTCGATATTCAGGGAAGCTTCGGCTACTCTCTCACTGGCTCGTTGATGGGAAGATGATGTCATGATGGCCTTACCACCATAATTCTCGACTGTTTCCACAATCTCGTCGTCACAAGTGGCAACGTATGTTGAATCTAGGATTTCACACATCTCGACTCGCCGTCGAACGTGCTCAATCATCGGTAGGCCGAGTATATTAGCTAGTGGTTTACCGGGGAATCGTGAAGACCCCATTCGTGCGGGTATGATTGCGACAATTTTGAGCTTACTATTTGTCATGGTACTGTCCTATCAGGAAGAGGTGGTTACTGAGCCTCTTTTATAACTTGTGTCACTCTGGAAATATCTGTTTCGCTAAGACCAACAGATGAAGGGAGACTAAGGGCTGAGGCATAAATATGATCGGCCACGGTTCCTCCATAAGCCGAAACATCGTTGTGGGCAGGGGATCGGTGGAGTGGTTGCCAGAGTGGTCTGGCCTGGATGCTTTTTGATTCTAAAATTTTAAGGAGGCTACGACTGTCTATTCCGAAGGTTTTCTCAACAAGGATTGTGTAGAGCCACCAAGAGCTTAGTGTGCCATTTGGCTCGACGGGAGTGGTGATTCCCTGGAGATCCTTTAGTTCTGATTGGTATCTTTTGGCAATCGCCCTTTTTCGTTCCAGCCTGCGATCTATATCTTCTATCTGAGCCAACCCAATCGCAGCTTGAACATTAGTCAATCTATAATTGTATCCGATCTCATGATGGATGTACTCGATGGAATCTTCTTTTGCTTGCGTAGATAAATATCTCGCTCTTGCTGCCAACTCGGGGCTCTCTGTAACTACAGCGCCTCCTCCACCCGACGTGATTAGTTTATTGCCATTAAAACTGAATACGCCGACATGACCTATGCTTCCAAGCATCTGTCCATAGTATTTTGTTCCCAAACTTTCAGTAGCATCCTCGATGACGTGTAAACCGTTTTTGTCAGCGAGTTCCATAACGGCGGCCATATCTACAGGATGACCGAGTAGGTGGACTGGTAATATCGCCTTTACTCGTCGGCCGCTATTACGATTAATAATATACCCGTCTACCGACATACATTCTTCATCTATAAATAGTGCTGCCTTTTTTACATCCATCTGCCACGTTTTAGGATCAGCATCAATGAACACAGGCCATGCACCACAGTATCTAACAGCATTTGCAGGTGCTATGAATGTCAGGGTTGGTAGTAATACCTCATCGTTTGGCTCTATGCCGGCAATAAGGAGAGCTATATGCAGTGCTGCTGTCCCGCTTGATGTGGCCACTGCCTGGCTGACTCCAACATATTTTGCCAGTTCTGTCTCGAATTTGTGTACGAAAGGCCCGGATGAAGACAACCAGTTTGTAGATATGCATTCTTGGAGATATGACAGTTCCGTACCGGATAAATCGGGTACGCTTAGAGGAATAAAATCGTTATCTGTGGGTTCGCTGAGTTCAGATAGCATAGGTGTCTACTTTGAATCGGTTTATATTCTCAGTAACCCATTCGATCGTATGGAGTAATCCGTCAGAGAGAGATACCTTCGGCCGCCAACCAAGTAGATCCATTGCTTTTGTGTTGTCGGCACACAATCTATCTACTTCACTTTCTGGTGGCCGCAGTCGAGCGCGATCTTGTACTACAGGGATATCCTTGTCGACGATTTTAATAATTTCTGTTGCTAAGTCGAATATCGATGTCTCATGACCTGTACCTAAATTGATAGTTTGTCCGAGAGCTTCCGGGTATTCTGCTGATGTAATGAATCCATCTACTGTGTCTGAAACAAAGGTCAAATCTCTTGTTGGATTAAGATTGCCAAGCTTGATTTCTGAAGATGCTATGGATTGAGTGATTATTGTCGGGATAATTGCACGACTGGATTGGCGAGGTCCGAATGTATTGAAAGGTCTGATTGTTACAACTGGAAGATCAAATGCTAAATGGAATGCTTCAGCCATTTTATCCCCGCCTATTTTACTGGCGGAGTATGGTGACTGACCTTGCAAAGGGTGACTTTCATCCATAGGCACATATTTGGCGCTTCCATATACTTCGCTGGAAGAGGTGTGGACTAGCAACTTTACCCCGGATTTTCGTGCTGAATCTAGAACGTTTAATGTTCCCTCTACGTTGGTGCGAACATATGCGGTGGGAGTGGAATATGAGTAAGGTATTGCGACCAGTGCCGCTAGATGGAAAACTACCTCCACGTCTTTGAATGCCTCTACGATACTATCTGCGTCGCGGACATCCCCCCAAAATATTTGGAATTCGTTTTTTACAGACGAATCATCCAAGTGTCCCCAGGAGCCGCTGGAATTATAATGAATCAGGGCTCTTGTATCTGCACCTAGCGAAACCAAACGTTCAGTGAGATGACTTCCTATAAAGCCTCCCGCACCAGTGACAAGAGTCCGTTTTCCTGTCCAGTTCATAAGTTAGGTCGGCCTTCTATCGTATTCAGCTTCAGATTGTGCCTTTTTATAGTCTTCAATCTTTCCTATGTCGCGCCAATATTCCTGAATCGGGAATCCTACGACTCTATGCCCGCCAGTGAGTAAATCGGTGATCAGATCGGTCATGTCGTACCGAGATTCCTTGGGTATCATGGAAGTGGCATCTTGTCCAATTAAGTAAATGCCTCCGTTAATCATATATCGGTTAGTCGGTTTTTCCGTCACCCTCGTAATTCGTGTTCCATCAAGTTCGATAACACCAAATGGTACTGTTTCTTCATAAAGTCGGATACCTACGGTCATGTCTGCCCGATGCTCATCGTGGAAGTTAAGCATGGCTTGAAGATTGACATTAGTAACAATATCCCCATTAATCACGAGTAGAGGCTCATCCGGCTTATCTATAAGGCTGAGAGCCCCCGCGGTACCCAGCGGTTCTTTTTCATCAACGTATTCGATGTTGATCCCAAAGTTAGACCCGTCCTTGAAATACTCTTCGATCATGTCTGCTTTGTAGTGAGTAGTTATGTTGAGGCGCCTTATCCCAGCAGTACGGAGTTGGGTAACTATGTGTTCCAAGACGGGCCGATCCCCGACTGGCAGCATTGGTTTAGGCAGATCCTCTGTTAACGGACGAAGTCTGGTTCCGAGGCCACCAGCCATCACAACGGCTGTCAACGGCATCTCGTAGTCTTTAACCAGTTCTTCAAGTAAGGCTATGTCTTCCACCTGTGAATCCGGACCAATAATTGGAATATGGCGTACGCCATATTCTGTCATCAACTGAAGTAGTGTCGCAGTTGGAGTCCCTATTTCAGCCGTGACAGGAATAGCATGCTCTGGGACCCGTTCTATACCAAGAAGAAATTCGACAGGAAGATCCAGATCTACGTTTGACAATATAGCTCGCCGTATATCACCATCGGTGACGGTTCCCAGTAGTCGCTGTTCACTATCAACAACCAATGACACACCCATGTTTTTCCCTAAGGAGTCCATAACCTCACGAATCGGAGTATCGAGACTCGATAGAAAGGGTTCTATCCTATTCACGGTATTTGTTTTAGTAATCGGGCTGGTACCCCACCCACGACCACACCTTTAGGTACGTTGTCAACAACCGCTGCTCCAGTGCCCACAATTGAACCTTCCCCGATCGACACACCGTTCCGGACACAAGCTCCGAGTCCGATATGACAATCGTCTCCTATATTGACACTTCCACCTATACGCGATCCGGTAGCCACATGGGTGTGGTTACCAATAATGCAATCGTGTTCCACAATGGTACCTGTGTTAAGGATTACGTTGGATCCAAGTTCTGCACCAGAATTAACGACAGCTTGGGCCATTATCGTTACTCCTGGACCCATATTTACAGAGGTTGCTATGATTGCTGAAGGGTGTATTGCTTCAATAAAGTTAAAACCAATTGCCGAAGCCTGTAAGTAGACTAGTTTACGGGGGAGAATTTTTGGGGACGATCCGATCCCATTGAAAGCACAGGTAACTCCATTTGAGAATATTTCTTGAAGCTTACAATCGTCCCCTAGGACAGGAACACCTTCAATCTTGGTGCCCCATATATTTGGATTCGCGTCCAAAAGTCCTACAATTTCGATTTCTCCTCGTAGTCTTAAAATGTCTATGATGACACGAGCATGTTCGCCTGCTCCGATCCCAATTACTTTAATAGGTTTGGTGATCACTCTATCTCAACTCGGATGATTTTTTTGGCCAAGTTCTTGCATCAGTAATTCGGCTACTTGGATATCGATGATCCTGTCTATGTCCATCGATCGTTCTGCTGGCATTATCAGGGCAAAAGTTCGGTCAGTGTAAAAATGTGTTTGTTCGAGGATTACATTGCGCTTGACCAAGTAAATAGCGCCGTTAAGCATGTAAGATGGACGTAAGCTTTGACGACGGGTTAGTTCACGCTCTTCTGGATTGAAGTCAACAAATCTATTCTCATCAGTAAGCTCAAACATCCAAGATGGGTGCTGCTTAGGCTCGTATACGCTGATGACACAGTCCGCATCCTTCTCGTAGGCTATTGTGACCGCCTTCCGGATGTCAGAGACGTTTCGCAGAGGTGAAGTTGGTTGGAGCAGGAGGACGTAGTCGGGTTTGTAATTTTCGTGTAGATCGAGCCATTGTATTGCGTGAACGACTACGGGGAAAGAAGTATCAAGGTCCCCGGAAAGTTCCGAAGGTCGCATAAAGGGCACTTCGCCTCCCCAATTTCTTGATACCTCGGCAATTTCCTCGTCGTCCGTAGATATGATTATTCGGTTGGCAACGCCCGACTCAGATGCCGATTTGATCGTGTGGGCGATCAGGGGTTTACCGGCGATGGAGACCACGTTTTTCCTAGGGATGCCTTTAGAACCTCCACGTGCTGTGATTAACCCCATGATGTCGAGTCCATGGGAATGGTCAGGAATGTGTGACATGTTGTTATCGAACTCCGTTAGGGATATCGATATGATCAAGCTCGATTAGGTCTTGAAATCGTTTTCTCAACAGTTTATCTCCGAGGGGGGAATTTTTCAGGGTGGTCACAATCAATTTTGCCGCGTGGCCATTACCATAAGGATTTTCAAGACTTGCAATAGACTTTTTGAAACCAGATGATATCGCGCATCGTATACCGTCCAGAATAGATTCCTTATCGGGGTTGACATCAATCACGTTAGGTGGGTGTACTCTACCGTCTTGTCGGGTGCCAATATTTACTACGGGTAGTCCAAACGAGGCGGCTTCTATAATCCCACTTGAGGAATTTCCGACCATAGCAATCGCTTTCTGCATCAAGCTGAAGTAGGCGTCTGTTCCCAGATTGACGATCAGCCAAGCGTTATCGTTGTTTTGTACAAATCTCTCGATCGCGTTGACGATGGTTAGGTTTGTGGAATCTGCGTTTGGGTAAGTGAACACCACGGGAATATCGGTAATCTTCAGCGCGGAAATCAGGGCATTAATCTGATTGGACACGTTTCTAAGCTCTAGGGTAACTGGATGAAATGTTACCAACAAGGGAGGTTGTTCCAAATTGAAACCGTAGATAGATTCGAGTTCGGATTGTGGGATAGACGGAAAATTAATGATGTTGTCTAGCCCAGGAGCGCCACACATTGTTACACGCCATTTTTCTTCGCCCATTTGTCTTATTCGTCTGCAGTGGTCTTCTGTTGATCCGAAATGAAGATGGGCCATTTTAGTAATGCAATGTCGAACCGCATCGTCGATAGCTCCCTCTGTAATTTCCCCACCATGTATATGTGCGATTGGGATATTAAAAGGGAGGGCTGCTGATGCTGCCGCAAGCATCTCCACTCTGTCGCCAAGGATAAGAAGTATGTCGGGTTGATGTTTGGAAAAAATTTGGCCGAATCCGATCGTACCTATGCCGATAGACTTTGAGATGGATTGAGGAGTATCCGATTCTAGTGGCAATTCTACGCGATCTGCTACCGTGAAGCCCTCTTGTTCGATGACATTGACTGTTTTACCAAATCTATCGGACAGATGCATACCGGCAGCTATTATGTTTAGTCTTAGTTCTGGATCTTTTTCTATTTGCTTTAAGATTGGCCTGTAGATCCCGTAATCCGAACGTCCAACTGTGATAACTGCAACCTCCCTCATTTTATGTCGCTCCAGTTCAGTAAGGTGCCGGCACGCAGTGGCCGGAGTGTATGCTTACCTACTACCTTGTGGAGTTTGTGAGGAGGTATACCTCCAGATGGTCTCAGACACACCAAGTCATCTTCGCTTAAGATCGTGTTCTCTATAATAGAATTACGAATATAGATACTACGATGAGCCACAGCTCGTATGTTTTGTTCTGAATCTGTCGGTTCCTTGATCCCATTTCCGATCGCCTGTTCGATGGTGCGTATTCCATCTACCATTCTTCTAAGCATATCGGGTTCTAGAGATGCCTTATGGTCAGGGCCTGTCATGTTTCTATCAAGCGTGAAATGTTTCTCTATTACTTTGGCACCCATGGCGACTGCCGCAAATGGTACTTCTAGGCCCTGAGTGTGATCAGAAAAACCTATAGGTACTTCAAAGGCCTGTTCCAAGGTTTCCATCGCCTTGAGATTTACGTCATTTGGTTGGGTTGGATATGCTGAAACACAGTGTAGGAGTACAAGATTGTGGTTTCCTGAGTCTCTGAACGCCGAGACCGCACGAGCAACCTCATTCAAGTAAGACATTCCTGTAGATAAGATAACTGGTTTGCCTTTAGATGAAATGTGTTTAATGAGAGGGATATTACCAACCTCGCCGGATCCTATCTTGAATGCAGGCACACCTAACTTGTCCAATAGGTCCACGCTACCGTGATCAAAAGGTGTTGACAAAAAAATAACCCCACTCTCCCGAGCATAGGTCTCCAAGCTTGCAAAGTCTTCATTAGATAGCTCTAGGTTTCGAAGCATGTCTTTCTGGGACTCCGTATCGAGCTTCGAGTCTATTTGATATTCTGCTTTGGGTGCAGTTGGAGCAACTAGCATCTCAGAGTTGAATGTTTGAAACTTTACGGCGTCCGCTCCCGAGGCCACGGCAACATCGATAAGCCGTTTTGCTAGGGCCACATCACCGTTGTGATTAACTCCTGCTTCAGCGATTACGAAGCATGGATGGCCGTTGCCGATTGACTTGCCAGCTATTTCAATATGATTCATGACCCAGATGTCAGTCCAGCAGATCCTGATTTTGTTTAAGAAATTCCGTACCAATACGCGAGAGAAACACGCCGTTCAGTTCGCTGGTTTGGAATAGCGACCAGAAGCGCTTTTGCAACATTTCGTCCTCTTCCGTAGTGATCCATGTGCCATTCAGTCTTTCGTCCATTTCGATGGCAAGAGACTGTATTTCTTCGGGAGTGTTGTGCACGGGCTCTAATCCGAGATGATCGTACTGTTCCTGTTTCATGAATCTGCCTACGCCGGAATCTAGTATTTCACGGAAATTCATGAACCTCTTTTCTTCGGTAATCCACAGCTTCATAGGAATCGTCAGATCGTGGGGTCCCCATGTTGAGATATATTCGAGTGGAATGGCGTTTACACCCGCCACCGGTCTTCGGAAAATCCGCGCCACGGTGTCAATTCCAGCACCAGAAGTAAGAAAGAATCTGCACTTGGCACTCAGGTAAATGTCCATGAAGTCGCTTCGGTGATCAGAAGCGTAGTCTATCACCCCTGAACTGCGAGAGGGGAGTGGTTTACTTACGACTGCTCCCATCCGTAGGACGAAATAGCCGCACTCTTCCAATTTTTGCATCGCGGGAAGATAGTCATCGATATTAGAATCTCGATAGGTATGATAGCTCCATTTGCCTTGAGGATACGTTGCATCCAAGTATGCGGAGTCTCGCGCAAGGAAGCACACAAATTGGGTCCTAGGAAGCACTCCTATTTGCAATAGCTCTGACTGCCCTCGTGACTCCTCTTCAGGTGTGAAAGTAAGGTGTGGTGGATATTTTGCCAAGTAGCCTTTCGTGTCCCTGAGCGGTAGCGTCGGCATGGTGTGAGCAGATGCACCCGGAAGGGCCCTACTGACTCGATCTACTATCCTAGAGAATTGCCATACGTGCAACGATCGGTCCCACATTCTCTTAAGCTGTTGATTCGAAGGAGGTAGAGAGTGGAAGAAGATATCGAATATCCGGCCATCGTGGATGCCTGCGTCACTTTGGCACAGATATAATTCAGTCCTACTTGCGAACGGTCCTATTCTAGAACTTCTCAAACCGCCGATACGGACTACGATGATTGGGCGCAGAACACGGATTGCTAGGGCAATGGGCAAAGCCAGAACACTTACCAAAACGCGTCGAATCAGCTTCCACACAGTGTTACTCAGGAGTATGGAATCACATTCCCCACAGTAAGATGATTAATTTCTGAGTACAGATGGCTGCATGTTTTTACCTGGGTGACCGGTCTGATCAATTTAGAACCTTAGGAAGGAAAGTGCGCCTTTTCAGTCTTTTCCAAAGGCTACCGTAATAGATTCGCCAACGCCTCACGATTTGGACCGGGTATGTGAGAATGGTTCCCCAAAAAAGAAGGTATTTAGTGCCAACGTAAACGATTCGGCTTAAACGGATCAATATTGCCGCAGCGGTGGGGTATGATCCTCTAAAGGGATCTCCCGTGGCATAAATGAGGAATCTCTCGTACCAACGAGATTTCCAGAGCTTCAATTCAAGATAGCTCCATTTATACAAATACGTGGCGTTCCAAGAATAGTCTTTTCGAGGAATTCGGCCCGTACTTTCCCCAATCGCTGCCCGAATGAAACGGAGATGGGTACGTGGATCAAAGTAAAATCCGACCAATTTTCGTTCTACGCGGGTTGGCCACCAGGCCATCATGACAAGCAGAATCCTGCTTAGTGTCGTGTCTTTGCGGTACGCAACTCTCTCGTATTTGTACTTGTCGTAGAAGTCTGACGTAATGCCCTCAACGACATAAGCATCCATCTTTCCCATGGACTGATCCCACCTGTTTGTCTTGTGGTTCGGATCAAGACCGTTCACGGGAGTCTTGTTAGTCACGTCGCCCCACCATAGTTTGCCGTCGAAGGTGCTTTGAAGTAGGGAGGGTGAGAAATCAAGTCCCAGTTCCTGAGAGACGAGCTTCATGGTGCCTTCCAGATCTTGTTGAAGTCCCTCGTGACTCAATGCCAAAGTTTGTTCGGGGGATAAATAAGTCCCCATCTGGTCAAGTACCTGAAACTCTAGACGGCAGTCTATCCGGAAATTTCGGCCGGCATTTTTGATGCTATCGGTGGGATTGAGTTTCTCTTGATCTACGATCCCAAAAGCTCGGAAGGTTGAAGCGAGGCTGGCCTTGGGCTCGCGGACCATAGTCCAGACACTGAGGTTCGGGAAATCGTCGGCTAGTTCCTTGAGGAACGTCGGGTCGTGCAAATGGTAGAAGAGGGTTCGTCCAGAGTCGAGGTTCCAGCCCTTGCAGATGGCGTAGGCATAATGGACAGCCAGAAGAAAAGTCCTTCGCAGTACTGGAACATCGATGAGCATGGTAGCCAGAGCGGTTCGAAATAGTTCTTCATCGATCTTTATATGTTGGTCATGCTGGGGACCCAGACGATCCAATCCGGAGAGTCCAGGTACCTTACGAGAGTCAAGTACCGAGGCATGTTTTTCACAAAACAGGTCTATAGCCACCTCCCACGTGAAGTCGGAGCTGTGCTGCTCGCTCCATGTGTTCCAGTGAGGGTAAAGATACATAAGTGGATAGGCCGGGACCATGAGGAGCTGATCGTGGTCGTCTAGGAAGCTCTGGAATATCTTTGTCCCGGCACGTCCGGTAGCCACCATTACAACTACAGGTGGCTCCTTCACCTGGGTGAAGTGTGGGATATCTTGAAGCGCTCCCGATGTTCGCGTCATCGGTTGGTTGTATTCTTCAGTCACCCTTGCCCTCAGCGAAGTTAGGTCTTTCCGGAAATACCTTCTTTTTTGCGAGTGAACTGGCAATTTCATCCCAACTTGAGGAGTTAACCTGGAATGTGTGGCCGTTCAGTTGGATATCCCAGTTGTCGTTGTCTAGCGAGTACTCCACCTGATAACCTGTCTTTTGAAAGAGTGCATTCGCGGTACGGTAGTCATCTTCCTCCAAAAACTTGTAGCCCTTGCTGACGCCCAGCAACGCCTGGTGTATCGTTTCTGGTATGGTTTGGCCTTCATCTTTAACCTCTGTCCCTTTGAGATTTATTACAAAACCGCCTATACAAAGTACATCAACCACGCCTTCAAGCAGGTGTTCGATTGCTTGGCGCGGGGTAGCGACGATTGGCACGCCATGGCGGTTGAAGCTGGTGTTGAGCACCATCGGTATGTTGGTAATGCGCAGGAATTCCGAGATTAATTTGTAGTAAAGAGGATTGTCGTCGGCGGGCACGACATGAGGTCTGACGGTTCCGTCGACGTGTATGGATGCCGGGACAGTACCTCGAATCTCGATTTTCGAATCGAACGCCAGTGTCATGTAGGGTGAATCAGAGTAGTTTTCGAGGTAGTTGGCGGCGTGTTCCACAAGAATCGATGGTGCGTATGGCATGAACCAGTCGCGCTTTTTGAGGAGCTGGTTTACGCGTGCCTTGCTCCCCGGGTCCCGCGGATCAGCTAGTACACTGCGTGCGCCCAGCGCTCGTGCGCCAAATTCGGCTCGGCCCTGGAACCAGCCTACGACCTTGCCTTGGGCTATTTGTCTTGCCGCGAATATCGCAACGTCGTCTTTTGACATCTTTGTGTACTCGACGGGGAAGCTGTCCACGAGCCCTTGTACTTCGCTCTCGCTGAAGCCGGGGCCCAGAAAAGGTGAGAACCTTTTCTGGGACTTTGACTTGGGACGGTCGGCGTCTGTTCCGAATTTACTGCTCGACCATAGGGCCGCTCCGGCTGCCAACCCCATGTCCGAGGTTGCAGGTGGCACAAAAACCTCGCAGCCGAAGGCGTTCTTGATCGCTTTGTTGGCGATGACGTTCTGAAAAAAACCTCCACTGAGGGCCAGAGGACCGATGTTCAGACCGTTAGTGGCCATCAACCTTTTGAGGCTCTCGATGGCGAGATCTTCAACCAGTCGCTGTCCGGTCGCAGCCACGACTTCGGGCAGGTATTCCCGCGTCATCTCTGCCAGGGCGGGACACAGCTCGCGGTCAAGATAGTGGATGACCTTAAATGGCCTGAACTCGTCATGCGAAAAACTCTTCCACCGAATCTCCGGGGGTTTGAAGACCGTCTTTGCGGTGAACATCGCTAGCCCAGAAGGTCCAAATTCGAACAGGTTGGACATGCTATCGTAGAGATCGGTATCTACTTTCCCGTAGCTTGCTAACCCCATCACTTTGCCCTCTTCGAAATCGGTAAAACCGCAAGCCCCGGTCAGCAGCCAGTAGAACCTTGGTAAGGATTGTCCCTCGAACTTCTCCATCTGTGTGGTTTTGTGACCGTAAAAGGTGCCGAATTCGCCGGAACTTCCGTCGCCACCGTCTGCGTCTAAGGTCCAGTAAATGCCTGAATCGAACCCGGAGCCCTGAACTGACAATGCTGTGTGGGCGGCGTGGTGCGGACAGGCCACGATGTTCTTGCAACTGATGCCGAAGTACCTCTCGATTCGATCGAAGATGTGATGTGGATCCTCTACTTGGGGTATACCGCTGAGACATATCAGGTCGATTTCCCGAGGGTCGATCTGAGTAGTAAAGAGGGCGCTGAGGAGCGCGCGGTCTGGGAGATACTTGGATTCCCTATGATTTATACGACTTAGTTTCTGTTCCTCATACGCGTAGATCAACTCGCCGTCTTTTGCGATGGCAGCGCCTGAGTCATGGGCGGATAGCCAATATGACGGATAGAGTGACAGTACAATCATTGATTCACTCTCCTTGGGAAACGAACTCGGTCAGACGATGACTTCTTTGGTGCAGATCCGGGCTCGGAAAGCGTCTCAGGCCACTTTTGAAGGTTCTTTGTGGGGGGATGAACATATCTGGCACTCATTAATCGCGAAGGGATAGGCCCCTCGCATTCAAGTGTAACTATGGCGTCGTCGACCTTCATACTAAGGCGTTGTCCGTCGACAGCAGTGATTTTCCCATGTTCAATACGTTGAATCTGTTTGTGGTTCATTTCGTTGTTTTTCTCATCTATCCACGCATGGGACACTTTTAGAATGTGGTTCTCGAAAATCAGGTTTGCACATGGATGAGGTGGCGCGAACGACCGGACTGTCCGCAGTACCATATCAGCAGACATTCTCGGGTCTAGGGTGACATCATGAGGCGTCCGCTTGCGCCAGTAGTTTGCAAGTTCGTGGTCCTGTTCGATACCCCAGAATGAGGGATCGCGCAAAAGAATGGAAAAGAGCGTTTTTGTCCCTTCATAGGCCGCTGCATCCACCTTCCCTTGGAGATCTCCGATAGAATCGCTAGAAGAAAGTTCAAATGGTATCTGTAGTAACACGTTTCCTGTGTCTATACCCTGATCCATGAGAAAGAAGCTTAAGGACGATTCGGTGAATCCGAGAACGATAAGCCAGTGAAGCGGATGTCTGCCGCGATTGTATGGTAGAGCATTTGGATGAGTCCCTATGCAGAAACGGTTCGGCACGTCCAGTATCGGACTCTTCAGGATTTTTGGCCAAGAGCTTAGAAAATAGTCGGCATCATAACCTCGAAGCAATTCAAGGCTGCTTGGTGCGTTGATGTCCTCTATCTCTTGATAGGGTATGCTGTTTTTTTGGGCGAATCCTGAAACATCCGCTGGGTTGTTCGGGAGTGCATGTTTAGGCATTGATATAAGGGCGCACAGTTCTATGCCATTGTCCAAAAGTGCCATGGCACAGCGTATGGTAAGCTCCGATGTCCCGAGCACCAGTGTTTTCATGGACTTGCCGAGTATAGTCTTAGTTCTGAGATGACTCGCTTCACGTTCTCAATTGGTTGCTCTGGGCCACAGGGCAGATATATTCCTTGCTCGGCGAACAACCGAGATCGTGGGAAATCGCCCGCGTTGTCGAGGTATTTGGACCTATGTAGGCTGGGTGGGAAAGGGCGGGCTTGAATGCCCCGGGAATTCAAGTACTCGATCAGATTGGCTCTTTCACTACATAGTGCCTCGATGTACAGTGGAACCTCTCCATCGGATACATCTACTGGGATCAGCTTTAGCATTGGGTCATCTAGTTCGGCGAGAGCGGAGTCATAGGTGGCGTAAATCGACTGGAGGTGAGACAGGCGTTCGGGTACTCTCAATAGTTGGGCCAGACCGAAGGATGCCAGTAAGTCGGTGAACTTGAAGTTGAATCCCATTTGGTTCCATGTATCGGTGAAGTTGTCGACCACTCCATGATTTCGGACCAGCTTAAGTTTTTCGTATGTCTCTTCGTTTTTGGTTACAACGATGCCTCCCTGACCAGTGGAGATCAGCTTTGTAACGCCTAAAGAAAAACACCCTGCGTCGGACTGAGTCCCAAGGAACCCATCTGAGTTTCTGGAGAACAATGCCTGGCAGGCGTCTTCTATGACGATGAGACCACGATCTTCAGCGATGGAACGAATCGTTTCCATGTCGGCCGACCTACCATCGAGGTGTACGGGCAATATGGCCTTGGTGCGAGGAGTGATGTTCTGCTCGATTTGAGAGACGTCAATGATAGGTATGTCTTCTAGGACATCCACTAGCACCACTTTCGCTCCGACCAGCACCACTGCATGGGCGGAGGCGATCCAAGTACGGTTTGGGACGATTACCTCGTCGTCATGGCCGATACCGAGAGCCATCAATGCCAGAGCCAGAGCCGCACTGCCAGTTTGTGTCGCTACCACGTAGGGAATATCCAATGCTTTGGCGAGATGGGATTCAAGAAGTTCGGTGACAGCTCCCTGGCTGATATGTTCCTGGGCTACGGACTCCGCTAGTGTCTTGACTTCTTCATCTCCAAAGGTCGTCCGCCACCACGTTATTTGTTCTGTCACCTGCTTAGCTCCATCCTCCACATATCCTCTACAAGCCTCATGTCTGCTAGGGCATCTGTCCCGCTGGTAAGTGATTCTCTGTTGGATTTTACGTCGCTGATGAAAGCCTCGGCCTGTCGTCGAAATGCCCAGGTCCACGCACTTTGTGGCACTCGAGACTCGTGTCCGTCTCCGCCCATGTACAGTTCCACCTGGGCGGGGACGTTTCGCAAAAGAGCGGGAGGGGTCACAATCCGGACACGTCCGTTAGAGAAGTAGATTTCGGTGACCTCGTCCCAACCGTGGTACGAAGAACGACCAGCCTCCAAAGTTGCCGAGTAGCCATCGAAGTTCAACATAGCCACCATTCCATTTTTATTGTCCAGTCGTGCAAAATCTACCTTGGGAGTTCGATCAAGTAGGTACCGAAGCAGATTGATGTTGTGGCAGTAGACGTTAAGGAACCAGGCGTAGTCTAGCTTGCGCTCCTCGGGAACCCAGTCTGGGGCAATGGGCCACTCAGGTCTTTTGCTGGATGGAACTTCATTGGTGACAATGTGGCCTCCGGCGTTGGCATACGAGTTTCCCATGAAACAATGTGACCTGGCGTACACAATGGGACCTAGTTCACCGCTGTCTATGACTTCGTTCAGTAGCTTCTTTGCCAGTTGCACACCCTCATCATGTCTTTTCATGTAGCCCACCGCGTAGCGAACCCCACTGGCTTGCGCTGCATCGACTAGTACAGTCGCTTGCTCTACGCTCGCAGCCATGGGTTTCTCGGTAATCAGGTGTTTACCCGCTCTCAGACAGTCCAAGGCTATGGGTCCAATCTGCTGACGGGGTGTTACCGCGACTACCGCTTCGACATCCGGGTCGGCAATGAGTTCAAGATGGGTTTCATATGTTCTTGGTATTTCGTAGCGTAGAGCAACACGTCGTCGTAGCTCAGTTCGCATCTCAGCCAAGGCTATCACTCTACATTCTTCTATCTGGACATAGTTATCGAGATGGGCGATCTGTCCCATGAACCCAGCACCGACCATTCCCAGCTTCACCGGCATGTGTTCGTCCTCCACAATTTCAAGATAGTTCTCACTGATATATAACAGAGGGCATTAGGAATGAACCGATGTACGTTGAATTCGTTTTCTCTCAAATGCAATCTCGATGGTCTCCTGAATGTCTGGTGGCTTCATATCCAGAGTCGATTTGATATAGTCAGTGTTCAGTGTGGTGTGTCTTGGAGCAGGTCCTACATTCTTAATAAAGTCCCGTGATTTCACTGGATTTACCAGGTTCTCGTCAGCACCTAGTATCCGTGCCCCCATAAAGGCCACCTCTTTGTATGAAATGTCACGATCTCCAGATACGTGAATCACTCCTGCTAGCTGCCGCTTGGAGATCAGTCTCAGGATTGTCACAACAAAATCCAGCGGCACTGGTGCCATATACATGTCCGAGAAGGGCTGAATAGATTTGCCTTGTTCGAGGGAGTTTCGCCATTGGTGCAGGAGGGGAAATCCGGGATACAGTACCTTGGTAAGTCGCACTATCGCTACCCGGTTGCCCAATTTTCTGATGCGATCCTCGGCTTCGGCTTTCTGTCTGCCATACTCCGTCACGGGCGATGTTGGCTCGTCGGCCTGGCGGTAGGATCTAGTTCCGTCGAACACATGATTCGATGATAGATAGACTACAAAAGCCCCTTGGTCCACAAGATTTTTGGCCAGAACTGAGATGCTGTCAACGTTAATACGCGCTGTGAAGGCAGGCATACGTTCACACATTTCCATGGTAGTCTCACCTGCACATAGAACTGCCACCGATACGGGCGAGGGCGAGGCCCACTCGGCCATATTGTTTGACAGGTCTAGGTACAGTTTTGACACATCCACCTTCTCTTGCCGTCTTGTAGTTCCTGTCACACGCTGACCAGAGTTCCGAAGCTCTGAGATTAGAGCTGTCCCAATTAGACTATCTGAGCCTACAACGAAAGTGACTCCTTCCGGGCTAACAGGCATTAACTGAAACTGCCGAGTACCTCGAAGCAGGAAGATGCCAAGTTAGTGAAACCATATGGAGACCTGTGGCCACTACCGGAGTCTCCGTCCAACGCCTAGTCCAAAAAGGTAGTGGGCGAGCGGATAGAAGCCGGTATGAACGACCTCGTCGTTCATTGAAAATATAAACACGTTGTGGAAATACTCTAGCATCAATTCCTTCAACTCTTTGGCGTCTTTGCAATTGACGTGGCCTTCTTTACTGACATCCGAAGCGTAGGCTTGAGATTGTATGGATGGCGAACCAATGATGAGCACACCATTGTCTACAAGAGAATTTGCCACGTTAGCCATGAATTTACGTTCGTCTTTTTTGGCAATGTGTTCAATCACGTCGAGCGAGTAAGCGGCGTCGAATGGGCCCTGAACGGGTCCGTCGAGGATATCGTGAACATGGGCTTCAAATTCCCACTTCTCTTCCATGCGATCGTTCACGTCTTTCACGAACACAGGATCAAAGTCTATAGCATAGAGTTCTCCGACTTCCTGTTGGACTATCCGGCTTGCAAATGCGTCGCCACAGCCCACCTCCAATACATTTTGTTTGCCAGACAACATTTTCGAAACAAATTTCACCCTTGCTAGCATGAACAGGAGGCGTCGTGGATCTTCTTCCCACACACGGTTAGCTGTCAGTCCTAGCGGCGTAAGCCCCTGAGAATTTCGCAGGATCAAGTGTCCCTGATACTGAGGCTCTCGGGTTTCTTCGGTATCCATTATCGGGTTTGTCCTGACATCGATATGAGGCAGCGTCCCGCTTCCCCATTGAGCACGGTGTCCACTGCGTCGTTTATGTCGTCCAGATCGAATCGATGGGAGATCTGCTCGTCAAGCTTCAGTTTTCCCAGTTTATATAGCTGCACGTATCGAGGTATGTCCACCTCAGGTTTCGTCTCACCGCCGTGGGATCCGACCAGGCGTCTGCCGAAGTGTAAGGGAAACGAATCGATGGAGATCTGTTCTTGTTGGGATGGTACACCCGCGAAGATCGTCTTGCCTATATCACTGGTGGAGCCGTAGGCGGTTTCTCGAACGGAGTTGTTCCCGGTGACGTCTACCGTTGCATCAAATCCATCACCGTCAGAAAGTTCCATGAGATACTGATGTGCGTTGTTTCTCTTGGAATTGAAGGTGTGGGTGGCCCCGAACCTCTCCGCCTGCTCCAACTTGTTGTTGTAGAGGTCAATGGCCACTATCGGGTGTGCGCTTACCATGGCGGCGCCCTGGATAACATTCAGCCCTATTCCGCCAATTCCAAATACGGCGATAGACTGTCCCGGCTTCAGTCCCGCGTTGTTGAACACTATCCCCAGCCCAGTTGTGACGGCGCATCCCAGTAAAGCGGCTACGTCTAGGGGCATGTCGTCGGGGATAGCAGTAATCCGGTTCTCTGATACGATGGTCCGTTCGCTGAAGGTCGTAACCCATCCGGCACTTATAGTCTCGCCGTTGTAACTGTATCTCGGAGGAGCCGATTCTATGCCGGGGCCTTTTATCCAGTGTAGATCTCCGTGGTCGCCATATCATAAAAAAAAAAAAAAGGGCCCCACATCTTCGACTACGCCAGACCCTTCATGTCCCAGCAAGTGAGGCAAATAGGGATCGTTACCGCGCCTACCTTTGATCTCATCAATCTGCTTGCCGCAAACTCCGCTGTACTTGACTCTGACCAGTACTTGGCCGACCTCTAGAGTCGGCATCTGCACGTCTGCAACTATTAGGGGAGAATTTTGAGCTTTTAGGATTGCTGCTTTCAATATGTTCCTAGAGTGTCCGAATTGCCATGTAGTAAAGGGTTACGCTACTCGAATACAATGTAGGAATAGTCGCCTGTGTATCCGCTTTCATCCATGAACCACTCCCACTCTTTCGGTGTATAAAACGACCTACAGGTTAGTTGCCAGTACAGCAAATTAGCCTTCTCTCGCTCGTTCCTGTATGACTCTATTATTACGTGTTTACTTTTCTTGCCGACCCGCTCGATTTCCTGGAGTGCCTTCCGAAGTTCATAATTGTAGAGATTGTGCAGTGTCGTTATAGAGATGATGTAGTCGAAGTAGTCGTCCTCATAAGGTAGGGAGGTAGCGTTACCAACTGTGAGGTACGGATTCACCTCTTCCTTGGCATTCTCAATGGCATATTTGGAGATGTCGATCCCTGCAATCTCTATACCGGGGAGTATCTGTGTGAATTCGTACAGCAAATATCCTTTGCCGCATCCGATGTCTAGAATCCTGTCGCCGGGCTTAAGTCCGTAGTGGTTCACCATAGCCTCAGCCACTGGATGCCACCGACCGTCATAACTGTAGCCACCGTATCCGTACTGGCGTTCGCCGTCCCAGTAGTCCTTGCCGTACTTTATTGCCACCTCGGCACATTCTGCCTTGTCATATGAAACTACACGTTCGATATAATTACGCTTACTGCTTTTGTGTAGCTTCATGATGAAGTCTACGTACGCCATTCTTATTGTCCTCTATCCCGGAGTGTTTAGAACGATTATCTGGCCGAATCTGTCGACGTAATGTACTTCGGCGCCCATGGTTTTAAGCTGCTTTACATAAGGCTCAATATAGCCATCGTATCGGAGTTGTATGTTCGTTGCGTGGCCGATCGCTGTAGGCAGGCGATCTGACACGAGAACACAGTCGATGCGACTAGGTCGTAGGCCATCGTATTCAGACTCTCCGAGTCGCCCGAATGGAGGGATTTCCCAGATGTCGTAGACGCGCTCCGATGGGATATCCATGAATGCTGCTACGAAGGTATGTTCTAGGGCCAAGACACCGTTACATCCTTGAAGGAGCGAATGAACCTTCTCAAAAGAAGCCTTCATCGATATTAGATCACGACTCTCTAGCACATGCATGTTGCCTTCCCGGTAATCCTCTATGACATCACCGGCCAACACAGTCCATTTGGAGATCCCATTCGAAAACAAGATTAGTGGAATCAACATCACCAGTGTACCAAGCCAGAGCCGTTGACGAAAACGTTTAGATGCTTCTTCAGGTCGGTATAAACCGACGAAAAGAAAAGGTAGACTTATACCAATCCCAACGAGTACGGCGTAGATCGTTCTGATGCCAGGCTGAGGAGCGAATGTGGCCCGCAAGGCGTAGTACAACAGAGCCAAACCGATACCTGTTACACCGAGCCACAAAAACTTGTTTCTTAGTACAGGGGATCTTAGATCTAGTAAGCTATTAAACAGCTTCCCGGCGCAGGAAGCGCACAAAATGAGGAGAGGTACTAGGGCGACGAGGTGCCTTCTGGTACCAGGTATCGCTGAGACTGAGATTGCGATGATCACGATGCTCGCAGCAATAAATATTCTTGTCTCTGCGTTCTTGTAGGCAGTACAGAGCGCGACCAAAATAGCGATAACCAACAGAGAATCCCAAATTCTCAAGAACGGGAGATAGCGAATTTCAGTGAACTTGGCGACGGTGGTTATTGCGGGATGTATATTACTTAGCATCAGCTCAAACACGAAGCGGGGATTGGCTAATACAGCTTCCAACATACTGTCCGCCCCATTAAACAACTCCTGGTTGGTAAAGTACCAGTCTTTATCAATAAAGCTACCGTATTCCTGTTCAATATAACGCCAGTTCCATGCTTGAATGAAATGTGCGTCGCTGAGTGACCGCGAGTTACCGATGGGGGACCACGTTGTGGTGCTGAATTGAGGGTTGTTCCAAGGATGATCTGATTCTCTGGCTGAAAACCAAATTAATAGACTGGCAATTGCGGCCAAGGGTAGAATTGAAAAAACTATAAATCTACGGGACGTGAGCAACTCTGTTGCACGGTTCCATTTTCCATCCCTTAGAATTCGAAAAAAGTCCCAGGAAACGAATAACAGTACCAATACGATATACGAACTCCTGAACATGTAGGCTGCAAGAAAAAGAGCGTGAGAAGTACCCATCCCAATGCGGCTGTCTGCGGAGCGCCTCACAACTAATCCCCATAAAGCGCTACTTAAAGCTAGTTGTTGCACGGGCGGTTCCGCGAACTGTAGAAATGGTGACCAGAGAAGTGCGGCGAAGATGGCCAGGCCTAGCCCAATATAGGACCGAAACATAGCAACTATCCCAGTGATCATAATAAGACTGGTTGCGATGTGCTCCACTGTTACAGAGGTTGGATAGCCCAGCCATCGAAATCCATTCAAATAGAGAGTGTATAGAGGACTCCTGTCACTTGCGATGAAGTTTCCAGACTCGGCAAAAATTCGAGCAAAATACCAGTATCCCCAAGTCTCGCCGCTGATCTCTTGACGAATGAAGAGGGTGAGTATGAACAGAAACATGGCGACCGTGCAGCCTAATAACAGGACTAGACTATGCCCGTGCCTTTTCAGATCTGGCCACTTGGCATTACGCAACCTAGTTTCGGTTATTTCAGATCCAACGTAGTTTTTCACGGCAATGACATCAGGATTGTGAACTTGTGCTTTCCCAATACGTGTGTTCTAGCGATGCCAAGAACTGTGGTGTATAGGGAGAAGGTAAAATCAATTGGAGTCGAATATCTTTGCAGCTTTTTCCAGAGACTCGAATGTACCTGCATCAAGCCAGTCTCCTTCAAGCATATAAATGCCACATGAGTGAAGGTCGATGTACGCGTTGATAAGGTCCGTCACCTCAAGCTCGTTACGATCAGAAGGATACAATTTGTCAATCATCTCAAAACAGTGATGGTCAAATAGGTATACACCCGTTACTGCGAGATCACTTATGAACTGGGCTGGTTTCTCAACTATCTGCACAAGTTGACCTTCTCCCATTTTGGCTACACCTAACCCATCCACATTGGAGAGTTGTTTTAGAAATATTTGGCAGCCGTCCGAACTGGCTTCAAAATCGGATATAGCCTTGGAGAGATTCTCTGCGACAAGATTATCGCCTAGCATAACCATGAGGTTATCGTGTTCTGCGAATCTTCTTGCCAATCGTATGCCATCAGAGATTCCAGCGGGACGTTCTTGGACGCGAAAGTAGAAGTTGCACCCGAACGAGCTGCCATTCCCTAACAGTTCAGCGATGGCTCCAATGCTTTGCGGGCCCGAAATAACCATTATTTCAGTAATCCCAGACTCGACCAGCGTGCGGATGGGGTAGTGAATCATCGGGGATTTCCCGATGGGGATCAGATGTTTGTTAATTACCTTGGTGATAGGATGGAGACGCGTACCGGCGCCACCGGCCAATATCAGACCTTTTGTCATTTTGAGCTTCTCAGTCTCGCCCCATATTGGTGCTCATAATAGACGCTGAAATTACCGTTCTTTATGGATCTCCACCAATCATCGTGTTCAACATACCATGCCACTGTTTCTTCTAAGCCGTCCTCAAAACGTGTTTCAGGTAACCAGCCTAGTTCATTGGTAGCGCGTGAGTAATCAATGGCGTACCGCATGTCGTGACCTGGCCTATCATTTATGTATTTGACCAGCGACTCCGGGCGTCCCAGGATCGATAAAATGGATCGTATCACTGAAATGTTCGTCCTCTCGCTGTTGCCCCCGAAATTATATATAGATCCCTTAGAACCGCGTTCCAAAGCTGCAAGTACGCCTTGGCAGTGGTCCTGCACGTGGATCCAATCGCGTACGTTTACCCCGCGTCCGTAGACGGGGAGAGGTTGATCGGCGAGAGCGTTTGTAATCATCATTGGAATAAGCTTTTCGGGATATTGATACGGTCCATAGTTGTTTGAAGATCGCGTGATTATCACGTCTTGATGGTAGGAACGAAAGGCTGCCAGAACCATCAGGTCGGCCGAGGCCTTGCTTGCTGCATATGGTGATGTTGGGTCAAGTGGCATGTCTTCAGTGAACTTCAATTTTAGGTTGTCCAGGCTGCCATAAACTTCGTCAGTAGATATTTGCAAAATACGGCTTCCATGTTGACGTCCCAGCTCCAATATCACCTGTGTACCCAGAGTATTAGTACTGGCGAAATTGATACTAGTCTTCAGGCTTCGGTCGACGTGGGATTCGGCCGCGCAGTTTATCACCGCCCATGGGGTGTGAACCTGAAATATAGATTTCATGCCGGCATACTCGGTGATATCTTGTTCAACAAATGAGTATCTTGGATCCGATACAATATCAGCAAGGTTGCTTGGATTACTGGCGTAGGTCAGCGAGTCTACATTCACAATTCGCCATTTATCGCGTTGGGCGAGAAGGAATCTTACAAGATTGCTTCCGACAAATCCGCACCCACCCGTGACGAGCACGGTCTTGATATTCTGATCTGGCAACTTAGATTCCTCTACAGTGGTGCAATGATAGTTTTCACATATGGATTAATTATGTTATCCAGTAGAGACATCGCCTTGATTTGTGATAAGGAAGCCCAGACGAAAAAGTTTGTATCGTACTCAATGGATGTCTGTAACCCATCGATCATCCAGATCTGGTTGAGATTGCTCTTGTGCCAGAACCGGCTGCCTTCTTCGTTGTGCAGCGATTCATAGACGAGATGAGATGGAACCTCACCGAGGATGAACTCTGCGAAAGGGGGACGCTTTCCTTTGTGTGTTTGATTGAGATTACTCCAACTAGCCTGTACCGTTGGGGAGAGCTGAAAAGAATCGATGTTACCCGGCTCTACTTTGGCGTGCAGGAGGAAAAGAACTTCTAACCCTTCCCGTTTCGCAATTAAGGCGAGAACTCCTCCTTCTTTCTGTGTAAATATGGGTTGGTCCCAAGATGTCACCTCTCTCAGTCCTTCTCCAGACGTGACCCTTACCCCTTGGACAGAAAAGAACCCTCCCGATTCACTGTGCACGTCTCCAGTCCGTTTTTCCACGTACCATGACTTAAGGTCATTTATATTAACGAGGTGAGCCTCAAATTCCGGTGCCTTTCGTTTATCATAAAGCCAGGCTAGAACCGGCGATGGATCTTGGTTCTCTACCTTTCTGCTTTGTCGAAGACACTCACGGAACCACTCTATGTCTTTAGATTCCTGCATCATGACTGTGTAGCTTTAGGAAAGTATCTCTATCAACGCGCTGCAAATTTTGTCTTGATCTTCAGCGCTCATTGTAGGGTACAGCGGTAATGAAAAGATCTCCGAAGCCAATACCTCAGTTATAGGGAGGTCACCCATATTATATCCAAGATGGGCATATCCACGCATCGTGTGGACGGGGAATGGATAGTTGATATTGACATGAATGTTCCGGTCCTTTAGCTCTTGAATTATCCGGTCTCTTTCAGGATGCCTGACAACGTAAAGGTGGTAGGAGTGATAATTCCCCGAAGTCTCCTGGGGAAGAACTAGTCCGAGGTTGGCAAGTTGGCGTTCGTAGTTATGGGCAAGGCTACGACGGTGCTCCAGCCAGGTGTCAAGGAATTTGAGTTTGTGCAGAAGTATTTCGGCCTGTACTGTATCAAGACGGGAATTGTAACCGTGCTCCTCGGAATAGTAGGTGTCCTGCATTCCATACGTCCGCAGGCGTCGTGCTCGTACAGACAGCGCGTCGCTGTCTTTCACAACTATCATGCCTCCATCTCCGTACGCTCCCAGATTCTTAGTAGGGTAGAAGGAGAAGGCGGCGATGTCACTCAAGGATCCGCATCGTCTATTCTTGTAAAGAGCACCCGTGCTTTGGGCGCAATCTTCTAGTACTTTGAGACCGTGTGCTTCTGCAAATTCGTTCACTGGATCCATGTCCACACACTGGCCGTAGAGGTGTACTGGCAGAACACACGTGGTTCGCGATGAAATTGTATCTTCTAAATAGCGGGTATCCATCAGATAAGTGTCTGGATCAATATCTATGAACCTGGGAGTTGCCCCAGCAGTGACGATTGCAGAAACGGTTGGTACTGCCGTATTGGCGACGGTGATAACTTCGTCCCCAGGGCCAATGCCTAAAGTCTTGAGTGCGATAAAAATTGCATCCGTGCCGCTGTTTACCCCCACTCCATGCCGGGCATGCGAATATTGAGCAAAGGCCTTCTCGAAAGCATCGACACTTTCTCCCAAAATGAGGCTACCGGACTTGAACACCTTGTCTACAGCGGTGAGGATGCCGTCACGGTGCTGCTCATACTCTTTCCTATAATCCCAGCCTTGGACTTTCAATTAACGGCGATCCCCAAGATATCTATAGGCCATGACACACAGGGTCGTTGGCCGAGCACTAAAAGGATTGAGATCATTGCGGCCTCGACCCAGAGGTCTCTTCGCTCTTGTCGTGGACATTTCCAATGCGGTTTTCTGGACCGGTTTCGACTCTACGAACGACAAATTGAGGCTTGCCGCTTATATTGAGTAAAACACGCCCAACATATTCCCCTATAAGGCCCACAACCATTAGCATCGTGCTAGATAGGAATATTGTCGTAGTCATCAGCATAAGAAAGCCCGCGGGCAGGCTTGCTCGACTGAACCGCTCGTAGACTAGGAGAGCGACGACAGCCATGCCTGCTATAAACCCCAGGAGTCCTAGAAGGAACGCGATTCTTAGTGGTGCTATTGAGAAATTAGTGAAGACATTAAGCCATAGTGAGAGAAGCCGAACTGGAGTGTATGAACTTTTACCGACACGTCTATCGTGATGGGGTACGGTAACGCTGCCTATTTTACTGACGCGCTGTAAGAGTAGCCCGTCGATGTAGGGGAATGGACCTTGGTATTGTGTTATTTGCTGGACAGCAAACCTCGACATGATTTTGAAACTTGACAGATATAATCCATATGGTTTACCGATAAGGAAAGTTGCTACCAGATTGTTGATCCAGCTGCCTATGTTTCGCCACTTTGCATGTCTTTTCTCATCGTGCCTTGCGTATACAATGTCAAAATCTTCTCTAAGGATTTCCTTGAGCAGTGTTCCTACAGCTTCGGGTGGGTTCTGGAAGTCGTCATCCATAACGAGAACGTAATCACCTCGGGTGTGCATCAACCCTGCCATTGTGGCATTGTGTTCACCGAAATTTTTCGCAAGCTGCACAAATACCACTCTGTCACTGAATCTCTCAACTAGTTTCTCGCAGACCTCGGCACTTCTATCAAGACTTGCGTCATCGACAACCACAACTTCCAGATCTTCATTGGGATACAATTCAAACAGACTCTCTACGAGTTGCCCTATCGTATCTTCCGAACCGTACACAGGAATGACTATGCTTAGACGCAATCTTTCACCGTACCCGTTTTCTAAGCAACGCGAACACCGAGCCGCCTACTGGAAACTTGACACCAAGTCGCATCAAAGTGTTCTCAAGGGTCATCACGAGGCCGAACAGATAGTTCACAGGTAGCGGTGGTAGATTCACAGCCGAACTTGATTTGACAGACACACGCGATTTTCGCAGAAAGCGTTGCACCATCATGAGAGGAAAAAGCAAAGAATTTCTATATTGGCACATCACAATATCGAAACCGGCCTTAGTTGCTTTTGCGCTAAGTTCGCTGGTGGTGTATCTACGGGCAGTATGTATCGCTTTGTCATGACTGGAGCGCAGCCACTCAAATGCCGGGAGATTGATAACAACTACCCCGTTGGGCTTTAGGATCCTATTTAGCTCGCTAAACGCCAATTTCTCATCTACATCTTCGTGATATATAACATCTAGAGCGGTGATCGCATCTACACTAGTATCTGCGATGGGTAGGGCATTGATGGAGCCACAGGCAATTATCCCGCCGGCCTTTCTTTTGGCGTGGGATATCGCGAAAGGACTAATATCAATGCCAATTAAGCGAGCGATGGGGAAGATCTGTTCAAACATTTCAATGGTGCCCCCGGTCCCACAGCCTGCGTCCAATATGGTGACCTTGCCATTCACGAGGTTCCCGAGTTCGGCAGTAACAAGATTTCTTAAACCACTGTACCACCAATGATCCAACTCGACGCGGGCCATTACCGCGTATTCATCAGGATCCATGGTACTCCCCTGGGCAGGAAAATAAGTGTAACAGTTTGGGCTATGGATATAGTTTCCAAAGTGTCTTAGGATTTTATAGCAAGCACGTAGATTCCTGTGCTAATCAGTAGTAATGCTGCTATCTGTGCTCGCCCAAATGGCTCTCCCCAAATCAGATGAGAGAGGAATGCGACAGCAATGTAGCTGCTCGACACGCTGGGAAAGGCCACAGATAGAGGGATTTGCCGGATAGCAATGACATAGAATAGCGCCGCGAAGCCGTAAGCAACTAGGCCGCCCATCACATAGGGATCCAGAATCATGGTTTGGAGTTCTCCCGACCTAGTCGCCCCTGCCTTTAAACTAAGCTGTGCTCCTGCGCCGATTATAATTGCGAGTGCCAGACTGAAATAGAACCAGATCACCTGAACCACCTCAGTTTCATGTTGAATTGGACCGTGCTTCATATAGGCCGGACCTGATTTGAGATCTGTAGTTGATGAGCATATAACTTAACAAAACGATGACATAGAATATTGCACCAAGGATCACGCGATAGACTAGCCTGGGCTGGTTCAACTTAGTCTGCTTCGACAGGCTTCTAAGGTAGTTGTCGTGGACTGGCCTAGGTTCTTACACCACACTAAATGCTTTTGGTTCATAAATGACATATGGCTGGATAGCTGAAAGTGTGTCACGCCACTGGTGCCTGACCTAAAAGACTCATAGTCACCGACGCAACGTTATCTGGCGTAATCGAGTATTTCTCAAGCAGAGTGGCTTGGGAGCCGTACTCATCGGGGAATAGATCCGGGAGACCAATGCGCTTGAAACGTTTGGCGGGGTCGAAGAAAGCCTCCGCCACAATCTCGGCTACGGCGCTGCCAAGACCGCCGATAGCGCTGTGCTCTTCGACGGTCACCACAACGGGCACATTCTTCAGTTTCTCGATGATCGCATCAGAGTCCAGCGGCTTGACGGTGTGACAATGCAGAATCGACGCTTCGATTCCTTGTCCACTGAGGACTTGGGCGGCATCAATCGCCACTCCGAGCGTGATTCCGGTAGTCACAATTAGAACGTCGTTACCCTGGCGCATGGGAATAGCCTTGCCAATTTCAAAAGGGACATCGTTATTGGTGACGATGGGGTCATAGCCTTTGGCAAGTCTGATGTAGATCGGACCATTGTGGTCGATCGTAAGAGGCATGAGACGGCGCATCTCTTCGGAGTCTGCCGGCGCCACCACTGTCATGTTAGGGAGGGCTCGCATGATAGCTATATCATCAATGGCTTGATGTGTAGGTCCAAGGGGGGCGTAGACTAGGCCTCCTCCATTGCCGATCAGTCGTACATTGGCGTTGTGAAGACATAGATCCACCGCGATTTGTTCGAAGCAGCGGCGTGTGATGAAGGTCGCGATGGTGTTGACATAAGGAATCTTGCCCTCAAGGGCGAGTCCGGCGGCCATACCTATAAGGTAGGCCTCGCTGACGCCTTCCATGAAGAATCGCCGAGGCATTTCTTTCCTGAAATTATCCATAGTGCCGGCGCCCAGATCAGAGCCCACGAAAAATATCCTCTCATCGTCCTTCGCCATCTCGTATACCATGTCGAGGCATGTTTGACGCACTATGATTCCCCAAGCGCAGAGAACAGTTCTTGTATTTCGTCATCGCTGGACTTGCTCTTGTGGTGCCAGTCCATATTGCCTTCAACGAAGTCGATGCCCTTACCTTTGACCGTGTGACAAACTATGGCCTTGGGCTTGTCTGGATCTTCCGGTGGACTGTCAAGGGCGGTCTTGATTTCCGTCACGTCATGGCCATTCACCTCGACTACGTCAAAGCCGAAGGCCCGCCATTTATCCATGATGGGCTCCAGATCCTGCACATATACCGTTGTACCATACGATTGGTTCTTGTTGTAGTCGACCATCACCGTCAGATCGGAAAGCCTGTGCTTTCCGGCGCTTAGAGCAGCCTCCCAGATAGAGCCCTCGTTTGACTCGCCGTCCCCGACCACGACGACGGTTTTGGCTTCTGTTCCTTCGTATCTTGCGTTCAGGGCGAACCCGATACCCATGGGGAGGCCGTGTCCGAGACTGCCGGTGGAAACCTCGATGCCAGGTACCTTACGGTGGTCGGGATGTCCGCCGAGAATTCCTTCGGTTTTGCAGAATTTGTCCAGCTCATCGTAAGCGAAAAAGCCCTTCTCGGCCAGCAACACATAGAGCGCGATGCAGCCATGACCTTTGCTCAAGATAAACCGGTCCCTCCCAGACCATCTCGGTCGGGTCGAGTCGTAACGTAAGAAGTCATCGTAAAGGACCCGGAGAATCTCTACCAGCGAGAAGGCTGAGCCGATGTGGCCCCTTCTGCTGGAATCGAAGACCCTGACGATTTGCCTTCGTATCTCCAGCGATCGTGTGTCGAGTGCGATGAGTTCGCTCTTCGCTATTTTGCTACGAGTATGGGAATCCGTATTCATTGTTTACCTTAGAAAGCATGTCTCTGGCCTTCTGGAGCTGCTTTAGCTGGTTCTTGCCTCTGTCCCGGGGTTGATCTATGGAGAATTCGCGCCTCTCTAGCTGTTCGGGCACAAATTCATTCAGGAGTATCATGCACCATTTCATTGCGAACATTGGATAGACGATTTTGACCCTGCTCGCCACAGGACCAAATTTCTGAAGCCCAGTAATCGTTCCTGCGTAAAATCTTGCTCTGAGCGTGTTCGGAATATCCATAGCTGGGTGGAGCAGAAAATCCGAAATCATCTTTGCAGGATCATCCCAGCCAAAATACTCGAAATCGAGGAAGACGATCGTACCATCGGGACGTCTTATCGCGTTGTGAAACCCAAAGTCGGATGGACTCAAGGTTTGTTCTTGCTGCTCCAATTCTTTTTCAATGGATAGGCCACTAGTGGACAGAGAGCTTTCGATCTCTATCAAGGTTGGCATAAACTCATCGTGGAGAAATATCCGTAACTGTTCGTGTTGGTTTTGTACCTCTGAGAGTTTGGATAAACGAGAATGAATGTTGTCGACAATGGCGTTCACGGAAGGGCAAGCTTCTGCCGCTGCCGGTAGCGACTTGCTGCCATCGCAATCGACATATGAGCCTAGTCTTGTCAGGAATTCAACAGCCTGGTCGATATCGTATTCGTTTGGATAGGGTAATGCCGAGCTACCATCGACGTATTCGTAGATAGCACAGGAGTTTTTCTCGGATGCTACCACCGGCCTTGGTATTGCTCTTTCTCCGTTGCGCCAAAGGAATGTCAATGCTGCATATTCGGTGTGTAGGCGCTCAACCTCGAAATATACCTTACAGACGAATTCTGTTGAATCAGAGGTCTTTAGTCTGTAGACACGATTGTTTTTACCAGAGTGGAAACGTTCCGTAGTACTGACGACCTTGCCCAACAAACCCGATACCATAGTTGACACAGATACATACTGATGATCAGGTTGTTCTGATGATCTTGACAGCGGTGCAGTGTCCTGAAAAGCCATGTTTAAGACGTCAGCGACCCAAACATCAGTCTTCCCGCTTCGTCCCAAGAAGACACCGCCGTCACAGCGGGTGGGACAGATTCGGGTGGAAAAGGGGCGTACAATATTTTTTGAACTCCGTTTGGGAAATCCTCTTCCAGAAAAGTTTCCTCGAGGTCGTCAATGAAGTGAGTGCAGTTTAATCGGCGTATGCGTTCCACCTTCTCACCACGGCTGGATTCGAAATACACGGAATCTCTGGACAGACCCAGACCTGTGTTACTGAACCATCCCTGCTGTTCAATCCAGGTCAGCGCTGCAACTCGGAGGTCTGTTCTCGTGTCGTCGTAACCAGCTAACCGGGTCTTGTGGCTCACGATGTACACCCTGACGCCCTGGACTATACAACGGGACAGGAAGGACTCGGCTCCATTGGACGGTTTCGCCTCGTGCATCTTTGGTCCGTAGACCACACCCTGGACGTATTGCCATTCGATCTCACCCCCTTCGAGCCGTCGGATGGAATCCCGGATGTCTTTCTTGTTCCTAGCTAAGTCGTCCCGAATCAAATTTCGCTCACGAGCTATACTGTAGATCAGGTCATCGTAATTCACTAAGGTGTTGTCGAAGTCCAAACCGATTACCTGAGTCACGAGGTTCAGCTCAAACCCAAGGTCTGCATGACCTTGATGTTGTAGTAGCGATCGTCGGTCATTGGATTCGGTATCTTGCCCTTTCCAAATGCATCTAACAAATCTTCAACCGCATCTTCGATCGTGTGCTTGGGTGTAAATCCTAGTTTTTTGCTGATAGCTTCCGAAGATATATGATATGAACGGTGGTCATCGGAGGGCACCGTCTCGATGTCTACATCATTACCCACTCGAGAGCGAACCAGTTCAGCGATCTCCATCACGGTATGGTTCTCATAGCCAGCGTTGAAGACTTGTCCGTCAATCTCATCGTTAGACCACCTTAGAGACCATAAGTACAGATCGGTGACGTCTTTGATATTTATGTTCGGTCGCTTTTGCAGCCCACCAAACACTTGGATCTTTTTATTGTTCACGGCGTGATTTGTGAGGATGTTTACCGTAAGATCCAGCCGGAGACGTGGGGAGTAGCCACAGACAGTAGCCGGTCTAAGGATCAACGTGTTAAAACCAGGTTCACGTTTCTTTTGCAGGACTTCCTCGCACATCGCCTTATACTTCGAGTAGTCAGTCAGTGGGAGTAGAGGAAGGTTCTCTGTGACATTCTCTTCATTCCTCAAACCGTATACGCTGGATGTCGATGCATATATGAAGCGGTGGACTCCCGAGTCCTTCGCTATATCTACCATCTCTGGAAAACAGTCGTAGTTGATGGACTTGCCGAGTGTAGGATCCAGTTCAAAGCTCGGATCATTCGAGATACAAGCTAGGTGTATGACTGCCTCTACGCCTTGCATTATCTGTTTTAACAGCGCACGGTCTCGGATGTCCCCTTCGATCAGCCGAAGGTTCGGGTCGTCCTCTATATCCTGCAAGACTTCCTTTCCGTATATGAATAGGTCAAGTATTTTGACACTGTATCCTTGTTCTAGCAGCTTCGGTGCCAGAGCAGCTCCTACATATCCTGCTCCACCTGTGATCAATACCTGTTTTATGGGCTTCACTTGGTCCTCGAATCAGTACCGGGTTTTGTATGGCTTTGGATGATTTGTATAGCACGGTCTGTCATGAAGTGTAATATAGCCCCGTGAGTGTTCTCCACTAGTCCATAAACCGATGAATCCACATGAAAATTGAGGTTGCCAAGGTTTCGCAGTGGGTTATCCTCATCGAATCCTGAGAACGTAATTACATCACAACTACGCTCGGTGGCGGCCTTAACAGCACGAAGGATATTTTCCGATCGCCCTGAACTACTGATCGCCACCAGTAAGTCGCCAGGCTCTGCCCAAAGCTTGATGGGAGTCTCAAACACAGTCTCGTAGCCATCGTCGTTGGCTAGGGCCGTAAGCAACGGCTGTTCGTTGAATACTAGACTTCGGATTCCTAGGGCCTTGCATACGTCGTTTTGCATATGACTGGCGATTGCTGCACTGCCTCCGTTTCCAATTGCCATCAATTTTCCCGAACCGCTACTGGTGTCGAGCATTAATTGGATAGCTCTATCTGTACCATTGTCAAGAGAGATAAGTGCGCCGGTTCGGTCGGTCACCGTTGTTCCCAGAGAGAGTTCTGCCAGCGCCTGAAGGTATGATGTCGCGTTATCAAATATTGGCATATCAGGCATGTCCATTATTTCAGCAACGATTCGATGTGTTTAATCAAGGATATTTTTTCGATAGAGTTGCGATGGCCCATCGTGGCTACGGCCTGGGCACCAACGAGATTGCCAATAAGACCGATGACTTCCATTGGCGTCTGCTGCGAGGCGCACAGGGCCGTTATGGATAAAACGGCGTCACCGGCCCCCACCCTGTCGACCACTTGGTTCGCAAAAGCGGGTACCTCAAAAAAACCCTCCTGTTTGCTAAAGCACAGGCTGCCACTCTTGCCGAGTGTGACAACTACCCGGTCGCAGTTCAGTTTTTGCGAGACACTTAAGGCCATGTCTTTTACTTTTCCATGCCGGTTTCTTTCCTCAAGGGCGATTTCGTGCTGGGCAAGGGTGATATAGTCTGCTCTAGAATACTTCGAGATTGTGTTGAGTCCCCGGTTACCAGCGTTAGCCTGAGTGTTTACAGCCAAAAACTGTGATTTATCACATATAACGTCAATTACGTTGGCGGTCATCATCCCGTGACCGTAGTCGGCCACCATCACGATATCAAAATCTGGGATAATACTCCCGAGCAGATCGCATAGCTCTTTGTCCTGCTGGTTGTTGATCTCGTCATCGTTGATTTCGTAGACTTCGAAGAGTTTTTGGGAAAGGTATTTGTCCAGAAATCTACGCTTCACAATCGTAGGTGAATTTTTCTTAAATACGAACAATTTTTCTATAGTGTTGTTGAGATTTTTAGTCACAAATTGTTCTTGCGAATTTTTGGCTCCAAGCATGGCAATTATGCTGACTTTGTTTGAGAAATTTGCAACGTGGTTTGCTACCGCTAGGATACCTCCTGCGAATTTTTCCGTCGATAGATATTGTGCCGCAAGAATTGGTTCTTTCGCCGACTTGCCGATTAATTGGCAGTATTGATACTCATCTATGATTGCCTCTCCTAATACTAGGACCTTGAGTGACCGGGTATTCTCGATATAACCGGTTATATCCTCGATGGTATAACGCTGAGAGAATCCCGACAGATATTCACCGACCTCTTTCGAGTAGGCAGGCATATACCGGTTGATCAGATTGGATGAACTGAACGTGATGTCATCGGTGAAGATTATCTTCCCACCCACCGATTTGACAGCCTCTTTCTCTTCGGAGATCTTACCCGTGATATCGGTATCCGGATCGCGGTAGTCAGGCCCCTTGGCGTATATATCGGGCTTGAGTAGCTTGATTGTTTCAACTGCATCAGGCCACTGGTTGATAGCTATGTAGTCTACGCAATCTAGAGCCGCGATAGTTTCTGCTCTCAGGTCTTCGGAAAATGCGGGTCGATGGGGACCTTTGTTTACGTACCGGTCCGGCGTGAGGGTGACAACTAACACATCCCCCATAGCTTTCGCCTCTTCAAAGTGGCGGATGTGTCCGATGTGCATTAGGTCGAAGACACCGTGGCATTGGACTATTGTTTTGTCCGTTCCTGTAGAGCGCAATGAGCGCAGCTCATTTGCGAGGTCTTCCAAGCCTTTTATTTTGGATATTTGCTGCATAGACCTTTTCTCAGTCAACGCTGTTTTTGGTAACGTTCTCAGGATTCGCATTCGAGTCCGAAAGGTATTGGAACCACTCTTGAGTTGCTTCGGCTATTGAAGATTTGTCCCACACCGGGGCGTTTCTCCACATCTCCATTTTGTCCAACATAATCTGTACACCATCGGTAAGGGACACCTTTGGAGCCCATCCGAGAAGGCGGCGAATTTTTGAAGTGTCGGCGAAGGTGGAGTCCGGTTCTCCCGGACGTTTGGGAATGTGAACAACATCGCCTCCCAGCAGATTCGCCAGATAATTTATGCTGTAGGTGTTTCCTGAACCAACGTTCATGATCTCACCAGCCAGTTCGGACTCTGCTGCCATGGAACATGCTGCTGCGACGTCTGTAACGTAGATAAAATCCCTCGACTGTTCGCCGTCCCCGACTATCGTAAGAGGATATCCGGCCAGTTTCTGGGCAAGGAATATGCCGAATACCGCCCCGTACACGTTGGATGTGCTTGCCTTTGGCCCGTAGACGTTGAAGAAACGTAGTGAGACACAGGGCAGCTTATAAACATTGGACCAGTGCAATACATAGGATTCACCGATGTACTTTGTGAGTGCGTATGGGTACATTGGGCTGATGAGGGCGGATTCAGGTGTTGGAAGTTGCTCGGCTAGGCCATAGCATGATGAGGATGCTGCGTATATAAAACGCTTGACCTCGTGGGTTCTAGCCGCCTCCAATACTGCAATGGTGCCATCTACGTTGGTTTTGTGATAGAGCATTGGTTGCTGGATCGAGGGCACGATCGCCGCCTTTGCGGCCAGGTGGAATACCCAGTCGACCCCGGCGAAGTGTGGCTCTATCGCGGCGTAGTTCGAAACATCCGCCTCAATCACGCTTAGGTCACCTAGTTGTTGAGCGTCAAGATTCACCATAGTACCGTTGGTAAAATCGTCTATGACTTTGACCACGTGACCATCCGCGAGAAGACGGTCCACTAAGTGGCTCCCAATGAAGCCTGCGCCGCCTGTGACAAGCGTTCGTTTACCACCACTCAAGAGTAGGCCTCCATAAATTCCACACTAGTTTCCTTCGGTAGCAGCCAGTTCTTGTACTCGCAGGAATTGAGCATATTTGCCGTCACCTTTCAAGAGATCTTCGTGGGAACCTTCCTCGACCACATTGCCTTCTTCAAGGACTATAATCTTGTCTGAATGTCGAATGGTTGAGAGTCTGTGGGCGATTGTAATCACGGTTCGGGTGGCTCCCAGTGCCTCGACGGCTTGCCGAATGAGTTGTTCGGATTGTGAGTCCAGTTCGCTGGTAGCCTCGTCCAGAATTAGTATTTGAGGGTCTCGGATTATAGCCCGGGCCAGCGCGATTCGTTGCCGCTGTCCCCCGGAGAGTAGAATTCCACGATCGCCAATAATCGTCTCGTATCCTCGTGGTAGCTTCATTATGAACTCGTCTGCATAGGCTTGCTTAGCGGCCTTGACGATCTCTTCTTTTGTTGCTCCATGCCTGCCCATAGCGATGTTGCTGCTGATCGTGTCGTTGAACAGAAATATATCTTGGTTTACGAGGGCTATGGAGCTTCTCCATAGATTCAAATCGAGTTTTCTGAGATCGATTCCGTCAATCAATATTGCGCCGGATAAGGGATCGTAGAAACGCATGATAAGATTGACAACAGTCGTTTTTCCAGTGCCAGAACCGCCGACCACTGCAGTTGTTTCCCCCGCATTGAGGTTGAAGCTAACGTCTCTTAGTACAAGAGACCGATCATCGTATCCAAATCCCAATCCTTCAAACCTGATTTCATGTTGAAGCTGGATCGGTAGCTTGGCGTCGCTTCTAATAGAGGGCGAATTGGTTTCTTTGATCAGAGTCATCACATTATTGACACCTGAGATTCCAAAAGTTAGTTGGTGGAACATTTTGTTAATTCCACCGATTTTTGGATAAAAACGGTAAAGGATGAAGACGAACGTCATTAGGGTAGGAATTGACATGTCGAGTACGGAAACCGCGATGTACACACTCGACAGCAGTCCTCCCAGCGTCCCGATCCGAAAAAGCCCATCGAGACGGGCTTGACTTTTGGACATGGCGTAGTAAACACGTAATAGTTCATACGCGTGTCTCTTAAATGTATTCGATGACAGAGCCTCGAGGTTAAATGCCTTTAAAATCCGGATGCCGCTTAGCCGTTCCATCGCTGTCACACTAAGTAACTTGTTCGCATCTGAAAGATCGTCTCCGTATCGTCCCGCCCGAGTGAATTCGGACTTTACAATGAAAAGAAACCCTCCCATTAAGACTAGAGCTGCGAGTACGAGCTGCCACGATAGATAGATAGCAAGTGCCAGGTAGACTGTCGACTCGAACAGAAGCGTGATTAGTCTCATTGAGTGTAGAAACGCGCTCTGGAACCTGTTGCATTCGTTGATTAAGGAATTTACGAAATCCCCTCCCTTTCGTCGGTGGTGGTATGCCAAGTCTGCATTGAGCAGGCCGCTAAAAATCTTTGATCGAACCTCCGCGTTGAACTGTGCTGCAATACGCGTGGTCTGTGTTTCAGATAGGTACTTTAGCAGTGCTTGGATCAAGAACAGTAAAAATGCTCCTACCATTATTGTAGAAAGTATGAAAGATACGCCGATTAGTTCATAGAAATTCGAGAGCAATTCCGATACTTGAGATGAAGTTGCGGAGTTTTTCTGTTCATTGATAGATTCTAGCAACGGGACTAGAAATCCAATTCCAACTCCCTCCACAAATGCTGTGCTGAGTGACAGGGTCACCAGAAAAATGGTAGACCACGGTCTTACTTTGAAGAAATATGATATGGCGTGAAACAACCGCATTTACTAGCTTGGTACACAAGTACTCGTATTTCGAATTTCCTGCAACTTGTCCCATACCAATTCGGGCCGGAAGTCCAGACTGGCGTATGCGGACAGAAAGACGTTGGTGTGTGGTGAGGAAGGAGGTTCCGATAGACTTTGAGCTACCGCGCTCTTGAGTTGCTCGTCGAAATCGGAGGCGGCATCGACCCAGGCAACGGAGCGACGCAGCAGGTCGGCACTGTCGCCCGTCAGCTTGAACACCCCGAAGTCTACGTACACGATCGGCTTGCCCAAGGCCATAGCTTCGATCAGACCGGTTGCCGGAACATCGAGCACGACCACGTCCGCCTCCGGAAGCAAGGCATCAAGCCCTGGGCTACGGACCAGCCGGACCCGGGGGTTGCCCAAACTGATGATCCACCTATCAAACGGATTGTCTATCTTGTCCTGGTAGTGGGGCTTCACAACGATTTGCAGATCTGAGACCTCGCTCAGGGCTTTGATCAGCCGCACCTGTTGGTAGAAGTACTCAGTGTCTCGGACATCGCGGTGCGGACCATATCGGAGGTCTCCTCCCATCAAGGCTGTAGGCGCATAGATGAGTCTCGGACCGGGGCCCCGCCAGACGGCTTCGGCTGTTGTGTTTTTCCCGTTGGGGGCCTCGACCGATCGGGCGCGCTCCTCGAACACAGAACCCCTGGCCCAACCGACACTGACCGCGCTGGGGGCCATATCGTGGTTTTCGGCGAGGGCATTCAGATAGAGACAGCCCGCGGGTCCGTATCCGGCGTACACCTGCGCGCGTAGATCGGACAGCCGTATCCACTCGCACAGCATGTAGCCATAGGCGCCGCCGTGCTGGAAGGAAACCAACGGCACGTTGGTGTGTTTCGCCGCCTGCAGAATGACCTGTATTCGATCCGGGTCCGAGGTCCCGCAGACCGCAGTTACCGGGCGATGCGCCTCGAAGTACCGAAGCGCCTTGAAGTACAACGATAGTAGCTGTGGGACTCGCCAACTCCAGAAATCTATCAGACGCGTCCAGAGGATCTCTCCCACAGGAAGTGCGTCGTCACCATCCCACGCCCAGTGCGACCGAGGATCGGCCTGGCACGCCATATCGGCAACGACGTCCATCGCCTTTGTGACACCTCTCGCCGCTCCGCCCAGCCATATTGGGGCCAGCGTTGGCAGGCGCACAGGGTCGAATGAAGCATTGGTCCACCAGTCTACCTGAGCACCATGCTCCGATTGGGCATACTTGATGAAGGGCACCACGTTGTCGGCCTTTCCGATCACGAGCAGTCGGGGACGGCCCCGGTCCAGGACTGGGCCGCCCATTCCGCCTCGAAGCATCTTAAACGCCTCGACGCGGTTGGGATTGAGAATCCGGCGCAGCCGTGAGCGCCATCGCCGGGTCGGATTCGGGTGGCCACGGCTTGCACTACGAGCCATCCGGATCGGCTCCACGCCGAGCCTCCCCCACCACTCATGGCGGTCGAGAATCGCTGAAACGATGGACTCGTCAGGGGGAAACATGCTAAATTCTGATCCGACTCCGGCTGGCCTCGTGTCGTGTGGAACGCGACCCTTGACGTCGTCCCTTCCCCAGTAGATGAGACGGCTTGGAGACTCCTCCCTGACTAGTCCGTTCAACTCCCAAAGGGTAAACGAAAGCGAGTCGGCTAGGTTCTTGTAGCCATACTCCACGGCCTGGAAAGGCCTGAAGTCCTGGGGCAGACCCGGGACCAGATCATGTAAGGCCTCCTCGAGCCCATCGATGGCCCTGCGTAACCTTGGGTAGTTCTCCCAGGCGATGCTGTTTGTCTCTTCGATAGAGGAGAATTCCAGATTGTGACGACACGGCAGCCCTCGCGATTCCAGGGCAGATTGCGCGTCGAGTGAAGTAGCAAAATACGAGTAGGGTCCCGAGACTGGATCCAGTTTCAGGGCCAGATCGACCTCTTCGGCGGACTGAAGGACTACCCAGTTACCCGGCACGGTCTACAGTCCACGGGGCGCTACTTACCACGTTGTTCTGCCTCCATTGATAATGAGGTTCGATCCGGTCATGTAAGACGAGGCGTTGGATACCAGGAACACAACGGCAGCCTTATACTCGTCGTGATGGGCCATACGTCCAATCGGATTCAGTTCAGGTCTCCCACAAACCTCAGGCCCACCGGCGTTATTGCCGGCCGACTGGTCGGCTTCACCCGGAAAGGTCGATGACGATGAACTGGTAAGGACACAGTATGTAACCCATTACCTGCTTGCCACCGATTATTTGAGTCGCGCTGTGCAGCTTCTCATTCTTCGCCGAACTCTCAATGGCCGCTGATTCGAACTGGTCGTCGACGATGTATTCGATCCTGGCGGCCGGGGCGTGACGCTTGATTACGGCGGTAAAATAGGCCTCTGAGTATATGTTCGAAAAGGAGTAGGCCCGGGGATTGCCATCGTTGGTGAACTCGTCGCTGGATGATACGTCTGTATCGACGTACCAGTCGGAGTTGAAGACCTCTTGTATGCGGAAGGACCTGTTTCCCACCAACGTGCGGATGACGACTAGCCTGCGGCTCGACCTGATGAGTTCGCCCATCGGGGCCTCGAGGCTGGGCAGGTGCATTATCAGGTTGTTGCACATGACGATGTCGAACTCGCCATCGGATGCAGGGACGTCAAATACGCTTCCCAACCGGAAGCTGGCCGTCGGCTCGTCGCTCCATGCGCGCTTGGCCTTATTGAGGAACATGTCATGGTAGTCAACGCCCACGTAGTTGAACCCGAAACTAATCTCGCGTCTGAGAGATCGGAGGTAGTGTGCGGAGCCGCACCCCACGTCCAGCACCCTCTCGTCGGGCCGCATTCGAGAAGCAATTAGCTTCGCGACGGCTTTGCTGGACTCCATCTCGGGCAGCGCGCCCGTCGCCCTCTTGAAATAGACATCCGAGAGCTTCTCGTTGGATGCGTACTCGTTTAGCCACAAGCCGTCGGAATCGAATTTGCTGGTCATAGATGAAGCTCCAACATTACCTGCACGCCGTCGGGAAGGGACACCTTTGGCGACCATCCGAGCAGGCGGCGGATCTTTGATGTGTCCGCGAATACCGCAATTGTACCATCCACGTTGGCCTTTTTCATTTTACAGAGCCTGTTGCCACGCCAAATCAAGCTAGGCCAGATCTACGTTCTCTAAGAACACAGCCTCGATGCCGATATCACCAATTTTGTCAAATAGCTGTTTGGGCCCATCGGGGTCATAAAAGTCTTCCATATGGGTGTGTCCATTGCCTACGATAAAATGACTGCACCCAAAATTCTGGTGGCATATGGCCGTAAAAACGGCTTCCCGAGGACCAGCGTAGCGATAGTACGTGGAAAAGCCGCCTAGAACCGCGGTGTCCCTAGGGTAGTACTGGTCTATAAGAATCTGATAGTCCTTCGGGCTGGTGCCGTCGAAAGAATCGTCAGTCTTATTCCAGCCGGTCACCGGGTGTATGAATATGCCGTCACACTGGTTGTTTGCAAGGGCGGTTAGCTTCAGGTAATCGTGGGCATGTTGAGGGACAGTGTAGGTATCAAATCCCAGTACTCGTTGCCATTCACGGCTTTCGAACACCCTCCGAGCCTGTGCAGGAGTCAATTCATAAGCTTTTCGATTTGCCATTGCCTGTGGAAGCAGGCTTACCTTGCCTGCCACAAAATATGGGCTGCCCTGGAGTAATCGATTCACCCCTGGATGGTTTGGGCCTGAGGTGCCGAACCACCTATCTGTAAGTATATTAAGGTCGAAGGAAAATATTTCATCGATGGACAGATAAGCTTGTAGTTGGTTTTTATATGTGAGTGTGATCGTCTCTCCTGCCGGATAATCTACGCCTGCTGATTCGGCGGTTAACTGCAACAAGATCGGCATAGGCCAGGCTGTCCCGTCCGGTAGCCGGTTGGTCTCTAGTACTGACTCCAGAGTCTCGTGGTTCATGAATCCATCGAGGGGGGAGAAGGTGCCCATGGCAATTTGTCGCAGGTCCAACATCGCTGATTCGCTGATCTCCAATTTGGGCAACCCGTTCAGGTCATCAGGATTCTGGTTGGAAACTAGATGTTCAATCAAATGGCCACCGTGCGGAGATATAAGGCCAGATCCAAGCAGGGAATCGAATTGGTCTAGGGAAAAATCGGACTGGGCTTCATGATGGCGGATTAGAGACCGGATCATCCTGACGGAGCCTACTGGATAGGCTCCGATGGCAGTTTCGGCGGCCAGCACGAGTCCGTCGGCGCCGTCAATCAAAGTATTTATGACATCGTTGGCCTCGGCGCGTGTTGGTCTTGGATTCACCATCATTGATTCTAAGAGGTTGGTGGCCACATATACTGGTACCTTGGCATTGTTCGCCTCAGCGATGACTTTTTTCTGTACAAATGGGAGGTACTCTATCGCCACCTCGCGACCCATGTCACCTCTGTCGATTAAAATAGCATCGGAAGCTTTCATGATGCCTTCAAGATTGTCTAGACTGAGCCTACTTTCTATCTTGGCGATAATCCGAACGTGATCACCAGCCAGTCTCCGTAATTGCTCCACGTCTGCCTGTCGGTTGGCAAAGGAAAGAGCTATGTTCTTAATGCCCAAGCGTAGACCCAGCTCTATGGCGGCTAGATCTACGTTAGTCAATGGTTCCAAGGATATTTGACGATCAATGGAGGCTGCCTTGTTGGAACCTATAGTGCCACCTGCAAGTACCCTGGCCCGGATATCGGGAGATGTTTCCAAAACTTGGATGGATGCGACGTTGAAATCAATGTTTATTACGTCGCCAATCACTAGTTGAGGCAAAACCGAAGCTGGATATAGAGGTACCGCTTTGGAATTGCCTTCATCCGGTGCCGACATTAGGCGGATAACACTATTTGTTTGCAGGGAAATAGTGTCATTTGTCAAGGTCCCAGTTCTGACCTGAGCTCCTTGGGTGTCGAGGCAAATAGGCACATTTGAGTTAGCCTGAATTAGGCTAATTAGCTGTTCAAGCTGATCAACTCTCGTGTGGGACAAGTTTAATCGGAACAGGTCTACCCCAAGCTGATCAAGGCGTCTGATTGATTCAGCATTCAGGGAAGCTGGCCCAAGTGTGCAAAGTATGGTTTTGGTTGAATCAGTTCTCAATATCTATCTTGCTGTCTTTGTAGCGACCCTTGTGAGAAGATGCAAATTAAAGGATTATTTACCACGTCGTTCTTCCACCATCCACGATTAGATTCGATCCGGTCATGTAGGATGACGCGTCCGAGATCAGGAAGACTACAGCGGCTTTGTATTCGTCATGGGTAGCCATACGTCCCATGGGTATCAAGTTGGATATCCGGTGAACGAACTCATCGTTTTGACCTGCATATATTCCTCCAGGTGAAATTGAGTTTACGCGTACTCCTGCGCTGGCCCAGTATGTTGCTAGATACCGGGTTAATCCAATAAGCCCAGCTTTGACTACCGAATAGGTCACCGGCTTGACGGGTTGTTGTTCGTTGGGGATGCCAGCTTGACGGTAAATGCGTTGGTCCGGGGCGATCAGACCTAGATCCGAGGCGATATTTAGGATTACACCTCTCTGTTGCTTGGCCAAGTGTCCTCCAATGATCTGGCTGCAAATGTGAGCCCCGGTCAGACCAACAGACAGATCCTTCTCCCAAGCTTCAAGGGGCAGATTCTCTAGTCTTGACCACTGCTGGGCGGACTCGTCTACGCTACTCACCTTCGGGTCGTTGGCAGCGTTGTTGATCAGGACATCGACGCGTCCTAGAAACTCCAGTGTTTTATCCAGTGCGTTTTTGACGCTGGCGGTACGGGTTACGTCTGTCTCTACGGCCAAGCTCTTTACATCGAATGCGTTAGTGATCAACCGAGCACGTTCCTTTGCGGCGGTGATGTCCACGTCTAGGATGACCGGGGAGCCTCCCATTTCCGCTATTGCCTCTGCATGTTTCTGGCCGAAAAATCCAGCGCCGCCGGTGATAATTACGACACGCCCGGTTAGGTCGAAGGCGTCTTTGACAGAAGTAGATCTGGACGGATCGGTGGATGATGAGGGATGGATCTTAGTCATTTTTTTTGAGGTATCCTGACTCAAGCATAAGATCTTCTGCCAACTCCATTAATACGTGAACGATTGCGGTATGAGTTTCTTGGACACGACCAGTTACCGCTGACGGTACCACTACAGCAATGTCACACTCAGACAGAGCGCCGCCGCCGTTTCCTCCAAGCAGACCAATAGTAATTAGCCTGGTTTCCCGAGCAGCACGGAGGGCCCGTATTACATTTGTTGAATTGCCAGATGTTGATATGCTGACTAGAACGTCATTAGGTCTGCCTAATGCGAGGACCATGCGCTCAAAGTGAGAATCAAATCCGTAATCATTTCCCGATGCCGTTAGGGCTGTGGCGTCTAAAGATAGGGCGATAGCCGGCAGGCCCTGACGATTAATATCTGGCCTAAGGCGTACGAGGAGCTCTGTCGAAAGGTGTTGCGCATCGGCTGCGGAGCCTCCGTTCCCACATGATAATACTTTGCCACCACCTTCAATTGATCTGGCTATCAACTTTGCCATCTCGACTAGAGTTTCAACCTGTTCAGAAAGCACACGTTGCTTTATAGCGATTGATTCAGCCAACATAGAACGTGCTTTCCTGGCCATAGATTGGTCGTAATGATTTTTGTCAGTATGAACGAGTCTGACCTCCATCCACGACAACACAGGATCCGGTCACGAAACTCGCTTTTTCTGATGCGAGAAACACGACCACGTTTGCTATCTCTTCTGGCGAACCAAATCTTTGCAAAGGTACTTCTCGATTGATCATCTCGTGGAAGAAGTCGCCCCTCTCTTCAATTTTCTTTTCCCATGATCCACCTGGGAAAAGTACATTGCCTGGAGACACGGCATTCACACGTACATTATTTGGCCCAACTAACCTCGATAGGCTTTTCATAGATGCATCGATTGCGGCCTTTGATGCTGAGTAGACGATTGGAGCACCGATTGTTTCGTATCCGGCAATTGATGAAATGAATGTGAGAGAAGCGTGATCACGCTTTAGGAGATACGGCATTGCCTCTCTAGCCAAAATAACACTTCCCATCAGATTCATACCCAGTACTGATGACCAGTCTTCGTCACCTAGTTCCCAGCCGTTTTTTGCAGTGCCACTACCAACATTGGCGATTACTGTGTCGATTCCACCATAAGTGTCAACAGTAATCCTCAAGGATTCACGTACTTGAGTACGATCGGTCATATCTCCCTGGATGCTAATCACCTTTGCATCCGGAAGTTCATTTAATTCAGAGGTTGCTTTTTTAAGAGAGGATTCTTCACGACCGGTGATTGTTACTAATGCCCCTTCTTTGACTAAGGCTTTTGCTATTGCTAAGCCAATACCCCGAGTTGATCCTGCTACAAAGGCTATTTTATCCCGTAGGCCTAGATCCAATTTAGTCTCTTTGTCCAATAATGATATGGTTTGGGTGATCCGTGGTTGAAAATCGCCATTGTTCCTTGACGAAGTCAGAGTTGCTCTTCGCCTTTTCCAGTTCTGTTCCGTCTTCACCTCTTGCAACTTGAAGTATGAAGGTGCCTTGATAGTTTAGTCCCGCAAATATTTCAAAGAAGGCAGGGAAGTTGGACGAACCTTTCCCAAGAGGAACCGTCCCGCCCCCGAATATGCGGTCTTTTACGTGCACACTTCCTAGCCACCGGCCGACCGTTCCCCAGTGTTCTCGTGGTTCGAATCCCAAAGACGCCTCATTTCCTATGTCACATGTGAGACGTAGTAGAGGGTGAGAAAATCTGTCTTTGAGTATATGTTTCAATGATGCGGCAGGCAGATCAGTTTCTAGATGGATCCCTATTTCTGCGCGCTCGGCTGCCGGCAGAATATCTGTTAGAACCCTAATAAGCCCGTCGGTTTCTGCGGCAGATTTCAAGGTTGAATTATCGACGAATGGCAGAACTAGATATCGTGCACCTATACTAGCGGTCTTTTCTACTAGACATTTTAGATGATGCATAATTTCCGGTCTGACTTCACCGTCTAGTGTGATTAGTCGTTCAAACATATAGTAGTCTCCGCAGACAGAGAGCACTGAAACGCCGGTGTTGCTAACCATATTCAATATCTCAGATATACCTTTGTTGGTCCCAAGAGGGTTGCTATCCTCGGTATCTAGTTCGTAGATCCATTCAATGCAATCAAGGCCTATTTGGGCTGCAGAATGAAATTCATCACGCCAACGCTCAACTGGAAATGCCTGAATTCGACCACGAGTTGGAGGTAAAAGGCGACCTTGCATGATTCCAATAGGGTTAAGGTCCATTGTTATCTCTTGAATACATAGGGCGTAGGAGCATTCGATTCGGTTGGTCCTCGCATTGAGTCCCATTTCTTAATCTGGTCTTCAATATCGACGCCTACGTTTTTGCTCCAAGTTTTAAGGAGTAGGGAAGTAATTGTTCCAACCGACCCGTCTCCAATTGGGGTAGAGTTCAAAGATGTTACAGGCAAAATACAGAAAGGGGTACTAGTCATGAATGCCTCATCTGCCGTGAGTACGTCATAGCGTTCAATATTGGCTTCGATTGCTTCCAATCCTAATTGAGAAGCAAGTTCGTTCAATACGTAACCACGACTAATGCCTCGTAGGATGTTACGTCCTTGAGGGGTGATGATTTTGTTGTCCTTGACGATGAAGAAATTATCGCCAGTCCCTTCGGCAATCAACCCATCGGGATCAAGTAAAAGTGCCCAATTATCATTGCCAGCGTAACCAGACACTTCTATATTGGCCATTAGGTAATGCATCCTGCTGCGATTCTTGATCTTAGGATCAATTAGTTCTGCCGGTATGGCTCTTTGCGAAGGGATTACTGCATTGATTCCGCTTTCGAATAGGTGGCCCATTCCGGCGACAGTCCATCTTAGAGGGAAATCGGCTATGATTACGTTCGTCCCCGTAGGAGCACCGACAACTCCTTCATAAATCGATAGTATTCCTCTGGATACGTCAATCATGACCCTGTGTTCATCATCATCTTCAAACGCAGGTGAATTGGCCTCAATTGTTTCGTGTACTGCACTTTCCATATCGTTTATCGTCATCGACATTGGCATATGGACGTAGTTAATTGATGCGTAGAGGCGTTCCAGATGTTCCCTGAGTTTGAATTGGACGTTATTGAACGATCTGGTCATCTCAAAGACCATGTCCCCAAACATCAGGGCTGAATCATAGATAGAAATCCGTGCTTCTGTCTCGGGGATGAATTCCCCGTTCCAATAAACCAGCCGTCCCGGCTTGCTCATCTAGTAGTTCCTCCAGGTTCGTCGGATTGAATAGGTAAAGTGGTATCGAATCCTGAATGTCTCCAGTCAGAGGCGTTTAATCCCTTGTCGTCGATATATATATCTGCGGAGGGCTTGCCCATGTGAAGTGCGTGATATTTCATATCCCATTTCTTGAGCTGTCGCTCGGTCTCATCCCTCCAGTCAATACCGGTTGTTCCACCCCGGGCCGTATGCAGGACGATCTCGTGTCCTGCGTCGTATAGTCGATTGACTTCTGCAATCACGTCAGGGAACGGTATTGCATTTGGATAATCGCCGTCAGTGTTGGTACATATGGTCCCGTCGATATCAATGCAGAAAATCAAGTTTGGACCTTCTCATATACGTTGTCGTACCAATTAATAATATCTAGTATTGTGAACCGAGGATTCCGTGGGTATAGATATTTGTACATTTCTAGTACGAAATCATATTGATCTTGTGTATTTACATCGATGATGATATCTGGCCGTCTTATCTCGGGACGACACATCATTATTCCAAGGCTAAATTTCTCAGGCTGTTCGTAGAAATTCGTGTGTGGATGCTCTCGATTTCTTGGGTCTTTTGAAGTACTCCATACCTTATTGAGAGCACCTACATCATAAACCTCTGCGCCGATTCCATCGGGATATCCATTGTCTATGACGTCTGGGTAGTTGGAAGAAAAATCATACTCTCCCTCAATGTGATAGTTGATAACATCATCTATCTCTGCAGGTTCTGGAGCTGGATTATCCCCCGGTATCCTTACGATCTCTGTAGCATTGAATCTAGAGGCGGCTGCATGATATCTATCCACCAGGTCGTTCTCTGATCCTCGGAAAACGGTAAGCCCGTAGTCTTTTCCAACTTTCTCGAGGATATCATCCTCTTCTTTTAATGTAGTGGCGAGTATAATTTGGTCTACTCGTTTGCAACGTTTCACTCGCTCAAGTAGCCTGCCTATAAGTGGAGCTCCAGCTAAATCCATCATTGATTTACCTGGTAGTCGGGTAGAACCCATTCTTGCCTGGATTACCATTACCACGCGTCTAGATGTGTATTTTGTCTTGGAGTGATTAATGGATTGATCCTGTTGCTGCCACCTTCAATTTTTTTCCCACTCTATTGGGGCAGTGATTTCTACAAATTGTATGAGTGTGCCATCTGGGTCGTAACAGAAACACGTCTTCACGGGATCAAAATCGGATTGAAGTGGCCTTGTCACAAATTTAACACCTCTACTTGACATCCTATCGTAGAGACTTTCAATATCATCGACTGTGAAACAGACGTGGTTGCATCCGATTGCGTTGAAATTTGTTGTTGCAGGAGGAATAGCTTTATGAGTTGTGAATTGAATCAACTCAACAAATGTACCGTCAGGAGTGCCAGCTTTAACTACTCTTGCCTCTGCATTATCTAAACCGATGAGATTACTAAAGTAATTGCCCTTTTCAGTGAAATCTACCAGTTTTTTGTGCCCCAGAAGGTCACAATAGAACTCGATCGATTTTTCCATGTCGGTAACGATTACCCCAACGTGCCTGTAGTTCGATACCATATTTTCCTCCGGGTCTCGGTTACTCCTCCCAGTAGCGGAGCTTTTTAGAGTTTTCCATTTCGCCTTCCGTGATCCTTTTCGTGCCGTCTCCCATGATTATCGGGATAGTTCGAATATAATCGACCATCTTTTCAAGTCCCCGTTTTTCGAGGGATGCTGCCTGGTCACTGCCATACATCGAACGATCTAGTGATATATGTCGTTCGATTGCTACTGCACCCATCATGGCTGCCAAGGTACCAGGGATCATTGTTGGTTCGTGGCCGCTGTATCCAACCGGGCAGTCGTATCTATTTCGAAGTTCTATTATCGATTTGAGGTTGATTAAGTTTTCAGTGAGAGGATATTCAGATACGCAATGCATCAGAACAAAAGGACAGTTGTTTTGCCGGAAAACCGAGACAGCATTGTCTATTTCATTGTAGGTGCTCATGCCAGTTGATATGAAGGTCGGTTTCCTCTCTTTTGCCACTGCGTTAATCAAATCGGTGTGGGTCAGCATTGGGGAAGCGATCTTGTTGTATTTGAGTTGGTATTGACTTAAAAAATTCTGACTTGGCACATCCCAGGCTGATGCGAACCAGTCTATATCAACATTTTTACAATATCTGTCAATCTCATCGTATTCTTCTTGCCCGAACTCCAATCCGTTTTTCTGTTCTCTCTGGGTGGTTCCCCATGGACTTTCACGAGGAGAATCTAGGATTTTTTTAGAGTAGACTATATCGACAGTACGTTTTTGGAATTTCACTACGTCGCAGTCGCATTGCTTGGCCATATCAATCAGTTGTTTGGCTATATTGATATCTCCGTTGTGGTTGATGCCAATTTCAGCGATCGTGATTACATGCTTAGCAATAGGCCAAGGATCTTCTTGGATCATATCGGTGGCGAATGCAAAGTCTTCAATAGCGTTAGTTTTGGACGAGGATAATGACATAGTTTCTTTCACCCTGTATTCGAATTTTACTGATGGAGCTTTGTTTCTGGTATCAACTGGCCGTCTATGGATACACTCTTCCAACTGCAGGTTTCGTGACCTGTTTTAATCATCAGCTAGCAATAATTTGAGATCCTATGGTTGATTGCTGAATTTTATCAGTGTCGGAGAGCTTACCAAGATAGACTAGGTTGGATGGCTTCGCCCTCCCAACTCCACTGTCAGGATAGATAGTGCGCATATGACACGATGGCCTCGGAGCTGTTGCTACGACGAAGGACTATCGATTTGGTTGGCTATGTTTATCGTGATCAGTCTGTAGTCTGTTTTCTAAGACCCATTCCTTTGATCCATCTTCCACGTCCTCGAGTTCTCCTGCGGCCTCTCATGGAAAAGCTCGCTATAGTATCATCCGATACTGGCTCAACGTCAGATGGGGGCACCTCAGCTGTAACCATCTGACCCATGAAATCCAGCAATACTCGTATTTTTGAATTCCGTGATTTTGGAGGGTCGAGTATCTCTGCAAGACTTTCAAGTTTTCCAGAATTAACTCGTACTGTTTGGCCACTTTGAAATCGCCTCCAGGTTCCTCCAGTCTTGTTGATCGACTCCATTTTTTCTTTTAAGGCTTGTATTAGATCATCAGATAGTGAAGGGATCATTCCATCGAAGCGCAGCCATCCTAGTATGCCTGGTAATGTCCGGGCACAGGCCCAGAATTTTGGCTCATCGGCGTTCTTGATAAAAATGTATCCGGGAAACATCGGTACGGTCTGTATCTTCGATGCCCGGACAGGCTTGATTACTTTCGGTTGGAAGTATTCATATCCTTCTTTGCCAAGAGCGTCTGCAGCAATAAAATCTGAGTGAGGCTTTGTTCTTAATACGGACCAGGAAGCTGTGTTCAAGTGCCTTCACCTAATTGGACAGGAGTTGCTTCAGAAGTTGTTCCAAGGAGAGTCACGATTTGATCTTCACTGAAGCCCTGTTGAATTAGTTTGTCGCTCCATCTGTCTATGTTAGAAGAATGCGCTACCATTATCTTTACGTAGTCTTTAGCATCAATGGAATCTAGTCTGCGAACCTCGTTGCCTAGGAAACTTGGCCTTGTGTCTATATCGATGAAAACGACTTCGTTTACACCAATGTCTTTTAGAACGAGATACATTAGCTCAGCTAGCTCGCCAGTTCCGTATATAGCCATACGTGAATCTGGAGAAAGACCAATTCCATGAAGGTCTTTTTGTAGTATTAGTCTTACGCGGTGATAGTGATCAAGGACTCTGTCTACATATGCGGCAGTGAGGTGGGCCTTGCGACCGATTCCTGCAGGGGTTAGGTTATAAACCCACTTTTTCCATCCTGCCCGGCTTGCCCTAATGTAACCTTTTTTAGCTAGATTCTTAACCAGAAGGTTGGCAACGCCTAGTGCGACCCCAAGCTGGCTAGCCAGGTGGCGTTGACTCACCTCTGGTGTAACTTCTACCTCTTCAAGGAGCCTTAACTCGCGGAAGGTCGTATCTTCCAAATTTTCTTTACTATCCGTTTTGGATGATCGGGTATTCATAAATACATCGTTTGTCCAATACCTATAAGATGGTCTTGACGTTGAAACAAAAATGTTCGTTCAGCATATGAACGCAGAAAATTGGCTGTATGTCAAGGGTTTTCAAGGAATTGGTATGCAGCACGCGAATTTGTAGATTTGCAGCACAATTTTTATATATAGCACAGCGTTATATGGGACTCAAATTGATCATTGATCATATGGGATATCCGGACATCAAACAATCCGTAGAAGAGTTCGATCTAATCATAGAACTTGCTGCCCACGAAAATTTTTATTTAAAACTTTCAGACGTGGCAGGTAGGTCAGGGATGTGCTACCCATTTGCGGACGTACATCCTTTCATAAGGAGGCTACTCGGAGCTTTTGGGGCGGATCGTATGATCTGGGGCACTAGCTATCCTGGGCGTCATCGGGTGAAGCGTGGATGGCTTCCACTTGACCAGGAGCTGCTCTTGATACAGGAAGGTATCCCTTTCTTTACGGGCGATTCTGTAGATCGGATTCTCGGGCGGACTGCTGAGACGATTTGGTCCCTATAATCAAAAGACCGGCTAATCGACGATTATTTTACCCACCATACCGAAGGCCTCGTGAGGTATACAGTAAAGCTGGAACTCTCCTCTCTCAGTAAATGTTACTGTAAAGGTTTTAGTTTGTCGGGATTCTACAGATTCGTCGATATCTAGTTCGTCAATCGTGAAGGTATGGAATTCTGTTTCAGCAGCCAGCTCGAAGGTGACGGTTTCGCCGACCTTGAATGAAAATTCACTTGGATAAAATCCGTATTCACCACTACCTCCCTGATCCTTGTTAACTATCTTGACCAAGTTACCGATGTGTGTATTTGATACTGTGGGAGATATAGTTGCGGCGGGTAATGTTGTGGACGTAGACCTATCATCGGATTGGTCACCGGTACCACAAGCCATAAATACTAAAAGAGGCATGGTTGAAACAATCAGCTTGTTAAATATAGCCATGAATTCTCCGTGGGTAAGGAATTAATCCAGCCCCAAAAGTGTCATTTGTCTTGGAGAGCCATTCCAGAGTTTATTTGCCTGGAGGCCTGTAATTAACAGTTTTGTTTGCCGCAGCGTCGATTTCTTCAGGGGTCAAAAGGACGGTAGTGTGAATAGATCCGGCCCCAGATGCTCCAGCTGTGAGTGCAAGAGCTGCCATGGATTCTTGGTTAGGCATATCAGCAATAACATAGAGATCCCTATCTCCAAAAGCAAAAAGAAATGTATCCAAGGTGCCTCCCATTCCTTCGACCAATGAGCGAATTGCATCTCGGCGAGACGAGCCTCCTTCTTTCAGCAGTCCTTGTAATCCTTCTTTACTATACGAGGCTTGGACGAGGTATTTTGGCATATTGCCCTCCTAATTTATGGTGATCAAATTTTTGGGATCGAAAGTCTTTTACAAGATCGTACTGATCTATAATTTGATTAGTCAACTCCTCATTGTTTACCACTAGAAAAATTTACTATAAGGAGTCACTATTTGTTAACTAGACCTGATTATAAGATGGTTGTAAAAGCGTGCTCTGCTAATACACGAACGTCTTCAGGAGGGGGTATCGAGAGTCCGGTATCGTGATCTATTGGAGATTTTCTTTTAAGTGTCGCCCGACTGATCCAGTACCAGCCATTATTGAGCAATACAGGTTTACCAATCGGTTTGCAAAAATATATTAGGTCTATGTGTTGGTGCCGTCCGTCTACTGGATCTTCAATATCTTCTATCATGATTGTGAATGGGGGAACCAATATTTCGGGATATTTGAGATCTAAAGTCTTAGAAGTTGGTACGACCTCGGCTACCACTCCAGACTCTTCTTCGATTTCGCGGAGCACAGCTTGTATGGGATCTTCATTGGGATTGATGTGTCCTCCTGGTGGGAGCCAAGCTTTAACTTTTGGATGCCAATGAAGAGCCAGCTTATCTTCATGGACTAAGAATCCTGTGGCAGTAAAGTGTCTGGGTAATTTCATAACTAGGCTTTAACCATTACTCAACTAAATTTGGAAGATACCATTACTAAAGGTTGGTTGGACAACCCAGCATGTAATAAATACACTAGTAAGCAGAACTGTCAGAGCGTAGAAATGAACTCGACCCGATTGATATTGATACGTCCAGAAATATCTGGGTCATGGGCCGAATGATATTGGACTTTGACGGCCTACGCAATCATGTTTTGCCGACGATGTCAGTTCATTGTTAAAGTAACTGTTTCCAACCTCGGATTTTATCGGTTGACTCAACAATGACCGTTTAATATGCTAACCAAGATTAAATGGCGGTTGTGAATTGGAAATCTATCTAAATAAGTTGTGTCCCTTATTCCACAATTAACAGTTATTACACCACTGTTGATGGAATCCCAGTTTGAGGCATGCTTTAGATGCAACATAAGAGACCTTATGCCAGAGTGAAGGGACCCGGTTTTTAACCTAGGGAGATTGTTATGGATGACAACCTTGTTATCGCAGGCAAGAAATTCAAATCTAGACTGATGGTAGGAACGGGTCGACACCGAAGTATGGATGAGATGGTTTCTTCCATAGTTGCCTCTGGTGCAGAGATAATAACAGTTGCCATTCGTCGGCTTGATCTAGATAACCCTACCGAAAAAAACATACTGGACTATTTCGACTGGGATAGGTATACGGTCTTGCCTAACACAGCAGGATGCAAGACTGCTGAAGAGGCGATTTTCACGGCTCATCTCGCGAAGGAGGTGACCGGTTCAAATTGGATCAAGCTAGAGGTTATTCCTGACGCTAGGTTGTTGCCAGATCCCATCGGGACTTTCCGGGCTGCCAAACAATTGATTGACGAGGGGTATGTTGTATTGCCCTATATTCATGCTGATGCTGTTTTAGCGTCAATGCTGGAAGAGATCGGCTGTGCGACAGTCATGCCGCTTGGCTCGGCTATAGGAACTGGACAGGGCATTAGGACTATGGATGAGATTAGACTTATAATTGAGGCCGCCTCGGTGCCTGTGGTCGTAGACGCGGGATTGGCAGTGCCTTCTGAGGCGGCTCAGGCTATTGAAGAAGGCGCAGATGCTGTATTGGTGAATACTGCAATTGCCCAAGCAGAGGACCCTGCGCTAATGGGAGAAGCTTTCAAACTAGGAGTACAAGCAGGGCGTGGAGCTTTTAGAGCTGGGCGCATCAAGAAAAAAGATGTCGCCACGGCGAGTAGTCCAACTTCAGATGTTCCTTCGATGACGCCATCTAAATAAAGCAAACACATTTCATGTTGTTCCTAGAATATCCCATACTATGTCTTGTTACGGATAGACTTAGGTGTAGTGGCCGGTCACTTGAAGAGATTGTTGAGAACGCGGTCGATGGTGGAGTAGATATAGTACAGCTTCGCGAGAAGGATCTTGAGCCGATCCGATTATTCGAACTCGCATGTAGAATCCGATCAATTACGGAAGGCAAGGCAAAGCTTTTCATCAATGATCGCATAGATATCGCCATAGCATCAGGAGCCGATGGTGTCCAGTTGGGTGAAAATAGCCTTACGGTAGATACGGCTCGTAGAATATCAAACGGAGCATTGGCGATTGGTAGGTCGGTGCATAACGTAAAAGATGCCCTCGAGGCGTATAATATGGCTACTGACCTAGTGGTTCTCGGTGCTGTTTTTGCTACCAAAACCCATCCTGAGATTGCGCCAATTGGTCAAGAGATTTTCAAGCATTTTACTGGAAGTATTACAATTCCAGTTGTGGGTATTGGTGGTATAACACCCAAGAATGTCGGATGCATTATTAAGGCCGGAGCTTCAGGTGCGGGGGTCATTACGGCAATATCGGAAGCACCGGACCCAACTACTGCAACACTTGAAATGAAGGCTGAGATGGTTAAGGCATGGAAGGATACTCACGGAACCAGCGTAACAATTCCATGAATGTTCAAATCAATGGTGACGATAGGGAACTCCCAGATTCTACCAATCTTTATGGTTATCTCACATCTCTTGGTGTAGATCTTTCTTTTATAGCCGTTGCTGTAAATGGTGAAGTTGTGCCACGTGACCAGTTGGTTGATGTAACTCTATTTAATGGAGATAGGGTCGAAATAGTACGGGCAGTAGGGGGTGGATGAATCGAAGCATATTCATGGCATTAAAAGCCCAATTAAACGTAGTTCCGCAGGACCTTCAACTTTTATTTCTAATTGTTCCTCTAATCTTCCTAATCCAAAACCTAGAATGCTTTCCAACTCTAACACTGTAATGTTCAACAGAGGCTTAACGTATTCCTCTACTTGGCTGGGCGACATCGAAACGAGAAAATCGAAGAAATACTTGGATGAATCTCCATCTAGGTATCCATATGATAGTAATTGGTTCTTGAGATCTTTGAGATCTTTGTCCCGTAGAATAGCCGTCCACTGAACAAATAAACCAACCCAGTGCTCGTCGGATACAGTCTTATCTAGACCCCCTTGTATTTGTTCGAACATAAATCTTTGGAAAGGGATGATATCTGGGTAACTAAGCAATTTAGTCCCTATGAATTGTTCTATCTTTAGCCAGAATGCTCGCTGGAACTGCTGAGCTTGGGCTTCTTGTAATACTTTGAGGTAGTATGTCTGTTCTACGCCACTTTGACTTGGATTATCAAAATCTTGTACGGCGTGTCCAAGTTCATGTGCAAGTGAGTTTATAGCCTCGACAATATGTTGACTGGAGTCGATTACTATCAAGACTTCCCCGTGTTTTCTCATCTTGAATCCGAGAGCTTGTCTTTTAATCGATTCACGCTGATCAAAAATTTCTGGGTAGTGTGATGCCTCATTAATCGCAAATGTATCTTTGAAATCTTCATTTATCCAATTCAAGTAATTTTTTCTGGATAACAACATGATTTTTAGCCGCTCATCCCATATGTTTTTTCCTGTCAAAAGGAAATATCCAGCCTCTGCAATACGAAGTACTGATTCCCTGTAGTCGTGTTTCGAATCAAATGTCGGGGATTTTTGTTCTAGTAGGTTTTGTAAATCAGCTAGCATCTCGTTGAGTCTTTGTTCCGAGTAGATTTCACCACTTGGTGCCTCGGAGATCTTATCGGACCAGACAAGGGTTTTCTCAAAAATATTGTCGCTCTCGTCAGCTTCTGCAATAAGATTTTTAGGGTCTATGATCATTTTTAGTGTATGTTCGCCCTTGCTGATTCCCACCAGGTCTTCAATCCCGGCCCAATCTTCTATCAGAGAGATTTTTTTAGGTGAGGAGTTTAAATAGAAAACGAAAGACTCCAATTTAATGTCATCAAAATATAGATCTATCTGAATGGGGCCTGTAACCGGGATAATACTTCGATTTCTCACTACGAGATCAATGTAATTGGTAGTGCCGAGGACTGGTTGTTGATCTCGGAAGGTTCCCGTTTTATTGGACACTATGATTGGGCCATCCCAACCAAATTGCCAGGCTGGGGTCAGATTGGGAAGTTTCAAAGGTTTTGGATAAATAACCTTGGAAGTCGGTGTCTTGGTAAATTCTCTTAGAGCAGCATTTTCCAACCAAGTGAATTGTTTTTTAAATATGTTGTTCGTTTCATCTGATTCGATTATCAAGTTGGATGGATCAATAACAAGTTTAAGAGTATGGGTTCCCGGGGTAATGTTTATCTTTGTGGCTAGATCAATTATCTTCAACCGCCCTATGGAATCTTTCGTGAGAAGACCTGGGGTCATTTGTATATCTACTAGTATGTCGTCTATATAAATGTGAGACCAGATAGCATCTCCGATACTCGCTTTCCCAATATTGGTGAACCCAGCGAAGATGTGGGTCGGGATGGTAATTGAAAGCGTACTTTCTATTACCATGTCCGCGTCTACACTCGTAACGATAGGGTTGGACCAGCCCTTCGGTGTAAATGGTGCAAGATCTGGGAGTCGTTCATTCTTGGCTTCGGTAGGATTGGACAAGTTAGAAGATAGCCATACGAAATCTTTTACAATTAAATTATCGTTTTCGTTCGTCTCTTCAACTAGATCTGTTGGATCAATGATCAATGTGAGTTTATGGACACCCGGGGTTATTGAAGTCAGCATCGGTAACCTGTGCCAGGCATCAATAGAAACAATTGAGTTTGAGGGTAGGCCTTCATTGCGCCAACGCGCGATTGTGATTCCATCGAATAAGAGATCGACAAAGAAGACTTGCTCTATATTAGCGGCAGAGGCATTTGCCACGGCCCAGTTGACAAATACCTCGGAATCCACTGTCAGTTCCGTATCGTTTTTTGTTCCTTGAAGATTGCTCAACACCAATTGAGATTCCCACCCTAGTGGAATGTACGGAGATAGGTTTGCTTTTTCATCCTCGGAGAGGTTTGGAGTGATGGTTGATGTAGGAGTTGGATTCACCACAGTGGGATTTGTCTCAGGATGAGAAATTGTTGAAGAAAAAGTTCTAGCCTGTGGGGAAACATTTGGTGTTTTTATTGGGGCTGCGGTTTTGGTGGCTGTAGGCTCGGGAGATGGTAATGGTGTAGAGGATAGATTTGGCTGGATAGCATCTTTCAGGATAGCAATTGGTGTTACTACAGGTGTCGATGTGTGGGTTAAACTCGGTTTGACCGTGGGTGTCAACAAAATCGTTGCGGTTTTTGGTGTTGGATAGGGTTTGCTGACTTGGCTGCAGTGGATGCTCGGCATGATGAACAAAGTAAAAGCTAGGGTCACAATGATTCGTCGAGTTACTATCCCAAAGACATGGTTATGTGCTGTCCAAATATTGCCTTCTACTAGGCCATTAGTGATTGTTAGGTCTAGGCTTTTAAGGATAGTTATATACGCCAATGATCAACGTTATGTCTGTATGTTTGTTATTAAAAAAGCTATGGTTGCCCACCGTTAAATCAACTTGGCTGGACCATATTTATTAAAGACATAATGGGTTGGCCAGTACGTTGGTTTAAGTGCCCCCAACGGAATTCGAATCCGTGTTTCCGGCTTGAAAGGCCGACGTCCTAGTCCTCTAGACGATAGGGGCGTAGTTGCGATGACTCGTATTGTAGATTACTGGAGTGGATGAGAATCCAACTTGGTAGTTACGAATATCGGTAAGCTTATTCTAGTGTCCACACCTCCCCGGGTGCAAATTGGATTTCAATTTATTAACGGTCAAGCACGAAATCAGGGTCACCCGGATAACCTACGTTTATATTGTAGAGTACCCATTTTGGATGGTCATATTTGTATCGGAAAGTGAATGGTAATGTTCCGTCGGGCGTGTCAAAATATCCATTGGTTACTAGTAGGATGCCAGATGAAGTCCGATCTAGTTTAGGGCGATCTACAAACTGGGGTTTTTTAGTTCGGACTGCTGAAAGATCTATTTGATCGTCTATGAATTTTTGATATGCGAGTTCGAATTTCCAATATGAGATTTCAGTTCTTGCAGTCCACATAGTTTGATAGAAATACATCAAATCTTTGCTATGTATGGCATTTTCGAAATCAAGCATTGTCTCAGTTACTATGCGTATCACCTCGGTTTCAAATGGGACTTGTTGGAACCATGCGCCGGGCCCTACCCCGGTTCTACCTGGGCCAGTCAACGAAAGAATTTTCCAACGACCTTGTTCTTCTATCATCTCTAGTAAGAACGGGATCGTACGGTCCCGGTTTGTTACCAGTTTACCTGGATAGTTATTGCGGCCATTGTGGTCAAGTGTACGGTTTTGCCATGGGATCATTTCATGACTCACAACTGAAACTCCATCAATCATTTCTGAAAAGGCTTGTTGGTTCTGCTCTTGTTTGAAAGCAGCAGACGTCATTGAATAAGCATCGCTTATATTGCCTTCTTCTATTGCAGTGAAGAATTGTTTCGTTTGTGAGGCTGAATCTGAAGTTGTTATGTATAGGAAAAGGAAATGCCCTCCCGTACAGGTTGTAATGAATGCTATTGCGGTGAAAGTAATGAACAATAGAATTCTTTTTATTGCCCTGCTTCTCTGCTGATCCGAGACGATTGTAATTGGAGTGTCAGAACTCATAGTTTATGGATAAAGTGCTAATTGGCCGAGACCCTGATCTTCAGCTAGCCCGAACATGAGATTCATGTTCTGAATTGCTTGGCCTGCTGCTCCTTTCACAAGATTATCAATGCAACTGACCACAATAAGGCGATTGGATCTAGCATCAATTAGGGGGAAAACGTTGCAGTTGTTGTTCCCAAGGGTGTTTTTGGTTTCGGGAGCACGTTCAGTGATGTGAGTAAAAGGAGCCTGACTGAAGAAATCCTCGTATATTTCTCGGATTTTGAAATCGGGGTCTTTATCGAGAGTCGAAGCATTTGTATTTAATGGTGCGTAGCACGTTGCAAGTATTCCACGTGTCATGGGTACAAGGTGCGGGACGAAAGTTACACTGGGTTCCCTCATGGGTTCTAGTTTTCGTAATTCTTGAGCAATTTCAGGCATATGTCGGTGACCGCCGAGCGCGTAAACTCGGAGATTCTCGTTGATTTCGGAGTAAAGGTTCTCGATTGAGGCTTTACGTCCTGCCCCAGATACTCCTGATTTTGCGTCGATTATAATGTCCGGATCAATTATCCCTGCCTTTATTGCGGGTGCCATAGCTAGTATTGCTGCAGTAGGATAACACCCAGGATTCGCTACAAGATTAGCGGTAGATATTTTGTCGCGGTTAATTTCAGGAAGTCCGTATACGGACTCTTTAATTAGATCGGGATGTGGGTGATTAATCTTGTACCAGTGTCGGTACTCTGAAATGTCGTCGAGCCTGAAATCCGCGCTGATATCAATTGCCTTTATCCCACTTGATACCAAGGGCCCGAGCCGTTCAGCACTTGCAGCGTGGGGTAGGGCGGAAAAGACGACATCCACGCTCTCTGTTATATCTTCAGAGATGGTCATATCAATAGGGGCTAGGTGCGGGAATATTTCCTTAATGTTTTTACCGACAGAACTGCGACCGGTTATGCAGGTTATTTCTACTTCCGGGTGAAGTTTTAGGATACGTGCGATCTCTATCCCCGCATAACCTGTGACATTGATTATTCCCGCCTTGAGCAACGATTACCTCCGTTGGATAAATACTCGCTCGTGGTGATTTGACTGATTAAAATTATATATCTCTGGCCATTGTTATGTAAGGTTAGGCATCATAGCTAGTATTTTTAGTTGATTTTCGGTTTTTCATTTTCGTGAATTTGTTCATTGACGGGCATAGTGTTGCTAGGGTGCATTCCTGGCATAGTGGGGTTCGGGCCTTGCATACACTGCGGCCGTGATTTATTAACAGTAAATGAAATTCAAATACATCTTCTGGCGCTACCTTAGCCTCGAGTAAATCGTGGGCTTGATCTGCGGTTACTTTTCGGCCAATGAGTCCCAGTCTCTGGGCTACACGGTATATATGAGTGTCTACGGGCATTGCCGGCATTCCAAGTGAAAAACAGAGTATTATAGCTGCAGTTTTGGGTCCGACGCCGTTGAGACGTTTAAGCCAAGCTTTTGCTTCTCCCAATGGCATGTCTTTGAGAAAATTTAGATCGAAAGATCCGACTTCGTTAAGCACTTGGTTTAAGATATTCTTGATTCGGGGAGCCTTAGTTTGTGCTAGTCCGCCCATTCTTATGGAGTTCTCGATCTGTTTGACGTCAGCTTCAGCGATGTTTTGTAATGATTCGAAAGTAGATAGCAGGTTGTTAAATGCTCTTTCAGAGTTCAAATCGGAAGTGTGCTGTGAGAGTATTGTATAAACAAGCTCGGAGGCTGGATCGTATCTAGGGATCCACTCAAAAGACCCGTATTCTGGCAGGAGTTTTTCGATCACCTTGGAAGTTGTGATAATTTGACGGGTTTTATTTATCTGTGACATTGGTGCTAACCCTTGCTTTCCTGCTCTTGGCAGATTTTCAGCCTAGCAATGAGCATGATGACTTGACAAGACTATAATGCTTACATAATTTCCGTATTGTTTGTGGGCATTATTATCAGAAGAGAACATAATATGTGTCTTTGGACCTATTCTAGGCGGGTTGATTAGGAGCCGTATGAGTATCGAAGATTTCCTAAACCAAGTTTCTGGAGATGGTGAAGGCCTGACCTATTCGGCACTCAGTATTCTTTCTGGACTGAGTTTAAGTGATAGAGTGGAATTTAAGATCGGCTGGCCTGAGATAAATGTGGAGATTAGGCGTTTAGTTATCACCAAACTCATTGAATTATGCGATGACAACGTAGGACTCGATTTCACTGCTGTTTTCATCGTAGGTATTGATGACTACGACGATGCCGTGCGAGAAAAGGCTGTTAAAGGTCTTTGGGAATGTGAAGACAGGTCGATTGTTCGACCTTTACTAGATCTCGTGGAAAATGATCCTTCACAAAATGTTCGTGCTGCTGCTTGCGTTACCTTGGGGAGATTCACAGCAATGTTCCAGGATGGCAAGTTGAATATTCGGGATGAGGAGCGTATCAGGAAGATATTGATAGATGTCATAGATAGACCAGGGGAAGAATTGGAGGTCAGGCGTCGGGCAATTGAATCATTAGGTAGGATTTCATCATATGAAGTTGAGGATATCATACGTGATGCCTATGAAAGTGAAATTCCCGAGTTAAAACAGTCATCTATCTATGCTATGGGTCAATCATCTAATGTGATGTGGCTATCGATTGTTCTCCAGGAAATGGAAACCGATGTGCCTTCCATTAGGTACGAAGCTGTCATTGCTGCAGGTCTTCTTGGTGACGAAACTACGGTGCCATACCTGATTTCAATTCTTGATGACTACGAAATTGATGTGTTGATTGCAGCGATATCCTCTCTTGGACTTATAGGAGGGGAATTGGCTGGTCGTGCACTACAGAAATGTCTTGGTAGTGGAGATGATGTTATAGAAGAAGCAGTAAATGAAGCGTTACAACAAATAGAGTTTTACAATGATCCTATGGGCACTACCTTTGAAGTTTAATATCTGATTTTCCGTAATAGGTGAAGGCAAGTGCGGATGCACCTAGTAGGCTAATATTATCTCCTAGTTTCGATCTGACCACAGGTATCGTCTCAACTTGATATTTTATGGCGTGGTTGGAGATCTCTCCGATGATAGTAGGCATGAATAGGTCAAGGTTTTTGGTGAGACCTCCGCCTAAAATAACAATATCTGGATCTAGTCCATGCATGATATTCACTATTCCTCGGCCAAGATTTGACGCTGCCATCGAGATGATTTCTTTAGCCAGGTTGTCGCCAGAACGGGCGGCGTTAGCAACAATCTCAGCGTCTATCGTATGAAGATCACCTTCTGTAGCCATAGTAGATTCTTCTCCGCCCCTTAACCGCTGCCTGGCAAATTGAGCAATGGCACTTCCGGATGCCATTACTTCAAGGCATCCTATATTTCCACAATTACAATCAGGACCGTTTCTATCTACTGTCATATGACCAAATTCGCCTGCGAGGCCACGAGTGCCCATGAACAGATTGTTGCCTATTACGATGCCTCCTCCGATACCCGTACTTAGTGTTAAGTAGACAATGTTGGAATAACCTCTACCAGAGCCATATTGGTGTTCTGCCAATGCTGCCAGCGTTGCGTCATTTGCTGTGATTACAGGCAAATCCAGATGTTTTTCTAGTGTTCTATTGATATTGAATTGGTCCCAGCCAGGTAGATTGGGTGGGTTGTACATTACCCCAGTAGAGGGATCCACCGGACTGGCTACTGATAACCCTATCCCAGTTATTCCAGTATTGGGTGCAAGGTGACTAACATATTTCAAAAGGCTGATTAGCCTTTTAATAACTGCACCGCGCCCATCTGATGCGTTAGTTTTTGTTCTCTCCAAGTTAGTTACGGAGCCTTGACGGTCAACAAGGGCGACTCGTAGGTTAGTACCCCCTAGGTCAGCAGCAAGGACATGAAGAGATTGATTTGGATCATTCATGGTGTTTTTATATGCGGAGGAGCACCATGTTCAGAACGTTGGTGATTATCCGCCAACATTCGTTTAATGCTTTTTGAAATCACATTATTCAAATTCAAACGGGTCTAATTGTTCAGATGATTGGTACTTCAATGCGGCGGCCTGTTGCAGCTGATAGATATGCTGAATAGCTGACTGCTACAACGTCACGTCCCAGAACACTGTCTGAGATGGGCGCTTTGCCTGACACAGCACATTCACAGAAGTCTTGTATTTCGTGAGGGAAGCCGTTCATCCAGTCTTCGTCTGGGTTGGTAAATTGCCAACCAGACTTGGTTTCTACTTTTTCCCTGATGTATTCGTCTCCGAATGCTTCATCATTAGGTGCGTAAGCAAGTACGGCATCGTTAGGGTTAATGTTGACTTTGATAGCTGCCTTCGTAGCATAAACTGTAAGTAGATTCTGTATACCTCCAAGGACAATATCGGCCGAGTTAATCTGGGCAATGGAACCATCATCGAAACCAACAACCATCATCCCCCAGTCTTCACAATCCTGCCATCCTGTTCGAATCGTGTGCTTTTCTTCACTCTCGAAGGCCTCCGTCTTGGTTAAGTTTGCCACTGCGGCCACGACCCATTGTGGGCGGATTCGTTTCCCGAGTCTGCGTTTACCTTCCTCGTACTTTAGGTGCAACGCTGCTCCAAGAGAGTGGCAACCCTTGTTATAAAGACTACCTCCTCCGCTGGTTGCCCAAGCCATTGCATATGGAGAATGAGTGCCACTGTGTGATTCTTCTCCAACAATACGAAGTATTGGAGTGTCAGCTGCATCGAGAAGACGCCTTGCTTTCTGAACACCTGGTGCGTAAATCAAATTTTCTGCGTACATTATCGTACGGCCGGAGTCTTTCTCAGCTTGTATCATTCTGTCGGCGCTCTGCAGGCCGTCTTTTAGACACTTTTCCCAGCTACCCTCGTCTTGACCCCGTTCAAATGCTCCTGTGAAAGGCTTCTCTATTACCGCATGTTTCCCAGACTCCAGGGCCTTGATAACCATGTCTTCATGGAATTTGTTAGGTACACAAATGTCTACCATATCAACTTCTGGGTCATCTAGAAGAGCGTCTAGATTTGTATACACTTTCTCGAAGTCATGTTTCTCAGCAAAAGCTTGTCTTCCTTCTGGGCGCGGACCGTAAATACCGACTAGACGTGCTTCTATACCTGTAACTCGCTTGTAGCTTGAGGTGTGAAAGTCGGCTGCAAATCCGTTACCGACTATGGCGATCCCGACTGTTGCCTTGATTTTACCAGTTGTCATGATTGCCTCCGATCAAATTTATGGGATTGTAGTTGGGTATCCATAACCCACGCGGGCATATGCGCAGTGACTACAGGAGATGTAAAGGCAAAAATCGTACCATTTTGGGGATACACTGTCGATGTATGAGTTCGCGATAGACAGTGTGTTATCTTTGTGGACCTTCGAATAGATCCAGACAAGGAGATATATCGTTTGAAAATTAGCTCGATCGTGGTCAGGAGTAATAACTTGTTTCCGGGTTCTCCACTTTCAGTCCCCGTAGAAACTTCTGAAGAGATTAAGTCGGTAGTGCTCTTGGATGTTTCATCGGGCGCAGAGAAACCAGGACAGATTGGCGAAATAGATGGCAAGCCACATATCGTCTGGATCGAGGATCCAATGGATCCGGGCGATGTACGTAGTTATGTCATAGATTACGATAGAACTTTGGCTGGCGGAGTTAGTATTACTACGGTGGAAGACCGGCGCCTCGACATCACGATCGATGGGATGCTTTTCATGAGCTATAACTATGGTCCCGATTCCTTTCGCCCGTATCTTCACCCAGTTATTGGACCTCACGGACTTCCCATTACTCGTGGGTTTCCTATGATCGCAAATGTTCCGGGAGAAAGTACTGATCATCCCCATCACAAGGGAATTTGGAGCGCATATGGTGAAGTTGGAGGAGTAGATAATTGGGCTGAAACCGATGAGTCAGGGCGGACAGTTCATGGTTGTTTTGAGGATTTTCAGACTGGCCCTGTGTTTGGAAGTATTATTGCTGTTGGAGATTGGGTAGATCCCAACGCTTCGAAAATAGTTCTTTCTGAACGCCGGGAGATTACAATCTACGCTAATAAAAATGGTAGATTATTCGATATTGTTCTAACACTGATGGCTAAAGATTCGGACGTACTCTTTGGCGATACTAAGGAGGGAGGATTTATATCTGTGAGGGTCGCCTCATCCATGGATGTTACCAGGGGAGGCAGACTTGAGAATTCTAGGGAAGGTATAGGAGAACCTGAGGTTTGGGGAAAGCGTGCAGAATGGTGCGACTACTCTGGGCCCCTAGGTGGAAAGATAGCTGGTATCGCTGTTTTAGAGCATCCATCAAGTTTTAAACACCCGACCTATTGGCATGCTAGGGATTATGGACTAATGTCTGCAAATCCGTTCGGTATATCTGCGTTTCGAGGAGGACACCATAATGGGGATTATGTCCTTCGTGCCGGTGAGTCAATCAATTTTTCTTATAGGGTATATATTCATGAAGGCGGGGCCAGTGAAGGAGAAGTATCATCGATGTACCATGCTTTTGTCGAACCTCCCACGATAGAGTTATCGTGACGGAAATTCCAAATGTTGAGATTTCCGAGGATTGGTCTTTCGGGCATACCAAATTTCCGGATACTGGGAAATATGTCATCTATTAGTACGTTTTCCTACTAGTAGACTATTGGTTCCGTCAAGGGGGATTTTGTAGAAAAGGACTCTCTAGGATTCATAGAAGACTTACAGAGTTGGTCTTCTCTATTCCAATAGGGTACATTGCATAAAAATATGTTCAACCTCCAAAAAAACCCTAGTTCCGTTCAAGTGGACTGGAACGGTGATACTTTACTGACATATCAATATGGAACTGGTTCAATGCCGTTCTGGCATCCTATAAGTATGCCCGGTTCCCCTATTTTGACCGAAGATAGGCCGGCAGACCATATACACCATCATGGCCTTTGGCGTGCTTGGAAGAGCGTAAATGGAGTGAATTTTTGGGAAGAACCACCTTCCGGAGCACCAGAACAAGGTTATGGAAGGATTGTAAGCAAGGACTTAGACGTATTAGAGGTAAGTTCATCTTCTGTTGAGTTTGTTTCCACCTCGTCTTGGTTGGATTGGCGCGATAAAGAGATTATTTCGGATCTGCGACGCACATTAATTCATCGACCGACGGATAGAGGCTTCGTGATTGATTTATCTATAGAACTTTTACCAACTGAAGGAGATGTAATACTTGATCTACGCCGTGGAGAACCAGGTCGTGGAGGGTTTTATTACAGTGGTTTAGTAATTCGCTTGAACAATAAGATGGGGCAAGGTGAAATTCTGGATGCTGATGGAAATATGGATATCGGTTCTATTTTTGGTAAACAGAGTCGCTGGTGTGGTTACTCTGGTGTACACCAGAGTAACGGACAGCGCTATAGCGTGGTGATTATAGACAACCCTGCAAATCCAAGATATCCAACCACATGGTGGGTACGGGATAGGCCGGGGTATTCATTGTTACATCCTAGCCCTACATACTATGAACCCCTAAAGATAGATGCTGAAACCTCAGTAATGTTCCAATATAAAGTGCTATTCTACAACGGACCTATTCCCGTAGATGATGTAGAACTCTTATCCAGGGATATATAGCTTGGATCAAGGATTTAGAAGCACATTCCTTATTGTGTTTTTGGACAATGCTTATAGAAGTTATTAATAATGATTCCTTGGCCCAATAGTTGCCTTAGTTGACGAGTTTTATTATGCGTCTTAGTATGCGTTAACTAGAGTATATGCCATCGCCCGGGACATCCGGTATTCAGGAGGCTTAATGAGGAGCAAGGCTGCAATCCAATTGGAATTCAATCAGCCCCTGGTTGTGGACGAACTGGAATTCCCTGATCCAGGGCCTGATCAGGTGATGGTCAAGTTGATTTCAAGTGGTGTCTGTCATTCTCAACTACACCAAATGGACAAACCTAATAACCGACGCCCCATGGTATTGGGACATGAGGGGGTAGGTATTGTCACGAGCGTTGGCAGGGGAGTGAGCCATGTTGTTGAAGGTGACCATGCTATTATCACATGGGTCCCAAGGACACCAATACGGGGACGTCTTAAGGCGCAGCCATGTGGGGCTACTTACCGAAAGGAACTTGTCCATGGACTTCAATACACATGGGCCGAAGATGCTCTAATAAATGGCGAATTCGTAATACCGATTTCAAAGGAATACCCTACCGATGTGACGTGTATAGTCGGGTGTGCGATCTTGACTGGTGCAGGTGCGGTTCTCAATACCGCGAAAGTCCGGCCGGCAGACTCGGTTGCTGTATATGGAGTTGGGGGTGTCGGATTGGCATCTATAAAAATGGCGTCACTGCTCGAAGCCTATCCTATTATCGCTGTAGATCTAAGGGAAGAAAAGCTTGATTTCGCACGTGAATTTGGTGCTACTCATACGGTCAATGCTTCTGAAGAAGATCCGGTAGAATCGATCCATGAGATTAGTGGAGGTGGAGTAGATTACGCTTTTGACGCTATAGGATTGCGGATAACTAACGAACAGATTTTGCCTTCAACTCGTGGAGGTGGACCTGGTGCTGATAATCATGGTGGTATGGCTGTTTTGATCGGTATGCCTGGAAATGAAATTACTATAGACCCAGGTATGTTTATGTACCACCAGCGACAGTATCGGGGTAGCTTGGGAGCTACCTATCCCGAAAAGGACTTTGAAATGTTTCTTAGATGGAACGAAGAAGGCAAGTTCCCCTTGGAGAAATTGGTCACCCGTCGATATAGACTGGATGATATCAACCAAGCGTGCGACGATTTGCATGCTGGAGAGATTCTAGGCCGCGCCATAATTGAATACTAGAAGTATGGATCCGATCTATGTCAAATAATAGCCCGGTTACAGCAATAATTGTGGGTGCAGGTAACCGGGCTATGGGCTACAGTTCTTATGCTTCGGACCACCCGGATGAACTAAAGATTGTTGGTGTGGTGGATCCGTCTGAAATCCGCCGAAATCTTGCTGCGGAACGGTTTGAGATTCCAATCCAAATGCGTTTTTCATCTGTAGAAGAGCTTGTCCAACATCCAAAAATGTCTGATGCGATTATCAATGGCACTATGGAAATGGACCATGTTTCAACAGCTATCCCTTTGATCAAAGCTGGATATGACATGCTTCTAGAGAAGCCATTCGCAACCGATGAGGCAGATATGTGGCGGTTGGTAGATGTTCGGCGCCAGTCTGGTGGCAAGCTGATGATCTGTCACGTACTTCGATATGCACCTTTTTATAAAGCTATCAAGGATCGTGTCAACGGCGGGGAAATTGGTGAGATTATTAACATACAGACAAATGAACACGTCAGCTATCATCATATGGCTGTGGCCTTTGTCCGAGGTAAATGGAAAAGCCAGGTGGAGACGGGTTCGTCTATGCTCATGGCTAAGTGTTGCCATGATCTCGATTTGATCATGTGGATGAAGAGTGGATCTCGTCCCGTTGCAGTATCTAGCTTTGGATCCAATAGCCAATTTCGGGTTGAACAGGCTCCCGATGGATCGGGTACTAGATGCATAGTTGATTGTGAAATAGAAGAGAAGTGTATTTATTCGGCCCGGAAACACTATTTAGATCATCCTGAAAGGTGGCGCTTTTACGTATGGAGTGCCCTAGACCACGATGAATTTACCCGTGAGGAGCGTTTCGAGTTACTAAAGACCAGTGACTATGGCCGTTGCGTATGGCGTTCGGACAACGACCTTGTAGATCACCAATCTGTTGCAATTGAGTTTGATGATGGCACAACTGCTACACATAACATGGTAGGAGGTACAGCCCGTCCAACTAGAACTATCCACATAATTGGAACAATAGGTGAGATCCATGGTGTATTTGAGGATAGTAGTTTTGTAGTACGAAAGATCGATCCTCGTCTAGAACACGAATATTCTGAAGAGATAATAGATCTAAATATTACGGGAGATATGCATGGCTCTCATGGAGGACATGGCGGAGGAGATCAAAGACTAGTAGCAGATTTCATCCAGTTTGTAAAAGGAGAGACGCCGTCTAGTTCATGTACCAATATTGAGGATTCAATCAATGGTCATCTAGTTGGTTTTCGTGCAGACAAGGCAATGAATGAGAAGCGGGTTGTATTTTTAGACCAAGTGATATAGAGGCGGTGTGATAGTTGCCATAATTGGCCCTAAAATGTTGTTGTAATTGGTGTTATGAGATTTTAGGTAGGCAAAATTAACTTCTAATTATTGGGATCCAGAACTTTTTCATCTTATCCAGAGCCACCTTATAACCTGTTCCCTAATTATAAAAGACCAATTAGGTATTCGGATGTTTTAGTTATGAACTCTTTAGGAGGTGTAGGTGGAGTAGCTGATTGGTGTAGGGTAAGGTAGCCGTTATAGCCGGTCTCTTTCAAAATCGACATGATCAGCGGAAAATCTATTCCTTGACCTCCCCACATAGTCACTTGGTCGAACCTGATTTTACCCCTACTCCATGTATGGGCAATACTCTCTCCATCGTTAGATATCTTTAGATTTTGAAGGTAGACATTAAAAGTATGTGGTGCTAAGGCCTTGATCGCATCCTCGCCATACTCTTCCCCGCACTGAACTAGGTTTGCAGGTTCGTATATGATTCCGAAATTTTCACGATCGACCCTACGTATTATTTCTAAACTAGGGAGGATTTTTTCGAACAAACTAGCAGTGTGGCACTGATGGGCTAGTCTCATAGATCGTTCAGCCGCCTCGTCACATGCTCTTTGGGCCCAACTGATATCATCCTCTTTCTTCATCCCAATTCTTAGAAGATCCGCTCCTAAAGCTTCCGCTAGGTCAAGATAGGGACCGATGTTTTTGAGCGCATCTGGTGCGAGGTCAGTATTTTCTGGAATTGGAAAATCGCCGGTTACCATGGATACTGCAAGACCCTTGGATTCAAGCCACTGTCTTTTTTGTCTTACCTCATCAAGGGGTGTTTGTATGCCTAGCTGAGAGGCTCTCATGCAAAGTGCTTTGTAACCTGCCGAAAGAGCAACTTCAGCTAAAGCTTCAAGTGACATTGCTGGATTGCGCTTGTTTGAAAGTTGCTCAGCTACCCTAACGGACAGAGATAGTTCCATTCTTAGCTCCTTTGGTAATTTGAATATGCTTGGTTAATCAGTAGGCATCGACTTTGTGATTCTAGTCCTGCTCCTAATCCCTGTTAACCTCCTCTAATAAATTCAAATGACTATTAAGGATCAAATTTATGGGGAATCTAGTTTTCCAGTATGGCCGGCGCGGATTGCCTCGCAAAGCTTCATGGTGTGGACTGCGTCATCTAGAGAAGACCATGGGGCACTATCCTCTAATATACAGTCTACGAAGTGTCGTGTCTCGTTATAATCAGGACCACCTATGGAGTGGAGGTCTAGGGGAGTGTCTATAGATTTACTGGTGCTGTCGCCGTCAGATTCGTATTGTTCGATGGTCCGATCTTTGTTCGTCAGATCCATATAGAAGGACAGGTCTTCTGCGTGGGCTTCGGCTCTTTGAATCCGGTACCCAACGCCATATTGACAAACCATGGCACCAATAGTGCCTGTGTCGAACCTGATAGCCGCATTGTGGCGATGTGTTCCAGGTCGTGGGCCATCTTGGACTATAGAATGCACCTCAATGGCCTTTGCAGCTTTGTTCTGTGAGGGTCCGGCTAGCCATCTAAGAAGATCGACATGATGAATGGCATCGCATATGATTGGGTCCGGTGCTATCTTGGAAATTGGTGCTTGCCAGAGTCGAGATACAGGTTTGTTGTAAGTTGCCCCAACGTCGACTGCACCACCTCTTCTTTGTATTTTTTCACGAATCGCCAACACCTGCGGAAAGTATCTCCGGTTAAATGAAACCATGGCTTTGCCCTTACTTTTCTGAGCCGCATCAGCCATCATTTTAGTCTCGTCAGAAGTCATGCCGGGGGATTTTTCTACCGAAGTGTTGATACCCTCGTTTAAGCATGCAAGAACTATAGGGAGTAGGTGGCCAGGCATTGTCTCTACGTATACGATATCAAGGTTGGTTTGTTGAAGCATATCCTGATAATCGCGATAGCTAGTATCCGGTTTATGTGTAGCTGTTGCCTCATTTCTCCGATCAGGGTTGATTTCTGCAATAGCGGATAGATGAAGTCTAGGTTCCGCGGCTATTTCTTTGAAGTGGCTCTCTGCGTGTTTTCCACATCCTATGACGCCAACTTTGAGTTCAGTCACTTGATCCTCCAAGGTGATCTTATTGTAACTTCACATAATATCTTTGGGTCGAGTGTGAGTCCAGATGTACATTTTCTACCACTGTATATTGAAGAAAGTTAACGCATGCTTCATTGACCCAAGAAAATTGGTCATGGTAGGATCAAGATATAGTGAAAACTAGATGCGTTAGAAGATAAGGTCAGCCGCTCGGAGGATTTTAATTGACGACAACACAGATTATCGAGGTTACGTCCGCTGCTGCTAAGCAATTAGAAAAAGTTTTGGCGGAACAGGGTGAGGCAGGATCACTACTCCGTGTGATGGTAATGCCGGGCCCCAACGGTGGATATCAATACATGCTTGGTGTCGAAAAAGAGCCTAATGAGGATGACATAGTGATCGATGCTGCCAATATCCAAGTCCTCGTTGACAGCGAGAGTGCTCCACTAGTTGACGGGTCACAGATTGATTATGTTGATGGCTTGATGCGAAGTGGATTTGTTATAAGTAACCCCAATATGCAGATGAGCGGTGGCGGTGGCGGTTGCGG
>CAZSLO010000005.1:0-116233 GCA_964608025.1 uncultured Dehalococcoidia bacterium | reverse complement strand
AAGAAGTTCCCTGTAGGATCAATAGCGAAATTCCGGGGAGTAGCACCCTGGGTAAGAGTGTGGCCGATAGGCGTAAGTCGGCCCGTTGTCTCGGATACTGCGAATCTGGCTATGCTGTTATGACCACGATTTGAACCGTATACGAAACGTCCATCCGGGGAAACATGTATGTCAGCACAGGTGGTTTCTTCGTTAAAGCCTTCAGGTAAAGTAGATACTGTCTGTATGGTATCTAGGGTGCCCTGATCATTGTCATAGACAAACGCTGTTATAGTTGAATCTAGTTCGTTAATCACATATGCATATTGACCATTCGGGTGGAAGTCGAAGTGCCTCGGGCCAGCTCCAGGGTTAACCGTCACGAATGGTGTATCGTTCGGTTCTAGTTGACCAGTATCCGCATCGAATCTATAGGACATCACGCGATCCGTACCAAGATCAGGCGCAAATGCGAAACGGTTTAAAGAATCTAGATTTATAGAGTGGGCATGGGGTCCCTTTTGTCGGCTCGGGTTAATGCTAGATCCTTCGTGTTGAATAAAGCTAACCGGCTCACCAAGGCTTCCATCTGTTTGAATAGGAAACGAGGCAACACTACCCGATCCGTAGTTAGCCAAGAGGAGAAATCCTCCGGCAGAATTGACCTGGACATGACAGGGTACGGTGCCAATAGTCAGCTGACTGTTGAGATAGTCCAATTCTCCTGTGGCGGCCGAAACACTATATGCTGTCACGGTACCGGTCGCCTGGCCCTCAAATTCATCAATTTCAGACACTACGTACAAGTTGCGGTTCCCAGGAGCGAGAGTGAGAAACGATGGATTTTCTATCCCTGTAGCTTTACCCCGATATTCAAGAGAACCAGTAGAGCCATCCAGCTTGTATACATAAACTCCTTCACTATCTCTCCGGGTATACGTTCCAATATATGTCATGAAATCAGTAGACATCGGTAATCTCCTAGTATTAATCAAATCCGCCTTGGGAATCTTCCGGCGACCGCCGGTCAATGTCAACGCTACATCCTTAATTAATCTCTATCAAGTACGAGGCTCGTTTCACCAATTCCGATACCAACCATTCTGTATGCTTGGTCAATCCTATGTGAAGCTAGTAAACTCACGGCAATTCGCGGAGGCAACATATGAACGAGTCAACCTACAAACTTAATTTCCCACCTGAAAACGCAATTAGAGTCCCATATGCTGAGATGCAAAAGTTCGTCGCTGCAGTGGCAAAGGCATCGGGACTAGTAGAAGATCGGGCTGAGCTAATCGCTGAGCTATTAACCGGCAACGATCTTCGTGGAGTGTTCAGCCACGGAACCCGCCAAATCGAACGTTACGCTAGAGATATACGTAGTGGTACTGTTAATCCCGATCCTAAAGTCGATGTACTAAGAGAAGGCCCTACTAGTGTAGTGATGGATGGGGACGGCGGATTGGGATACTTCCCAATGTACGAAGGGACCAAACTCGCAATTGAAAAGGCTAAGCAACTTGGAGTAGCTGTTCTTCAAACTCGAAACCACGGCCATATAGGTGCTGCCGGTATATATTCCAGAATGCCTCTAAAACATGACATGGCCGCCTTTGTAACGGCAGGCAGCCTACTTGATCTTCAGCCTGGACAACCGGTTTATACACCCGCTATAGGATCGCCTGTTTCTATAAGTGCTCCTACTGGCGACGAACCTCCGATAGTAGTCGATTTTGCGCCGGTATACGATCTCCGGATCTCACCTCAATGGCCTAATCTTGCCGATTGGATTCCGGGCACTATCTACCGATGTATAGGCCTAGGTATGATCGCCCAGTCTTGGGGAGGCATAATGGCTGGCAATCCCGCAACAGGAGGGAGGTCGATCAAACGCCGGTTCAGTGCTGGTCAGTGCGGATTTGCTTTCATTTTCCAAGTTAGTCTTTTCATAGATCCTGCAGAATATAAAAAGGAGATGGATTTACTAGTAGCGAAACTGAGAGAACTGGCGCCACTTGATGGGTTTAAGTCGGCAAGCTACGCTGGCGGTATCGAGGGTGAACGCGAGCGGGAATTCAGGGCAATAGGCATCCCCGTAGGGCCCGACCATAGAAGGGATTTAGAAACCGCGGGACACGAATTTGGTATAGATGTACCGTGGGATTAAACCCAGTTTACATCCCGCCAGCAAGGAGAAGCTACATTGGCATTTGATCTTCTGATCCGGCACGGAACAGTAGTGGATGGTACAGGAGGTACACGGTACCAGGCCGATGTCGGTATTGTTGATGGAAAAATCAAGACTATCGGCAAAGTCGGAAATGTCGAAGCCTCAAAGATAATTGAAGCTTCTGGACACATAATAGCTCCAGGATTCATTGACATGCATTCCCACTCCGATGTCACTCTGTTAGAGGACCCGGGAGGCGAGAGCAAAGTCCACCAGGGAGTCACCACTGAGGTCACTGGAAACTGCAGCTATTCGCCATTCCCGTCAGGCAAGGCCGATCCGCTCGATCTACAGCGCGTGATGGGCACTACAATGGCCTCTGACACAAAATGGAACTGGACGACAATGGACGGATGGGCAAGCTCCATAGATTCCAGTGGCGTAAGCATAAACGTAGCTGCCCAGCTTGGACAAAGTGCGCTGCGTATCGCTGTCGGGGCCATAGAAAATAGACCCGCGAACCAAGACGAACTCGACCAAATGAAGTACCTCACAGAGGAAGCTATGGAGCAAGGGGCATTTAGTATCACTACTGGCCTAACTCTTACTCCATCTTGTTACGCGACCACAGATGAAATAGTAGAACTTTCCAAATCAGCTGCTCGATATGATGGTGCCTTCTACGCAACACATGCCCGTAATGACGCAGGCTGGCACCTGAAAATGATCGAGGAAGCCGTCGAAATCGGGCATAGAGCGAATATTCCGGTACAATTTTCCCATATTGCGATCACAGATAGCAGGGTTCACGGTAGTGGTCCAGCTATGATCAAAATATTTGAGCAAGCATATTCAGAAGGGGTGGATATCGTTTTCGACATGTATCCATACACGGCAGCAGGCATAGATCTGCATCAGCTCATCCCTAACTGGGTCAGAGAGGGCGAGAACAAGGATATGATGGCCCGCCTGGCTGATCCATCGCTTAGAGATCTCGCCAGGAATGAAACCGCCGAAGGGGCAGACGGCAGAGAGACTCCAAGCTGGGATGCCGCTGTCATTTCATCTTTGATTTCGGAAAAGAATAAGGGCGCAATCGGGCGCTCAATCCAAGAGATCTCCGACGAGACCAGGGAAGATCCTGCTGAAACTGTCCTCCGTTTAATTCACGAGGAAAAGGACATCGTGTCAGCCGTTTTCCATAACCGGATAGAAAGTGATATACGATACTTTCTCGCCCAACCCCAGGGGATGATCGGATCTGACGGCAATGCCATATCACCAACAGGATACTACGCTAAAACAGCTCCTCACCCTCGCTTCTACGGTACATACCCCCGCCTACTTAGTAGGTATGTACGCCAAAAACCTTCCGTTTTGACTTTGGAGGAAGCAATCCGTAAGTCGTCTGGATTCCCAGCACAGCGACTTGGGCTGAAAACCCGGGGTATAGTAAAAGAGGGTTTCGTCGCCGACTTGGTTATCTTCAATCCAAGTACGGTCATGGATCTAGCGAGCTTCGAGGAACCCCACCAGTACCCTATCGGAATTCCTTACGTTCTCGTAGCTGGTACACCCGTGGTGTGGGAAAATAAGCACACTGGTGCCCGACCCGGCCGGGTCCTGAGGCGCGGCGAATAGGCCTTTCCTAAGCTCAAATTCTATCCTCACGGTACGCGAACATATTCATGGGCGCAGTCATCTGATCCGTCCCAGTCTAAGATTATTGGTATCTTGGTTTTTTGGGTGTGATATTACGCTCAAGTCTCAAGTTGTTATTTTCTAATGGAAACTCTATCCGCCGTCCGCCCTGTCGATGAGATTCTATGAATCCAAATATTATCTCGGTGCTCGCATAAGCCACACGAACTCCTCCACGAGGAGATTTGCCTGTGTCGAGAGAATGGACTAAATCGTATACGATCTGCACGGTAGCACTCGGAGGATCGTAAACAGGAAAATCGGCTGCTACAAGCTTTGATCTTCCCTTTGAATCTGGTGCTGATTGGCATCGGAGGGCAAACTCGCTCCCCGAATTTAGCGCAGTTATTACCCCGCGTTCCAGTACAGCTTCATGCTCACCACGACGCCGAGTAAGTTGTGCATAAGCAGTGACGTCATTTTCAAACTGTATGATACCGTGCGCCGCCGGATCTTGTAGGACCAAATCTCCGTCAAAAATGCCTTCAGGATTTGGCAGGCTAGCCTGGACCCATGCCACGGGTTTATCGTTGTTTAGTCTTAAGAGTAAATCGAGATAATGACTGCCATTGTTAAACAGAGGACCAGTATCAAACGTGGTTAGACTCTGAAGAGCACCTAATTGGCCACCGTTAATTAATTCCAGCATTTTGTCGAATCCAGAATCCCATCGACGGTGAGTTCCTAGAACAAAATGAACTCCATTCCGCTCTACAGCATCCACCATCTCAGCGGCGTCGCTCATCGACGCTGCCATTGGTTTCTCGGCATAAATCGCCTTAACACCATGATTAGCAGCATATATTACAATCTCTGCTCTAGGCTCAGGCTGCGTCGCTATGCTAATGATGTCAGGTCTCTCGTTCTCGATCAGATCTTTATAATCTGTGTACTGTTTCTCGTGAGGAACACCAAAGCGTCGTCCAACCTGGCGCATCACATCAACACGGAGATCTGAACAAGCTACAAGTTCAGTACGAAGGCATGCCTCAAACGCCGCTGCATGAGATTTTGGGGATCGTGTTCCTTGCTTAACACCAGCTTCGTTATCAATAAACGCTCCCATCCTACTGCATCCAATCAACGCCGCCTTATAAACCACCATATTCTTTCTCCTATCAAGTTAAAGGTATGTAGTCCCTGACATCCCTAACATCGATTTTGTACACCAAATCACTCTCATCATCATGGATGATACTCGAGATCTACCGAGAATACATTCGAATCTGAGTTGGAACAATCGCTGTGCGACTCAAATATTACCTTAGATAATTTACTAGATTTCATTTTAAAGGTCACAAGTTAAACTTTTGTACCGCTGAGCACTATGGCTGATATAGTCAGATTAGATTTTGAGATTTTTCTAATTAGGACAGGCTGGGAAAGCCAGTACTTCCGGAGGATACTTCATATAAATTCGTATTGTTCTAAGGATGGTGATTAATATGCCCGCAATAACAGTTGAAAACATAATGGCTTTGAAAAGACTTGCCCCCATCAAGGACTCAGCTATATCGAGAAAAATTCAAAAAATTGTTGGTGCACCCTCTGGATTTGAAGGAGAAGGATTCCCTGTAAGGAGAGCTTTCGCAGAACTTTCTTTGGAAAGCATTGATCCTTTTGTAATGATGGACCAAATGGGAGAAGTAGAATATGAGGTTGGAGAAGCTAAAGGAACACCATGGCACCCTCACAGAGGTTTTGAAACGGTTACCTATCTCATAGACGGGGTCTTCCAACATAAAGATTCAAACGGCGGGGGCGGAATCATAGGAAACGGTGACACTCAGTGGATGACGGCTGGTGCTGGGGTATTACATATTGAAGCCCCAACAGAAGAAGCTGTACTCAAAGGTGGATTATTCCATGGTGTTCAAATTTGGGTCAATCTGCCTGCTAAATTAAAATGGTCTAATCCTAAATATCAAGATATCCATTCTAGCAAACTGGAACTACTGGCATCCCAAGACGCAAGTTCGTTAATCAGGGTTATAGCCGGAAACATAGATGGAAACTATGGGCCAGGGATTACACATACACCGATTTCCATTGTTCACTCCAGTATTAGCCGGGGCTCCTCCCTAAATCTATCTTGGGAACCAAAATTCAATGCTATTGGATATGTGTTAGCTGGGCATGGGTATGCGGGAGAAGAACGCGTTCAAATTAAGTCTGGACAAACTATACAGTTTGGTGAAGGCGAATTTATAAATGTAACCGCAAGCATGGTCCAAGACAGCAGGTCAGATGATTTGGAGTTACTTATTCTAGGAGGACAACCTATTCGTGAGCCAATAGCTTGGGGTGGGCCATTCGTGATGAACACCGAGCAAGAATTAATGGCTGCGTTTAAAGACTACCAAACAGGTAAATTAGGAATAATACCTGCCGAAGACCATATACCCCAACAAATAATATGAATTAGTATTAAATGCTTTGGGGGAGAGTGTTCTTTAATGCATAAAGGTTGGTTCTACCTAGTGTTAGCCATTTCTGCCGAAGTAATAGCTTTGACTTCACTAAAAGCTTCCTCAGGGTTCACTAGACCTGGTCCAGCCATAATAGTAGTGATCGGATACGGAATTTCATTCTATTTCCTGGCACAGACACTCCAGTATATTTCAATCGGAATTACTTACGCCGTCTGGTCAGGGGTAGGGATAGTATTAATCACTTTAATTGGTATAGCAGTTTTTCGTCAAAAATTGGATGTCGCCGCCTATCTAGGAATCGCCCTTATAGTAACTGGCGTAATTGTCATTAGTCTTTTTTCCAACACTACCACCCGAAATTAGATCCAAGTATTCAGCTCCCAGATGATAGAATGTTGATAAGTTTACTAGTGTTAGGTCTGTAGGATGCCTAAGAATTACTGGATGGCGGTCCAGACATCTGAAGACTTCGAAACTACCAGAGATCTGGGCTTCACTCTACACGGAATGAAAAGAACTCAACGTCGTCGAGCCCAACGTATGGAGCCAGACGACAGCATCTTGTACTACGTAAGTGGTCTCAAAAAATGGACTGCTATTGCAATGGTAACTTCCAAATACTACGAGGATTCGACTCCCGTTTGGGAGAGCCAGAATGGAAGAAGCGAGGATTATCCATATCGAGTCAAACTCAAACCGTATATCGTAATGGAAGAAGAGTCATATATTGATGCTCTTGCCCTTGCTCCCAGGCTCGATTACATTAAACGTTGGCCCCCAGAGAGGTGGCCATTGGCATTCGTGGATACACTACATCTTCTGCCTCAAAAAGACTTCAGACTCATAGAAACCGAAATGAAGCGTTTACATCCAAGCTGGAGAAATAAGCGCCGCCGTGGCAGGAATCGTAAGAACCGAAAGAATCGAAGCGTCTCTTAGATAATACTAGGATGGCTTGCTAGGACTTGATCCCAAGGCTTCCGAAATAGCCTGAACCCTAGATCTGTAATCCATATCCTCTAGAACTGGTTCCATGAATCCAAGAGGTACTTCCTGTCCAAGATCTACCCATGATTTACATCCTAAATACTCATCTAAGACCGGCAGAGCTTGCGGTTGCTGGAGGGTATATACACGTAAAAGCGCAATAGTGAGTGGATTCTTTGGGCGCCAGTGGAGTCGTTTTTGAGCATATCCGTTATCCCAAATATGGAAAGACGACAGCCGTGACAAGGTATCGTCGTCACGGAGCTCAAACACATCTGTAGCCTCTGCCCACCACGAGATGGTGACCAATCCAGGGATATCGTCTTCCGCAATCGAAGCTGTAAGCTGGGATCTAGCCATGGGTTTCAGTAAATCCACAGCCTGATGCTCATATGTCGGGAACAATAAGAACTCCGGATGTACGATACGAAAGTCTTTATCTTCCCTATGGATCCCCCCTTTTCGTAATATCATTACCTGATCACCATTCTTTAAGGCATTAATGGCAACTGCCCATTCCTTTAAAGCAAGAGACGAGGTGGGTGGCAAAAACGTCACGAGTACACCTATTTAAATCCGTTATTCAATCCCATTCAAATATTATATCTATTAGGTACCGCCAATGAATACCTGGTCTGTTATTTTAGATTCCACCTTACACATAAGTCGGTTCCCAGATAGCCATTGGAAATTACATCCTGCTTTGATACCAGCTACTATTTATTGGTTAAATTAATTTTCAATTAAAAAATCGGCTCTTCCATTCGACAACACTAACATCCCGAAGTTGAGACAAATGCACATGGGTAATCGAGTATACATCCATAAACTTTATCGCAAGGATAGTATTCCAGGATTATTCAGGAATCTCCACTATATTGAATGTGGAGGATACTTTACACGTAGCCCCCAGAGTAGCACCTATCGAACAATACTTCTCTTCCGATAATTCAATGGCACGTTGGACACGGGTAGCCTCAAGATCTCGGCCCATTACTACGTATTCTAGGTGGGCTTTTATCCAAGTCCATGGCGCTTCCGGCTCTTGAATGCCAGTTACCTTGATAGTAATGCCTGTTATATTCTGTCTCTGCTTGCGAAGAATACCAACAACATCTATACCACTACAGCCAGCCAGACTAGTGAGCATCATCTCTCCTGGCTTGAAACCCTCAAATTCCTTGGAGGGTTCCTCAGGAGCCCCAACAACAATCTCGTGACCGGAGGAATCAGTAGATGAAAAACTGAGATCCCCGTTCCAACTTAGATCTACTGTTGTGGTCGGCATATCTTTCATTAAACAATCTCCTATATCAACCAACGATACATCCGGATTTCCTCATATCAGTCTATTTCAACAAGATACTTCTACCTGACACCAGTACTGATAAACACAAGTCCTTACAATTCAGTTTCGTATAAAAACTTGTTCTATACAAAAGATATCACTTGTCATTAGATCTCACATTAAGGTTCTGCAAACAATTTTTTTAGATAACCAAGGAGTTCGGGGTTAATTGATAGTTGATAGGAACAAGTTAATTGTCACTGGGTCCTTGACGCTAGTACCGCGCTCTTCAATAATGCAAGGTATCAAAAATGTGATGCACTCTTAATCCTCTCAATATGACAAAGCATCCAAATCAATCTTGTCCCAAAAGGAGACTCAAATGGATAACAAAGATGTGGGTTTTGTAGGACTCGGTATCATGGGTCGGCCGATGGCCAGAAATTTAATCAAGGCCGGATATTCGTTAACGGTCTACGACGTCGTTGGCACCTCCGTTGAAGAGCTAGTTACAGACGGTGCCCAAGCTGCAGGAAGTGCCCGAGAGGTTGCAGAAAGAACCCCTGTGGTAATCACAATGGTCCCAGATTCAGCTGATTCTGAGGCAGCGATTTTAGGTGAAGGCGGCGTGCTTGAAGGTGCTTCAGCTGGATCAACAGTAATAGACATGAGTTCTATAGCACCTGGCACATCTCAAAAAATTGCTGTGGCATGCGAAACAGCACAGGTGGATTTCCTTGATGCCCCAGTTAGTGGGGGAGAACCTAAAGCTATAGATGGATCCCTCGCGATAATGGTAGGAGGAAAACAGGAAGTCTTCGACCAATACAAAGATATGTTCAGTATTCTCGGCGCAAGTATAGTCCTCTGTGGTGACTATGGCGCCGGCAACACGACCAAGCTCGCCAACCAGATAATCGTCGCGGCAAATATCGAAGCGGTTTGTGAAGCTCTCGTACTTGCCAAAAAGGCTGGACTTGATCCCAATACTGTGTACCAAGCCATCCGGGGCGGACTGGCTGGGAGTACTGTTATGGATGCTAAGGCGCCCATGATTATCGAAGGCAACTTCAATCCGGGATTCCGGATACGCCTACACCAGAAAGATCTCCACAATGCTTTGCTAACTGGCAAGGAAATTGGTGTTCCATTGCCCGTCACAAGCCTAATACAACAGATGCTAGGGTCTTTAATGAATGATGGTAAGGCAGATGCTGATCACGCCGCGATCGCCAATTTCATCGAGGATATGGCAGGCGTCACTGTGAGCGGGAAATAGGCATTCCTTGCCGAGGCAAAAATAGCAAGTAGTGCGTGGGAATTCTTAATTTCATCCTCTAGATATAGGATGAAATTCCCTTAGCTTTCACTGCTTTGAGAACAATAGCAACCACTCCAAGTTTGAATAACTGGAGGTCAGTAAAGTGCGGGATTAGTTATTCTTATGGGAAAGGGGTATGCATTACTACGCATCTGTGTTGTTGTACAACGTAAAATCTTCTATCCAGATACCACACTAGGTAAAGCAGCTTTCTACCTAGTACCGGTATAAAAACCTATCTTCTTTTTTGATCTGCAACCGGGTGGATGAACCAATTCTTACTGTTGTCCATGATATTTTGTATAACACCCTCTGATATGTAACGAGGTTGTCCACTTGTAGCCCACCTATCCGACAGATGATCGCTAACTTGTAGGGGAGTCACCGACTTGTTACCACCGGCTATCATCATCCTAAATATGGCTTCCTTTATAGGGGTGTCAGGCAAAAGGTAGTCCGGAGTTTTCGAACAGTGTTCCCGGATTTCACGAATATGATCCTCGGGCCTAGTGTCCAGTACAGAGTGCTGATTTTCCACTGGACGATGCTGGTAACATTTGCGTTCAGCTATCAAGACCGATAGTGACGAGGTATTTGCATGTTCATTTTTCGTGTCCAATCTGTATTTAGGCTGCGATGTAGATTTTTCGGCCATTTGATGTACCTGCTTTCTTGAAACTAGTGTAATTCGATTCTCCGATTGCTACCTTATCAATATTAGAAGACCTCTTCAGGCCAATCTAACATTTGCACTTCAACCAACTGCCCCGGCTCCTTCACAGGAAGGTCTTCAGGACAAATAGCTAAACCATTAGCACGAGTCATGGATGTCAATATGTTCGAATTCTGATTTCCTGTTAGGTTAACAAAGTACCGACCTTTCCGTTTCTTTACCACAACACGTGCGAACACCTTGCGATTATCATAATTGTAGATAGGCTCTTCAAGAGTTGCCCAGATCGTTGGGCGATCTAGTTTTTTGTGACCCATCATCTTTCGTATAGCTGGACGTCCAAATTGTTCAAAGCCTACTAAGGCACTTACCGGGTTGCCAGGAAGCCCTAAGTGGGGTACTGGGTTATTTTTATTTAGGTCCAGCATACCAAACGCCAGGGGTTTGGCCGGCCTCATTCGTACAGACCACAAGTCGATCTGTCCACGGTCGGCTATAACGTCCTTGACTATGTCATAATCGCCCTTGGATACACCCGCTGACGTCAAGAGTATGTCAGACGACAAGCCAGCTTCAAGTTTGTTGCTGAGATCGTCCACATCATCAAGTGCAATTCCAACCAATCTAGGTACACCGCCGGCATTCCTTACAGAGGCGGCCAAGCTGTAGCTATTGCTATCGTAAATCTTTCCAACTTCAGGTTCGCCTCCTATACCCAAGAGTTCATTACCAGTCGCAATGATAGCTACGATAGGTCGCCGGAATACATTGACGTGTTCGTAACCAAGAGAAGCTAGCACCCCTATCTCCGCCGCACCTAGGGTATTTCCTTTTGGGATTACTCGATCATCCTTCTTAACATCATCACCTGCTGATCGAATATTGGCTGATACGGGTACCTCTATTCTTACATCGATCTCTGAAAGTTCCCGGCCCGATGATTTACGATCCATTTCGTCCGTATTTTCAAATGGAACTACAGCATCAGCACCATCGGGTATAGGTGCTCCTGTCATGATCCTGATCGCAGTGCCAGGCACAACATTTTTTGTCGGAACCTGTCCCGCTGCTAAAAATCCTACTACTCTAAGAGTTACAGGATTATATGGAGAAGCTTCTGCCACATCTCCGGATACGATCGCATACCCATCCATCGCGGAATTGTCCAGAGGCGGAAGATCAAATGGACCTACCACATCCTGCGCTAGAACCTGTCCTTGAGCATCAAGGATAGGCTTAAATTCAGGATCAAGAATGTCGAAGTGGCCAAGTATACGAATACGGGCCTCCTCTACACTGATCATCATCTCATCTTTATGGTCGTGAAATTGTTCTACCAATGCTTATATAAAACTGGATATCTACTCGTTCCACCAGGGAAGAGTAGTCTCGATTATCAACTTAGGGCTTTACTTACACACTACGAAACTAATTCCACTAACTGGTAGGTTATCTATTTAAGTTTAGTTAACGACTACGGATTGTGCTAATACAGGGGTTTTGATGATTTTTTGAAAAGCAACTGGCCGTTGTCTCACTGAGTTCTGAGTTCTGCACCTAGTTCACGCTCTAACTGTCGAAGTATGTCTCCCTGTGCCCTGTCTATTATTTCTGAAGTTAGGGTTGCCTTTTCTGATTGAAATATGACTCGATATGTAATAGATTTTTTTCCAGCCGGCACACCTACACCAGTATACAAATCAAATGGCTGGCTTTCTTTTGCAAGCTTATGCCGATCTATTATTTTTTGGATCTGTGTGGACGGTATGTTCTCATCTACGGTAATCGCTATGTCGCGTTCTGATTCTGGATATCGATTGGTAGGAAAATAACCAATAGTTTTTTGACCTGAAACTTCAAAGAGTGTTCTGAGATCAATTTCAAACATCGCTACTGTAGTATCCGAAATATCAAATCCCTCAAGCACCGCCGGGTGTACTTCTCCAACCAATCCCACTGGTCTATCTCCAACAAGTAATTGTGCAATACTCCCAGGAAGCATTATCGAGTCTTCAGATGGTTCATAGATCGCATCTACACCAATATGTGCAAACAGGACCTCCAGAGCGCCCTTGGCATCAAAGAAATCTAGGTTATGTGGATCCACGAGCCAAGATGCAGGAAATCGCGGACCTGAAAAAGCGCCTACTACTACCTGTTTTTCATCTGGAAGATCCTGTTCCCTAGGAATAAAGATTCGTCCAATTTCAAATAGCCTTAGTCCTTCACCACGTGACATACGAAGATTTGTCTCCAACGTACGAAACATTCCAGCTCGAAGACTTGTCCTGAGTACCTGAAGATCACGGCTCATCGGATTTGTCAATTGAAGAGGTTCGGGGATACCCTCGAGGACACCGATACGATCAAGCATCTCCCGGTTAGTCAAAGAATAAGTAATGACTTCCTGCATACCTGCATTCGCAAGAGCGTCTCGAACTTGTTCTCTCAATTCTTCGAACGGCCTTGGTGCATGGTGCGGAATTGGTGCCGATATTACAGAGGTAGGAATTTCCTCATATCCGATAATACGCGCGATCTCCTCGATTACATCATCTTCGATTTTTACGTCTGATCTCCAATATGGAACCTGCATTAGTAGTTTGTCTTTGTCACTATCACACATCTCAAATCCCAAAGATTCAAGCACTTCCTGAATCTGGGACATTGAGATATCAATGCCAAGAACCTGCTTCACCCGCGTTTTAGTAACATTAACCTGGCGCACCGGTTCAGGATCCGGGAAAACGTCGATTATCCCAGTGGCTGCGGTGCCTCCTGCAATCTCTACCAACAAGGCCACTGCTCTTTTCAAGGCACGGGGAGCTAGATCATCCCGAATCCCTCTCTCAAATCTGTAAGAAGACTCTGTTGCCACACCAATGGCCCTCTTGGTGCGGTGGGTATTCGTGGAATTGAAGTTTGCGGACTCCAAAAGCACAGATACGGTATTTTCATCAACGCTGGTAGCTACCCCACCCACTACTCCCGCAATCGCAACAGGACATGATGAATTGGCAATAACTAGCATTGGAGGTATTAGATCATGTGTTTCGTCATCTAATGTTGCTATATTTTCTTTTTTCCGAGCTTGCCTAACGATGATCCTGTTGTCATCTAATTTGTCGAAATCAAAGGCGTGCATCGGTTGGCCATACTCGAGCATAACGAAATTCGTGATATCAACCACGTTATTGATTGGGCGTTGGCCAGATTTAATCAACAATTCCCGTAGCCATTCAGGCGAAGGTCCTACCTTGATATCATCAACCAACCCAGCGGTATATCGACCACACAAATCAGTATCTTGAATCTCTACCGTCACCCTGTCACTTATTTTCTTACCAATCTCTGGATAACTTGTTTCTGGTTCAGATACCTGAGCACCTGTAATGGCACCAATCTCTCGGGCGATGCCCAATACCGATAAACAATCAGGTCTGTTAGGGGTCACATCCGCATCCAGGATCGCATCTCCAAGTAGATCGACTAGGGGTGTACCAATCTGTACATCATTATCTAGAACTAGTATACCTTCGTGATTTTCACCTAGCCCTAGTTCCCGTTCTGAACATACCATTCCTGAAGAAACGATGTCCCGGATTTTCGCTTTCTTCAAGGGTTCTATATTGCCGCTTTTGTTGCTTAACAACATCGCGCCCTCTCTAGCGAACGCGATCTTCTGACCGACCGCAATGTTAGGTGCACCACATACCACGGTCACCTTTTCACCATCTCCCAAATCAAGGGTCGGCAAGGTAAGCCGGTCTGCATTCGGATGTGGGGCAATCTCAAGAACACATCCGACCAAAATCTTGTCATGTTCCCAGTTAGCCCCAATCACGTCAATCCCACCAATCTCAGTTCCAGCCATCGTAAGTCTATATGCGAGTTCGGCTGGAGAAGCAGAAACCGGGACATATTTTTTTAACCAAGAAACGGGTATAAGCATTTACTGGCCTGTCATATCAATTGTGATGATATCCTCGACTTATATCGAACTGGATTTTTCTTCAAAACTGTCGAAGAAAACGGAGATCGTTGTTGTAGAACAGGCGAATGTCGTCAATACCATGCAAAAGCATACAAATTCTCTCAACTCCCATTCCAAAAGCAAAACCAGAATATTTCTTCGAATCGTATCCGACCCCCTCAAGAACAGTAGGGTGGACCATCCCAGCTCCTAAAATTTCTATCCAGCCGCTTTTCCCACAAATACGACATCCTTCTCCATCACACTTAAAACAATCTATAGACATGTCTACACCAGGCTCAACGAATGGAAAAAAATCACAGCGGAAACGAACTCGGCGCTCTTCTCCAAATATTTGACGAGCAAACTCGAACAGTGTGCCCTTTAGATCCGCGAAAGTTATACCTTCGTCAACAGCTAAACCCTCGACCTGTTGAAAGTGCCATTCATGTGTAGCATCCGTAGCCTCGTAACGAAATGCTTTGCCCGGCACAATCACACGTACCGGAGGGTCAGTGGACTCCATTATGCGGGCTTGCATTGGCGAGGTGTGTGTCCTCAGCAACATTGGCCTGGTTCCGTCCTGATCCATATAGTCGACCCAGAGAGTGTCCCACATATCACGAGCGGGGTGATCTTTAGGTATGTTCAGCATGTCGAAATTGTATCTTTCCCACTCGACTTCTGGACCTTCTTCGACTCCAAATCCCATTGATCTAAACACACTTGTGATCTCTCTTATGGTCTGGGTGATTGGGTGAAGACGCCCCTGGGGTGCAGGCCATCCAGGTAGAGTAACATCTATATGTTTCTGTGAAAGTTGCTCAGTTATTGCGCTGTTGCGAAGATCAAGTTTGTGTGCCTCCATTCGAGATTCTAAAGCAGTTTTGACACGATTTGCTTCCGCACCTACAACGCGCCTGTCCCTTGGGTCAAGGGAACCAAGTCCCCGTAATACTTGAGTCAGATGTCCATTTCGTCCCAGATATGCTATGCGCCACCGATCCAGATCTTCAACATCAACAGTGGCATCAAGCTCTTCCATGGCTTGGGTTTCGATTTCTTTTACTTGCTGTACGCTATCGCTGCTACTCATTAGCTGTTTCTATCTTTAATAAAGTGTTGGCAATACTCGTCAATTATAGTTTCGCCCTAATAACAGTCAAGGAATCTGGAGGATATGGTTTGAACCTTTCCGTGGTCATTACCAATGGCCGTCCAACTCCTATACACTCGAACAAGACTCACATCGAATGGGCTGACAAGCTCGCCATATTGAGGAAATATGCGTGTCACTCCCCCATATTTGGATTTGGTTACTTCCACTGCTAGGTCATTAGCTAATGGAAAAAACTGCCCAATCATTTTTAAAGTACGTCGGTTAGTTATAAGCCTAGTTTTTTGTTTCCTAGTCATTCTTTTAATGGCATGCAAGATCTTTCAAAAAGATAGCTGGGATAATATTATGCCAGCAGATAATCCAAGTACTTTAGCCGATGCATCACCCAGTATTATCTACCCTACCCCTCTGTCAACACTTACATCGTCGCTACAGAATCCCACAAGAACTTCCAGTCCATTCCAAACCCCTCAAGCCCAGATCATACCCTCAGATGACACCTACAACGTTATAGTTGGAGACCAAAACTATAACGCGTTCCCTGGACTAGTAAAACTACAAAACGGAACTCTCTTGGTCGTGTACCGGAAAGGCAAGTTCCACGTCACGGACAGGGGTGCCATTGTCCTCAAGAAAAGTACTGATGGCGGATCAACATGGTCTACAGAGTCCTCTGTGATAGATCATCCGACGTTTGATCTACGTGATCCTAACATTACATTGCTCTCGGACGGTACACTGATCGTAAATTATTTCAAATATGATATCTCTGCCCGGTCGACAATCCGTAACGGACTAAATGTCATACACTCAACCGATGACGGGGAAACATGGGACAAGCCGATAGAGGTAGGAACAGGATTATTTGTTGCGACATCTGCTCCAATACTAGAGCTGCCAGATGGTGACCTGTTACTGGCATATTATGGAAACCACGAGGGAGGCAGATATCCGTCCGCATTTGTAATTCGATCTGCCGATGGTGGGCGATCGTGGAGTAATAAAACAACAATAGGAAACGGTATCGAAGATAACAAACCCTACCAAGAGCCTAATCTGCTCTTGTTAAAAACCGGTGGTGTTCTTGCAACTATTCGCTCCGACGGTTTTTTCCCAAACATCCATACAAGTATCAGCAATGACCTGGGAAAAACATGGGCTCAACCATCATCTGCCTTCAGGGGATCAGGTACGCCAAGTACGCTCCTACTCAAATCAGGTCTCATCATCACTGCCTATCGATCCAAGATCGGTAGAAATCTCGGTTTACCCGCCCTAAGAGTTTCAAAAGATGACGGGGTTAGCTGGACACCAAATACAGAAGAAATCATTATCGATCGACATACAGGCCCAATGATGTATGCATCTTTAGTACAAATATCTGATAAATCTATAGCCGCAGTATATGGAATGGAAGATGGAAAAACTCGTTCTGAGATTCGTTTCATGTATCTTCGCGAGTTCTCTAAATGAACCTCTCTGCAAGTGTGCTGTAACATAGACATATATATATCGTTGGAGGTATAGCCTTGGTAAGATCCGATGGACGTAGTAACAACCAGCTACGTAAAACCCATATTCAAACAGGGGTACAGGCTTTCGCCGAAGGCTCTGTAATAATTGACACAGGGCTAACTCGTGTCCTCTGTGCTGTATCGATAGAGAATGGTGTTCCTCGTTTCCTTCAGGGCAGCGGTCAAGGTTGGATTACTGCTGAATACTCGATGCTGCCAAGATCTACAACAACTCGTACCCGCCGAGAAGGTAGCAGGCCAAGGGGACGGACACAGGAAATACAACGTTTAATTGGCAGATCCCTCAGAGCCGCTGTGGATCTAAATAAATTGGGAGAGCGAACCCTTACCGTGGATTGCGATGTACTACAAGCCGACGGAGGAACCCGAACCGCAGCAATCACCGGTGCATACGTAGCCTTGTATCAGGCCCTAAGCGGACTGGAGCGAAATAGGGATCTGGAAACTATCCCGATGAAGTGGTCTGTAGCTGCCACCAGCGTAGGAGTAATAGATGAAGAACCCCTGCTTGATCTGGACTACGAGGAGGATTATCGAGCCGCCGTGGACTTCAATATCGTTATGACTGATAAAGGAGATTTCATTGAAGTACAGGGTACCGCAGAAGAAGGCGCTTTCCCTAGGAAAACTCTCGAAGACATCCTATCACTAGCAGAATCTGGCATCCGCTCTCTTTTCCAAATACAACAGCAAGCCATAGACCAGATTTCCAAATAACAAGTTCGGAAAATACCACCTTAAGCGCAATCACTTGACTGGAGGAGGGTCAATTCATGTCAAAACTTGACGTACTGACTTACGGGTTTGCACTCGTAACAGATCAGGGCAACGTAGGATATTCAACAGTATCGCTTGTAGAGACGGATAATAGCCGAATCCTTATAGATACTGGTCCAGCGTCACGACGCCTCTGGCTAATGAAAGCACTCGAAAGCCGTAATCTTGGATTTGAAGACATTGATATAGTCGTACTGACTCATCTTCATTGGGATCACTGCCAAAATACAGATCTGTTCAACCACTCAAGAATTCTCGTCCACCCTAAAGAAATCGACTACGCCAAGAACCCTAACCGACACGACGTGATGTCTGCTAGCTATTTCACAGACATGCTCTCAAAACTCAAGGTAAACCCCATCTCAGATGGCGACGAGGTAGTTAAAGGGGTCTCCATAATTGATACACCGGGACATACGAGGGGACATATTAGTATATCAGTCGAACATGAAGGAGAAAAAGTGGTGGTCGCCGGAGATGCGCTTCCAGACGGAGGTACTGTCAAGCGAAAGCTTCCATACAATATTTTTTGGGACGTAAACGATGCCACTGAGAGTGTTGAGAAAATGCTCGCGACCTCAAATGTGTTCTACCCAGGGCACGATAGACCATTTCGCATCAATGGTGAACGGCTTAGTTACCTGACAGGACCCAGTTCTCTTGAAGTAGAGGCAAATGTCGAGGGAGGTGGTTCTTCATCCTTAACCTACACTGTTCACTCCCACCGCGAGCCAACTATCGATCTCATGCAGCGATAACGCTAGATAGCAGTGAAATTAAGGATCAGTTGCCAGTCGAATTCTTAGGTTCAAATTAGCAATGGTTTTTCAAACGAGGCTTGTCTTTATGGTTCGCTACACTGAAATCAAGTTGATTGCCTCAAGCTAAACCTGTTTATAAAAAGCCAATCCGTCCATTGTACGCCTGCACAATAACTACCAATTATCCCACCCTTGGCTAATTGATCCACCATATCCATTGATCCAAAGATAACCACTAAACAATTAACATTGCATCTCCAAAACTATAAAACCGATATCTATGTGCAGCGGCATTTTTATACGCACGAAGCACTAGCTCACGACCAGCAAAAGCACTGGTTAGCATTAACAACGTGGACTTTGGCAAATGAAAGTTTGTGATCAAAGCATCAACGATCTTAAAGTCATACCCAGGGTAGATGAAAAGATTGGTCCATCCCGAACCTGCGGACAGACTGTCCTCTGGCTCTCCTACATTAATTGAGGCAGCCTGTTCCAAAAGCCTGACGGCTGTCGTGCCTACAGAAATTACTCGTCTTCCCTCTATCTTTGCACAATTGATCGTATTTGCAGCATCCTGCTTTAGCTCCCAGTACTCTGAGTGCATCTGGTGAGAATAAATATCTCCTGTCGCTATTGGCCGAAAGGAATCCCACCCGACATGGAGAGTTACGAAAGCGAGCTCAATTCCTGATCGACGTACTCGTTTCAGTAACTCGGCTGTAAAATGCAAACCTGCAGTAGGTGCTGCTACACTCCCTTGGATCCTCGAATAAACAGTCTGGTACCGTTCGGGATTATCCAAGGGTTCTCGGATATATGGCGGTAATGGAACTACACCCATCTCATCCAAGCAGCTCTCGTCCGAAAGAAACACGATCCTTGAACCATCTCCGTTTACAGTAATGACTTCACCAGTAATACGATGCCCACCTCCATAGATCTCAAATAAAGCCCCTTCTCTCATCCGCCTTCCAGGCTTAACTAATGTCTTCCACATTCCTTTGCCTTTAGATTCAAGAAGAAGCAGTTCAATCGTAGAGCCCAATGGCGAACTTTGACCATACAACCGTGCCGGAATTACGCGGCTATCGTTGAATACGAGTACATCGCCTGGCCGAAGAAGTTGTGGCAATTCATGAAATCTATGATGTCTAATGGAATCGTCCGACCGTCCAATCACCATTAGCCGCGAGTGGTCACGGGGCTCAACAGGAACCTGAGCGATCAGATCTTCAGGCAGATCATAGTCGAAATCCCGGGCTTCCAGTCCAGCTACTGACACTGGAATTGCACTAGAGGTTGTTCTCTGCGATCCATTTAGCTGAATCTAGGGTATTACTCAACAGCATCGCAATGGTCATAGGTCACACTCCACCAGGCACTGGCGTTATAGCAGATGCCTTCTCCGAAACCTTATTAAAATCCACATCTCCAACGAGTCTATAACCACGCTTCTTTTCCGGAGCATCAATACGATTAGTTCCTACGTCAATTACCACGGCATCCTGTTTGACCATATCAGCTGTAATTATCCCAGGTTGACCCATAGCCGCTATGAGCACGTCTGCTTGGCGAGTCATTTCAGGCAAATTTTTGGTCCTGGTGTGGCAGACCGTTACAGTGGCATTGGCAGATCGTTTCCGCTGCATCAACAGTATCGCTAGTGGTTTGCCAACTATCTCACTCCGACCGCACACCACAATGTGCTTGCCCTCTGGATCATAACCAGTGCGAACCAACAATTGTTGTATCCCCGCCGGCGTTGCAGGAACAAACCTTTCTCTTCCCTGTACCATCAAACCAACATTTATTGGGTGTAACCCATCGACGTCTTTAGATGGGTTAATCTCCCCAATGATCTTGGTAACATTTATGTGCTCAGGCAACGGCAATTGAACCAGGATCCCATGCAAATCTGGGTCTTTACCAAGCTCACTTACTTCCCGGATAAGTTGGTCCTCGGAAATGTTGCCTGAAAGTCGAATGTCCCTGGATTCCATCCCTGCCTTAAGAGCAGCTTTTTGCTTCATTCCTACATACACCGCAGATGCAGGATCGTCACCGACCAGCACAACAGCCAATCCAGGAGTCACTCCATAATTATCCTTTAAATTAGCTACTCCGTCGGCAACCTCAGAACGAACCTCTTTTGCAATCTTATTGCCGTCTATTAACTCCGCTTTCAACTGTCCCTCCACCAAATCTTAAAAGGCGTTAGACCTCTATTATATCGCTTCCAATTGATATGGCTACTAGCTATAATACCGGCCGACACATAGATTTACACACTTTGAGAGAGATCGAGATTGAGCAAATTATCAACTGCCCTTGCATCCGGAAAATTCGTAGTGACATGCGAGCTTAATCCTCCGAAAGGCACTGATCTCCAACCCTTGATTTCTAAAGCAGATCGGCTAAGCGAGTCAATTACAGCTTTCAATATTACAGACTCTGCTGGCTCAAATATGGCCATGGCACCAATCGGCGTAGCTCGTATTCTTGCAGAAAAACATATCGAACCAATACTTCAAGTAACCTGCCGTGACCGAAACAGAATCGCCTTGCAAGCAGAGTTACTTGCAGCCTCAACCCTAGATTTATCTAACATCCTCTGCATGAGTGGAGACCCACCTGGTGGAGGAGACCATCCTGACGCCAAGGCAGTTTTCGACATCGATGCAATAGGATTACTACATGCTATCCAAGCCATGAACTCAGGAAAAGATTTGAGCGGTAACGATATGAAGGGTGATACGGATCTATTTTCAGGAGCCGTAGTTAATCCTGGGTCACCCGACCTAGACAAAGAATTATCTCGCATGGAGGACAAAATTAAAGCCGGGGCGGCATTTTTCCAGTCTCAGGGTATATACGAACCACATATGTTTGAAAAATTTATGAATGGCGCCCGCACCTTTGGGATTCCGATATTAGCTGGAATAATTGTACTCAAATCAGCCAATATGGCCCGATACTTAAACTCCAATCTGCCAGGAGTATATGTGCCCGACGACATTATCAATGAATTGGAGTCTTCACAGGACCGTAGTGCCACAAGTATTGAGATAGCTGGACGTACAATCAGTGAAATCCGTAGTATGTGTGAAGGCGTCCACATCATGGCAATTGGCTGGGAGACTCGGATCCCAAAGATGATAAAGGCAGCTGGACTCAGAACGTGACCGACCTGGTCAACGGCATCGATATAATTGAAATCCACCGGGTTAAAAGTATCGCTGATCGTTATGGCGAGCGGTTCTTTAAACGCATTTATACCAATAATGAACTCGCGTACTGTCGTGGTCGGGCACCCCAACTTGCAAGTCGTTTCGCAGCCAAAGAAGCGGTGATGAAGGCACTAGGTACAGGCACAAGAGGCGTAAGATGGCGTGACATAGAAGTAGTGCGCTTGCCAGGCATGGCTCCTTCGATCAAGCTTTACGGATCAGCCCTTGTCCGTGCAGAAAATATTGGGATTAATCGTCTCTCCGTGTCTTTATCCCATTCTAAAGAATACGCTGTAGCGTCCGTAGTAGGTGAAAGCACTCATGGAAATCTAATCCACTAATGGAACAGTGGCTGAAACCAACAAGAGAACTACTTTGATCAACATCGATTGGACAGTATCATCCAACCCTAATAGTCGTAGCTTTGCTAATTGCTACCTATATTAAAGTGAATCTAGCACACCTAGTAAATCAACACCATAATCACACTGTTCATTCGAAACCAAATTGAATAATCCCCTACATGAACTGGGCATACCCTCCGATGTCCTACTTTGGAAAGCATTATTGCTGACAGTTATGTCATTCGGTGTTGGCATAATCGGAGGTTTCGTAGGACTCGCACTAGGGACAGTACGTCTACCAATTTTGTTATTGGCAGGAATGCCTTCTACCCTTGCTGCCGGTACGAATATTATTGTCAGTACCGCTAGCTCTTTTTTTGGAGCAATCGGACATTTAAGAGGGCGAAGAGTCGATTTCAGGGTAGTCATTATCATGGGTATACCAAGTTTCGGTGGGGCATTTTTAGGTGGTTTCTATGCATCAAGAGCACCAGAGGGGTTACTGATTCTTACTATCGGAATACTCGTTATCTGGCAGGGAATTGAGCTTTTGAACAAAGCACGCTTACTCGTAAACCCGGGAGAAGTGGATTCTCCTATGGCAAGTGCCCTGGCGTTAGGCAGTGGTAAATTTAAAGATAATCCGATGCTTGCATCTTCTATTGGACTATCAATAGGTGTGATCGGAGGTGCTGTTGGCTTGATCCTAGGCAGCCTCAGGCTCCCAACGCTAATCCGAGCACTAGGATTAGACCCAAGGATAGCTGCTGGGACAAACATGTTTATAGGATTTTCAATGGGAGCATCTGGATGGTCAGGCCATGTCTTAAGAGGGCAGGTTGATTATCCCATGGCAATTCTCATGGCCTTATCAGCCATCGGTGGTGTAAGTATAGGCTCTATGCTAACCGGACGAGTGGGATTGAGAAGCCTTGTGGGATCTATGGCCATAGTCCTGACAATCGTAGGAGCACTTATGGTTTGGAGGGGATTAGGATCAGTGACAAATTGATCACGTACCATTAATTCTGCTACCACAATTTGTCTTAGGTAGCCTGGGCATGTTTGATGTGTGCCCTGTCTGAAAATATTGCTACGGGGTATGGAGCAGAATTTTACGGCACGCCGGATCCTTTATGTCTATCAAAGTACGAGATACTACACTCTCTATTATGAGCACATCGCGACTCGTCAACACATATTTGACAATCCTAGACTAATCTTTGGGCTCGAAGATCCGTTAAAGCGCGACCGGTAGCCTCCACGGTTCGGTCAATATCATCGTCTGAATGTACAGAACTGACTATAAATCTAGGCCCGCCATCGACACCATGGTTGTACATAGCAAGTGTTAACTGGTCTTTCAGGGTCGAATCATTATTGATATGCTCTTGTTCCTCGGAAAAAACCACTTCGTCGTCGTCAGGATCAATCTCAATACCTAGCCTCAAAAATATCGCGGATGCGACTCCTGTTGCAGTCCCAGGAATCTCCATACTAATAAGCAGATCATTTAATCCCATTTTCAGTCGGGCTGCTGCTGCATTTGCATGGTCGTTAATCGGTTGAGTTTTCAAAAGCTCTAGTGCTTTGTGGCCTGCTGCAGCAGAAAGAGGATTTGCATTAAAAGTCCCATTGTGTCCGATCCTGCCATGCTTGTTGAATTCAACATCGTCTCTCAGTTGTATCATATCGATGATGTCTGCCTTGCCTGCCACAGCTCCACCCGGAAGCCCTCCTCCAAGAATCTTGGCCATAGTACATATATCTGGCGTGACACCATATAATCCTTGAGCGCCACCTTTGGACGAGCGGAATCCAGTTACAACTTCATCGAAAATTAGAACTACCCCATATCTCTGAGTCACCTCTCGAAGTTCTCCTAGGAAACTAGGCCTAACAGGTGTGTCACCCATATGAGCGCCTGTAGGCTCTATTATGATCCCAGCAATATCGCTATGTGCCTGCAGTGTTTTTTCTACCAGTCCAATATTATTCGGAGCTATTGAAATCACAGTACTTGCAGTTTCGTTAGGGATACCTCCATCGCCTGGTTCATGGCTACGAACATAGTCATGCCAACCATGAAAGTGGTCGTGGAACTTCAGCAGTTTTGGCTTGCCCGTATATGCTCTCGCCATCCTTACAGCCATCATGGTCGCCTCTGTACCAGAACTATGGAAGCGTACTTTTTCAGCGCACGGGATGAGCTCCTGAACTAATTGTCCCCATTTGATCTCGATTTCCGTTGAGGCCGCATAATGAGTGCCTTTGGTCATCTGCTCTGTAACAGCTGATACTATGGCTGGATGATTGTGGCCTAGTATCAAGGCCCCATGACCACCTTTGTAATCGATGATTTCACTCCCATCGACATCCCACTTGAAGGAACCCTGGGCGTGGCTTACGAAATATGGGAATGGTTTTAAATTCCGGGCGTCGTGGGTCACGCCATTTGGAAACAAGTCTCTTGACGTAGCATAGTATTCCGCGCACTTCGGGTGAGAGTCTATAAAAGCCTGTTCTATTGGCGTAACCATGGCACTCCTCTACAATCTTATAGCTTAATCCGAGTATCGATCTCATTATAGGGTCAAAGAATTGATATGCAACGGAGGAAACCATGAAGAGTTACATATTATATCTCGAATGCACCTACTGTAGTCTCCAATTTACTCCCGACCAACCTATCCGGACCTGTACCGGGTGCGGCAAGGTGCTTTATCCACGCTACGATTTACAAGCTGCTAAACAAGGATTCGATCGATCAAAGCTTGATGGCCGACCAGCGACCATGTGGCGCTACTTCGAGGTCATGCCTATTAGAGACGAATCTAACATTGTTACTCTAGGAGAGGGATTCACTCCTCTATTCAAAGCGGAGAAACTTGGGGAGAGGATCGGCGTACCGAACCTTTTGATAAAGGATGAAGGGGTCAATCCAACAGCAAGCTTCAAAGCCCGTGGGCTCTCCGCCGCAGTATCAAAGGCGAAAGAACTCGGCCTGACCAAATTAACCATGCCTTCGGCAGGGAATGCCGGAGGAGCCCTTGCTGCCTATGCGGCAAAAGCCGGGATCGAGGCCCATGTTTTCATGCCAAGAGACGCCCCGGAAGCCAATCGAATCGAGGTTGTCTTTGCTGGGGCTCAACTCACATTGGTAGACGGACTCATTTCCGACGCAGGTGCAATCTCCCGACAAAAGGCAGCGGAAAAAGGCCTATTCGACGTATCTACATTGCAAGAACCTTATCGTGTCGAGGGTAAGAAAACTATGGGCTACGAGCTTGCCGAACAACTCAATTGGCAATTACCAGACGCGATCCTATACCCAACTGGTGGAGGTACTGGTATCGTCGGATTCTGGAAGGCTTTTGAAGAGATGGAGTTGCTCGGGTGGACTGACACAAAACGTCCCCGACTATATAGCGTGCAATCAGAAGGTTGTGCCCCTATTGTGAAAGCTTTCCACGACAAGACTGAGTTTGCAGAGCCATGGAATAATGCACAGACGCTCGCTTCCGGTATGAGAGTACCTTCGGCGATCGGGGACTACCTGATGCTTAGAGCACTTCGAGAAAGCGGCGGAGGTGGTGTTACAGTATCGGACGACGAGATCTTAAGCTGGGTGCGCGAGATTTCATCTCTGGAAGGTATATTTGTGTGTCCAGAGGGAGCCGCCACGGCCGCCGGATTAACAAAACTTTTAAAAGATGGTTCTATCTCTTCCAATGAAACAGTTCTTTTACTTAATACTGGATCTGCCCTCAAGTATCTCGATGTCTTACAGGCTTGAAAACTTTCCAAGTACATAACGGGTAACTTGATCCCGGGGATATAACTTTCCCTTGCATTGCTAAAGTTCGATGTATGTCTGTTCTAGTTATCACAGGGGCCACTAATAGCATCCCGAATCCTGTGAACACTGGCAAACAACCAGGCAGATTAACCGGTATGATCAACGAGTTGTTGCGTAAGACCATGTTCTGATCTTTAATAGGAGCGCTCAAGGTATTAAGCCTATGGGAGGCATATGACTACGACCAGCTTACCGTGGTTTAGGGAAACAGAGGTATTTACATCAGGTGCAGAGGGATACCACACGTTCAGGATACCCTCATTAGCAATCGCAACTGATGGCACTATTCTATCTATATGTGAAGGCAGGCGACATGGGCGTGATGATTTCCACGCCAAGTACCTAGTCCTAAAACGTAGCAAAGACAACGGCAATACATGGGAAGATTTACAGCTTATCATTGGAAACGAGGAAAACACCCACAACAACCCTACCGTAGTTGTCGACTCACATACGGAAACTATTTGGCTTGGATACTGCCTGGGAGCTTTTTATGTATTTATGACAAGAAGTGACGACTACGGCAAAACGTGGTCAGAACCCACCGATATCACCAAGCAGGTTAAGCTTTCTAATTGGGGAGGGTATGATCTAGCACCCGGCCACGGTATCCAACTACAAAATGGAACCTTGATGATGCCAGGAGACCACAGCGAAGGGCTTAGGCGTGACTGGATATTCAGCCATTCACATGCCATCATCAGTGATGATCATGGAGCATCCTGGAAATTGGCCGGCTCTCTCGGAGAAGCTACCAACGAATGCGAGGTAGTAGAGACACAAGATAACGGACTCTATATGACCGTTCGAACATCTCGTCGTGACGATAAACGGCGATATTTCTCCAAAAGTAACGATGGCGGTATGACGTGGACCAAGCCGGAGGCAATCGACGATATACCTGATCCGAACTGCCAGGCTAGCATCGTACGTTACACCAATGCATCAAGCCACGACCGAAACAGGATCATCCTAACCAACCTAAATAGCAACAATACCCGTGACAACATCACACTTCGCCTCAGCTATGATGAGGGTGAAACTTGGCCTATATCTAAAACCCTGTATACTGGCCCTTCTGCTTATTCCGACCTAGCGATTGGTCCCGACATGACTATCAATTGCTTATACGAGCGCGGGATAGATCATCCCTATGAGAGTATCCGGCTCGCCCAATTCAATTTGGAATGGTTGACAGATGGCGCTGACAGCCTAGCTTAGGACATATCAAGATGGCAATCCCTTTTTTCACAGAAACCGAGGTTTTCACATCGGGAGCAGAGGGATATCACACGTTCAGAATACCTGCTCTAACTACTACACCAGACGGATCACTACTAGCGTTCTCAGAGGGAAGGGAAAATGGCTCGGACGATCATGATGCCCTCTACATTGTCTTAAAACGCAGTACGGATAACGGGTTGAGTTGGGAAAATATGCAAATTCTTTATGGCGACGGCAAGCATACGTTCCATAATCCAACAGTAGTTGTGGACAAACAGACAGGAACAATTTGGCTATCTTTCAATCGCGATGCTTACAATTCGTATGTTATGAGCAGCAACAACAACGGTATGACATGGTCAACCGCTGTGGACATAACTGGTCAAGTCAACCCAAAACAATGGCCGTTCTACGCCATGGCACCAGGTCATGGTATTCAACTCAGTACCGGAAGATTGATTATTCCTGCGAATCATGGATACAGCAACCGGCGGGACCCAATCTTTTCACGGTCGCATGTCATCTACAGTGATGACCACGGGTTAACTTGGGGACTTGGAGGAAATTCTTCAGGTGGAGGGTCAGAATGTGAAGTTGTTGAGACCTCTGGCCAAGAACTCTACATGACTATCCGTTCCACCAGTCGCCAAAATCAGAGACTCTTTTCCACAAGTAATGATTGCGGAAATACGTGGTCCGAACTCCAGGTAGTTGAAGGGATGAAGGATGCGATTTGCCAGGCAAGCATTATTCGATACACTACTGCTAGCAAACAAGACAAAGACCGTGTCGTACTATCAAATATTCACAGCGACACTAGAGACCATATCACCCTTAACGTAAGCTACGACGAATGCACTACATGGACCGCGGCGAAAATTCTATACACTGGACCTGCAGCTTATTCGGATCTCGCTGTTACCCCGGACATGATGATCAACTGCCTTTATGAGCGGGGCACTTGCAGCCCTTACGATAGCATACGTCTTGCACGATTCAATCTAGAGTGGCTAACAGATTGTATGGATGGCCTAGTGCAGTAGATGCCGACCTCTTCAAACAACTCAACCTTGCCCTTAGAAGGCGTTCGTATCCTGGCATTCGAACAATATGGTGCAGGCCCATGGGGTACCATGCATCTCGCAGACATGGGTGCAGAGATCATCAAGATCGAAAACCCTAGTACTGGAGGGGACGTTGCACGATACGTTCCCCCGTATACCACCTTTCAAGACAGCGTCTACTTTCAAAGCTTTAATCGTAGTAAGAAAAGTATAACCCTAAATATTAAACATCCAGAATCTGCAGGAATATTGCGACGCCTCGTAGAATCTAGTGACGCAGTCTTTAACAATCTAAGAGGCGATCTACCAGCAACGCTGGGGCTCGATTATGCGACGCTAAGTGAGGTCAAACCATCTATCGTATGCTGCTCACTATCTGCATTTGGAAGAAAGGGGCCGCGGGCGAGCGAGCCCGGTTACGACTATATAATGCAGGCATATGCAGGGTGGATGAGTATTACTGGCGAACCTGATTCACCCCCTCAAAAAGCTGGACTCTCAATGGTGGACTACAGCGGAGGCTTGATGGCAGCTCTCGGTATGATCAGTGCCATCTTAAGTGCAAGGGAAACTGGGTTCGGGTGCGATGTCGATGTCAGCCTTTTAAACAACGCTATCGCCCATCTGGCATATTTAGGCGCTTGGCACTTGACATCCGGCTACCAGCCCCAAAGATGGCCCGATTCATCACACCCCTCTCAGGTTCCGTCCCAGGTTCTTCCTACAAAAGATGGTTGGCTCGTGGTCATGTGTGCCAAGGAAAAATTTTTCCAGAACCTGGTTGCCATCATGGGGTCACCTGAACTATCAGAAGACCCCCGGTTCAAGACTTTTGCCGATAGGATGCAAAACCGCGAAATACTCGGGCCACTGCTAAAAAACTTGTCTCTCAAAAATACCACCGCTGATTGGCTAGACAAACTTCGAGGCAAGGTGCCCTGCGCACCAGTCAATACTGTGGAGCAAGCCCTCTCCGATCCTCAAATTGAATATGATGAAATGGTAATCTCAACAGAGCATCCTACTTTGGGAACGATACGTCAGCCTGGTAACCCTATAAAAATCAGCTCTGCGTCCCCCAAACATCAAGTTGGCCCAGCTCTAGGTCAACATACCAACCAGATCCTTCAGGAACACGCGGGGGCAACTCTTAAAGAAATTGAAGAATGGAGAGACAAGGGCATCCTCTGAACCGTGCCTAGAATACTGGTTATCCTCTTGCACTCCAGAGGCCATCTCCTATCATTTGGGTAACCTATCTCTTCGTACTTGTTCAGGACTGGAAAACCGCGCTACCATGAGCAGAATAGTCGGTATTATCAAGACAAATCCTCCAAACAAGAATGCGCTCTGGATCCCGTACCTATCTGCTATAAGTCCAGCCAGGTAGGGTGAAACCGTTCCTATAAACCCCGCTCCATATATGAGAGAAACCACGGTTGATTGAGCAACCCCGCGTGTCGTATCAAGAGCAGCGGCAACGAATATATGGTGTAAAGAGAACGAAAAGGCACCCTTCACCAGTACCACAAGAAATAGAGGGAGGCCTGGCCGTACCAACCCAAGAGCAAAGGCCGATAACATAGTAAGAGCGGTACCAGATACAAGTACAGGCTTACGGCCTATCCTATCCGATAGATAACCCATTACAGGCTGAGAGATAATTCCCGCCACCTGTGATAACGAGAGTATGAGTGCTACGGTAGTGACAGAATATTCTAGGTCATCACGTAAATATAGTGACAGGAATCCACCAGCAGCACCCTCACCAATACTTCGTAATGCTGTGGCAATTATAAGTACCAGTAGCACACGATCCTTCATAAGATTAATCAACGAATCAATGTATTGATTCGTTGGTGACATTTCCCCGACGATTGTGGGTTTTCTTGACGGTATCAACATCCACACTGCTATAGCGAGGACCAGGGCCGGTAGCAAGCTTATCTTCAGTAGATCACGCCAGGTCAGAAAAACCAGCAACAAGGCTACTACTGGTGCTCCCAAAACTTCGCCAATATTTGCTCCCATACCGTGCAATGACACCGCAAAGCCACGACGCTCTGGAAAACGCCGAGAAAGTTCTCCAAGAGCTGGAGGGTGGAACATTGATGGACCAATTCCTACGAAGAACATTGCCGCCAGCATGATCCCGTAGTTGGGAGCATATCCAACCACGAAAAGCGAAATTCCCATCAAGGCAAGCGATGTTGCTATCATGAGCCCAGCCCGGGTACTAAACCGATCACCGAGATATCCTGACACCATCGTCGATAACCACCAAGCAATCGAACTTGCCGTCTGCAAAGAACCAAACTGGGCCCGGTTTATTTGGAGACCTATCTTTATCTCTGGCATAATCAGCGACGACTGTCCAGAGTTGTAAATATGTTTCGCAGCATGAGCAACTAGAATCGTTGCTGCTACCCTCTTACGGGCATGTGATAACCCTGAATCCATCCTGGGTTCACTCAACTCAAAAACAATCTTGCTATCATTGATGCCTCGTCCAAATACATGCCCTCATAGACCAATAGTCCATTGCCCAAGTTCAAATTTACTCATCAGATTTTTGGGCATGAGCCTATCTTGATAAATCGCCCTCAGATGGCAGCCACTTCTCGAAAAAACGCTGCCAGTTTCGATACATTATGTTCTCAATATCCTCGTTTTTAAATCCGCGATTAGCAAGCACATTACCCACCTTCTGATAATCCACAACGGTATCTATCTCATATGGGGCCTCAGGTGTACCACCTTGTCCGTCCGTATCTCCACCAATAGCCGCATGGTGTGAATTACCAGAAAGGTCACACACGTGTTGAATGTGGTCCACATAATCTTCTAATGTGACAGATTCGCGTGGGAATACCTCCCACGGATTCGGTATGTGTCCACTCCAATCCAGTCCTTCCTTGTAAAGCATCCACGTATCCATAGAAGATCCGATCACACCTCCCCGCTCGATTACAGCCTTTAAAATATCGTCAGGCTGTTGTCGTTCGCCAGGGGTTATGGCCCGGCAATTCTGGTGACTTGCAAGTAAAGGTCCTCCGAATATCTCCAACTCTTCTCGCACCGATGCATCCGATGTGTGTGATACATCAAGGATCATCCCTAATTTATCCATTTCACGAAGCAATGGCTCTGCGGCTGGAAAGAGACCGCCATCTGTACCAGTCGCGGTGCCATGCGAATAGGCACTAAACCCGTAGTGGGACAAACTTATCACGCGCAGTCCATTATCCCACCATTCATGGACTTGTTCGGGCCAAACAATAGCATCTGCACCCTCCATACCAACAACGAATCCTACGGGCTTTTGACTGTTATCAGTATTGTCCGACCAGGCTTCCATGTGGGATGCAAAGGCCTCACTTGTAGACAATATTGCAGCCTCTCTGCGAGACTCCAGCAACTTGTAATATGACAATTGTCCCATCGAGGAAGCATATGCCAGATCTTGGGTCCTATATTCCCCATGTGGATGTCCCGGCCTCTTGACACACGAGACTACCTTTACTAGCGCAACTGCTATTTCTGCCTTCCTCATCTCAGGAAGACTAGCCATAGTGTAAGCACTGGGCCAGGCAACTCCGTCGGCATCGTTTACATTCCCCGGATCAGCCGTACGAATTCGAGATAATTCCCAAGACATATCTCTATCCCCGAGAAGCGCACCTACAGCCATAGGATAATCTCCATCGATGATAAGCATGATTTCTCCTTAAGTTTCCTAAATCCATAATATAAATTTGGGCCAGGCCATCAACAATCGAGGAGAGATCACATAATCCGTTTTACATCCGGTCGGTACGGTAGTTGAATCATACTGCTTCAACTCCTACGATTTTGGGGCTCTATGTCTAAATATACCACCGTTTGTAAGTGTCTATCCTCTACGTCTCCACGCCTATATTACCAATCTCATGTCCTGCTCCATGAGATATTGGAATGTTGATATCCCTATGTTTGTGCAGTGGTGAATATTATTCGTTACCCCTTCACTATGGAAATCGTCTTTTGAGAGTAACTTCCACATGGCGGTATCGAGCAGTGTCGTCATCGGGCTAAGCACTACTCACCCTGTCTCAAGGCCAACACGATCTCACTCAGCGATTCCGGTCCGCCCACATTCCCGGGAAACACTATGTATCTCAGCCCTGGATAGCGGCTTTCAGGCCCCAGCTGCCACACGGGAACACCAGGCGATACCTGTCCCGGAACCATAGCGCGCTCTACGTTAAGGGCTTTGGTCGCGATATCGCTGGCTGTGTTACCGCCCTTGGCGAGGATATAGCGCGGCTTCGACTCAATAGCGCTGACGATTGCCACAACTCCTTCAGATATATGCCTTGCTATAGTTAAGCTATCCTCCGCACTAGTACCCGTCACCATCTCTCGGGCTGTGAATATCACCACGTCTTTGCCCGCCCGTAGTGCCTGATCAGCCTGTTGTGCCACACTGTCAATCCGCTCAGAACTAAGCGTCCGCGAGAGCAAATCGTTGGAGTTCACTTCGATGCCCAGAATCCCGTATTGACGAAGGAGGTGGGTAAGCTGACTATTAGTCCTGGATACATGAGAACCGACTACAATGAGTGCGCCATTTGATTCCGGCAAGTCCATTTCTGCCCGGGTGAGAAGCGGGCGAGGTGACTGTCCTGAGCGTGCCCTGACAAATGAGGCCGCAGTGCGGCAGAGGAATCTCTGTCCTCCCTTCTCGGCGACAAGCAAGCCTTCTGAAAACACCTCCAAGTCCCGCATGCTGGCGGCATTGACAACGCATACGCTGCCAACCGGGAGTCTGGCCAAGCGCCTTGAAACCGCATCTGGTCCGCCGAGCCTGATGTCCTTTATTGAGATCGACGCTACTGTTTTTGCACGAATCTTGCCGCCTGTCTTTTCCTCAACCCACTGCCTCAAGTCCGATGTCCGGTACCCAAAGGACGGGTCTCGTGCAAACTCCGTCTCACCCGCGGGAGTAAGCCATTCACCCTCTGCGACATAATGGATATCATCGATGGTGTACCTCCCGCCCTCAAGGAAGAACGGGACCAGGATCCATGCGTCGAAATCCTGTCCCAACGCCTCAGATATGGCCCCTAGCTCACCTGGGAAATGGCCTCTAAGAGTAGAGTCACTTCGACTAACCACTATTGGAATCCGGGTTGTCTGTTGCGCTGCCTCCATCAGGTTTCGACCGATCTGAAGGTTCAGTCTTTGTGCTTCCGCGAGGCTCAGACCTCGAGAATTAGTAAGCACGCAGAATGCCTCAAGATCGTTAGCCATCTCCTGGACGAGGGTTTCGACTGACCATTCCGTGAGGACGGGAAAATCGTGGACCGCCTGTGTGCCGGTGGGGTCGTCATCCAGGACGACGATCTTCTGTCTCAACTCACGCATCGCGGCCTTGATAGCCGGTAGGGGATCATGCGGCCACTCAGATGGAAGATCTTTGGTAGCGTCGGCCAATGAGATCCGACGAAAGTTCATAGTGCTCCTGTGTCGTTTCCTTCGAAGTGCCAGCTCAGGCCATATCTATCCTAAACACCTATTGAGGCCCTCTGCCCGCTAGACGACAACTCTTGAACAGCGTCCGGCTCCTCAAATCGAATCACGAACTCGGTCACACATCTCAGAAACGGTCCTGCCAACAAGTCCTATTTCAAGGTCATCTGCAGTCTTTTGGAGTGCTTGGAATATTGTACTCAGGTTCATAGCGGCCGGATGAAGCGGATCCATATAATCTTGATCCTGATGAGTGTTGGTGACGTAGGTTGGGAATGTTGAATTGTCCGCAAGGCTTCGTCTCAAAATGCCGTCCACGACAGCTTCATGGTCATATCTCCGCGATGGAATATATGGCCATTCGAATCCAGCTTCATGCCGATCTCCTCGATGGGAAGTGTGATCACGTGTTGTCATAAGCCTCTTGGTATCAACCGAAATTGGTACTTCAACAAAATCGCTTGTTCCCTCTATCAAGCGAAAAGACTGGTTTGCACGATGCGGGTACAATTCTGCTCCGGCCCAAACAGCCTTGGCCTGGGGTAACACCCGACCGGGGCAAGACACGCTCCCTCCCTCGAACCCGAGCTCATGCAAAACCCTGAATGTATCATCGTTAGCTGAGAAGACTCCTCCCCTAAAAAACCGAGGATGCTGCCCCAGGGCGTTTGACCAAACTTTAGTGGCGGCAGACACTAGTTCACGCTGTTGATCGCCACTGAATGCACCTAGGTCATCCGGATAACGTTTATCATTAAATTTATAAGGATGTAGATGCATGCCCAGGCAATTACCAGCGGACTGAAGTTCCAACAAAAGTGAGCTTTGCGCAACAGCAACTTCAGGATGTGCGAAGAGAGTCACGGGATAACCATTTCTGGTCGCCGATTCTACATATCCTCGAATCGAACGTTCTCCTTCTTCATATGTGGCTGGTCCACTGCCCGACAGACTTATAGCAAGAGGCGAACACTCAAACAATGCGGGCTCACAGTCCATGGTTAGTATTACGCTCAGGTTAGATATCACCGGGACTCCTAATTCCTAGGATTTAGGTATCGTCAGTATATACGAGCAGGTAAATATGACATAGGTGTCGGTATTTCAGTCAAGTCTGTAAAAAGGAGCATATCAAACACGATATTCTATGACACCGATGAGCTGTGAGGGACTGTATTAGGTGGACGAGTAGGTTGGCAGGAGCGGCAGGGTTCGAACCCGCGACCTGCGGTTTTGGAGACCGCTGCTCTACCAACTGAGCTACGCTCCTTCACTACTAGACATCCTCGATTCTAATACGGACCCGATTGTTGGTCAACGTAGATAAAACTACCGTGGCGTATGTTGTAGGGCCTGAGGGCTAGGTGATATTCTAATCAGTCAACCACAAACTCGAGGTCCAGATTGCATCTAGCCATCGATGGTTTGGGGGCTAAGGCAGACATACTTCAAGACGTGGATCTAGTCCAGCGATTCTTGAACGAATATCCCGACGCAATCGGGATGACTAAGGTCGCCCCACCTCAAGTATATACATACCATGGGAAGGTTCCAGAAGACTGGGGGGTATCCGGTTTCGTCATAATCGCAGAAAGTCATATCAGCGTACACACTTTTCCCGATAGAGGTTACGTCAACATCGATGTGTTCTCATGCAAGGAATTCGACATTGAGCTCTCGATAAAATCAGTCAAGGAATTTTTCTCACTAACTGAGGCAAAATACTGGACTATGGAGCGTGGTATAGACTATTCGACTCCACAACAAGCCTATCACGGAATGGTACGTGAAAGAGTAGGTATCCCTCGATCTGAAAAAATGCGCGATGCGTGAATTCAATACCTGTGGCCATAACATGAATTACAGCTGGGACACATTCCTGAACACTCCTCCAGGACTTTATGCATCTCCTGCCGTTACCCTGATTCCCGTCCCATATGATGGCACTACGTCATACAGGACCGGGTCACGATACGGCCCCAAAGCCATAATAACCGCCTCTAGACAGCTTGAAGATTACGATTTGGAATTGGACAGGGATGTGTCTGAGGCCGGAATTCAAACACTGGCAGGAATTGAGTCCGATGTCAGTGGTCCGGAAATGATGATCGACAAGATAGATCAATCGGTATCCTCAGCGTTGAACAAAAACAATATTGTAGGGTTAATCGGGGGAGAACATACCTTGACAGTAGGGGCAGTGCGTGCGTATCAGCGGCATTATCCATCGCTTTCGGTTCTCTATCTAGATGCCCACGCTGATCTTAGAGACGAATACCAAGGTAGTCCGTTCAGCCACGCCTGTGTCGCTCGACGTGTCCTAGAAATGTGTCCCATTGTAGAAGCCGGAGTCCGCAGCTTAAGCGAAAAAGAGCGTCGATTCATCGATGACCAAGACATTCCCGTATTCTACTGGCAAACGCAAGACACTAATGTCTCTGTAATTTCTCCAGCCATCATCGATAAACTTTCCGATTACGTATACGTTAGCATCGATCTCGATGTTCTCGATCCATCAATAATGGCTGCTGTAGGCACTCCTGAGCCAGGAGGGATGTCGTGGGATGCGATTACAAGTCTCCTGCGTCTCCTATCCAGATCAAAGCGCATAGTAGGATTCGATGTAGTAGAACTTAGTCCAGAAGAAGGTCCCGAAGCTTGTTCATTCATAGCCTCAAAATTAATTTACAAATTGATCGGATATGCTACTTCAATGGAGGTAAAATAGCTTAGGGAGGGCCTTGGTATAGATTGACGATACTATGCGACATGGCTATAATTTAGATAGGCTAGTGTTGGAAAGTCCGACATCTGGGCGTTCCTTGATTTGAAACGCTTAGAGAGCTGTGAATGGTGAGCCGCAGTCCCCTCTTGGACTGTTGTATAACAAGTAACCGGCACTATCAAATTTTCAAAACGAGTGCGTAGCTAACCTTGGATTGGAGAAAACCCTATGCTACACTTAATCGTTCCAATGCGGAGGGATGGGTGAGTGGTTAAAACCACCAGACTGTAAATCTGGCGTCCGGAAGGGCTACGTAGGTTCGAATCCTACTCCCTCCACCAATGAAGCCCACCGGCCAGAGCTCGAAATGCCCTCATAGCTCAGGCGGTAGAGCGCGTTCTTGGTAAGAACGAGGTCAGCAGTTCGAGTCTGCTTGAGGGCTTTCAACAAGAATCCAAGTACTGAGGAGAGATCATGGCGAAGGAGAAATTTGTTCGAGATAAGCCTCATGTAAACGTTGGCACTATTGGTCACGTTGATCATGGGAAAACCACCTTGACGGCAGCTATTACAAAGACGCTGGCAAGTGCTGGAATGGCCGATTTTAGGCCTTTTGACACCATCGATAACGCGCCAGAAGAAAGAGAGCGCGGGGTGACGATTGCAATCCAGCATGTTGAGTATCAGACCGAAGGCCGTCACTACGCACACGTAGACTGCCCGGGACACGCTGATTACATCAAGAACATGATCACCGGCGCGGCCCAGATGGATGGTGCAATCCTAGTTGTCAGCGCACCAGACGGGCCAATGCCGCAAACTCGAGAACATATACTACTAGCGCGACAGGTAGAGGTACCTGCAGTCGTGGTCGCCCTCAACAAGGTCGATGCGATGGATGATGAAGAGCTTCTAGAGCTTGTCGAGCTTGAACTCCGTGAACTCCTCACAGAATATGGGTTCCCGGGTGACGAAGTCCCGATCGTTCGTGTCAGCGCGCTAAACGCCCTAGAGGCCGAGGACAGCTCTCGTGACTCAGAATGGGGAAAGGGTATCTGGGAATTGATGGACGCCGTAGACTCCTACATTCCAGTGCCTGAGCGGGCGACAGATCAGCCATTCCTGATGCCTGTGGAAGACGTGTTTGGTATCAAGGGACGTGGAACTGTAGTTACAGGCCGTGTTGAAAAAGGCATAGTCCATGTCGGAGACACGATTGAGATAGTTGGAATAAAGGAAACACACGAAACTGTTGTGACCGGTGTAGAAATGTTCCACAAGACCTTGGATGAAGGAGAACCTGGGGACGCTGTAGGCGTACTGCTAAGAGGAATTGATCGTGAAGGCATTGAGAGGGGCCAAGTACTAGCGGCTCCGGGGAGCATTACTCCTCACACCCAGGCAAAAGCACAGGTCTACGTATTAACCAAAGATGAAGGTGGGCGTCATACGCCATTTTTCACAGGCTACAAACCCCAGTTCTATATTCGAACAACTGACGTTACAGGTGAAATTAAGTTACCTGACGGCGTAGAGATGGTAATGCCGGGTGACAATATAGAAATGGACATCAGCCTTATAATGCCAGTAGCACTGGAAGAAACATTAAGGTTTGCGGTACGTGAGGGTGGAAGAACCGTGGGATCCGGCGTGATTACCAAAGTTGTGGCATAACCGGTACGATCTAAACCATGGCAAGAAAAGGCGACCAAAGGATTCTGATCAATCTAGGGTGTACCGACTGCCGGGAAAGAACCTACCATACTAGTAAAAACAGACGGAACGATCCTGATCGATTGGAGCTCAACAAGTACTGTCCGCGATGCCGCTCTCACAAGGTCCATAGGGAGGTGCGGTGAGGACTTATGGCAAATAATCCTGGCGTAACATCACGAGCTACAGCAGAAGCAAGTCGCCGGATATTCAGCGGACGCTTCATCGGTGAAACTTATGCCGAGCTACAACGGGTTACCTGGCCAACTCGTGAAGAGACCATTCGTCTCACAATCATGGTAATAGCTGTTGCTGGGGCTGTAGGGATTTTCCTAGGTGTCATAGACTTGGCGTTCACACGTATATTCGACGTGATACTTCGTTAGCCCATGGAAACCACCACAGATACGGAAAAGCGCTGGTATATAGTCCATACTTACTCCAGCCAGGAAGAACGGGTTAAGAAAAACCTCGAGCTTAGAATTGCCAATATGGATGTTGAAAACAAAATCTTCTCGGTGGTTGTTCCCACTGAAGAAGAGATCGAAATTCAGGATGGCAAGCGTAAATCAAAAGAAAACCGCGTCTTCCCAGGATATATACTAGTCCAAATGATTATGGATGAGGAAAGTTGGTATGTCGTACGAAACACTCCAGGAGTAACTGGTTTTATATCTGCAGAGGACGAGCGTGAAAATCGGCCTAAACCAGTTCCATTAGAAGATAGTGAAGTCGATAAAATTCTAAACCAGATGGCATCCGCACAACCCCGAATACGGTTGGGGCTTGAAAAGGATCAGACCGTCAGGATTAAAGATGGACCCTTCGTTGATTTTATAGGGGTTGTGGAAGAAGTTTATCCTGATCGTTCAAAAGTCAAGGTCCTTGTTTCTTTCTTCGGACGAGAAACCCCTGTAGAACTCGATTTCCTACAAGTCGAGAAGGCTTAAGCGATAATAGCTTTAGCCGGTATAAGAAAAAGCATCCGGTTTATACATCAAGTCTCTTAGTAAACAAGGATAAATAGGTTGGCGAAAAAAGTTAGAACCATAATCAAGCTCCAGATCGAGGCAGGGAAGGCAACACCCGCCCCTCCCGTTGGAACAGCACTTGGACCTCATGGCGTTAACATTATGGGATTCGTCAAAGAATACAACGAACGTACTTCGGCTCAGATGGGAAGCGTGATTCCTGTCGTTCTAACGATCTACGAAGACAGGTCGTTTTCTTTCGAACTCCGTACACCTCCTGCTGGCTCTCTTTTAAAACAGGCTGCTGGAATAGAGAAGGGAAGCGGCGAACCTCACGTGGATAAAGTCGGCAGTGTACCTAGATCTAAAGTAAAAGAAATAGCTGAACAAAAAATGAAGGACCTAAATGCTATGGACATCGACTCTGCCATCCGCATCATAGAAGGTACAGCGCGAAGTATGGGCATTACGATAGATCTAGACGCTTAATAAATACAAGGACCAACTCCCTATGACACGAAGAGGCCAAAGATACGAGACAGCAACATCCCTGCTCGAAGAAGACCATGCTTATGAGCCTAAAGAAGCTGTCTCTCTAGTCAAGAAAACTGCCACAGCCAAATTTGATGAGACTGTAGAACTACATCTCCGAACCGGTGCTGATCCCCGTCATGCTGACCAACAAGTCCGTGGGATAGCAGTATTACCACACGGAATAGGCAAACCAGTGAGGGTACTTGTTTTCGCACAAGGCGAAGTCATTGCAGCAGCAAAAGACTCCGGGGCAGACTTCGTCGGAGATGATGATGTTATAAAAAAAATAGAAGACGGATGGACAGACTTTGATGTATCAATCGCCACACCTGACATGATGGGACGTGTCGGTAAACTCGGTCGTATCTTGGGAAGACGTGGGCTAATGCCTAATCCTCGTACAGGCACAGTGGTTCCAGCTGAAGACATCCCGCGTGCAATTGATGAGGCAAAAAAGGGCCGGGTAGAATACCGACTCGACCGAACCTCCCTTATGCACATGCCCATCGGCCGGGCTAGTTTCGAAGAATCCCAGCTCCTGGAAAATATGAATACCCTAGTGCAAAACATCGTCCGGGCAAGGCCAAGTGGAGTGAAAGGTGAATTTATCAAATCAGCATACTTGACGAGCACTATGGGTCCAAGTGTGAAACTAAATGTTGCGAGTACAACCACACTGGACGTAGAATAGTATATGCGAGGTTAATTTACACCCGCGTTACGCCACAGACAGTGGGCTCTACCGTAAGGTAGATTAATAATCCAGCCCGCCGAGGCGGCAAACTGTAGTTAAATCCTTAGCTTCGGTTCTGTCCCTGAGTCTGTGGCTCAGGGAATTTTTATTTCGGAGAGAACGGTGCCAACTGAAGCAAAGGAAGCACAAGTAGAGTCAATACGTGAACTCCTAAAGAGTTGCACAGCAGCAGTCAGTACAGACTACACCGGGCTTGATGTCCAGACAATGACCGACCTGCGACGGTCATTGCGGGAACGGGGTGTAAGTTACCGGGTCGTTAAAAGCTCCCTGACTCACCTAGCTGCGGATGCAGCAGGCAGGCCAGGTGCGAAAGAAATCATCCAGGGACCCACTGGTATCGCCTTTGGCTTTGAAGATCCTATTGAACCAGCAAAGGCAATAAAGGACTTCGTCCAGAGAACACGCTCCCCCATGACAATTCAAGGTGGTTTACTTGGGGAGCAAATCCTTACAGCAACAGAAGTAGAGCAGTTGGCAGATCTTCCTTCTAAGGATGTCCTGATCGCACGTCTCATGGGACAACTCCAAGGCCCAATAACTAGCCTGGCCTATGTCCTCGATGCCCCGATATCTTCCCTGGCTCGAGTTATTCAGCGGAAGATCGAGGAACCAAGCGTCGAATCCACCGAATAAAAACAAAGTATAACCAATAATATAGTTCAAAGGAGTTGAAAATGGCCACTAAAGAAGAAATCTTAGACGCTATTAAAGAGATGTCTGTGCTCGAACTATCAGAGCTCGTCAAGGAACTAGAAGAAGTCTTCGGAGTAAGTGCAGCGGCACCCGTAGCGGTTGCAGCTGCTGCCGCACCATCTGAAGGTGAATCAGCTAGCCCTGCAGAAGAAGAAAAGAGCGAGTTCAACGTGGTTCTCAAGGATATCGGTGCCAACAAAATAAACGTGATCAAGGCAGTCCGATCGATTACTACCCTAGGCTTGAAAGAAGCAAAGGATCTCGTAGAGAGTGCCCCGGCGCCCGTCAAAGAAGCGGTAGGCCAAGAAGAGGCAGACGAGGCGAAGAAAGCTCTTGAAGAAGCCGGAGCAACGATAGCAGTCGAGTAACCACATTGTGATCCAGCCGTAAACAGACTTGGATCACCTATCCATATCCGGACCCTATGTTTAAAGTGTAAATGAGCTAACTGGCAAGGTTATATCAATCTAGTAGTCACTGGTGGTGTAGTATGGCTTGCGAGCTTATTTATATCCTACTTGAGTGACATGCCGCCCATTTAAATAGATTCTATGTATGGAATGGTTTGTGGACCCTGTGGCAGTACACAGACGCTGGCTACCGTCCCACCATGTTTATCGATAGCATCTCCAATTGTAACTTGTATGTCATCCGACGGCTTGAAATGTGCAGATCGAATCTGCTCTGGCGTCAAGTAACCAGACTTGAGGTATATCTCGTTTCGCATTAACAACTGAGACTGGATCTGCACCTGCCATTGGTCATGATGCCCGTTTTGCCATGAGTTAACCATCTTTAATAGTTCCTCGGGAGAATCACGCAGCAACAACATTTTTGCATACTCCCCGTGATCAGGAAGGCCGTCTCTACATTCGGCCGCGCAAATTATGGTGCCTCCCTCTCTCGCAACTAGAGCCCCGGCAGACATACCTTTCACACACTGGTAGAGATTCATGTCAAGAGGAAAACCACTATTGGTAGTAATGACAACATCGAATGGTTTATGTACAGGGCACATCGCGTTGCGGCGAGCCGTCTCACAAACCGCCCGGTGGACAGCGAATAGTTCACCGGCATATGAACTAGTGATTTGACGCTCACGATTTATGGTCACATCAATGCTAAAATCTACACAAGACTGCTCCGCAATCTGACGTATAGCATCGTGAATAGGATTGCCGTAAGTTACCGCCCAAGTTGATTTAGGATTCGCAATCAACTTGGCACTGTGTAATCCCATAATGGTGTCAAACCCAGCGAGCCCAGGTGCTACCATCTTAGGGCCACCACTGAAACCTGCAAAAAAGTGGGGTTCAACAAAACCAGTAGTAATACGTACATCGGCATTCACCCAGAACTTGTTGAGCCAAATAGGTATCCCAGTGTCAGTATCCCCTATATGCACCAGGTCGTTTGAATCGAAGGCCGAATGGTTAATAACAGCATAATCTCGGACAATATCTGCCCCTAACATTTCTTGCAATTCATCATCGGTATTTGCCCGGTGCGTGCCCGTAGCAATCAAGATAAATACCTGGTCTTTTGGTACATGCCTTAGTTCTTCGAGTAAAACAGGAAGCACAGTGGAAGATGGCATAGGGCGTGTAATATCACACACTGAAATAGCGACGGTTTGTTTAGGGCTAACCAATTGCCGCAACGGTAATGAATCTATCGGGTTACGCAGAGCATTGATAAGGGCTGATTTAACATCAGGCAGACCTGGTAAGTGCTTAGGTTCAACCACGGTAGTCTGTTCATCAGGAAGATCAACCATCAGCCCGGTTCGCCCATATGCTAATTCAATCTGCATATTATGTGACCGTACTTGGATCAACCGGCGCTTCAATCTCAGATGATCGATAGACTGCAAGTGCTGCCTGTAATACTTTCTTCGAAAAATGAACATCCATATGAGGCTGTTGGCCAACCATGATTCCATCTACAAAATCACGCGCCGCACCTTTGAATCCTTCGATCCAGTCCATTGGAACCTGATAACTCACCGACTCAGATCCTTTATGAAGAATTACAGGAGGAAGATCAAGCATTTCACCACTACACCGAGTAACCCAAATCGTTCCAGCTGAACCCTGGATTTCGAAGAAATCATCCATCTCATAATAAGATGATCTGATCTTCATCTCAGGAGCAACTGAAGTTTCAAATACTCCTAAACAGTTGGAATTGTTAAATTGCCAGGTAACGACACTAGGTGCTTCAATCCTGAAATCATCACTCCGTGTGACTATACTAGACACTGTTTCTGGTTCACCTATCCACCAGATCGCTGTTGCGTATTTGTGAACTCCCTCATCGTACAGCAACCCCCCTGGATTGAGCTTAGGATCCAGGCGCCATTTAGACGAATCCGGCTCGATTTTAAACAGATCTGAATCCTGTTCGAAACCAGCCACCACTACTCGCATCCGCACCATGGTTGGTTCCCCGATCACGCCAGAATCAAGCAGTTCTTTAGCTTTCATAAGTGGAGGGTAGTACAAGAAATTCTCGGTTACCCGAAAGATCTTTTTGGATTTTTCGACGGTCTGAGCTATCCGTTCAACCTCACCCACATTCTTACAAATAGGTTTTTGGCAAGATACGTGTTTATCTGCTTCCAGCGCGGCAATTGACTGGTCCGCATGGAGATGGGTCGGGGTAAGCAATTCAATGGCATCCACATTGGAATCTTGCAACACCTCCTGATAATTAGTGTATATCCTAGGAGTGATTCCCCATTCACTAGCTCTACTTTCTGCACGCTCTCTCACTGGATCGCAGAGTGCCACAACATCACAATCTGGGTGCTCGAGATATCCTGGGACATTCAATTGCGATATAGTCCCACACCCAACTATGGCCAGTTTAACTTTGCTCATTGTTTTCTTCTTGTACCCGCACAGGGCTTTGCTGAACAATTGGCTTTCCGACAGAAGTGAAAGTCATACAAAGACGGGTATAGACTATGTGTGGGTTAAGTCTTTAATCCTTTCCTTTCCTCACCATTTCTTCGCAAAGATGGGCTGCATCAACAAGGTCCGGAATGGTTACATACTCTCTGACCGTGTGCATATTATGGTCAGCCATGCCAACTACTACGGCATTAATACCTTTCTGTCGAAAAATATTGCCGTCTGAACCTCCTCCCGTAGATTTCAAGGTAGGTTTCATACCAAGACCGCGCACCGCATTTTGAATACGAACCATCATGGGGTCTGTGTCTGGTACTCTGTAATTCTCGAATTCTGTCGTTAGATCAGCTTCTATTTCTGCTTCTGGATGCATAGCCCTGATTTTCGCCAAAACCACTTCTAGTTGTTGACTGAGATCATCTATTGCTTCCACGTTAATACTTCGGAATTCACCAATTACTGCCGTGCTCTCTGGAACTGCGTTTCGAACGGTACCTCCCTCGATGGTACCTACGTTGAAGGTAGTCTCTCCATCTAGACGACCTTGGGGCAACCGCGTGATCATATCGGCAGCGATACGAATAGCAGAAATCCCATTCTCTGGATCAAACCCCGCGTGGGCCGCACGTCCTTTTATGACGATTTTAAACCCGATGTATGTTGGTGCAGCGTTAGTTATCCTACTGACCGGTCCCTCACCATCAAAAACTATGGATTCAGTAGCCGCAATTTTAGAGTAATCAAGATTGCGCGCACCCAGGAGGCCAGGCTCTTCAGCTCTCGTAAAACAGACCTCTACGGGAATTTGATCAGTACCGTCCTCTCGAAGCGAGCATAATCCTTCAAGTATCGCGGAAATACCAGCCTTACAATCTCCTCCAAGAATGGTGGTCCCATCTGAGACTATACGATCACCATCAATTAAAGGATTGACTCCCCGGCCAGGCTCGACAGTGTCCATGTGAGCGGAGAGTAACAAGGGATTATCACCCCCACTTCCTGCGATGACATTACCATAGCTGTCAGTATCTACATCCAATCCTAGCTCCTTCAGCCTCCGGGTCAAATCATCTGCTATCTGGTCCTCGTTATGTGAAGGGCTATCGATTACTACTAGATCCAAGAACGTCTTTATTAATCTATCTCGGTTAATCATTCACATCTCCGGTTAATTAAATGCGGGGCCATTGTAAGCCAGCCCTTTAAGCTGTCAAGGAAATTATTAGTCAACCATTATTAGCCAACCTTGGTAAAACAAGCTATTAATCATCTTCATCATCAAGATTCCGACAAGCTAAATTATAGAGAGCATAGCGTTTATCAAGCATTTTAAGGTTATTCGATGGACCGGGACTGGATTGTCAGTTCTCGAAGGCGGATTGGGTCCGGGGTTGGAAGCATACCCTCGGATGGTTCGAATGTCTGCTGTGGAGTCAACTCCATTGGGGGATCAGATAGATCTTTCGTATAGAAACGGGAAGATGGAAATAGGTCACCCGGATATGTGCAGTTAGGAAGAGTCGCTAATTCGACACATATAGCTGACCCAAGGGCACTCTCTAACATACCTCCTATCCAAACAGGTATATTTTCTTTCTGGCAAAGATCATGTATAGCCTTGGCATTTGCAAGACCACCAACCCGTCCCGGCTTGATATTCACGTACTTGCAAGCACCAACACTAATAGCTTGTTCTACAACCTTTACGTTTACTATTGTCTCATCAAGACAAATGGGTGTCTGTATCTGTTTCGCCAACTCTGCATGGTCCAAGATATCGCTATAATGCAAGGGCTGTTCAATGAAAGCCAGTCCCAGATCATCGATAGCTTTAAAGAACGATATGTCATCAAGAGAATAGCCTGAGTTGCAATCAATATGGAAAGTCGTCTCAGGAAACGTTCCCCGTACTATACGTAGCATATCTAGATCCCAACCAGGAGCAACCTTCAGTTTTATACGAGGAAACCCAGCATCAACCGCCCCCTGAATATTGCCTAAAAGCATGTCATATGAATCTTGTATACCAAAGTCAGCTCCTGCCTCAACTTCTCGCGTAGAACCACCAAGCAATCTATGAACCGGTATGTCACTGATGACACTCTGAAGTGTCCACCAACAAATCTCTATCGCAGCTTTCGCGAAGCTGTTTCCTTTGAAAATACTTAGGTGTTCATTCAAATCATCTGCCGTTTCATATTCACCACCAACTACGTGTGGGCCGAAAAATTCAGCCACGTTGTGAAATACTGATATAGCACTTTCTGGAAGATACATTGGGGCACGTAGCGGGCTAGACTCAGACCAAGCTTCATAGTCACCACTTATTGCCCTTACCAATACAGAATGGATATCGTAATCTGCTCCATAGGCTGTCCGCCAGGGATAGATAAGCGGCATGGCAACATGGAAAACCTCTAGCCTGTCAATACGCATAAGTAGCCTCCCGTCAGAAACGAAGATTCTCCGTCTAATATTAAGAAGACTATTTCTATTCCCATTATGTCTTTTCGATTACCTCATATATCAAGATCAAATTATCCCAATATCCCTTGGTATAAATTAAGGAAAGTCGCCGTCGTTGAGATGGGTTGATTATTATTGGATTAACTCCATCCCAAAGTACAATATCATCCCACTTTTCAAATTCAGATAGGGACAGAAAATACAGGACTCTAAAATCAGATAGTCAGTCTACGATAAAGATACAAAAGCCTGTTAGGCAACGTGTAAATATCGTCCAAGATTTCATAACCCATATCTGCGCACATCGTCTTTAAATAGTCATGTCCATTCTTATCTACCGTCAGACAGAACGCATTGATACCCTTATCTCGGGCTTCATCTAGCGCCATCTTGGTATCATGAACAGCATACTCTTTCTCCACTCCTTCACGGCTGTAACCCCGGTCCTGAGGTCGTCCATCACTGATCAGAAATAGCAGTTTCGTACGGGCATCTTGTTCATCAAGTTTCATTGTTGCATGTCGAATAGCTGGACCCATACGTGTGGCATGAAGAGGTGCAATCCTGTCGATCCTTCGCTGTACTCGGTCCGAAAAATTCTCGTCGATGTCCTTAATCGTATAGAATTCGACATTCTCCCGACCGTAACCTGAGAAACTGTATATCCCGTATACATCACCAATAGCTTCTAGTGCATGGATGAGAAGTACTATCGCTTCCTTTTCTAGGTCAATGATTCGTTTATAAGAGCGTCGCGTACCCTCACCTCGACGTGTTCTAAGCCAAACCATGTACTCTACTGGGTCGCTTGGGGCATCCCAATCATCCGAAATTTTCTTGGATTCCTCGATTGCCTCCGCCGTTGAAGCGCTCGTATCGATGAGAAAAACTACAGCAACATCTCGTTGTACCTTGTTGCGCTTCCAGTAAAGTTTCTCGCTAGGTCCTGCGCCAGTGCGTATATCCACAATAGCTTCTATCACATCGTCAATATCTATCTCTTCGCCATCCTCCAATTTACGAATTTTGCGGAACATTTCGGGCACCAACATTTCAAATTGTCGCCGAATTTGATCTGCTAGTGGGCCATAATCATGCAAAGTACTTCCAAAATATGTCGCGTCCCCTTCTGGCATATTTTTCTGGTGTACCACACACCATCTAGGCTTATAGTCATCTGCCCTAAAGTCCCATTCGTCATATACGAAGGTCTCCGGCTTATCTGGATCTAAAGAACCTCCTTCTTCTTCAACATGTGTAAGCGATCCTTGTCCGATATCAGACGATTGGGGCAGATTAAGGCCTGCTTCTTTAAGCATATTGTCCGCAAACGTAGTTGTAGATTCCTGAAGCCCTCCTTCGCCATCACCCAATTCTAGTTCAGCACTCGATTTGAGCATTTCCTCTATCATCTCTTGAGTAATCTGATCCCCGTCCTGATCCCCATTATGATCTTGTTGTTGCATCCGTAGTTCGGTCATCAGCTGTCCAAGTTCAGGTTTGAATTCGCCCCGATAATCGATATCCTCACTTGGGCTATATTCCCGATCTTCCTCTTCATCTGATTGCTCCATAAGATCCTGGAGTAGCTGTTGATCATCGATGCTCTCTTCCAGTTGTTCATCTTCCCCAAGATCAATATCCTGCCAATCTTCAGCTGCAATTTCTTCATTAGGTACTTTGGACAGGATGGCATATATACGTAAAGTTGCCTCGGAAGCATCTTCAACGGTTGCAGACTGTACAGCAACTTTCCTAACCAGCATCCCTAGTTGCCTGGCTTCTTTGTTATATTGGACTGGTACACTCAGGCTCTCGTCCTGATGAAGACTAATACGGACCATGAATTCAACAAGGGCTTCCCTTGCCGGGAGGGAACGAATTTCAGGCCGATTCCCCAATGCAAACTGCTGAACAGTAAGATAAGCTCCTCTGAGCCCAAGATACTCAGACACTACTATAGCGTCCAATCGACCATCTTCAACTATCGTGAATATATCAAGAGCAAGCCGGCGTTGGTCAAACAGATCAAAGAAACGTTGAGCATCCGTAACCCAAGCCGGATTTTCTATTTCTCTTGTTTCTGTGGCATCTTCAGGCTTGTCCGGGGTGCCAATCAAGCTACGCATACTAGGGCGCAGGTCTTCAAATAGAGTAGAAGGCTTATCGAATTCAAAGCGGAAGCTTCCAAATTCAATATGAGCAATCTGGTGGGTCGCTATCACTTTATACAGTGCAAAATTCTGTTCTTTTGTAGGAAATCTACCTTCTTGGTTGGGCACATAAACGGTAGAACCTTCGGTGGTTGGGGTTTCATCTGACACCCAGCCTATGTTTTTCTCTGCTAATTCATCGCTAGTAGATAATTTGATTTCGGTACCTGCCAGCGCAAGGCAATACATCTCCATAACTTCTTTTATACGAGAGAATTCTATACTCGAAGATAACAGTTCCAATATCTCATGAGACCGGGAGGATTCCATACGAAAGTAAGCCGCACCGCCATCTTTATTTAAATCAAGGATGCTAATACCTTCTTCGAACCATTGGGGCAGTTGACTAATGGAAATTCTCTGCAATGCTTCTGGGCTTTTTTCTATAAAATTTGGTGCTGAAGCGGGCATTTTTCCCACAAGGGTTTCTGCCATTGTGATGATAGGCTCATGGTGTTCTAGATTGACCTTCCCCAAACCTTTTCCTATCACAGATACAGCTTCAGGAAGATTAGTCATTCCAGCATCATGAAGATCCTGAGACAAACGTAATATCCTAGAGCGTTGATCTGGCTGGATATTCGGGAATACTCGGAAAACCGACTCAAACAATCCTTTTACCTGTCTCCAAGAAGACTCAGTTAGTGATGTGCCCAAACGGATAAAACCACGTTTATCGTCCTCAAGCATAGGGAATATTTCCAGTGAGAGTGCTAAGCACTCGGCAGAGACATCGTATGAACGATGAGATAGTGCAATCAAGAATCCTACAAATCGCTCAAGTTCCGGAACCGACATGTTAGTTAATAGTTGGGGACTTACCTCAAAAAATTTCGTAGATAGGCTGCTAGATTTCCATGTGCCTTTATACAAGCTACGACCAAGATTTGCCCAAGTTTCGATGTGACGGGATCTTAGTAGACTCATGGTTCCCGGACTAGCAGAAAAAAAGCTTATTGCCAGAGTTGGAGATTCTTGACACAAAGACACGCCGCAATCTGTCCATTTTATGAAATAGTTAAATGGCATCATTCCTGCAACAGAAGGGCTTACTTTTATAAATTTAACCGCGGCTTCCCACGAACGGACATTCTGTTCTGCTATCACGACACACTTTTCAGCCCATTCGATTACCTGGTCGTCATCCAGTTCAACAGAGATAGTCTCGATGGCCGATTGAATTTCAGAACCCAATCCATCTTGGGACTCATTAAGTCTTTCCTTAATAGAATCGATAATAACAAGCGTTTCCGGTTTCAAATAGGTTCCTTATCAAACTTAGGCCGCAACAATACCACAAGCATATTAACTATCCTCGCCGTGGCTCCCCAAATCAGGTGGCCATTGTAAGAATAGTTGTCTTTACGTACCCATTCACCTTCGATTTGACGCATTTCGTCACGCAGCAATGCTCCTTTCATCAATACAAACAATGGTACTTCAATCAATTCAGCTACTTCTATTCGATTCACTATAAATTTATACCCTTCTGATATAGTGCCGAGAAACGGACTGACTCGATAGCCAGTCATAGTAGCGATTTCGTCCATCTCCCCCAGCACCCGTACATCCTCGGGATTGACTCCGATCTCCTCGTATGTCTCTCTCAAGGCCGTAGCGAGCAACGAATCATCTGACAGATCCTTGCGTCCGCCTGGAAAAGAAATCTCGCCCTTATGAGATTCTACAGATTCGCTTCTTTTGTTCAACAACAGGTGGGGCTCTCCATTTTTTAGGTACAAAAGAACAAGAACACCTGCTGGAACCATTGCCGGGTTGTCAATAGCCTTTGGTGTTGCCCGTTCCAATGCATCTTCCAACCTGATGAGAACCGAGTCTAACATGCTATACCTCGACTCGCAGTGAGGCCGTAATAAAACCATCCCAGCCGATAACACAGGGAGTGCCAGAAAATTAAGTTCCCAGCTACTCGAAAATGGAAGATATAACTTCTGAAATACTCGTGTGTATAGATACATCGTCAGTGACTGCCCAATTAACTGCAACTTGGCAAGCGCGCCGAGGCGCAATCCCCTGTGCAATCAACTTACCTGCATAGATCAAAAGACGGGTACTCGCACCTTCGGCAAGGCCGTGTTCACGCAGATTACGTACCTTTTCGCCAAGCTTGGCAAGTTGCATGGCAGTCTTTCCATCCACCCCTGCTTCATGCTCGACAATCTGTGCTTCTATTTCAGGAGGTGGGGGCTGGAATTCAATCGCCACGAATCTCTGCCGAGTGCTATGCTTGAGATCTTTCAAGGCACTTTGATAGCCGGGATTATAAGACATGACTAGTAAGAATCCTTCAGCCGCCTCAAGTAATTCACCTCGTTTTTCTACAGGCAAAATCCGGCGGTGATCAGTCAGAGGGTGAATCAGTACAGTAGTATCTTTCCGAGCTTCAACAATCTCATCCAAGTAACAGATCCCGCCTGCCTTTACAGCCCTTGTTAACGGGCCATCGATCCAAACGGTATTGTCTCCCTGCAATAGATACCTGCCTACCAAGTCACTAGCCGTCAGATCCTCATGACAAGCGATAGTTACAAGAGGTAAATTGGGATTCTCTTGATTTGGTTCAGAATCCCCGGTGGCATCACCTGTCCTTTGTCTCACACGGGTAAGAGGCTGACCTAGACGATACGACATATACTCTACAAATCGCGTCTTCCCACAACCTGTTGGACCCTTGAATAATATGGGTATCCTTTGACGATAAGCAGCCTCAAATAACTCTATCTCGTCTCCTACTGAGACATAATAGGGTTCTTCCGTAAGATGATATTCCTCGATTATATAGCTGCGATATAGAGTTTGTTTTGGTGTATTCATCTATTTAAAACTCGGCGGGTAATACGAGGGTTAACGCGTTCATGCCATATTCCTATCACAATTTTTTTCAAGTTATCTATATCTCCAGTGTTGTCAATCACTATATCGGCCCTATTCTCACGCTCTGCCTGGGACATTTGTGCCTTTATCCTAACTCTTACCGCACTAGCATCAATACCACGACTTCCAACAACTCTTGATACCACCTGATCTTCTGACACCTTGGAGACCCAAATTTCGTCTACTAGATCATCCCATCCAGCTTCCAGTAATACTGCTGCCTCAACTACCACAACAGTTTCACCGGCATTTCTAGCTTCATCAAGTCTATTCGCAATAAGGGCCCGGGTTGGAGGATGGATTAGGCTATTCAGTTTTGAAAGATCATTAGGGTTGCTAAATACTATATTGCTCAACTTGTCCCGGTTAATCTCTCCATCCAAACCAATAATCTGATCTCCAAAAGTCCCGACCAAATCATACCAACCATCCGAGCCTTTACGATACACTTCATGGCTAATCTGATCAGCGCTAATTACTAAGGCTCCAAGATCAAGCAAGGTCCTCGCAATTTCACTTTTGCCGCTACCTATACCCCCTGTAAGTCCAATTATTTTCACTGGTTATTTCAGTTGATTAAAGATCGACCTATGATAGCAACGCCCTAGGAGCATGGTCAACACAACGCGATACCAGTAGTGACTTATCCAGTGCGGTATAATGCGATGCATGGCTCATAGGAGTATATCGACTTTGACTGAAGTATTTCGAGACCTGCCAAGTGTAGATCGGCTACTATCTGAAGACAAAATTCAGCACTTAATATCTACAAACTCCAGAGGATCTGTTCTTGCCCTTATCCGAGACCAATTATCAGAAATCCGGGACACACTGAAAAGAGGTGCCCACCCACCCAGTCTTGATGAACTAATTCAGCTGATTGAGGACCGAACAGAGTTAGAATGGAAAAACTGGCCAAAATCGGTCATCAATGGCACCGGAGTAATACTACATACCAATTTGGGACGGGCTCCTCTCAGCGAAGACGCACTCACCGCAATTCAGGAAACAGCAACCCACTACAGTGATCTGGAATTTGACCTAGCTACGGGAAGACGTGGTCCAAGGCAAGCACACATCTCCCGGCTGATTTGCCAAATCACTGGCTCAGAAGCAGCTATTGTAGTTAACAACAATGCTTCTGCGGTCATGCTAGGTCTAGCTGCGATTGCCACAGGAAATCAGGTCATCGTCTCAAGGAGCGAAGCCGTTGAAATAGGAGGTGGCTTTCGTATACCTGACGTTCTAAGACAGAGTGGAGCTGAGTTGATCGAAGTCGGCACAACAAACCGGACTTACGGCCACGACTACGAAGATGCCATTACTGAGTCTACGGGAGGAATACTCGCTGTTCACTCCAGTAACTTCAAAATATCTGGTTTCACACATTTTCCTGAACTAAGAGAGCTGGTTGAAATAGGCCGTCGATATGGTATACCAGTGATGCATGATCTAGGCAGCGGATGCTTACTTGAAACAACCGGCTATGGACTTGAACACGAGCCTATGCCCCAAGAAAGCATGAATACCGGTGCATCATTGGCCTTTTTCAGCGGGGACAAACTACTTGGAGGTCCTCAGGCCGGGATTATCATTGGTACCACGGAATTGATCCAAAAGATCAGTAAACATCCTTTAGCTAGGGCAGCCCGGTTAGATAAACTAAGCATGGCAGCGCTAAGTTCAACACTGCTCCACTATATAAGAGACGAAGCTCAACAGAAGATACCCGTTTGGCGCATGATAGCCTCAACCCCTGAAGGCCTAGAGTCCCGAGTCAATGGATGGGTTATGTCACTAGGAGAAGAATACGAACTCCGAAAAGGATACTCGACTATAGGAGGTGGTAGCCTCCCTGGAGAAGTCCTTCCAACAACGCTTCTAGCTATAGACGGGCACAAGTTTGGCGGCGCTGATACTCTCTCCAATCAACTCCGTGCGGGCAACCCTCCTGTGATAGGAAGAATCGATGACGATAAAGTCATTCTAGACCCACGCACAGTTCTACCTGAGCAAGATGAAGACTTGATCCAGACCATTCGCCACTGCCTAAACTAAATTTTATGTTGTTTCCAGTTTTCAAACCTAGCTTTCGGAAAAGTCATGTTAAATCCTCTCCTGAACCTTATGTCAAATATGTAGGGATGTGCCATAAGTCCCATGTACGATAATATCGTTATATGACCCTCTTCGAACATCAGGCAACCCGACAGATAAAAACCAATGCTCCATTGGCCTCTCGAATTCGTCCTGCAAATTTCGATGAACTCGCAGGTCAGGATCATATTATCGGCCCGAACCGAGTATTACGTAAAAGCATAGAAGTAGACCAGATACCATCCATGATCCTTTGGGGTCCACCCGGGTCCGGAAAAACTACGTTGGCTAACCTAATCGCTAACACAACGAAGTGTCATTTTGAATCAATAAGTGCCGTAGGATCTGGAGTATCTGATCTACGAGGAGCAGTAACGGCTGCCCAAGAACGCATAGGAATGCATGGTCAACGTACCATCCTCTTTATAGACGAGATACATAGATTCAACAAATCTCAACAAGACGTTATACTCCCATACGTGGAGAATGGAACCATCATATTGATTGGTGCCACTACAGAAAATCCATCATTTGAAGTGAATTCTCCTCTTCTATCTCGGTCACGGGTGTTTACACTAAAGCCCTTGACCAAAGAGCAGATAAAATTATTGATTAATCGGGCTATAGCCGATGTTGATCGCGGCATAGCCAAGCTTTCTCCCAGTATCGATGATGATGCCATAGAATCACTAGCTATACTATCGAATGGCGATGCTAGAACCGCCTTGAACACCTTGGAGCTAGCGGCGGGGGCATCGAAACCTGACACCTCAGGAACCCGCCACATTACCCTCGCCGACATCGAGGACGCCATACAGCAAAGGTTCGTTATATATGACAAAGACGGAGACCAACATTATGAAACTATATCGGCGTTCATAAAATCGATACGTGGTTCAGATCCGGACGCCTCAATATACTGGTTGGCACGTATGATCGAGGCTGGAGAAGATCCCTTATTCATAGCTAGGAGACTCGTTATTCTCGCATCTGAAGATGTAGGGCTGGCAGATCCAGATGCATTATCTGTTGCGGTGGCAGCACAGCAAGCCGTGCATTTCATCGGTATGCCCGAAGGGAAAATCCCCTTAGCTGAAGCCACCATATACCTCGCCACAGCCCCAAAAAGTAACGCGGCATATGCCGCGATTGGGGAGGCTATAAAAGACGTACTCAAAACCCGGAACGATCCTGTCCCCCTACACCTCCGCAACGCTACGACTGGCCTGATGAAAAACATGGGATATGGCAAAGGGTACAAGTATGCCCACGACTATGATGATCACTTTGAACCCATGGATAATTTGCCTGAAAAACTCAATGGAAAACGATACTACTCGCCTACCAACATTGGCTATGAAAAATTGGTGGCGGAAAGGTTACGTAAATGGTGGGGTCCACAAAACAAACAAACCAAGTCCGAGTAATCGTACTTCATTAACATTCTAGGATTCATAAACCAGGCATGTTTAGACGGGGCCACACTCCTACCTAGCATATCAATTATGTTTACACAACCAATCAAACAATATGTTGATCACTACAACAGCCTGTTTACGCACTAACAAGAAACTCATCAAAGGTAGTTTCAATAATTTCTAGGGCATATTCAACATCATCTGCCGAGATATCGTTATGTGTAACTAAACGCCAAAGGCCTCCGTCACGAGCACCTACCTTAATGCCCCTGTGGTCGAGCTCCGCGGCTATGTCTTTATCGTTTTTGGCAGACACATTAATGAATACCAAGTTGGTATCGATTTTTTCCGGATCAACCGAGATCTGATCGATCTTATCAAGTCCAATAGCTAATTTACGTGCATTTGCATGATCGTCAGCAAGACGTTCAACCATTGAGTCCAACGCCACTATACCCGCAGCCGCAACGATCCCTGACTGTCTCATGGCAGAACCAAGCCATTTACGCCATCGACGAGCCTCATTAATCGTTTCTTCACTTCCGCAAAGGACCGATCCAACAGGACATCCAAGTCCCTTTGATAGGCAAAATGTCACGGTATCTGCATCCTTGACCAGTTCGGAGGCCGGGGTTTCTAGTGCAATCGCTGCATTAAACAACCTCGCTCCATCAACATGAACCGACAGACCACGATCTTTGGCAACATCGATAATCGGGGCCATCTCTTGTGGGGAAAGAGAGGAACCTCCCATAGAATTATGGCTATTTTCTAATGCAACTAGCCTGGTTCGGGGATATCCCATCGCAGTATTCGTATCGTCATGAATCGAGTCCGCAAGAAGAGCAGCATCATATAATCCACGTTCATCGTTAGGCAGACCAGACATCACTACTCCACCGAGTACCGATGCTCCAGCCCCTTCAGCTCGAATAATATGTGATTTATCCCCTGCAATAACCTCGTCTCCACGCTGACAATGAGAAAGTATTCCAATTAGGTTGCCTTGCGTCCCACTCGTAACAAAAACGGCCGCTTCTTTACCCAGCATCTCCGCTGCGATCGATTCAAGGCGATTGACCGTCGGATCTTCACCAGCCATATCATCACCAACATCAGCAGTTGCCATCGCTTGGCGCATTTCAGGTGTCGGCCGCGTCTTGGTATCACTCCGGAAATCTACTATTCTCATATATCTATCTCTCCATACAAGACTAAATCTGGTACCCAATACTTATACACAGTGTGATAACAAATTGACAGGCAAGGTTTTTTAGGTTACCTGCCCGGAATTGGTTATTCAAAAAACTTATCTGTACAGAAACTCAGTAGCCAGCATCACATATATCTAAGTTATATTTAAATTACGGGCTGGAGTATGGGCTATTTTAGCAACCACGCTTGTCAAACACCACAGCGTCACCTAACATGAGAGCCTGCCCGAGCCAGTTCATCAAGGCATTCCTCGTTCATGGGCCACACCCGAATCGACATCTATAGTAGCAAGGGCGTTACGCTAGAAGGGATCGTCGCGAGACCAGAAGGACAGGATCTTCTACCACCTGCCGCTATCCTCTGCCATCCACATCCTGTATTGGGCGGAGACTTAGATCATCCGGTTTTATCCGCAATCGATTGGATATGCATGGGCGAAGGTATCGCAAGTCTAAGATTCAATTTTAGGGGCGTAGGCCAAAGCACCGGAAGGTTCAGCAACGGTGACAGCGAATTGGAAGATGTTCACGCGGCATTCCGTTTAATCGAAGGCCTCAGGTGTGCAGACACAAACCGCATGGCTTCAGTCGGATATTCGTTTGGTGCATCAGTATTGCTTAAAGGAATACCGAAGCTGAAAAAATCAAGATCATTCGTCTTCATCGCTCCGCCACTCTCATCAGTGAGAAAATCAAGCATAGCAAAAGATTCCCGGCCTAAACTATTTATATGTGGTCAAAAAGATCGGGTTGTTTCGTCTACAGGTTTACAACGAGAGCTTGACAGAATCGATCAACCTATTGAGTTCTATGAAATACCTTATGCCGACCACGGATTATCAGGACATGAACTCACCATAGGCAATCGTGTAGCAGAATTCCTTTTGTCCAACCTGCAAAACAACCCTGATGATAGTAATCTACAACAGGACGACCCGGGCCTAGGTAGTATTTGGCCATGGCGTTGACGATATCCTTAATATCAAGGAGTTGGATATGAATTCTGAACACAACATGCGTGTGGAAAACGACTCGATGGGCGAACTGAAAGTCCCAGTTGAAGCATACTACGGCGCCCAAACAATGAGGGCAATCCTAAATTTTCCGATTAGTAATCTTCGATTTCCTTCATCGTTTATTCGCGCAATCGGACAAATCAAGCTAGCTGCAGCCCAGGTTAATGAAGAGCTTGGCCTACTGGATCCAAAGATAGCTGGAGGCATAATTGAAGCAGCTTCCGAGGTTATTCAAGGAAAATTGGATGACCATTTCATCGTGGATATCTTTCAAACAGGATCTGGGACATCTACCAATATGAACGCAAACGAGGTAATTTCAAACCGGGCAATAGAAATACTAGGAGGCAAAATAGGATCGCGAGATCCAGTTCATCCGAACGACCATGTGAATTTTGGACAATCCTCAAACGACGTAATCCCAACAGCGATCAATCTATCTGCCCTCAGCGAAATTTCCGACGGATTGCTACCTGCCCTTGCTCATTTGCATCGCGAACTAGAGTCCAAGGCAGACGAATTCATGGGAATAGTAAAGACAGGCCGCACTCACTTACAAGATGCAACACCTATACTACTGGGTCAAGAATTCAAGGGACATTCTGGGCAAATCGAACGTGGAATCAAGCGACTTCGCTACTCTACGACTGGTCTTTCAGAAGTAGCGCTCGGCGGAACCGCTGTGGGCACAGGGGTTAACACCCATCCGGAATTCGCACTACGGGTTTGTGCCAAGATCACCGAGATGGTTTCCATCCCGATTCGCGAAACAGATAACCACTTCCAAGCCCAGAGTAGCCTAGATGCTTTAGTTGAAACTAGTGGATCACTCAAAACCATTGCGGTTAGCTTGATGAAGATAGCAAACGATATACGGTGGCTCGGCTCTGGTCCCAGGGCAGGGATAGGAGAAATTGAGCTTCCGGAAGTCCAACCCGGCAGTTCTATCATGCCAGGTAAGGTTAATCCGGTTATCCCAGAATCAGTCTGTCAGGTTGCAGCACAGGTCATAGGAAACGACACCACGATCACACTAGCCGGTCAATCCGGCAACTTTGAAATCAACGTCATGATGCCTGTCGCAGCGCACAACCTCCTCGAATCAATCGCCATCCTCACTACAGCAGTTCGAAACTTGGCTAACCAATGTATCACTGACATCAAGCCCACAAATGCAGGACCACGAATGGTTCACCAGGGACTCGCTATAGTGACCACACTAGTTCCGCATATCGGCTATGATCGAAGCGCAGCGATAGCTAAAGAGGCTCAATCTACAGGTGAGACTGTTAAGCAGGTTGCTATACGGCGTACGGAACTATCAGAGGACCAACTCGACAAGATTCTCGACCCAGCTACTATGACAGATCCCAATCTTGCGCCCAAAGTCTCATTGGGATAGACATTATTGGAATTCCACAACGATCACCTAGGATCAATCGCGAGGGAAAGAATACATGGCCAAGCCAAAAATTGGAATCCTTATCAACAAACCACTCAGAGATCAGATACTGAGCAATACTGACCTAGATAAACTTGAGGCTATTTATGAAGTTAGGCTAAATCCCTTAGAGCGTGACATGAATGAAAGTGAAGCCATTGATTTCTTGAGAGGGGTAGATGCTGCAATTTCAAGCTGGGGCACCGTACCACTAACCTGGTCAATAATCGATTCAGCACCTGAACTACAAATCTGGGCGCACGCCGCCGGTTCAGTGAAAAATATGGTTGCTGAAGATGCATGGGATAGCGGAGTAGTCATCACAAGCGCGGCTCCAGCAATAGCAGACGATGTTGCGGAGTTGACCATGGCTTGCATCACAATGGGAATTCGCAAATTTTTGCCATTTATGCAAAACATGGCATTGAATCAGCCAGTCAACAGAGATTACCGTACGAGAGAAGTACGGTCCCTGTTCCGAGCTACGGTAGGGGTAATAGGCGCAAGCCACGTAGGCCGGAGGGTGATAAAGCTACTTCACCATTATGATACGCGAATCCTGCTATACGATCCTCTTGTCACTCCAAGTGAGGCAGCCGAAATGGGCACTGAACTCACGGATTTGAACACTATCTCAAGAGAATCCGACGCAGTTACATGTCATGCACCAAAGATCCCAGAGACTTTTCACTTGATTAACAAAAGTCACTTCAAAGCAATGAAAGATGATGCAGTATTTGTAAATACTTCCCGCGGCGACAACATTGACGAGGAAGCACTTATAAAAGAGCTCGAAAAAGGAAGACTTTTTGCATTTCTAGATGTCACTAGCCCTGAGCCATCTCCAGCTGATAGCCCTCTCCGTAAGCTACCCAATGTAGCTCTTACACCACATATCGCGGGAGCCAAATCATATAGGACCGGTGCTATGGCTGTAGAGGAAATATGTCGCTATTTTGCTGGAGAACAAGCGATACACCGTGTAACAAAAGACATGCTACCAACCATCGCCTAATATATAGTGGGATCTGTAACACTAAATTGAAAAACGGGCTCCTCTATTCTTAAGGTCTCTATGAACACAATACCTATTGGGAAAAGTAAAACCATGGTGAGTGGGATTGGCCTAGGGGGCGGTAACTGGGGCCGAGAGGTAGACGAAAATACCTCTTACAATCTTATGGACTACGCCATCGAAAACGGTATCACGTTTTTTGACACTGGAGATCTCTACGGTGGAGGCCAATCGTTTAAAGCTCGGCAAAGCTTATACGGGACAGATGACCGTCGAGAAACCACGCTAGAAATGTACTCATCAGAGAAAATCATAGGACGCTGGATGGCTTCACGCGGATGCCGGGACGAAATCACACTATGCACAAAGGTAGGATCTGGTGGAAGTGCTGAAAATATAAAAAAATCCCTGGAACGTAGCCTAGACCACTTGGGTACCGACCACGTAGATATTTACAAACTTCATAGATACTACGACGATGTTCCAATATCTGAAACTCTGGCCGCTATGTCAGAAACGGTTACTGATGATTTGACACGGGTAATCGGAGCCTCAAATTATACCGCGAAGCAAGTAGACAACGCCCTCGAGGTTAGTAGAATACATGGACTTCACAAATTAGAAGTGCTGCAACTCCCTTACAGTCTGGCTGCTCCTGATATAGAGCGAGATGTCTTACCGATGTCCCGACGTAATGGGATCGCCGTAACAGCATACAGCCCACTCGCCGCTGGATTCCTTACTGGGAAATACGTTCAGGATCCTAAACAATGGCCACGTGGAAGCAGGTACCACATCATGCCTTCACATGCTGATCAGTACTTTTCAAAGCTTAATTTCCATATACTAGAGCTGCTGGTTGAAAAGGAGAGCAAAACTGGCATACCTGCTGTACAACTCGCACTTGCTTGGGCGATGGCGCACGAGGATATAACGTCCACTCTTATCGGGGCACGAAACACTGCCCAGATAGAAAATGCTTTGGTAGCATACAATCACGGTCTGGATACAGAACTACGGCAGGAAATGAGCTCGTGGATACAATGAATAGCAATATATTTCAGGTCTCCCAATATACCTTCCCACTGCCCGATCGGCACATCATACTGTCCTACAGATCCACAACAACCATATCCACTACTCAAAATGACAGAAACTATTGAGGCCCAGCCTACAAAACTATTCGGTAATCATACCTAGACAACAAGATTCAAGGAGATCGTCTAAATGGAAATGAAGGAACTGGGAAAGACGGGAATTAAAGTTAGTGTACTGGGCCTAGGATTGGCCGAGATACCTCGTCATGACGACTCTAGCAACAACGTGGATATGGCAGGACGTGTGTTAAACAACGCCCTCGACAACGGGATAAACTTTCTTGACACAGCGGCATGTTATGGCGAAACAGAGGAGATGATTGGTAAGACCGTCTCTCACAGACGTAGTGATTACTATCTGGCCACCAAGGCAGGCCATGTGACAGGGGAAGCAAGTGGAGAACCGTGGAGTACAAATGTCGTTGAGGAGAGCATTGAACGTAGCTTGAGACGTCTCAAAACTGATCACCTTGACCTAGTACAGATTCACACTTGTCCAATTGAAATCCTAGAAAAAGGAGAGATCATAGAGGTACTGGAGAGAGCCCGTGAGGCAGGCAAGACGAGATTCATCGGGCACAGTGGAGATAACGAAGAAGCAATGTGGGCAGTTAAAAGTGGTCGATTTGATACCTTACAGACCAGCTACAGCATAGTGGAACAGCATGCTCGCACCAAGGGTTTATTTGAAGCCGCTGAGTCTCATGGAGTAGGTGTCATAATAAAAAGGCCGGTTGCCAATGGAGTATGGGGCAAAAACAAAAGTCCATCCTCCTATGCTGACGACTACTTCAAGCGTTATGAGATCATGTCAGGTAGCGGGCCAGTCAATGGTAGTCCCGAAGATGCTCATGTACTTGCGATGGGATTTGTATTGGACCGTCCTGAAGTGGATACAGTTATTGTAGGCACTCACAATGCGAACCACGTCGTTTCTAACGTACATCTGGTCGAAAATAATTTGCCCATCGCAAAAGAGGCAATAGAAGACTTATATAGCAGATTTGATGAGTATGGTTCCGACTGGTACCAGAGGACTTAACTGGATCAGTCCTCTATATCTTGGCACCCATTCCTAATTCCCGAATATAAATCGCTAGCCTCGGCGAAGGACATGTCCATTCCTATGGCCTGTATATTGGCCATTTTCCAAGATGACTTCTCCATTAACTATTACATGCACCATTCCTTCAGCAAGGCGATTCGGATCTTCTAGAGTTCCAGTCTCCCTGAATCGTTCAGGGTCAAACACGATCACATCAGCAGCAGCCCCATTCACCAAGATACCTCTATCTGTCAATCCTATACGTGCCGCAGGCATTGACGTCAGCCTTTGGACTGCTTGTTCTATAGTAAAGTCCCCGGTCTCTCTGACAAATCTGCGGAAAAACCAGGCTGCCCAAGTATAGGCACCCAGAAAAAGGCTAGAGGATAGAGGACCATCAGTACATAACGATGTTGCATCAGACTCAAGGGCACATAGAGGGTGTTGGAAAGTATAACGTAGCCAATCTTCCTCATATGCATGTGAGATGAGAAGCGAGCGGTGAGGATCTTCCGCCTCAGCAAGTAATAGATCAAGAAGAGCATCAAATGGATCGCCTTCTTTCGGTGCTAATTCAGCAAAGCTTTTGCCCACATCTTCAGGTCTCGCCCAGCTCGTGAAAAGAAACAACCGGTCCCAACCCACAACTTTCAGATTAGAGATGATGCTCGGATGTGCCTTGATCTTGTCACGGATCATGCTGTCCCTTAATCGAGATATCAAGTCGTCTATTGAACCCTCCAGCACCCATGCAGGAAGCGCAGCACTCGCATTCAAAATACCATGGAGCCTAGTATGAGAATCAAATGCTACATCTATACCAGCATCATTTGCCTGGTCAACAAGCTCCACAACGCGTTGTACAGAGCCTATTGGGCTACCCCTCCGAGGGATAATATGTGACAGCTGCAATCGCACACCACTATCCCGTGCGACTCGGATGCCCTCTTCAATCGCCTCGATAGCAAAAATATCCTTGTTTCGTTCATGGGTTGCGTATAGGGCCCCTGCCCTGGCAACTATCCTACATAGCTCTGTACTCTCCTCTTCTGACACAGAACTCTCTAGAGCGTATTCGAGGCCATTAGAGTAACCATAGGCTCCCGCTTCAAGACTTTCTTCCAAAAGCATACCCATACTTTGGACATCTTCTGGGCTGGCAATTGCTCCTGGGTCATCCATCGCAGCTATCCTAAGATTGCCATTTGGAACAAGCGTCGCAACATTAACACAAGGTCTCGTTGATTCAAGCCGATCAAGATATTCAGTCATGGTATGCCAGTCGATCTTAATAGATGGATCATATCCATAGATATTCCCAATGAACCGGTTAGGTTCTGTGATGGGAGCACAACCATGTCCACAATTGCCAATTAGTTCGGTTGTAACCCCTTGAAATACTGCGCTTTGGGCACGAGGATCGACTAAAAGAGTAAAATCTGAATGGCTATGAATATCTATAAATCCTGGCGTTACCAACATGCCAGTGGCATCAAGCTCCAAAGCCGTTTCTGTTTCCGGAATGTTGCCCATGCCAACGATACATCCAGATTCAATAGCCAAATCTCCCGGAAATCCGGGTGTCCCATTACCATCGACAATTGTCCCTCCCCTTACAACCAAATCAAGCACGGTGCCCTCCTACAAGTGATGGGGTAGACTACGTTGAATAACCAAATAAATAGAGCCTATCAGAATCCACACATAATGAAATCCTATCAAAGTTGACAAGCTAGATTTACCCAGACCAATGTGCGATTAATTTTAGAGTAAATTGCGAATTCTTATATAAACAATTTTACGAGACTTCCTATTAATTTGTAGATGAAGTTTTGGTTTCACAGCGAACTATAGCAAAATCTATCTTTGTAACTTCCCAGTTATTCTAAATATCAGCTATAAACAGTAATGGGGTTTTAGTCAAATGGATTTCGGATCATTCATGGAGTTCCATACTCGCCCGGGGACGAGTCAAGAGTCCGCAATTGAAGAATCCTTCGCTCACATCGCACAGGCCGAGCTGTATGGGCTCGACTCAATATGGTTGGCAGAATCACACTTTAGCCCGGACCGATCACTACTTTCATCTCCCTTGGTAGTCGCCTCTGCTGCACTGGCAAAGACCAGCCGGATCAAAGTTGGGACTGCAGTACAAGTGTTGCCTCTTGGCAATCCGATCAGGATGACTGAGGAAGTAGCTACAGTCGATCACATCGGAAAAGGAAGATTCCAATTTGGAGTAGGCAGAAGCGGCCTACCTGGTGCCTACGAAGGATATGGCATCTCTTATTCCGAAAGTCGTGAAAGATTCTACGAATACCTTGAAATCATGGTTCATGCATGGAAAAGCGATAGATTTTCATACACCGGTAAATTCTATTCCTACGATGATGTATCGGTCGTGCCTAAGCCATATCAAAATCCCCATCCTCCAATACGCATAGCTGCAACAACTAATGATACTTTCTCTGTAATTGGGAAAATGGGCTATGGTCTCTTCATAGGCCTTCGTGGACAAGGTATTTCTGAGCTAAAAGACTCTTTGGATATCTATAAGAAGGCATGGAAAGAGGCAGGACATGAAGACGATGTAGACATAGTGCTTCGTATTCCTGTTTATGTTGCTGAGACTGCATCCGAGGCACAGAGTGTTCCACAAAAAAGCTTTATGCGTCAATTTCAACGTCTCGGAAACCAATTAGTTCGATCAGCCAACCAAACCGGTACAGATCCCAGTGAAGAGCGTACAGAGCGTGGAAATGAACTTGCCAAGCTTGATTGGGAAGACGTGCTAGAGGAAAGAGTTGCAGTGGGTACTTATGACATGGTAATAAAGCGACTTCAGTACCTCAAAGATACCCTGTCACTCCGCGGGATCGCCGCTGAGTTTAATGCTGGAGAATTGATACCTCGAGATAAGATGGAAAGCTCACTAAAATTGTTCTGCGAGCGAGTCATTCCCGCGTTCCGATGAAATATCAACCCGGAAAAATCCTTCTCCTGCAAGATATACTTATGAGAATAATATCAACCAGACCTATGATTCGGAGAGAGGATTCCGGTGGCTGATCGCAAGAAAATCGCGGCGATTGCAACCACCTACTTTCCGGGATCACACGCAAACTTAATCGCATCAAAATTCGCCACTGGTTTTCCTTCCAAACATGGTATTTTAAAACCCCGGGTAGATCTTGTATCACTGTACATGGAGCAACTCCATGTTCAAGACGTGGGAATCGATTTTGCACAAAGACACGGAATAAAAGTTTATCCAAGCATCCGTGGCGCCCTGACTCTAGCCAATGGAAGCAATGGGGATTGGCCTACGGCTCCAGACTGGAAAGATGGAGAACTTGCAGTAGACGGGGTCATAATAATTGGGGAACACAGGGACTACCCGAAAAACGAAAGATCGCGGCGAATGTATCCGCGGCGAAACTTTTTTGAACAAGTTTGCGGTGTTATAGCTAGTTCTGACCGTTCTATTCCGGTATTTAATGACAAGCACCTAGCGTATAACTGGACCGATGCGCAATGGATTTACCAGAGAGCCAAAGAACTAGATCTCCCGTTTATGGCAGGATCATCAATACCTGTGACATACCGTAAACCGGAATTGGAACATCAACTCGACACTCACATTGAAGACGCAATATCGATCGGCTTCTTCCACTCTTATGTTGGAGGACTCGAATCATACGGCTTTCATGCACTAGAAGCACTCCAGTGCATGATCGAAAGACGCCAAGGGGGGTGACAGGAGTGAAAGCTGTACAGTGCCTTGCAGGTGCTGCAGTTTGGAAAGCCGCATGTGATGGAGTCTATTCAGGTGAGCTGGTAGCTGCAGCTGGAACATGCATTGAGGATAAGACTCCTGGAAACATGAAAACCAATTGTAATAACCCAGTATTGTTTCTTTTGGAATACAGCGATGGTCTCCGGGCAGCTACACTACTCCTCCCTGGTCACCTCCAGGGATTCGGGTACGCAGCCCGGGTTGGAAGAGAAATTCACTGCACTGGGTTCGGTAAAAAGAACTATCAAGACCATACTTTCGGGTATTTAGGGCTAAACATCCAAGAGATGTTTCTTACAGGTCGGCCAACATACCCAGTAGAGCGTACCCTATTAATAACAGGTGTACTCGATGCTCTTCTAGAATCTCGTTACCGGAATAATGCCCGGATTGAGACACCCCAACTGAACATCTCATACAAGTCATTCGTAACACCGGCTATTAGATATCGCGGTCTATAGTACCTACCTTGCACCGCATAAGTGCATCGTGGCAACCTATTACTCATCTTTAGGTACGACGGCCATCACATCTAACTCGAAGTCCACATCGGGATGTCCAAATCCTTCTACTACCAAGCCAGTAGATACTGGCTGTATTCCCCTCATATGTTCAGCGATTACAGGATACACAGCACTTCGATAAGACACATCCTTTACATAAGTTACTAACTTGCAAATATCTTTCATCTGTGACCCTAACTCTTTAAGCAGGATATTTACACACTTCAAAGCATTGTTGGCTTGCGCAGCCGGGTCACCCTTACCGACAAATCCTCCATTAAAAGTTCTACCTGTCTGACCCTGCAAAAAAACAAGATCGTTGGCCCGAACTGCCCTAGCCAAACCATAATCCAAGTTTGGGAAGGAAGGATCAGAGCCTTCAACGTCCTGATTATTAAACAATCTAATACGGCGGTGTTCCTTATTCTCGTTGGGTACCACTGCGAACACATCAATCTCGAAGTCCATCTCAGGCTGAGCCAAACCTGAAACCACTAATCCTGTGGATACAGGATTTACACCACGTAGGTGATCGGCCAAAACAGGATAGACTTGTTTTCGATATTTATGGTCGGTCACATAGGTGGTAACCTTACATATATCTTTCATCCGAGCGCCCGATTCCTCCAAGAGTATTCTTACGACTTTCATCGCCTGCTCTGCTTGCATTGCAGGATCTCCATTTCCGATAAACTGGGTTCCATCTAGAGTCAGGCCTGTGGCGCCCGTCAGAAATACCTGGTCATTGGCTCGGACTGCCATACTAGCGCGATAATCTATTTCAGGCAGCAGATATTTCCCGAGTGTCGAGCCTTTTCTTATGCGAATATGGCTCATGCTAGATCTCCAAGATGTCGTATGCTATCTATTATGAATCCCCATAACTTTACGCCTTGCTACAACCAGCGTATTGTTGACGAATTGGTCCAATGTATCCCGGTCCATTCATTTCTAAATACACAATCTATATCAACATTTGTATCCTATCAGAGACACTTAAGGTTAGGACGTTGAGAAATAGCTCCAAAAAAAATAACCATCGTTTATTTCAGATATCTCAAAAACTCGCTTTGCTGGCTACAGTGCTAGCTGCATCTGCTACTTTTGCATGCATAAAAACCAAAGAAACGCCTGGTGATCTAATCGTCGAATCGACCGCTTCTACAGTCCCTCTGATTTCCACGGTAACACCACAACGCCGTATGTCACGCGTTGAACGTAAAACAATCTTCATCGATATTACAGATTCTGCAGGAGTACGATTCAAGCACAACCAAGTAGAAAAGGAAGTGCAGCCTATCGGTGCTGGAGTCCTTGTATTTGACTACAACAATGACGATCTTGAGGACATCTATGTCACCAATTCGATCGGTCCGAATGCGCTGTTCAGAAATAATGGCAATGGAACGTTTACAGACACGGCTGCTGCCGCAGGCATCGACGATCCAAGCGGCCACTCAAACGGGGGTTGTGCTGCGGACTATGATAATGACGGAGACAAAGATCTCTACCTAACTAACTATGGTACCAGCAAGATCTTCAGTAATAATGGGGATGGGACTTTCAGAGATTTAACCACAACTGTCGGGCTTGGTGATTCGGACAAGAATCTACGATCTGCCGGCTGTGCCTGGGGCGATTACGACCGCGACGGCTTCTTAGACCTAATCGTCGTTCGACACTTGAAAGAATTGGCGCCTGACACACTAGTCAGCGGTGATTTCTATCTAGCAGTCGGTCTGCTTGCACTGTATCACGCTAATGGTGATGGTACTTTTACCGAAGTCACCGAGATTCTAGGCGATACTAGGATCCGTGAGAAGAATCTATATGGGGAGGCCATTGGTAATCTCTGGGGCGCTGGATTCCAACCGGGTTGGTTCGATTACGACGATGACGGGGATCCGGATCTATACATAGTCAATGATTGGGGCCCCAATGTTCAACCCAACGTCCTATGGCGCAACGATGGCCCAGCAAGAGACGGTCGATGGGTTTTCAGTGACGTATCTAAACAATCAGGTGCGGGTGTCCCCATCTACGGTATGAGCCTAGCGATCGGTGATTATGACCTTGATGGCCATATGGATATGTTTATGACTAACATCGGTGCGACCGTACTGTTAAAAAACAACGGTGACGGTGCATCATTTACCGATATGGCAGGTAAGGCAAATGTAGAGGTAGCGAAAATAGGGACTGAAGATCGTGTCACATGGGGATCCGTTTTCTTCGACTACGACAATGACGGTTTCGAGGATCTCTACATAGTCAGCGGTTATCTTAGCCTACCGGGAGTTGAAGATGTTCCTCAATACCTGAAGGAACAGCACAACATTCTGCTTCGAAATAAGGGAGACGGAACTTTTACAAATCTGTCTGCAGTAAGCGGCGCGGACGACCCTGGTGTAGGACGAGGATTAGGATATCTAGACATCGAGAACGACGGTTGCCTCGATCTGTTCATTGGTAATTTGGGTGGATATACATCTCTTTACAAGAATCGTTGTGAAAAACCCAACAATTGGCTGGTCGTCAAGCCAGTAGGAACCAAGAGCAACAGGGATGGCATCGGTGCTCGTATAACAGTCAACGCAGGAGGGAAATCTCAAGTTCGTGAAATAGCAAGTGGTCGAAGCTTCATGGGACATCATATGATCCCGGTCCATTTTGGGCTCGGAAATACAGATAAGATCGACGAGATAATAGTGAAGTGGCCCAGTGGCAAAGTACAAACTGTGTCCTCTGTTGCTATCAACAATCGGATCACGATCATAGAGCCGGGCTAACTGTTAACCAATTTGGCCTTGCCAGATATCATCAAGTGAACGTAACATCCTCTATGAGGACATGTTATTTATCAACGTAAATACTGGAAATCAAGTTTGGGCGGTTACATTTGTAAATATAATCGCAATCGGGCTAGTTGCCTGCGCATCAGGAGAAGCACCAGGCCCCTCAAAAGATCAAATTATAGGTGATTCTCCAGCTATTAGCGGTCACACTAGCCAGCAACAGATTAATGAAGGAAAACTTCCACTAGAAGAAATCGTCCGGCGAGGTGAGATGCTGTTCACGGCTTCTTTCAACACACTGGACGGTGCCGGAAGGCCCGAAACAGCAGATATTGATCGCAAGAACAATATTAGTATCATCAACACCCGCCCAAGACACGAATTCCCTGACAACTTCAATAGGATCTCAGGCCCAGACGCGAATACCTGTCTAGAGTGCCATACTCTCCCTCGCATGGGAGGTGGAGGAGGGAATTCCACCAACGTTTTTGTACTAGCAGACAGGCTAGCATTCGCCAATTTCGACGGTGGACCCGGAGATAACAACCAGACCCATACTCTTCGCACTGTGGGTGATGAAAGAAATTCACTAGGTATGTTTGGGTCAGGCTGGATTGAATTACTCGCCCGAGAAATGACTGTCGACCTCAAATCAGCAGCAGAAGAGGCGATCAACGAAGCTAAACGAACCAGAGGAAACGTGGCGAAGGATCTAGTTACAAAAGGCATAAGTTTTGGCCGGATTACTGCTCGCCCTGACGCTACTCTGGACTTCAGTGAATTAGAAGGCGTCGATAACGACCTTGTGATCAGGCCATTTCAGCAAAAAGGAGTGATCGTGTCACTTAGAGAATTCACGGTTAAAGCCATGAATTCACACTTTGGTATCCAGGCATCAGAACAATTCCGCGACGGTGTCGACTTTGATAGAGACGGGTACTTCGACGAACTGACTAGAGGAGACGTAACCGCACTAGTTTTATTTCAGGCTATATTACCAGCTCCAGGGCAGGTACTTCCTGACAATCCAGAAGCAAGAACGGCAGTCAAAAACGGGAGGGAGCTATTCTCTACTATAGGCTGCGGAGTGTGCCACGTGCCGGAGCTTCGGGTCAATAATCCTATATTTTCAGAACCTAGCCCCTTCAATCCGCGTGGAAAACTACAACCTTCGGACGTCAATAATCCATTCAAGGTCGACCTTACCATGGCTGGACCAGGGCCGCATCTTAAACGAGAACCAGATGGTAGCGTATTAGTACCTGTATTTACTGACCTAAAGCGCCACAAGATGGGATCTTTACTGAATAATGAAACCTTGGTACAGGATGGTGTTCCGACAGACGAATGGCTCACACGAAAATTATGGGGATTCGCTAGCGAGCCTCCATTTCTACACCATGGAAGGGCTACCCTTATCTCAGAAGCTATACTAGCGCACGGTGGGGAGGCTCAAATATCGCGCGATAGATTCAATGCCTTGACCGATAAACAGAAAGATTCAGTTGTAGAGTTCCTTAAAACTCTCCAGATTCTTCCTGCAGAAGCCAACACCACGACAAAATCAGAAAAGCATCATACAGGTACAGATGCTGGTTTTATGGTAATTATAGGAGGGCTGGTCTGGCTTATACTACTAATGTTGGCCTGTGGAATAATCGTTATATTACGCCGTCGTTAAAACAGCCATTAATTTACAAAGCTATTTCTGGCTTGGTTCTTAGAAATTACCTACAACCAACTGTCAAGCCAGTCATATGCCTTGCTACCACTCCAGCGATGACCACCTTCGAACTCGTCGACTTCAAATCTATCGGGGACTTCTGCAACTTGATAAGCCCGCTTGACCTTTTCAGCAGCCTTCCTACTGGACTTAATAGGAAATCCAGAATCAGCTCTTCCAGATTCTATTAAAAGAGGCCGCGGAGCTACTAAGCATCCTATATCAGACATTTCCCCATATTTCAGCAGCCCGACCGGTGTCTGGGCGCCGCAAAAGTTACTCAGTCCAATTGCATAATCTTCAAACGAGTTCAAGTAGCCACTTATAACCGCACATTTCACCCGTTTATCCATTGCCGATGTATACAGGGCCATAGTCCCTCCATAAGATAACCCCACACAACCAATCCTGTCTGGATCTACCTCAGGTCGGGACTGAAGATAGTCGATACTCCTGATCGCATCCCAAATGTTCAAGGTCAACAAATTGAGTCCCATAAGCATCCCTTTGATGAAAAACACATTACAGGGATCGCGTGGGGCAACATCGCCCCCAAGATGGCGTTCACCCCATCTTCGCCAATCCGGAGCCACTACCACATAGCCTCTCTTAGCGAGAACATGGGCATAGTCATAGTTTGTTTCACTAATTTTATTTCGCCTGCGCATCTCACCGTGGTCGAGACCGACTATGTCGTCTTTACCATTGCCGTGTCCATGACAAGCGAGTATCGCAGGTCGGGTCTCACCATCCTGGATATCCTTCGGCACAAGGACATAGGCAACAACGGCCATATCAGGCTCGGAATTGAATATCACTTTTTCTCTCCAATAGGAACCACCATCCACAATTTCTATTACTTCTGGATCGAGATCGCACCCCTGTGGAAAAGGACCCAGACATTCCTTCAATTTTTCATAGAAACCCTTCTGCCATTGTTCTAGTGAAATTGGAGACGAGGCATCAAAGGCTAAGGATCGAGCGGACTTCTCATACTGCCGCAAATAGTACTCCCCGACGGACAAATTACGTACGCGCTCCGAGTGTGCCATTGCAAAACCTCACACCGTTGTTAAAAGTACCCCCAGAATACCTTACGAACGCCGTTACTTGAAGAGGCTTAGAGGATGTGAAGCCAGGGGTTGGAGTTGGGATACTATACCTGCTGAGAAGCTAATCACCCCGGGTTTGGATTACCACAACTCTTACAACACCTGAAAGATCCTTCAAATATGATGGTTTGGAAAAGGGGAATTTTTTGCTAGCTATAGCAATCGTTTGCCGCAACTGTGGCGGATTGATTTCCAAAAGTATAGTGCCAGCCGGCTTCAGGAATCTTGGTGCCTGACACAACAATCTACTTATAACATCCATACCGGTATAACCACCATCTAATGCCTGAATTGGTTCACGGCCGACCTCTGGGCTCAACTGCGGGATATAATCAGTACTGAGGTATGGAGGGTTAGATACAATCACATCAAATGATTCATTTATCTCATCGAAGAGATCACTACACGTCAACACCACCTTATCTGCCACATTGTGCTTACGACAGTTTAATTCGGCCACATCTAGGGCCATCTTTGAAACATCAATGGCATTCACACGACTCTTTTTAAGATAGTGTGCAATAGCTACAGCTATTGCACCGCTACCCGTTCCTACATCAGCAATATTAATTTCAGAATCCCCCCGTTCCTTGCCAATATCAATCACTTTTTCCACAAGGGTTTCTGTCTCTTGACGAGGCACAAGTACGTCAGGGGTGACACAGATATCCAGACCGTAGAATTCTTTATACCCCAATATATAGGCGAGGGGCTCCCCGCCTGTCCGGCGTAACACCAATGAATCGAGTCCATCGATGCCGGGGCTATGAACTACTTCACCTAAATTCGCAAAGAAAGTGGACCTGTCTATACCAAGAAGATGACGTATCAAGACCTCTGATTCTAGGGAGGCATCATATATACCGGCGTCTAGTAACAGATCTCTGGATCGCAGCCAGATTTTCCTGAGGGTCACAGACCAGATTTTTCCAAACTTTGTCGCTGTTCTTCAGCTATCAAGGCTTCGATGAATCCCTCTAGATCACCGTCCCTAACCAAATCCAAATTGTGTGTCGTCATAGAAATTCGGTGATCGGTAACCCTGTTTTGCGGAAAATTGTATGTCCGTATTTTTGCCGACCTATCGCCCGTACCAACTTGTAGTCGCCTTGCATCAGTGATTTCCTTTTGTTGTTTCTCAATCTCCATCGCCAATAGCCGGGATCTTAATACGGACATAGCCTTTTGTTTATTCTTAAGCTGAGATCTTTCATCCTGGCACACAGCGACAACCCCAGTTGGTTTATGCGTAATTCTAATCGCCGTAGCTACCTTCTGAACATTTTGTCCCCCGTGCCCACTTGAGTGAAAAATATCTATCTGCAGATCGTCTTGATCTACCTCTAAATCTACTTCTTCAGCCTCCGGTAAAACCGCGACCGTTGCTGCTGAAGTATGAACTCTACCACTCGATTCAGTAACTGGAACGCGCTGTACTCTATGTACACCACTTTCGTGTTTCAGGCGACTATAGGCCCCTTCACCATCAATTTTGAAGATGATCTCTTTGATACTACCCAACCCTGTCTCGTTACTATTTATGACATCGACTCCCCAACCCTGACGTTGAGCATATCGATTGTACATCCGGTAAAGATCCGCAGCGAAGAGTCCGGCCTCGTCTCCTCCAGTACCAGCCCGGACCTCGACGATGACATTCTTGTCGTCATTGGGATCCTTCGGCAATAGTGCAATACGTAGACTGCCTTCTATACTTTGTTTCTGGATTTCCAGTTCTCCAAGTTCTTCGCGAGCAAGTGCCGCAATATCCCGATCAGACTCTTCCCTAGAAAGTGTTTCCGTCTCCTGAATTGCCAGAATTACTTCACGATACTGGGTAGAAAGAACTGCAAGATTCTTCAGGGAAGCGTGTTCCTTCGCGAGCACCTGTACACGAGGATAATCAACTGCAACTTCGGGATCAGACATAAGTTTCTCAATGTCTTGATATCGCTTTTCCACAGAGGCCAACTTGTCCATAATAGGAGTAGACATCAAAGGCACCCGGCCATTAAATTCGATAAGAACATTTTTAGTATATTAGACAACTTTCATTTTTGGTTTGCAGATTTTTGTTTTCCAAACAACCCCTGATTATCTGTAGATATAGTGAGTACAATCAATAGATATTAAAATATCAACCCTGTATCCGTTATATTCAGTCCCTGGTAAGGGTATCAATCAGCTCATCTCGGTTTAGTTCCGATTGTGCACTACGCGACAAATCTCGAAGAACTAATAATCCGGTCTCAATCTCACGATCACCGATTATCACAGCATGAGTTGCCTTGATCGAAGAAGCATAGCGAAGTTGACTCTTTAAACTCCTGCCGGCCGGCGCCAAAACTACAGAAGTACCTTTATGTCGCAAAACCGAGGTTAAGATAAGGGCTTCTTTCTTTGGACCATCCCCTTTGTGAGCTACAACCACCTTTGTACCACCGTGGTCAGGCACTGGGTATTTTTGCTTTTTAAGATTCAATATTATTCGTTCAATACCTGTGGCAAAGCCAATACCAGGTGTCTGGCTACCTCCAAGCTGTTCAATCAATCCATCATATCTCCCCCCGGCCAATATGGTTCCCTGGCTACCTGCCCCAGACGGCACTATCTCGAAAACAGTCCTAGCGTAATAATCCAAACCTCGGACAAGCCTGCTGTCGACAACATATGGAATACCAAGAGTTTCTAAATATCCTAGAAGTTCCTTCCAATGTAGAGAACATTCGTCGCACAGGTAATCAACGCTTTTTGGGGCATTCACCACAATCTGCTGGCACGATTTTTCTTTACAATCAAGCAAGCGGAGGGGATTGGAAGCCAATCGACTCCTACATTCTTCATGTTTGAGGTCATCAATATATTTTTCATAGTGCTGCTTTAGTGCAACAATATATTCCGATTTACAAATTGGATCTCCAATGCTATTTACCAATAGGGTAAGATTCTCCAAACCAATATCTTGGAGCAAATTCCATCCAAAATCTATCACTTCTGCATCTACAGACGGGTCCCCGTCGCCAATCACCTCTACACCAAATTGGTTTAGTTCACGATACCGTCCTGCCTGTGGGCGATCATAACGAAACATTGGACAGCTATAGTAAAGCCTGACCGGCTGAGAGATATTGTGCATCCCATGTTCCAAGTAGGCACGGCAAACTGGCGCAGTCCCTTCAGGTCTCAGTGAAAGTAAATCTCCGCCACGATCTTCAAAAGTATATGTTTCTTTCTCAATAATATCTGTTATCTTACCCACACTCCGAACAAAAAGACCCGCGTCCTCGAAGATGGGGGTATCTATACGTTCATAACCGAAGTTTTTTGCTGACCTAGAAACCTTAGACTCTATATAACGCCAGTATTTCTGATCAATTGGCAAAATATCGTTAGTGCCACGAGGCGCTTGGAATGTCTGGTAATTCATAATCTCCGAACCGAGGTAACTGGAATTTGAATCCTTGGGGTTAGATTAGCACAGAGTTGGTCCGTGCAAGAAGTTCTTATTGTACTGTCCCAGCTACCAAGCGGGATAATTGATAGCTAACTGGGCGCTAGCTATAATTGAAAGATGAAATTGTCAATTTGAACTGAGGATATTATTGGACCTGTTTAAGAATCTGATTGCGAGAGCATCTGAGTATCTTCCAGAGGACCGCGTCGAGGAAATACGTCAAGCATATGTGTTCGCAGAAACTGCCCACCATGGCCAAACACGAAAATCTGGTGACCCTTTCATAGAACATCCACTCAACACTGCTCTCTACTTGGCAGACCTGAAGCTTGACTCTAATGCCCTTTCCGCAGCCCTTCTCCACGATGTTTTGGAAGACTGTGGTATCCCATTAATTGAACTCGAAAACAACTTCGGCAACGAGATAGCCAAGTTAGTAGACGGAGTAACTAAGCTAAACAAGACAGAACTTCTCTCTGAAACAAATCCCTCCCCGCATCCTGATAAAGTCACGAACTCATCAACTCAGGCCGCAAGCCTGCGTAAGATGTTAATGTCAATGGCAGAGGATATAAGGGTAGTACTAATTAAACTAGCCGACAGGCTTCATAACATGAGGACATTAAATGCCCTTCGCCCGGAACGCCAAAAAGCGATCGCCCAAGAAACACTAGACATCTACGCGCCTCTGGCTCATAGATTAGGTATCTGGGAAATAAAATGGCTCTTGGAAGATCTCGCATTCCAACATCTCCATCCCAATGATTACCAGCAAATAGCCAAGTTAGTCAGCTCAAAACGTGCCCAGAGAGAAAACTACGTGGACGAAATTAAAGATATCCTCGAAAGAGAACTCGAGGCTAACGGGATACAAGCGGAAGTCAAGGGAAGACCTAAGCATTTCTATAGTATTTACAAAAAAGCGCGTTCATATACCACCCAAAATAAAGCCATAGGCGAAATATACGACCTCTTCGCACTCCGAATCTTCGTCGAGGACATCAAGGACTGTTACGCTGCCCTGGGAGTAGTACACTCAAAATGGCGACCACTTCCGGGCCAATTTGACGACTATATAGCTAATCCGAAGGATAACTTATACCAATCCCTTCATACAGCCGTTTTATGTAAAGATGCTTCCCCGGTAGAAATACAAATCCGTACTCATGAAATGCACAAACTAGCTGAGTATGGAGTGGCTGCCCACTGGCTTTATAAAGAAGGACAATCTAACGATACTCGGTTCGAAGAGAAGATGACCTGGCTCAGGCAACTCCTTGAATGGCAACGTGATGTCAGCGGCGCGGAAGAATTTGTTGAATCTTTCAAAACTGATATTTTTCAGAACCAAGTGTTCGTTTATACGCCAAAGGGAGAATTAAAAGAACTCCCGGCGGGCTCGACTCCTCTAGATTTCGCTTACCGCATACATACAGAAATCGGACATCGCTGCATTGGCGGCAAGATCAACGGTAAACTCGTCCAGCTAAACTCTGAGCTCCAAAGTGGAGACACCATAGAAATTATGACTAGCAAGACGGTGCGTGGCCCTAGTATGGACTGGCTCAATCCTAACCTAGGTTACGTCAAGACCGCCTCGGCACGAGATAAGGTAAGGCAGTGGTTTAACCGACAAGCTAGGCAGAGTAATATCCACAGAGGACGTGACATATTTATCAAGCAGCTCCGTAGACTAAACACAGATCTAGAAGATATAGAAATCGCTCGAACCATGGGACTAGTTTCAACAGAAGACTTCTTCGCGGCCCTTGGTAGTGGAACCATAACTATAAACGATATTCTGAACAAGCTATCTAGACAGGAAATATCGCCCCAAGAAGATAGTTCCGCATCATTACCCACAACAGGACCTGGTTCGGGAATACAAGTTCTCGGGGTGGGTGATCTACTAACTAGAATGGCCAGGTGTTGCAGCCCCATTCGTGGAGACAATATCACTGGATATATAACACGAACCCGTGGCGTCACGATCCATCGTAAAACCTGTCCTAATATTATCAACGAAAATGAAACCGAGCGCTTGATCGAAGTCACTTGGGGACAGACGCAAACACTATATCCCGTCCGAATCAGTATTGAAGCCTGGGACAGAGTGGGTCTCTTACGAGACATAACTTCCCTAGTCTCGGAAGAAAGAGTGAATATAGCTTCTTGTATTTCTGAAGAATATGAAGATATCAGCGTGATTTCTCTTACAGTCTACACCGATGGGATTCAACAATTGAATCTGCTGTTCTCCAAACTCGAGGCAATTGAGGGTGTTATTCGCGTTGTTAGAGCAAGATCATTGACATCATCCCATGCAACTTCATAGCAATACCGTGTACACTGTTCATTAACTAATGGAGGATTCAAGGAATTGACAGCAACCGTAGCAGCCCGTGTAGCAAGTAGAAAACACCAGATGAAGGCCCCGCTCCGTTCAAAAGCCAAAACTCTTATCACAAAAGCAAGACGATTTATTGCAGCCAACGAAATTGAGTCAGCTGAAGCAACTGTGGAAAAAGCAATCGTCGCTCTTGACAAGGCCGCAAGTAAAGGTGCAATCCATCCCAAGAATGCAGCACGGCGTAAGTCAAGGCTTGTGAGTCAACTCAACCGCGCCAGCCAACCATAACTATTTACCCCCGGCCATCTGGGATCGTTTTTGTGCTTCCATAAGCCCAGTATATCGAGTTGATTTTCAGGATATTTCTTACTTGGCAGACAAAACACCTACCTTAGGGTTTTCTGTCCATGATAATCTGGACTCTTCCTTCCAAAAGATAGCATGGTTATTTGCCATTTCTGAGGATCCAATCACTTGAATAGAAGATACCTAATCCCAACTCCACAACCCCAATACTTTTTTATACAGTCGTTTTTCGCTTGACATAGCTAGACTTTAATTGGTACATTTGTTCCGCACATACGTACTAATTTTGATTTCGGCTTTGAGGTGCAAGATCTATGGCAGAGATCCGCATGAAAAAGAATAAGGTCTCCGAACGCCAGAAGCGTATGCTCGGATTCATAAGTGACTTCATCGAAGAACACCACTACCCACCGACTGTCAGGGACATCCAATTTGGCTGCGAAATTAGTTCCACGTCAGTAGTCGACTATAATTTGAGGATTCTTCAGAGAGAGGGTCATCTCCGCAGGGAAGCCGATGTTTCCAGAGGGATTGAATTAATAAGAGATACGGCGACTCCGCCAGACAATCTTGTCAGCATACCAATTCTCGGAAGCATTGCCGCAGGAGAACCACTTAACATCCCTCCTTCGACGTCGTGGAAACATGAAGCTATAGATACAGTAGAACTTCCTTCGTTCCTTACCAACGGCAAGACCGATGTGTTCGCTGTAAAGGTCAAGGGCGAATCAATGATCGACGCACTAGTTGCGGACGGAGATCTTGTGATTATGGAGCCTGCTCAAAAAGCAACCAACGGAGACATGGTGGCAGCATTTCTAAATGACAATGAGGAAGTCACTCTAAAACATTTCCATATGTCAAATGGGACAGTTACACTCCAGCCGGCTAATAGTACTATGCAGCCAATCAAAGTTGCCGCAGAAAATGTCTCGGTAAGGGGACGGGTAATAGGTGTAATCCGGACCGTTTAAAAACCACGTAGTTTCTGGCTAGTCGACGTTGTGGACACTTACAAAATTGGTCTTCATCCACTAGTGGCGCCTCTCTTGATAGCAAACCCTGTAAGAATATTGTCATCCCTACCTACATCATGCTCTATACCGATCTATTCACAAAGCCTTTATTTATGTACAGGGTAAGTAATATATCCAAATAAACATAGACTGATACGGATAGTTGGTACCTCCTAAGCTATGTATCAACTATCCAGTGAACTAAGATTTACTGGATAATATCCCTGTACTATCTGGCCGAACCTAGACTATTTAGTAACATAGTCACAAATCAGCATATCAATTTCTCCTGGACTATTGAACAAGTACTGAAACCATTAACTGTGTATTAGCAACACTTGTTAATCAAATGTTTCGTTACTATCGGTCCTCCAATGAATATATCTCAAGTAATGTTCGTAATTATTGAAATACAATACTTCCAAATCTTTCTAAGATACAGAGATAATGTACTTATGAATCTTGAAATGCGATACATTGTGCCGGATGAATACGCTTCCTTTATGGTAGCGGCCGCACGCGGATTCGGCTGGCACTGGGACGAATCAAACGCTGAGTTAGCCAAGCCAGACCAAGATCGCTCTATAGCTGTTTTTGATTCTAACAAGATCGTCGGATGCGCTCATTCATTCAATCGTGAGATCAACGTTCCCGGTGGTAAATTAGGCTGTGCAGCCGTGGACGACGTAACAGTTCTACCTACACACCGCCGTCGTGGGATCTTGACTAAGATGATGTTAGAACAACTAAACAACTTCTACGAACGCGGAGAATCGATCGCTGCCCTATTCCCAACGGAGAGCCTGATCTATGGAAGATACGGATACGGTATCGGTACACCCGAGGAGTCATGGAAGATCGACACTAGACATTCTGATTACATAAATCCATTCGAGTCAAAAGGAGAACTTTCTTTCATTGAATCTGAAATAGTGCCCCGTACTTTCCCCAATGTATTTGCAAACGCGATGAAAAATCGTCCAGGCTCTATTCAACCAACACAACATCGGTGGGAAAGAATAGCCAGTGACCGACAAAAGCCTAAAGGTGATCGAAGTGGATATTTCCACGTCAAGTACGAGCGGGACGGAAAAATAGAAGGCTATGTCCGCTATCATCTGAATAACGACACGGTTGTTGTGGATGAGCTAATTTCAGAAACGATTGACGCTCATGCTTCCCTATGGAGATATTGCTTTGATATAGACCTCAGATGGAATTTGGAAGCAAGGCATCGTCCAGCAGACGATATACTCCCTTGGATATTATCTGACCCCCGCCATTTGATTCGTAAGTCTTCAGACGGCCTATGGATACGAATAGTCGACATACTAAATGCACTCTCCTACAGATGCTATGCTGATACTGGATCAGTAGTTTTGGAAATCATCGATCCATTATGCCCATGGAATGAAGGACGATTTGAGCTGGATTCAAGTCCAGAAGGATCTCGTTGTAGACAAACCTCCAAGGGTGCAGACCTGATAATAACCATAGAAAATCTCGCCACGGTATATCTTGGTGGTACGACATTTAGCCTACTCAACAGGGCGGGCAGGGCAGATGAAATAAAGGATGGATCAATTGCTCGAGCAGACGCCATATTCAAAACAGTGCTTAAACCCTGGTGTGCATTTCATTTCTGAATATATGCTCAATTTTTCAAAATGGTGCTCCGAATATTGGATTGGGTTTATAACAAAGCTGGTAATAGTTGGACACCAGTCGAATAACTTCAATCTAAAATATACTTATACAGCACTAAATTGAGGGAGGTTTTCTAGTATCTAAAGAAATCCAAAAAAACCGAAAGGTATAGTACCCATCATGGCAAAGAAACAACTAGAAGATATAAAAGAATTAAGAAAACGTATCAGGCACTCTACTGCCCATGTTATGGCTGACGTCGTGACACAAATGTTTCCAGATACCAAACTAGCGATCGGGCCACCGACGGAAGATGGTTTCTACTATGACTTCCTGGCAAAAGATCCCTTCACTGAAGAGGATCTTGAAACTATAGAAAACAAGATGCGCGAGGCGATCGCCGAAGATTTCAGTTTCGAACTAAATGAGTACCCAAGAAACGAAGCCTTGAAGATGAACGCAAATGAACCTCTCAAGCTCGAGATCATACAAGAGATCCCAGAGAATGAGCCTATAACCACGTACAAGCATGGCATATTTGAAGATCTATGTGCCGGACCCCATGTAAATTCAACTAAAGAAATTCCTGCCTTCAAGTTGCTAAGCGTCGCTGGTGCCTATTGGAGAGGTGACGAGAACCGAGACGCTTTACAACGAATATACGGAACAGCTTTTGAATCTCAGGAGGCACTAGACGAACATCTAAACAGGCTCGAAGAAGCAAAACGACGTGACCATCGAGTTCTAGGGCGTACATTGAATCTATTCTCTATTCACGACGAAACCGGTCCAGGCCTAATTGTCTGGCACCCCAAAGGTGCCAGACTTCGGGGCATCGCGGAGGAATTCTGGAAACAAGAACATTACAAAGCCGGTTACGATCTCGTATACACCCCACACGTAGGACGGTCAACATTATGGGAAACCAGTGGCCACCTAGAATTTTTCAAAGAAAATATGTTTGCGAATATAGATATGGAGGGCCAAGATTACTACCTGAAGCCTATGAATTGTCCTTTCCATATTCTCTACTATAAGACGGACCTGCGCAGCTATAGGGATCTACCCATGCGGGTGGGAGAAATCGGCACTGTATATAGATACGAACGCGGCGGTGTCCTGCACGGTCTAACCCGGGTAAGAGGTTTAACGCAAGACGATGCTCATATATTTTGCAGACCAGACCAAGTAGAACCTGAAATCAATGGTGTCCTGGACCTTACTTTTCATCTTCTCAAAAGCTTTGGTCTGAACGAATATAATTTAATGCTATCGACCAAACCAGAGAAAGCGGTAGGCGATAACGATCAGTGGGAGTTAGCAACAGAATCACTAAGAAATACCCTGGTTGCGCGTGGACTTGAGTTCGAAATAGATGAAGGTGGAGGAGCTTTCTATGGGCCGAAAATAGATATCAATATACGAGATGCTATAGGCCGAGAATGGCAATGCACTACCGTCCAATTCGATTTCAACCTACCTAAACGCTTTGGCCTAACCTATATCGGCGAGGACGGACAGGAACACCAACCTTACATGGTCCATCGGGCCCTACTTGGGTCATTGGAACGGTTCATTGGTGTACTGATAGAACACTACGGCGGAGCCTTCCCAACATGGCTGGCGCCAGTACAGGCGGAGGTCATACCTATAGCCGAGAGACACACTGTCTATGCCCGTGAATTGTTAGCAAGACTACAGACAGAAGGTATTAGAGGGCACATTGATGAACGTAATGAACGGATGAATGCAAAGATAAGGGAAGCTCAAATCCAAAAAATACCATACATGCTCGTGGTAGGTGATCGTGAGATAGAAGCAAGCGCAGCAGCGGTAAGACTTCGTTCTGGAGAAAATCTTGGGGCCACTTCAGTTGATGAAATAATCGCTAGAATCAAGCTTGAAATAGAGACCCGTAATTGATGGCCTATTAAAATCCTAATAAGAACAACACCAGCCCATCAAACTATTGTTCAGTACCGCCCCACTATGCTATAGTCGATATGATTAACTCTTCGCAGTTAATAGCTAGTTTTCGTGGAGTATTCGCATAGCTAAAGATTACCGTACCAACGAGATGATTCGAGTACCCGAGGTCCTTCTTATAAACGAGAAGGGTGACCAACTCGGTCCCACACCTACCCGCCAAGCCCTAGAACTCGCAGAGGATCGGGGATTGGATCTTGTAGAGGTGGCACCATCGGCTAAACCACCTGTGTGCCGAATAATGGACTACGGGAAATTTCGTTACGAGGTAACAAGACGAGAGAGAGACGCCCGAAAAGAGAATAAGTCAAAGGCTTCCAACGAGCTTAAAGAGGTGCGATTCAAAACTCGTATTGGAGATCATGACAGGGAAGCAAAAACCCGTGTTGTTCTCCGTCTTCTCGGAGAAGGGGCTAAGGTAAAGGTCTCTGTGATGTTCCGAGGAAGGGAAATAACACACCCCGAAATAGGTATGCAGGTGCTTAGGAAAGTGGCTGAAGATCTCAAAGAGGACGCAAAAGTCGAAAAAGTACCCGGTTTCGAAGGTAGATTCCTTTCGATGATATTTAGTCCAGCAAAAAAGAATACTAACAAGACATCGGAGCCAGCAAGTGCCCAAGCTTAAGACCCATAAAGGAGCGGCACGCCGTTTTCATCTTACTGGTACGGGTAAAGTACGTCGTATGAAAGGACATAGGAGCCATCTACGTCGGAAGAAGCCCTCGAGTGTAAAAAGACAATACTCACGTAAACTCGAATTATCAGGCGGTGATGAAAAGCGTATCCTTAAACTACTACCCAACGGCTTGCCAAAATAACCAGTAGCCTTACCTCTAGCGCGATCCTTTCGAAACCAGGGAGTCTCCTTGTGACCAGAATCAAGACCGGTACAACAAGACGTAAACGCCACAAAAAGGTGTTAAAGCAAACTAGCGGACATCAGGGAGTACGACATAGGCTGTACTCTCGGGCACGCGAGTCTCTAATACACGCATTAAAGTACGCCTATGCGCATCGCCGAAAAAAGAAGGGCGATATGCGTAAACTCTGGACAATAAGAATTAACGCCGCAGCGCGAGTGAACGGCATTTCATATAGCCAATTGATGTACGGCCTAAGACTATCGGAGGTTGAGGTAAACCGTAAGATACTGGCGGATTTGGCTATCAACGATCCTGACGGGTTCGCCCAGATTGTGGATCAAGCCAAAGAAAGTCTTCTCAAAGCCGCATAGTCAATCTGCAAGCCTGATTTCAGGTTAGGTAACTGTCGAATAACTTTCTAATCCAAGGCAATCTTGGCCCAGATGGCTTGTTTTATATAATCGTCCCCGCCGTACCAGACAGCAAATACCTCTCCTGAAGGCAACACAATTGCTCTAGGATGGCCGAATCGGTATTTAACCATCGTGTTCCACTGTCCCCCCATACCCAAATTTTGACCTACACCCGGCTCGGTACCAGCTAGGCTTCCGTAAAGTAATAAATCCCTATCTCTATCCCACGTTTTTCCAAAATCATCACTTACCGATGCTACTATCCCCGGTCTTATTCGATCAGCATAGATAGCAACCACTGTTTCGTCGCGAACAACTACAGGCTGGCAATGCTGGCCGGGTAGACCTGTAGATGACGGAATAGTCCACTGCTTAGCATCAGGACTTCCCCACGCGATATGCACATCCATGTCTTTTCGTGTTAACGAATCATGGGTCCAAAACATCGCAACTATGCGGCCATCATCAGGATGTTGGGCAAGCCTCTGGTCCCAATAATAAGTATTTGCCTGAGAATTCGACGCCATTTGAACCCAATCAGGCCAAGTTTTACCTTGGTCATGTGAAAGCCGAAGATATGCCCTGGGATCGGTTGGAGAAGTATCATCCCACTCCTTCAAAGTTTCGTATGGCTGCGCTAAATCACCGTTTGATAAAGTGAATACGTGGTTCGCGCACGGAGATGCCGCAACATGAGGTTGGATATCCATAACATGTCTAGGTCCCCAAGTCCTCGCCCCATCCGTAGAGATTACGTGGAATATTTTTTCAGGCAAGAGTCCTTCAGTCTCAGGGTTCATAAAAGGTAGAGCCGGATCAGTATGGTCGATCCAAAGAGATGTCCCCATTAGTATGCCAGGCTTGATTTCGTATAAAGAGAGCGACATCACCTGCCCAGGGATATCATCCAACTTTCCCTCACCATATCCATCATAACGAAAATCCCATGTAATGCCTTCATCGGTACTAGCAAACGTAACAGGATGTCCATCAATAGATTCGTGGCTGGTACCACGACGAAAAGATACGTAAAGTGTGCCATCCCAAGTACGGCACACTGTCGTTCTACGGATAGACCGACGTCCATATGATGGTGCCGAAGCCCCGTCATATATGACCCCTGAATCAACAATTTGCATATAACTACACCCCTTCTCCAGATAAACCAATGATAATTTCCCATTCAGATTTGGTAATAGGGTGAATTGATATCCGTGGCCGTTTAAATAGAGAACACTCCCCTAGACCAGGTGTTGCTTTAATCTCTTTAAGCGTGACAGGTTTATTTAAATATGCCTCGCCTTTTATATCTACCATGAACCAGATCGGATTCTCGGGAGTACTTTTAGGATCTGGATGGTCAGAATCGGGATCCCATGCTGTGTCATCAGGATACCCTTCCCGTACAACAAGGGCAGTCCCGACTACAGCTATAGGATTTGCATTGGAATGGTAGAAGAGTACACCGTCACCTATCTTGACTTCATCGCGCAGGAAATTTCGTGCCTGATAATTACGTACCCCATCCCATTCGGCGGTTTGATCTTCCTCGTGCATAAGATCAGTAAATGAGTATGCCGTTGGTTCAGATTTGAACAGCCAGTAATTTCTTTCCGTCATAAGCCCTCCTTCTCAAAAATTGTCAAGCAGTGTACCACTATCAGTCCTTGCAATTAGACATGCCTACGATGAGAATATCCAAATACGAACAACTCCCATTCAGGAGGTTCTGGTATGACCAACAATATCCCTAAACATACCCAAGTAGTAATTATAGGAGCTGGGATAGCAGGATGCAGTGTCGCCTACCATCTATCTAAACTGGGATGGAATGATGTGACAGTACTGGAAAAAGGCAATATTTCGGGTGGAACTACCTGGCACGCTGCAGGTATGGTCACCCAACTACGTAATTCCAGAACTCTTATTGATATATGCCGAGCTACTATAGAAATATATTCTGGAATAACGGATGAAACTGGTATTGAAACAGGGTTCCGTAGAAATGGAAGCGTTTCGGTTGCTAAGACAGTTGGACGGATGGATGAGTTTAAAAAGATCGCATCTTTGGCTAGATCATACGGGGTAGATATAAGGACTATTACTCCAAAACAGGCAGGCGAGATGTGGCCGATAATGAGAACAGATGATTTGATTGGGGGATTGTATATACCAAAGGATGGCCAGATAGTCCCGCACCTTGCTGCGCAAGCACTTGCTCGTGGAGCTGAATTGGGTGGAGTGAAATTAGTCGAAAATGTTGAAGTTACCGATATCCTTAAACAGAACGGTGTTGTTAAAGGAGTAGTTACAACTAAAGGCCAAATCAATTGTGAATATGTTGTTATAACAGCAGGGATGTGGTCAAGAACAATCGGGTTAAAAGCGGGGATAAAGATTCCACTGATGGCAGCAGAGCACATGTATTTGGTAACTAAACCGATGGACCTGCCTTATGATGCGGAAGGGCTTCGCGATCCAGATGAACAAATCTATTTTAGACGAGATCAGGAAGAAAAAGGGGCCATCTTAATGGGTGGGTTCGAGTGGGTTGCTAAACCTTGGATTGACGGTCCAAATTTCAATAGTAGTTTTGGACTTGTTGAGCCCGATTGGGACCATTTCAAAGGTTTTTGGGAAAGTGCGATTTATCGTGTTCCATCTATGGCCAACGCCGGTATTGACAGGCTTTATGTAAGTGGGGAAAGCTTCACTCCTGATAATCGTTATATTTTGGGAGAAGCACCTGAAGTAAAGAACATATTTTTGTGCACTGGCCTAAACTCAACTGGAATTGCCGCAGGGCCGGGGTCAGGTAAGGCACTGGCTGAATGGATTGTTAACGGATATCCAACTTTAGATCTCTGGGAAGTAGATCCAAGACGTTTTCATGAATCTCAGAATACCAAGAAGTATCTTTATGAAAGAACAGTGGAAACGGTAGGATCTCTGTACGGAATGCATTGGCCACATAAACAAATGGAAACGGCACGAATGATAAGAAAATCTCCATTCCATGACAGGATTAAAGAAATAGGAGCTTGTTTCGGGGAAGTAGGTACATGGGAAAGGCCGAATTGGTTTGCCCCGGAAGGTGTTGATCCAGTATATGAATACTCTTTTGGTAGGCAAAATTGGTTTAAATATTCAGAAATTGAACACATGTCTGTAAGAAATACCGTTGGGTTATTTGATCAAACATCATTTTCTAAATTTGTTGTGGAAGGATCTGGCTCGACGGAAATTCTTCAACAGCTATGTGCAAACGATGTTGACATACCTCTTGGTGGGGTAATTTATACTTCAATGCTTAATGAAAGAGGAGGTATAGAAGCCGATTTAACGGTTACTCGACTTGCTGAGAATCAATATTTGATAGTAACGGGTGGTGCAGTTGGAGCACGTGATTTTGGTTGGATTCAATCACATATCAAAGAAGGAACAGGAGTATCTTTGACAGATATGACATCGTCATATTCTACACTGGGTCTTATGGGACCATTTTCAAGAGATCTGTTGTCAAAGATTACCAATGCGGATGTTTCAAACGAATCGTTTCCATTTATGAGTTCTCAAAAAATTGAAATAGGTCCAGTATCTGTTCAGGCTACTCGAATTACTTACGTTGGTGAACTTGGATGGGAACTCTATATTCCTACTGAATCAGCCACTATGGTATTTGATATTATTAAAGATAGCGGTGCTCCTTATGGTTTGAAGATGGCGGGTTTCCATGCGATGGAGTCCCTCCGTATGGAAAAATCTTATCGAGCCTGGGGACATGATATTTGTGATTTAGATACTCCAATCGAAGCTGGTCTTGGCTTCGTGGTATCCATGGATAAACCGGGAGGTTTTATTGGGAAAGATGCATTGATTGAACAAGTAGAAAGTGGTTCAAATAGACGGTTAGCAGTTTTCATAATTGAAGACCCTACGCCTATTTCGTGGGGCGACGAGGCTATTTTCAGGGATGGACAAATTGTAGGAAGAACAACCTCTGGAGCCTTTGGACACACAATAGGCCGATCGATTGCTATGGGATATATTGAAAACAGTGAAGGAGTTGATTCAGAATATATTAGGAGCGGGTCCTATGAGATAGAGATACTTTCACAGAAATATAGTGCGAAAGTTCAACTTAAACCTCCATATGATCCAAAAGGATTAAGAGTACGTAGCTAATCATTGAGATTGAATACTCAATTTCACTAATAAAGGTTATTAACTATTACGCAACAAATGCTAAGTTCGGAATTACCAAAAACATATGACCCATCTGTTACAGAACAGAAGATATATCAGTCTTGGATCGAAGGCGATTATTTTGTAGCAAAAATTGATCCTTCCAAAACGCCGTTTACGGTGATCATGCCTCCTCCTAATGTGACTGGCGAATTGCATTATGGTCACGCCCTCACCATCGCACTAGAAGATCTTATGAGTCGGTGGCACCGAATGAAGGGAGATCCAACCCTGTATTTGCCTGGTACGGATCACGCAGGCATAGCTACGCAAGTGGTTGTTGAAAGAATGTTGTCCAAAGAAAACCGGACTCGGCATGAGCTAGGCCGCAAACAGTTCATTGAAACAGTCTGGCAATGGGTTCACCAGTACGGTGGTCGTATTTACGAGCAGATCGAGCGCCTCGGCGCATCTTGTGACTGGTCTCGCCAAGCATTCACACTCGATCCCGGTCCTAGCAAGGCAGTGAGGGAAACCTTCGTTAACTTGTACAACAAGGGGCTAATCTACCGAGGAGAACGGATAGTTACATGGTGTCCAAGATGCTCAACAGCTCTTTCGGACCTAGAGGTAAAGCATCAGGAGGAAAACGGGGCTCTCTATTACATTAGATACCTTCTCAAAAATTCCGCTGACTCGCTGATTATAGCAACTACCCGACCGGAAACCCTTCTTGGAGACACTGCTATTTCGGTAAACCCTAACGACGATCGATATACCCAATATGTGGGAGAGTCCGCTATCGTACCGTTAGTAAATCGGAGCATACCTATAATCGCTGATGAGGCTGTAGATCCTGAATTCGGAACAGGGGCTCTAAAAGTGACACCTAGTCACGACATCAACGATTTCGAGATACGTGAACGCCATAACCTCGAACTACTAAACGTGATGAATCTAGACGGGACTATGAATGTGAATGCGGGCAAATACGATGGCATTGACCGATTCAAGGCTCGGGAACAGATCGTAAATGAATTAGAACAGTCCGAACTACTCGTTAAAACAGAAGATTACCATCACGCTATAGGACACTGTGATAGATGTGCAGAAATAGTAGAACCTCTTGTAAGTAAGCAGTGGTACATGAAAATGGAACCTCTTGCCAAGCCAGCTATTGATGCAGTCGAAAACGGCCAGATCCGCATAGTTCCAGAAAGGTTCAGCAAGTTATTTTTTAACTGGATGCACATCTTCCGTGATTGGTGCATATGCCGCCAGCTCTGGTGGGGCCACCAAATACCAGCGTGGTATTGTCAGGGTTGTGCCCAAATAATTGTCGCTATAGACGATCCTGTTGCTTGCACCAGTTGTGATTCTGCCGACTTGGAACGAGACCCTGACGTACTAGACACGTGGTTCAGTTCAGCGCTATGGCCTCACTCTACCCTCGGGTGGCCCGATGCCACGGAAGATCTGGATTACTTTTATCCTTCAACCGTCATGGAAACAGGCCACGACATTCTCTTCTTTTGGGTAGCTAGAATGATCATGACCGGAATTGAAAACACTGGAAATATACCGTTCAACACTGTCTATCTCCATGGCCTAGTCCGAGACCCAGATGGTGCAAAAATGAGCAAGTCTAAGGGAAACGTCAAGGACCCCTTGGACCTAATAGATATCTATGGCGCCGATGCTCTCCGTTTTGCCTTGACGACAGGCAATTCCCCAGGTAACGATATGCGACTTACTGATTCAAAGTTGCAATCTAGCCGAAATTTCACTAACAAGCTCTGGAATGCCGCTCGCTTCGTTATATCAAACATAGAACGATCAGATGTGCACATCACATGGAATATACCAGCTCCCGGACATGTCGAGGACCGCTGGATTCTTAGCAGGCTGAACCGAATTGCCTCTGAGATTGACCACTACATGAACGAATTCCAATTTGGTGAGGCACAACGTGAAATCCATGATTTCTTCTGGGGCGAATACTGCGACTGGTATCTGGAGATGTCAAAAATCCGTATCCGGTCTGGGGACGAATCTCCGATACCGATCCTAGTCTACGTTCTGGAGAAAATACTCCGGCTACTCCATCCATTCATGCCTTTTATCACGGAAGAGACGTGGCAAACCCTCGTCCAATATCTCCCAGGAGACCCGGAAAGCCCAGCTCTCATGGTAGCAGAGTACCCCATCGCGGAAACAAACTTATACGATGAACAAGCTGAAGTTGATATTGCCGCGGTAATCGAGCTAGTCCGCGCTATCCGCAACGTACGTGCGGAATTCAGAATTCAGGCTGGTCAGCCTGTTGAAGCCATCGTTCAAGCACCGGAAATAACTGACGTATTGACAAACGAGAAGGCTGTTATCAAAGTCCTCGCCCAAGTAGAACCCCTGTTGATCAACCAAGAAATCAAAGACACCAGTCCCAAAGACCATGTCTCGATGGTATTGTCAAACGGTACAGTTGCCATTCCGCTTGGCGAAATAGTAGATCTATCTCAGGAAAAACAGAGACTCGCCCAAGAATTGGACAAAATCTCTCAAAACCTTGCCGGTCTTTCGAACAGGCTAGCAGATGAAAAATTCCTTTCGAGGGCACCCGAGGAGGTGATTGAACGTGAGCGAGAAAGACTAGGTGTGATCGAAAACCGACGCGATCGTGTTAGGGAGACTCTCGCACGTATTCAAGACTAGAAGCAATCTCCAGGCAACTTCAACATTTTGATCTACCAGCGCTTAAACTAAAGTACTCTCAACTGTTTCCCATCGAGAAACAGGAAATTCTTCGGCAAGAATAAAGGACTACTCAACTCCATTTCGAACGTGCTCCTAAACCTTCATTTATCGCGAAATATTCGCCTTCATCAGGAGGTGGAGTGAAAGATTCAGGTTCGTTATAACGCATTTTTTCGAGCTGATCTAAGCCCTTCCGGGTATCGCTGGCAATACGTGCTTTATCGCAATTCTTGACCCTATATTTAAATAACCAATATGTGAATTCCCTAGACTCTGCCATGTCGATTGAGGGAATGTCTGGCGTGTCATTTTCTTCACGAAACTTTAACAGAAGCTCGGTCCTAGGGAGGTTGTATATCCTCCGAAATGACTCTTCGGCTGCCTCGTCCTTGTAATGAACTCCATTGCTCGCATATCGCTTCATTATTTCTAACTCTACGGCCAATTGTAGAGCCTCCTCGACTGTAACCCCATAGTAATAATTAAGGTAGCCGCGATATTTGTCTATCCCAATTATGTCTTTAAATCGATCCATGGTAAATTGACTCGGGAATCGGCCGTGGAATAGGAGATTCTCTTTTTCATAATTCAAGAATTTTACTTTGGTGGTACCCAGTAAACGTTCAGCCAATGCAAGCCAGTCAAATGCCTCTCCAACCAAGAGATAATTGACATCTCTACTATCATCCTTCTCACGCGCCAATGGCCAAAGAGCCATAGCTTCAACAAGAGCAGTGGGCCAGTCGCACCCATCCCCGAGTGAAGTCGACAAATGATCGATCGCTTGCTGGATCGAGTGTGTGGATCCGGTTTCATCCATAAAAATCTCGTCCCTTTTTGAACGATAGTAGGTTTTCCATATTTTCTAAGGTTATCTTATTGATCCAAATTACAGAACTAATCTAGATTACATAGCTTGATAGCATTTTAATACTTCCAGAACCTTTCGGTATCTCAAGATAGGCAGGATTGACTACTCGCGCTGTTAATTTTTCACGATTGTTATTCCGACTAACGATCCTATGATCCATGACAGCGCTTGTATTTCTTTTCGCTTCCACATGGACACTTATCGTTACGACCCACTTTCTTAGTCCCAGTCTCAACTAAACTCTTATCCAGGCCTCCAACCACATTCTCCATAACGTTTTTTTCGGAACGTGATCTGTTTTTTCTGGATGACCTTGATATCCTTCCATTCGTAGCAGTTGGAACAAAGTCAAGATGATATATTGTGTGGGCTATGTCATACTGGATACGATCTTTCAGTCCCTCGAACATCTCCATCCCCTGTTTTTTATACATCACCAGTGGATCTCTTTGACCGAAAGCTTGGAGACCTATTCCTTGGCGCATGTTCTCCATGGAAGTTAGATGTGGAACCCAATTGGCATCAATTACACGCAACATCATCTGCCGCTCTATATCACGCATTACCCCAGGGCTGAGTGCAGTTTCTTGCTCATCATAAATATCTCTGGCAAGCAATAAAAGTTGTTCTTCAATCTCTTCCTGATCCATTTGTGCAACCGTATCATGATCCCCAATATCACCCCTTAGTACGAATATCGTCTCGAGCTCTCCGAGCATACCATCAATATCCCATTCCTCAGGGGGAGTAGAACCCAAATAGCGAGTTGTGATAGCGGCCACCTCACTTTCGACAATCTCTACAATATTTGCTTTTAGATCGGCACCACTAAGAACCTTGTTGCGTTCAGAGTAAATTACAGTTCTGTGGGTATTTATAACATCATCGTATTCAACCAGATGTTTACGCATATCGAAATTGTGTGCCTCTACCTTAACTTGAGCGCCTTCTATCGATCGGGTAATCATCTTGTTTTCTAGTGGCGAATCGTCTTCAAGACCCGCCCATTCCATTACGGTTTGGATCCTCTCTCCCCCAAAGCGGCGCATCAAATCATCATCTAGTGCGACATAAAAGCGTGTTGCTCCAGGATCACCCTGTCTACCTGCCCGTCCTCTAAGCTGATTATCAATGCGGCGTGCTTCATGTCTTTCTGTACCTACGATATGCAGTCCTCCTTTGTCTATAACTGCGTTGTGATTGATAATCCAATCCTCTTGATCACCCTCTAATCCATCTGGGTTTCCACCAAGCACGATATCGGTACCACGACCAGCCATGTTGGTGGCTACTGTCACAGCTCCAGGTTGTCCAGCTTGGCCTACAATCACAGCTTCACGTTCATGCTGTTTAGCATTTAGTACTTCATGGGGAATGCCCTTACGTTTTAGACGTTCACTTAGAAGCTCTGATTTCGAAATGTCAGTCGTGCCAACTAGTACTGGACTACCTTTCTTGTGAAGTTCTTCGATTTTCAGTATTACAGCATCGTATTTGGCTTTTTGGTTCTTGAAGATGAGATCAGATTCATCACCCCGTATCATGGGAAGATTCGTCGGTATTTCGACAACGTCCAATTTATAAATCTTCCAGAATTCCTCTGCTTCTGTGGCTGCAGTACCGGTCATGCCTGCAAGCTTTGAATACATCCTGAAGTAATTCTGTAATGTAATAGTCGCATAAGTGATGGTCTCTCTCTGAACTGACACCCCTTCCTTAGCTTCAAGGGCTTGATGCAATCCATCCGAGAATCTTCGTCCTGGCATCAACCGACCCGTGAATTCATCTACTATAACTACTTCTCCGTCCTTGATTACGTACTCTCGATCACGTTCGAAAATTGTTTTTGCTTTCAATGCATTCTCGACGAAATGAACAAGCTTGAAGTTATCCGAATCGTATAAATTACCTACTCGGAGAAGTTTTTCAATCTTATTCATCCCTTCTGCTGTAAGAGATACAGACCGATGTTTCTCATCGATCGTATAATCTTCTGTAGCAGAGAGGCCCGGCACCAATTTCGCAAAACGATAGTATTCTTTAGTGGATTCCTCGGCCGGCCCTGATATGATTAGCGGAGTACGTGCCTCATCGACGAGAATGTTATCTACTTCATCGACAATCGCGTAGGCTAACGAACGCTGGACCTTCTGCGAACTATCAATAACCATATTGTCCCGAAGGTAATCAAAACCGAATTCATTATTAGTCCCATATACAATATCTGCAGCATATGCATCCCGGCGAGGTATCTCACGCAACTGCTCCATACCTTTGGCACCATTGGCTTCTTTGTCAAATAAGTATGCAGTCTCGTGCTGCAAGACTCCGACCGAAAGGCCTAGAAAATCATATACCGCACCCATCCATTGAGCATCTCGTCGCGCTAGATAGTCGTTGACAGTTACGACATGGACCCCTGTTCCAGTCAAGCCATTCAGGTATGCAGGTAGAGTAGCAACGAGAGTCTTGCCTTCGCCAGTGCGCATCTCCGAGATCTTGCCTTCATGGAGAACTATCCCGCCGATTAACTGGACATCGAAATGACGCTGTCCCAAGGTGCGCTTCGCAGCCTCTCTTACCGCAGCAAACGCCTCGGGAAGGAGGTTATCAAGATCTTCTCCACTATCAAGTCTTTTACGGAATTCATCTGATTTTGTACATAACTGCTGATCATCAAGTCTTTCAAAAGAAGACTCCAGTTCATTTATAGAATCCACCTGGGGTTGGAGTTTTTTTACAACCTTTTCTGCAGAGCCTCCGATTATCTTGGCAATCGACTTGAGCATGCAGTTATCCCATCTCCAATCCTATAACCAAATAGCCAAACATACAGATTTAATGTTCGAACATTGCCCCGACAGAGAGTCCACTGTGTATACGATGGATAGCTTCTCCGAGTAGAGAGGATACTGACAAGACTCTAAGCCTCTCGAACTCCTTGTTTCCAGTAACCGGTAAAGTGTCCGTTACAACGATCTCTCTAAGTGGACTTGTTTCTAACTTCTTTGAAGCGGCCCCTGAAAGCAAAGGGTGTACTACCGAGCAATAGATATCTTTAGCACCATGCGATTCCAGCAGTTCTGCAGCAGCAGCAACTGTACCACCAGTATCAATTTCATCATCAACAATCAAAGCTGTCTTGCCGTCAACACTTCCGATTAGGTTCGAGGCTTCAACCTTGTCATCATTACCAACTCGCTGCTTCTCAATGATCGCTATTGGAGAATCTAAGTGATCCGCCATATCTCGAGCGCGCTTGGCTGCTCCAACATCAGTGGCTGCTACTACAATATCCGAAATACCCTGTGCCTTGAAATCTTCCGCAAGTGTGGGAATTGCCGATAATTCGTCCACCGGGATGTTGAAAAAGCCCTGTATCTGACCAGCGTGAAGATTCATAGTTAAGACTCGATCGGCTCCAGCTGTACTAATAAAGTCGGCGACAAGTCGAGCAGTAATGGCAACCCGAGGCTGGTCTTTCTTATCAGTTCTACCATAAGCATAGTATGGCATTACAACCGTTATACGACCCGCTGAAGCCCGTCTCGCTGCGTCGATCATTATTAGCAATTCCATAAGATGATCATTGACAGGTGCCGACATCGTCTGCACAAGAAAGACATCTTTTTCCCTGATGTTCTCCCGGATTTTTACGAATGTCTGATCGTTACTAAATTTAAAAACGTCGCATTCGCCCAGTGAAACCCCAAGGTACGTGCAAATATCTTCTGCTAAACCCTGGTGGGCATTTCCGGTAAAAATCTTTAGGTCTTCAAAGAGGGGCATTGGAAATAGCCTGTATGATTGATAGATTCAACTTAAAAATCACCTCTCAAGAGGGGCACAAATTCTAGAGATTTGGCTAGATTTGAACCTTCGAGATTATAGCATAATAGGGCCAACCACCTTTCTATATCTGGTTCGATATCCTACCCACCAAGTTAAAGAACATCCGAACGAATTAATATATCTATATACCGGACTCTCCTTTTTTAGCTCACCGAGGAGGCATATATTTATCACAACATCTGGGACATTTAGCCCTTTATTGAATTGACAGACTTAGGCGCTTGTGATAACAAAGGTGTTGAGAAGAGATTGTGGCATAGAGATGCGGTCAATCCTCTCCAGCTCAAACAACATTAAGAGGGGGATCCACGTCCCTAGTGTAGTTGTCGAAAAAACTTCGACTTGACACTACACCGCTCCTAATATAATCTTCCGCAATCTATACTTGAAATATATAGTTTTCTGAGTAAATCCTAAGCCTAAACTGGTTTAATCGGAACATTTAAGGTGGATTCATATGGTAGAGGCAGCAGTTCCGCAGCAAGGAACAGATAGATTAGAGCAAGAAGAAGAAGAGGTTTTCTTAGCCTCGCAATGGACGCTGATGTGGTGGCGTTTCCGTAAGCATAAGCTTGCCATCGCTGCGACCATAATCGTAGGTATATTCTATATAACATTCCCGCTGGCTGAGTTCCTCGGCCTCGGAGACCCAGCAGCAACAGCAACAAAATTCCATCTGCTTAGACCACAAGCCTTGAGATTCTTCCATGAAGGTAGCTTCCGGCCCCATGTCAATGGGTTAAAGTCATTTAGAGACCCGGAGACTTTCAGAAGAGACTACCAAGTTCAGGAAGACGTCGTTTATAACATAGGACTATTCTCCCAAGGTTTCGAATACCGATTCCTAGGATTCATCAAGACAAAGCGTCATCTTATAGGCTTCTCTGATCCAGAACACAGTGTACGCAAACATCCTTCGCCTTTCTTACTTGGAAGTGACTCGGTTGGACGTGACCAATGGTCGCGCCTGATGCTTGCGACTCGTATATCTCTATCTATTGGACTTGTCGGAGTAACACTTGCCCTCATTATAGGAATCGTACTAGGGGGAGTATCGGGTTACTACGGTGGCATTACCGACACAGTCGTCCAGCGTGTAATAGAGATTATGATCGCTGTACCAACACTTCCCCTATGGATGGGGCTCTCTGCTGCGATTCCACGTGAATGGCCTGTGCTTAGAGTCTATTTTGCAATTACGGTTATCCTTTCAATATTCCAATGGACGACCCTAGGTCGTGTAGTTCGTGGTCGCTTCCTTTCAATGAGGGAAGAAGACTTCGTTATGGCGGCTCGTCTAGCAGGATCTGGCGAAGGCCGGATAATGTTCCGGCACATGTTACCTTCTTTCTACAGTCACATAATTGCGCACATTACCCTGACAATACCTAGTATGATCATTTCAGAAACAGCCCTGAGTTTCTTAGGTCTAGGCCTGATTCCTCCTGCAGTTAGCTATGGAGTGATGCTGAAAGAGGCCCAGAACCCGCAAACTGTAGCTGTATACCCTTGGCTTATGTTCGTTGCGATACCGGTAATCGTTGTAATACTGAGTTTTAACTTTATGGGCGACGGGCTGCGAGATGCAGCCGATCCTTACGGCAAGTAGGTGGAAAATGGCTGAAAACGGAAATCGAAACCAGCCGCTGCTGTCAGTCAACAACCTAAAGACGTACTTTCCTACGGACGAAGGTCTTGTTAAGGCCGTAGATGGCCTTAGCTTTGAAGTTGCGTCAGGAAGTACGGTAGGCATTGTTGGCGAGAGTGGTTGCGGTAAAAGCACAGTTGGCAGGTCGATCCTCGGGATCATAGACCGTCCTGGGCATGTAGAGGACGGATCGATCATCTGGAGACGTGATGAAGGTAACGGTATTCAGGAAATAGATGTTACCAAGCAACCCCCAAACAGTGGTCTCATGAGGTCCATCAGGGGGAATGATATAGCCTTGGTTTTCCAGGAACCAATGACTTCTTTTAGTCCTGTTCACACAATTGGCAACCAATTGATGGAAGCTATCACACTCCACCAAGATGTTCAGAAAAAAGAAGCAGAAGAGCGTGCGATAGAACTACTGAACAGGGTAGGTATACCAAATCCAGATCAGAGAATACATGAATACTCCTTCCAGCTAAGCGGTGGCCTCCGGCAGCGTGCGATGATAGCTATGGCACTTTCCTGCGATCCTAAGCTACTGATAGCTGACGAGCCCACCACAGCACTGGACGTAACTACGCAGGCCCAGATCCTAGATCTACTGCGTGAGCTCCAAGAACAAAATGGTATGGCTATCATACTCATTACCCATAACCTTGGTGTAGTGGCCGAGATGGCAGATGAAGTGGTGGTCATGTACCTTGGTCGCGAGGCAGAATCAGGACCAGTCGATGATGTTTTCCATAACCCTCAGCATCCATATACCCAAGGACTACTGAGATCTATCCCGAGCATTTACTCTAAGGGTGTGGAGAGATTGCCTTCCATTGTCGGCACTATTCCCCACCCGTTTAACCGGCCATCCGGATGCACATTCAGGCCAAGGTGCCCATCATATATCGAGGGTACCTGCGATGTTCATGAGCCTAAATTTGAATTGATTGAAGGCACGAAGCAACGCGTGAGCTGCTTCCTCCATCATCCCCCGGCAGAGGTGACAACCGATGGCAACTGAAAGCACTGAGGCCACTACGGCCGGAGTAGAGTTCTTAGAAGTACGGAATCTAAAAAAACACTTCCCTATCCAAAAAGGCTTCCTCAAGCGTACGGTTGGACATGTTAAAGCTGTTGATGACGTTAGCTTTCACGTCAAGCCAGGAGAAACCCTGGGACTGGTAGGTGAAAGTGGTTGTGGTAAAACTACTACTGCAAGATGTATTCTCCGAGCAATAGAACCGACGAGTGGGGAAATATTATTCCGTACCAAGGATGACGACGTAGTAAACGTCAGAGAACTCCCTAGAGGCCCGTTACGGGAACTACGAGCCGATATGCAAATGATCTTTCAGGATCCGTTTGGCTCTCTTAATCCCAGAATGACCCTTCTAGACATCGTTGGGGAACCCCTCCTTGTACATGGAATGGACAGCAGACGCGAACGAGCAGATCGCGTTGCAGAATTACTAAGGCTATGTGGTCTCCGTCCAGAATACATGCGCCGCTTCCCTCACGCATTCAGCGGTGGCGAACGCCAACGTATTGGCATCGCACGCGCACTAGCATTAAACCCAAGACTTGTTGTAGCAGATGAGCCCGTATCCGCACTAGACGTTTCTGTGCAGGCTCAGGTCATTAACTTACTTGAAGACTTGCAAGAACAGCTAAATCTCACGTACCTGTTCGTCGCGCACGACCTTAGTGTTGTCCGACACATCAGTGACAGAGTAGCAGTAATGTACGTGGGCAAAATTGTTGAACTAGGCAATTCAGAAGACCTATTCGACTCACCGAAACATCCATACACCTCAGCCCTTTTGTCGTCAGTGCCTATTCCAGATCCAAGACTGCGAGCAGAAAGGATAGTGCTTCAGGGCGAAGTTGCAAATCCTGCAAACCCTCCATCTGGATGTTACTTTCATCCTCGGTGTGACTATGCAGTAGACCAATGCAAAACTGACGCCCCTCAACTTGAAGAAATTGCGGAAGGGCACTGGGTATCATGCTGGCGTGCCAAAGATCTTGACCTCCCAGGCCTTGAGTCCACCCATGGGGGTTCCTCGAACGGCTCAAGTTAACCAGAGAGTCTCACAACTGAAAACAAAAGCCTGGCATGAATGTATTTCGTGCCAGGCTTTTTTACTGGTACGCATTACTTTATTCCCCCTACTCCAACGGCCAAGGTATGTCTCGACGAGGATCTAGCTGGGGAAATATAGGATCATCAAGCACAGTCTCTGCACGTTGTCTTAATAAATCTATCTCGTTATGAGTCAACATTTCATTGAGCTCATCAGTGAGATCATTAGTTACACTAAGCCGGTCTATTAAGGATTCGATATCAGGTAACAGGGTATCCTCCAGAGAACCTCCCCAGAATTCCATCATCACCGTACGAAGCTTGAAATCAGTATGGAAAGTCAGGCCATGGTCAATACTCCAGACAGTACCATCCCTACCTAATATGCAATGTCCGCCCTTACGATCAGCATTATTAACAACCAAATCGAAGGCGGCAAATCTATGAAGAAGTTCGAAATGGTCAGATATTAGGTCAAAGTAGGTAACCCTGGGATCCGATTCTATATAAACCTGCATTGAACCTAGTCCGTACGGACCGTCTCGTATAAGAGTAAGTGGAACAGGAGGCCATCCAAGTTCCCTACCTATCAAAAATGATGCGTATTCACGTCTATACAAAGTGCCGTTTGGAAAATCATGTAACGGTCGTTCCCCAGACTTCGGCTTATACACAGCCCGAAGAAATCGTCCAGGACCAGCATCTATCTGTACCAAAAATGTATAGTTGGAACTCCAAGGAATCTGATGTCCACCAATCACTTCTCCATCTCTTAAAATATGTACAACATCGGCTTCAGAATAATCAACTGAGACAGAATCTTGATCCCCGGTGCTTTGCGACACTTACTAATACCAGTTAGCCATTCCGGGACAGTCGATGAACATCATGTCCATTTGTCCGAGCACACTTGTGTCCAGTAGGATCAATAGGCTCACTACATAGGGGACAGGGCGGCCTGCCAGCCGCACACACTGAGAGAGCTTCATCGGCAAAATCATGCAGTTGATCCCAATCGCTCCATATCCGAATTGTCGGGCCATCTTCCTCTTCAGAGTCTATATCGTGGACATCTATAATAAAACGGTTACTGTTTTCCTCATATCCAATTACTAATCTGCCAACTCTCAATTCCACACGGGTCTCGGGTCTATCTTCTCCCATCAAAGAATCGAGCAAAGCAGCCTCATCAGATATATTGGAATTTCCTTGAAGTTGATTAACCGCAACTGCCAATTGTAAGAGTTGTTCTTTTTCTAGCCACATCAACGCAGAACTATTTGAAGTCTCTACTACGATACGAAATGACCGGCTACCAGGTTCCCCAATAGCCTCGGCTTTGATACTTCTAATGTTTGTGAATTCTACTTGAGGTTCAGGCATTTAGGCTTAATTTCGATAATATTCGTTTAGCCGAGAATATCGCAAGCTAAGTGTTACTAGATCTCTTGATAAAGTGTACAGGATTCCAGCATATTTAATAGAGGCGATTCTACATATAAACCGATTGTGATCACATCTATTGATGAATTCGATCTTGGGTATCTCAACAGCTCCGACTTGCCAAATCTACTCTATATGGGAAATGGGATTTTCTCATGCGTCATCTCCTATCCTCGTGAACCTGATTAACACCTTAGTCTCGGTTGCTCTTTGAAATCGCGTCTGCAATCGTTGCTGCCATATATCCCGCTCCAAAGCCGTTGTCTATATTAACAACCGCAACACCCGGGGCGCAGCTATTCAACATAGCCAACAATGCAGCAATACCTTTGAAGCTTGAACCGTATCCAATACTAGTGGGAACCGCTATAACTGGTGCTTTTACCAAGCCACCAATCACAGATGGCAAGGCACCTTCCATGCCTGCAACCGCAATGATCACACAGGCTTGTTGTAGGACCTCGAGGTTGTCAAATAATCTGTGTATCCCGGCAACCCCTACGTCCACCAATCTCACAACCTCACAATCCATCAATTCAGCTGTCACAGCTGCCTCTTCAGCCACAAATTCATCTGAAGTGCCTCCACTAGCTACTACCACCCCAGGGATGCGTTGATGGTGCTGTCGCCTATCCACTACTAGCAATCGGGCAGAATCGTAATATTCCGCATCAGGTATGGCATCTTTTACCTCATCAAATACATCACGTCCAATTCGAGTAGCCAATACCCGGTCAGATCTATCCAAAACAGCATTAGTAAGTGTCGAAATCTGGGAGGCAGTTTTGCCCTGACCCAACACTACTTCAGGGAAACCTTTCCGAAGATTACGATGGTGATCAAGTTTCGCAAATCCCACATCTTCATAGGGCAAATTAGTCAAATAGGTTATCGCTTTTTCAGACGTGATGTCTCCTGATTTTAACTTGTCCAGTAAGTCTTTTATTTTTTCTCGTTGAATATCCATCTCTACCTATTTATTGAAGTTGCAATTTCATATCTAGAATATTTTACAATCCTATTTCTGTCATGTATTGATATTTAGATGTTTTTCCTCAGACTACAACCGAGATAACCATGTAGACCAACTAAATAGTCAGTCCTCGATATCTGCATCTACCACTTTACATACCTCCATAAGAAAACCTACCCCGATTATGTAAACTCCTCAATTCAATACTGTCCCTCAATAATTCCATCGCAATGGTATCCCTTATACATGTTATGATTCCAATATATCTAGAATATGATAAAAGACACGGATAGGTTGATGAAAAATCACCCTGTGCAAAAAAACTCTTTACAAGAAAAATCCAAGGCTCTCGAATCTACTCTGAACGAAATGGGCTCTGTGATAGTAGCTTTTTCAGGAGGTGTTGACAGCACCCTCTTGGCCGCGGTTTCAAAACAACTACTCGGTGAAAAAACCCTAGCTGTTACAGCTGTGTCACCCAGTCTATCACCAGCTGAATTCGATGAAGCACGCCAGACTGCTATTAGGATCGGCTTGAACCATCGGATAATCAAAACCAGTGAAATTGAACGACAAGATTACCAAACGAACGATCCGAATCGCTGTTATTTCTGTAAAGATGAACTGTACTCGATTCTTAAAACTCTCGCGTCAGACGAGGGATATAAGTACGTTGTGAACGGCGCCAACACTGATGATTTAGGTGATTTCCGGCCAGGGCTGAAAGCTGCGGAACAGCACGGAGTTAGATCTCCGTTAGTTGAAGCAGGGATAGATAAGAAAGATGTCCGAGAACTTTCAAAGACCATGAATTTACCAACCTGGGATAAGCCATCACAAGCATGTCTTTCATCCCGCATACCTTACGGCACTCCAGTTTCTATTGAGGCACTGGACAGGATAGCCAAGGCCGAAGATTTTCTGCGAAAACTTGGCTTTGAACAAGTGCGAGTACGTCATCATGGACCAGTAGCCCGCATAGAAGTAGAACCACAGAATATCCATCGCTTAATTGCTAAAGAAGTCAATAGAGAGATTGCAAAACACTTCCGTTCAATCGGGTACACATATACAACGGTCGATTTGGAAGGTTTCCGGTCAGGCAGTATGAACGAAATACTGAAAGGTAAGTAAATTTGCAAGGTACGCGATGAGGCTACGCGATAAAGTATGCTTAATTAGTGGCGGAGCCAAGGGTCTTGGAGCCGCTCAGGCACGTATATTAGCCCAGGAAGGTGGACTGGTGGCCATAGGCGATCTTCTTGAAAAGGAATCATCAGAACTAGTTAACGAAATTTCAATCGGGTGCCCCAATGCTATAAGTATGCGACTTGATGTGACATCGGAAAAAGATTGGACAGAAGTAATTGATTCGGTGATCGAAAAGTTCGGACGTCTAGATGTGCTAGTAAACAACGCTGGTATCTACCAGCGTGCCACGGTAGACGAGACTACTGCAGATGACTGGGACAATTTAATGAACGTAAACGCACGCGGCGTATTTCTTGGCACCCGGGCAGCTATACCAGTTATGAAACACAATGGGAGCGGGTCCATAATCAATATTTCATCGATTGCTGGTCTAGTCGGCAGCATGACTCAAGCGGCATACAATGCTTCAAAAGGAGCAGTCCGGCTGCTTACGAAAGCTACAGCAATCCAGTACGCCAAGGACGGGATTCGTGCCAATTCTATACACCCTGGACTCATGGAAACTGACATGCTTACTCAAGTGCTTCCCAGCACCAATGATAGGGAACACAGACTCGAAATTACTCCTATTCCTAGATTCGGTACTCCAGCAGACGTGGCATACGGAGTAGTATTTCTGGCATCAGATGAGTCGAGCTACGTAACGGGTACGGAGCTTGTGATTGACGGTGGACTAACTGCCCAATAGAGGCATTGTCGCACTTAAAGGAGCATCTCATGCCGATCTCTATAGGGCTTATTGGATATGGAAACTGGGCCAAAGAGGCCTACGTGCCAGCCATATTACACCACACTAATATTAAGATTGCGGCAGTAGCGGCAATCTCAGATAAAACCAAAGAATTGGCGAAGGAGCATTTCGGAAATGATGTCAAACTCTTTAGTGATCCATTTGAACTAATTGCCCAAAACGAAATTGATGCAGTGATGATCGGATTGCCATCTGAGCTTATTTCTGATGTAGGGATAGTCGCGCTAAAGGCAGGGAAACACGTCTGGTTGGAACCCTCTCCCCCAGGTGACAATCGCCTGTTAAAGATGTTCCAATTGAACACAATTCCTACACAAGTATGCCATACAGATCTGGAACTACGTTACATACCAGTCATATCCACTATAAAAAAACTTATCTCTGACACAATTGGCTCACCACTGTCGGTCAGAATCATCCTGAATTGCGATTGGGGCAAGACTTGGGCAGAGGATGTGGTAAAGAGTGGTGAAATGGCATCCGGGCTCAGCATTTGGTACCTAGACGCAATCGACGCAATATTCAACCAGTGGCCCGATAATATCTATGTCACCGGGACACGTCCAAGATTTGAGTTAGCTATGGAGATGGGAGTAGCACTAGTAAGATTTGGGAAAGCCACGGGCGAGTGGAGCTTCAACTTCCATAGCCTTGGCGAATTTTCTCTCCAAATCGAAATTGCTGCAACCGACGGGGAAGTCCAAGCTGACCTGGTAACTGGTACATACAGGTATCGTTCACAGTCGTCCAAATGGGTTCATGGAAAAACCTCCCCAGCACAACCTTTATACGGCTTTGCCGGTATAAGAGAATGTGCCGATGCATTCATAAGAGCAATAAAGACCAAGAGCACCACGCTAACTAGACCAGAAGTAGTCAAAAGAGTGCACGCAACCGCAACCGGCTTCGATACCAGTGTCAAAAGCGGGGAGCCCGTTCTTATTAAGCAGCTATAATTAACCGGAGAGTTTAGTTTATGAAAGAATCTGCCTCCATTGAAAGTAAGCGCTACTCAGCATCAACACCCAACTCTAGACGTCTCCAATTACAAGCTGAACAGTATCTACCAGGCGGAAGCTCCCGAGGAACAGCATACTTCAAGCCATATCCTTTCTTTGTCGATCGTGGTGAAGGGCACTACATCTACGACATTGACCAAAATCGTTACCTAGACTTCATGCTGAACGCAACGAGTCTGATCCTGGGACACGCCCACCCGCATGTCACACGTGCAATACAATCACAAGCTATGCACGGGGTGGCATTTAGTGGGCCTACAGAGGCACAAATACGCCTAGGCCAGATATTGTGCGACCGACTTCCTTCAATAGACCTAGTGAGGTTCACAAGCTCTGGAACCGAGGCTACTATGAACGCAATTCGGGCAGCCCGTGCATTCACTGGACGCTCGAAAATCGCGAAGATAGAGGGCGGATATCACGGTTCCCATGATTTCGCATCTGTAAGTGTGACACCTAGCGTAGATATTCTTAATCCCGACGGCCCAACATCAATACCCGAATTCCCAGGGCTACCTGAAAGCGTGCTCCAAAATGTGATAGTCCTACCATTCAATGATCTCGAGAGATGTCAAAATTTAATCAGGTATCACAAGGAAGAATTAGCCTGCGTGATCCTAGAAGCCGTGGTTTCTAGCTTCGGATATATACCAGCAGATTCAAAGTTCCTCCAAGGTATACGAGACATCACCAACGACCTCGAAATACTATTAGTTTTCGACGAAGTACAAAGCTTCAGGATTTCTCCAGGAGGAGCCCAGGAACATTTGGGTGTAACTCCAGACTTGACTGCCCTAGGAAAAATCATCGGAGGTGGACTACCTGTTGGGGCATTCGGTGGACGCAGAGATCTTATGGAACAGTTCGACCCGGTCAGTGAAAACAACATTCCTCATTCAGGGACCTTTAATGCCAATCCTATGACTATGGTCGCTGGGGAAGCTACGCTAAACCACTTAACTCCTGATGTATACCAACGACTTGATAGGCTAGGCGACAACCTCCGGGCGAAACTACAATCAGTTCTAGACGAACTAGGGGTGAATTCTACCGTAACAGGTACTGCTTCCTTGTTCGCAATTCACTTCGGAATTGACAAAGTGACAGACTATCGTACGAAGGTTAGAGAAGATACCAAAATGTCTTCAGCTTTATTCATGGGTCTCCTCAATGAAGGCATATTACTCCAGCAAAGTTGTGCTGGTGCACTCTCAACCCTGACAAATGAAAAAGACATTGACACCCTTGTAGACGCGGTACGTCGGGTAGTTCAACGTATAATTACATGATTATATTGGTAAGAAACTACAATCACTTTTGGCGTAACACTTGTTTGACAACCAAATTGCGGAATCAGATACTAACCTTAGCGAAACAACAATCATACCAAGTTAGGAGTACCAGATGACCAAAGCAGGCGGAGGAGGCCTTCTAGTAGCTGGAATCTTCCTTGTGATTCTCGGAATTTTGATACAGTCAGCGATCATTGAATGGTTGCTGGATATCATCGGAGTTATAGTGATAGTCGGAGGAGCGATTGTCGGAGTCACCGGCCTTGTCAAGATGGTATCAGGCAATCGTGGAGGTTACTAGCAACTACTGATATTAGGCAAGACACCAATAATATTAGTCCAACTAAGATTAGAAACGGGAGGTAGAAAATGGGCATGGTATCCAGAATGTCCACTATAGTGAAATCCAAGATCAATAGGGTTCTAGATAATGCAGAGGATCCGCGCGAGACCTTGGAATATTCATACGAAAAGCAACGTGAGATGCTTCAGAACGTAAAGCGAGGCGTCGTAGAAATGGTTACGGCAAAGCGACGCTTGGAGCTTCAAGCCAGAAAAGCCGAGGGAAATATAGCCAAACTAGATAGTCAAGCTCGTCAGGCCATTGAAGCTGGTAGAGAAGACTTGGCACGGCTCGCGTTAGAACGGAAACAGGCTACTATTTCGGAACTACAGGGACTAGGGGATCAGATTTCTGCTTTAGAGCTGGAGCAAGAGAAACTAACTCACGCCGAGCAAAGATTACAGGCCAAGGTACAATCTTTTCGCACTCAAAAAGAAGTTATCAAGGCACAATACAGTGCGGCGCAAGCACAAGTACGGATCGGTTCGGCTCTTTCAGGTATTTCAGAAGAGATGGGCGATGTAACCATGGCTGTTGAGCGTGCCCAGACCAAGACAGACAATCTTCAAGCCAAGGCAGGTGCAATAGACGAGTTGGTGGCAACTGGAGTCCTAGATGATCCTACTGGAGGAGATCCCCTTGACAATCAATTAAAACAGTTGTCAGCATCCTCAACAGTAGAATCGGAACTGGAGCAGTTAAAGGGGCAGATCGGATCAGGAGAAGATTATAAAAGTCTACCTGGAGGCAAGTCATGATAGTCCGGATTCTGACCGAAGGCCAATACAATCTCCCAGGTGCTTACATAGACCAACTTAACGAGATAGACAACAAAATTGTGGAAGTAGTTGAACAGAAAGATACTATCAACTTCCACAAACTTTTGGATGATATGTTCAGCCTCGTCCGAAAATACGGAACTGAGGTACCCATAGATGAATTAGTCGAATCGGACCTTGTTCTCCCAGAACCAGACATCACCCTACAAGAAGCCGAGGAGATGTTTACCGGGGAAGGACTTGTACCAGATTAACCTAGTTCCATCTTCACATCCTTCACTAGAAACCAGCAAACTTGGGTGGGCTTACCTCAACACGACTAACTAACATAAGAATGCATCCCTATCACGGAGTAAAAAAGCGATTGGCTACCTGTTTAGGTCTAGTTACTATCCCGGTGACACCAGAACCCGGGTAAGGAAACACTCTGATGTGTAAATTGTGTGGTCCTTAACAAGGTTACTAAGCTTAAGATGCACAAGCACATCCAGCACCAGAGCCCCCTCCACAACAGCCACCACCTCCAGCAATAGCCGACGTTTGACCTTCAGAACTCGTAGAGAACGACATGAATACAGATAGTTTACGCTGGGAATCGCTGCCACAATCCGGGCAATGCGCAGATTCATTAACTTGGCTCATCGGCCGCAGTTTTTGAAAGCTATTAGAGCAAATTGTGCAGGTATATTCATAGATCGGCATTTTTGTCCTCTCAGGAATCCTTGGTATAAATTGTAAAACACATCGACATCCGGTCAATTGAAGCTCATCTACGTCGATCTCGGAGGTGTGTATAAATATCCTCTGGCTTGCCACCGTTGGCAGACAACATAACAAGCAAATGATAGAGCAGATCTGCTGCTTCACGAGCTAAAGCATCCTTATCCATTTTAACGCCTGCTATGACAGATTCGCCGGCCTCCTCAATAACTTTCTGCCCTATTCGATCTACTCCACCCTCCAGTAACTCTGTTGTATAACTTCCCTGAGGCATATCTCTTTTACGATCCTGTATTACCGAAAAAAGTTCATCAAGGATTCCAGGTCCTTCATCGAACGATTCGCATTTCGGCACCTGTTCCAACGGGGTAAAAAAGCATGTGAGGTTTCCAGTGTGGCATATGGGACCATCGGGATCTACCTGGAGAAGTATGACGTCTCCATCGCAATCTATGGAAGCAGATTTTACATGCATGTGGTTACCAGAAATTTCACCCTTATGCCAAAGATCAGCACGACTCCGGCTGTAAAACCAGACGTCGCCACCTTCCAATGTACGTTTTACTGCCCCGACACTCATGTATCCAAGCATAATGACTTCTTTCGTTTCAGCATTCTGGGCTACTGCTGGGACAAGTCCCTTATCATCAAGCTTTATTTTCCCAATCAATCTCCTGTCCTTTCCGTACTGTCGGCGACCAAGCGCACAGGAACACCCCTAACACCCAAATATTCCTTGGCCTCCATGATCCTAAATTTGCCAAAATGAAATATACTAGCTGCTAGAATAGCGTCTGCTTTCCCTTTACTGGTTGCCTCATAAAGGTGCTCCAGTTCTCCAGCACCTCCACTTGCAATTACTGGAACAGTGACCGAATTTGATATCTCCTGAAGCAACTCTAAATCGTATCCGGTTTGTTGTCCATCAGCATCCATACTCGTAACTAGTAGCTCCCCCGCACCAAGGTCTGCAGCAAGCCGAGCCCACTTTATGGCATCTATTCCAGTACGAGTCCGACCTCCATGTGTATATATTTCCCAATCCGAGTCATCGTCTATTTTCAGTAGGCCGTCACTAATCGACATAGGACTACTGTGTCCTTCAATTCGCTTTACATCAAGAGCTACCACGATACATTGACAACCAAATCTATCTGAAGCATCTCTGATAAGGCTAGGATTCCTTACCGCAGCGGTGTTAAGAGAAATCTTGTCCGCTCCAGCCTCTAGTAAACCTCTCACATCTTCTACGGATCTTATGCCTCCTCCTACAGTCAAAGGGATAAAAACTTGCTCAGAAACCTGCTTTACGACGTCTATCATGATTTCCCGAGAATCTGAACTAGCTGTGATGTCCAAGAATACCAATTCATCTGCCCCTTCACTGTCATAAAATGACGCAAGCTCTGTTGGGTCTCCCGCATCACGTAAATTAATAAAGCTTATCCCTTTAACTACTCGACCTCGATCAACATCCAAACACGGTATAATTCTCTTGGTAAGCAATCTTCCTATCCTCTTGAGACAATCATGTATTGGCCAGTATTGAGGTCACTTTCAGCGATCACCCGAAAGCCAATACGGAGAAGCATTTCTTTCATATCCACCGGATCGATTCGCCGAGCCACCGGAGGACCTGAGTCAGTATGTCGCTTATACCACTCCATGACTACTACCCACCCAGAACTTCGCAAACATCTCTTAGTTTCCCTCAACAGTTCTTCTGGATCTTCTGCCTCTTGGAGAACAAATGCTACTAGGGCACCGTCGAGGCTATCATCCTTCAGAGGTAGAACAGTCTCTTGTGAAACGAGCGTATCTACATTTGTGAGTCGCGATAAATTAAGTCTCTTTATCAATAATTCCAACATCTGTTGCTGAACATCCATAGCGTACACCTTTCCAAAACAAAGGTGTTTAGCCAAAGGAATAGTGAAATACCCGGGACCACATCCTATATCAGCAACTACATGCTGAGCTCGAATAGGTATACGAGCTAAAAAGGAGTATATGTCGATCTCCCTATGCCTGTTTCGTGAAATAAGGACCTCAGTGTTATTGGGGTCGAATTTAGATTTGGCTGCCAATTACCGTCCTGTACCTTTATACCCATGAGCTGATTCGATAGCTTTTCTCAAGTCAAGATCCCCTGTGTAGGCTGCTGTACCAACAATTGCTCCTTCGACAGGAATATCAGCCAATCTGGAAACCTGCTCGATTGAAGAAACACCACCCGCAACTAAAATCCCCATTCTTGTTGTCTTAGCAAGATTCTCGATCACACTAAAATTTGGTTCGGTAAGAGTACCGTCCCTCGTAATATCGGTATAAACAAATCTTTCCACACCAGAGGCTTCTAGGGATTCAACAAGCTCTATAGCCTCCACATCGCTCTCACGAGTCCAGCCACGTAGGGCGACTTTCCCTTCCCGGGCATCAACACTGATCACTAACGACGATCCCCCAAGTTGTTCCACGAGTTCTTCAACAATACCCGGCTTCTCGACAGCCGCCGTCCCAATAATGACCCGATCTATACCCATCGAAAGGACATTCTTTGCTTTTCTTACTTCGCGTACTCCTCCCCCATACTGGACTGGCACAGGAACCGTTTTAGCAATTTCCTCTACCAGCGACAGGTTAACAGGATCACCAGCCTTTGCCCCATCGAGATCTACGATATGCAGGCGTGTAGCCCCTAGTTCTACCCAGTGTAATGCCATAGATATGGGAGAATCGGAGAAAACTGTTTCTCTACCGTAATCTCCTTGGAAAAGGCGAACACACCGCCCATTTCGAATATCAATTGCTGGGATAATCTCCACAGTTTTACTAACCTTTTTGCATTAGTTCTACAAAGTTTCTGTATAGAATCAAACCAGTGTCCCCGCTCTTTTCAGGGTGGAATTGAACCGCAACAAGATTATCCGAGCCAATGGCAGAACAGAAATCTACACCGTACATCGTGGTGCCGGAAACAAGAGTTTTATCCTCTGGGTCTGCATAATAACTATGCACAAAATAGAAATAAGAATTTTCAGGAATCCCCCTAAATATCGGATGATCTATCCGGAAATCCACAGTATTCCAACCCATATGAGGTATCTTATGCCCAGCAGGGAGATGACGAACCCAACCATCCACCAAACCCAAACCTGGCTCTACTCCTTCATCAGAACCCTCCAATATCAACTGTAGGCCCAGGCAAATTCCCAAAAACAGCTTACCGCTTTGAACAAACTCTTTGATAGGTTCAACTAGTCCACTCGACCTTAAATGGCGCATCGAGGAATCGTTTGCTCCTTGTCCAGGAAAAATCATCGCATCTGCTGACTTAACCTGTTCAGGATCGCTAGTAATTACGGCCTTAGCACCAAATTTTTCCAGAGCCTTCTGTACGCTACGAAGATTTCCAGCCTGGTAGTCAACTATCGCTACATATTTTTCTTGATTATCCACGTGGACATCGTAGCACACGATGCCAGTTATGCTATGCCTGTGTATGGCAAATGGAAACAGGAGACAGTGCCCACTGCACTCTGTTTAATTGCACTAATCTCAAAGCTTAAAGCCCCCGAACCAGAATTCAATCAAGGCAACCAAACGCTAGCTAATAGAAAGGCTGATAGCGGTTTGCGATCGGCATACGTCGATCACGTCCAAAGTTCCGGGGCGTAATCTTAATTCCTGGAGGAGCCTGTCTACGTTTGTATTCGCTTCGGTCAACAAGGGTTATTATCCGTCTTACGATACTTTCATCAAAGCCCATATCTACTATCTCTTGAAACCCAAGGTCATCTTCCACATAAGCTTTTAATATCGGATCGAGAACATTGTACGGCGGCAGACTATCCTCGTCTTTCTGATCCGGCCTAAGTTCAGCACTAGGAGGCTTGTCTATGACAGATTGTGGAATTACCAGGAAATCTCCAACAGTATTCCTATACTGCGCAAGTTCATAAACCAGAGTCTTTGGCACATCTTTGATTACTGCATATCCACCAGCCATATCTCCATAAATAGTGGCATATCCTACTGCCATTTCACTCTTGTTACCGGTAGTCAACACCAAGCCCCCGAATTTGTTGGCCAGTGCCATCACAAGGGTGCCGCGAATCCGAGATTGAAGATTTTCCTCTGCTACTCCTATCTCTGTATCTTTAAATTTCGGGTTCAGTGTTTCAAGATATGCCGTAAAAGCAGCTTCTATTGAAAATTCCCAGAGCTCTATCCCTAAGCTATCCGCAAGACCCTTGGCATCGAGAAGGCTGCCTTCAGACGAGAACCGTGAGGGCATTGCCACACCAATAACATTCTCGGCACCTAGAGCATCTGCAGCCACAGCTGCAACTAAACTGGAGTCTATACCTCCAGATAATGCGATAAATACGTTGGAAAATCCTGTTTTGTGCACATAGTCCCTAGTACCGAGTACTAAAGCCTCGTATACCTCTGCCAATCCTGCATATCGGATTGGAGTAGAGCACTCAACTACCGGACGTGAATTGTCCTGTCTTTCTGATACAAAAATGTGGACTGCTGTACCAATTTCCTCAATGTTGTTATTAGGTTCATGTTTCAGACTAGTGTCATGTAATCTAGACCTATATACTTCTTCCAAATCCAGATCAGCAATTACGAGACTTTCTTCGAACTGTGGGCCTCTGGTTACCTCTTTCCCAAATGGGTCATGGATTATCGATCCTCCGTCAAACACCAGTTCATCTTGGCCACCAACCATATTTACATAAGCTACAAAAATCTCGTTATCATCTGCCCTAACCGACAACATTCTCTCCCGAGTATTCCGTTTCTCAGTGTAGAAAGGCGAAGCACTTATGTTCACTATCACTTCTGCCCCAATCGAACGCTGGACTACCGTTGGACCAACAGATTTCCATATATCCTCACATATATTGATCCCTACCCGGGTACCTGAGATAGTGAATACCGGACACTCTTTGCCAGCTTGAAAATATCTCTCCTCATCAAATACCCCATAGTTCGGCAGGTACATCTTGTGATAGATCCCTCTCAATTCACAGTTCTGGGCAATCGCTGCTGAGTTGTATACATAGGAGTTAGCATCAACGAATCCAACGGCCACCGCAATCCCTGCAGAAGCAGCTACTACATCACGCATCTTGGCAATATTTGCCTGAATAAACTGGGGTTTGAACAACAAGTCTTCAGGTGGATAACCAGGAATGGCTAGTTCGGGAAATGCAACAAGATCAACGCTTAGCTCACGAGCTTGATCAATATAACTAATGATCTTGTCCGTATTGCTATCGATGTCGCCGACAGTAGGATTAATCTGTGCTAGGGCGATTCGGAAAGTTCGCATAGGATCTACGCCCGCTATTACAGGTGTGGACCGCGGAAGTATAGCACAGAGGTGGTTTCCAATGATTTATTGTCCAAAATATACCATAGCTCCAGTTGACTGACTCGTAAGGCAATGCTATAAAAATTACGGTCCCTCCTCAAATAACAATCTTTCCCTTGGAGCCAACGTTTGCCTTTAGACATAATCGTCTGTGTGAAACAAGTGATTGATCCAGAAATGCCACGATCGGCATTTAAAATCGATCCGGACACAAAAAGGGTAGCGGATGAACCCGGAATACCTCCAGTAGTAAACGGTTTCGATGAGAATGCGATAGAAGCTGCTCTACGCATTAAAGATTCGGTTGGAGCAACAATAACCATTGTATCTGTAGGGGTTGATTTCGCCATGGATGTAATGAAAAAGCCTCTATCCATGGGAGCCGATGAACTTGTATTGGCTGAAGATCCAGCTTTTTCAGACATGGACGCGATGGGTACTGCCCACGTTCTTCAAAAGATGATAGAAAGGATTGGGCACTATGATCTTATCTTATGTGGTCGGCAAGCTTCAGATTTGGATAATGCCCTCGTGCCCCTCGGATTGGCAGAACTACTCAAAATAGCGTGTCTGACAATTGCGCAGAAAATAGAGATCGTGGAAACCGGTATAGTTGCACACAGTATCAATTCAGATGGATATGATGTCATAGAAGCTGATATGCCGGCCGTCGTAACTATCAGTAATGAACTTGGGGAACCACGATATCCCACCCTAAAAGGAATAATGGCTGCTGGCAGAAAAACACCAACTACATGGTCAACAGAAGACCTTGATATAAATCTTGAGTCCATAAAACCCGCGCTAAAAATTCTCGATCTATATCTACCTCAAACAGAAGGGGAGGTGGAGATAGTTTCCGGTGAAGACGAGGCAGATGCAGGCCGAAACCTTGCGCTCAAACTGCGTCAAGATGGGCTAATTTGAAATATTTGTCCCGTGAAACAGTAATTTACGAGGTCTTTATTTGATTGAAATACTTGTCTTAGGCGAAATTGAAAATGAAGAGATTGCCCCGATTACAGGCGAACTCGTAGCAGCAGCCGAAACCCTCAACGGCACAGTTGGTCTAGTATTACTTGGGGAAAACTTATCTAGCCAAGCACAAAACGCGGCGACTCTGGGTGCTGAGCAAGTATTCCTAGCTGAAAATGAGTTCCTTGACGGTTCATCAATAGACGCCTATGTAGAAGCCTTTTCCCAAGTGTGTTCCCAACTTCAACCAAAGATAATTCTTGTGGGCAAAACTCTTCTGGGCCAAACCCTGGGTCCGAGAGTAGCATTCAGACTCAATGCCGTAGTAGCACAAGACTGCATAGAAATAGGTCATGACATGATGACAGGTGACCTGGTTGCCACTAGACCCGTTTACGGAGGTAACGCCCTAATGAAAGTAATGTTCCCAAGAGTTGGGCCAAACTTCATAATAGTGCGGGGACGTGTTTATGAGCCATCAATTATAGATGAATCCCGTGTCGCTGAGATTACAAACGTTAATGTAGAAGTGTCACAGGGAAATCTACGGGTACGTCATGTTGAGAGTGTTGCTCAAGATGTTGAGGGTATGAGGCTAGAAGACGCTACCATAGTAGTAGCTGGCGGGAGAGGACTTGGCGGGCCAGAGCCATTTGAAAGTCTACATGAATTAGCTGCCCTTATTGGAGGTTCCGTAGGTGCTTCAAGAGCAGCGTGTGACGCGGGTTGGGTAGATCATAATTATCAGGTAGGTTTGACTGGGAAAACAATCACACCAGAATTATATATAACAGTAGGAATATCTGGTGCCAGCCAACACATGGCAGGTTGTTCTGGAGCCAGAAATATTGTAGTAGTCAACAAAGATCCTGAAGCTAATATCTTCAAAGATGCCACATACGGTGTTGTCGGCGACTGGAACAAGATACTACCATCATTCATAGAAACAATCAGAGAGCTTATAGATTGATTCTTCTCAAAAGGGGATAAATGGACGGAGATTTTATTATAGATCTGGACGAAATTAATGATGGATTAGCGAGTGCCGAGATAATCTCGCTTTCTTTCTTGATTTTCAACAAGGCTCTGATCATCGATACTCGTTCAAACCGACTTGAGGGCCCGTTGGTCTGTGTTAGTCCTATGGTCAGTTCCCCCCAAGAAAGGATCCGGATTCTCACAAGGATGCGACCGGATTTCCCACGCATCGACACAATAACCGTGATACCTTGGCCCAGGTCTGTGAAAAGCCTCGTTAATCTAGGTGTTTGGGAACTTATCCTGTCCAGATTTGAAGCAGGTGGACATCTGGATGTCATACAGCGTTGTGAGACAATATTGGTCGACTTGAAGACCTTGGAAAAATCCGAGCTCTCAGCTGTACTAACCGGAGAAAACTACCACACTATTTGGTCAGCAAGTCCATAGGACAAAAATTGACTAAGGTATCTACTATCCTACAGGAATCCTGCTTCCAAAAGTAATCAAGGGAACTAAATGTAGAATACGATGATCTTGGTAACTATTCCGGAGTACTAACAGGGATAACTTCCCCTGCCCGAACAGTCAAAACAGGTTCCCAACATCCTCCCGACCTCTCGTTACCAGCCACATCAATTATCGGATCAGCGTCAGGATTCCAGCGAATCACTGCCATATCAGCTGCTGAACCTATAGCAAGAGTCCCCACTTCTTCATCCAAACCTAGGGTCTGGGCAGGCGTAAGAGTAGCACGTTCAAATGCGTCAGCTTCATTCATACCAACAGCTAGCAGCTTCGAAATTGTCCGTGGCATATCATGGCGTG
>CAZSLO010000004.1:0-44985 GCA_964608025.1 uncultured Dehalococcoidia bacterium | reverse complement strand
TTCGACTCACTGTACTTGTTTTGATGAGCTACAATCACTCCCAAGTTCACAAATTATACTGATACCTGGTTGAGGGAAAATGCCAAAACAAAAAGTAGTGATTATCGGTGCTGCTGGTTATGTAGCACAACAAATTCTCCCGGTTTTTCGCGAGCGTTATGATCTCGTATTGATTGACGTCTCCAATGTGACACGTGATGGTACGAAGATTGAGGATGTAATTGTTGAGGATATGTTATCGGGGGAGTCTTCTGAATATGAAGACTTGTTCTCTGGAACGGAAGCTGTTTTGCATCTTGGTAGGAAGCGTAGAGAAGGTGATCCTATTGACCACTTTCGTATTGAAAATGCCAATGTGCAAATGAACTATAACGTTTTTAGGACAGCGTTCGAGGCTGGTGTATCTCGGGTTGTATACGCTAGTTCAAACCATGCTGCTGATTGGTATGAACAGGCTCGTATACATGATAGGAAAATGGAGAATCTGGATCCATACACTCTACCTTTATCCCATAGTTTTTACGGATGGGCCAAAGCATCTACAGAAAACATGGGTTTTCTGTTTGCCTGTGGTGCTTTTGGTAGGCGACTAGAGGTTGTGAATGTTCGTATTGGAACTCCAGCAGAGGTTGATTACCCTAGAACCCAGGACATACGTAGCTTCAAACGACATCTTGGATCTTACATTAGCCCACGGGACATGGCACAACTATTAATCAAGGCCATTGAGACACCAGATATTAATAACGAAGATGGAGTTCCATGGCAGATTGTCTATGGTATTAGTGATAATACCAGGGCTTACTGGTCCCTTATAAGTGCTCGTGATGTACTGGGATACTCGCCTGACGATGACGCGGAAGTGAAATTTTCAGAACAGATTAATAGACATTTGGCAAAATTTCCTGGAGCTGAGGGCAGGGTTGGAATTTTGAAAGATGAGGTTTAACTATGGCTGATTTAAGGGTGTTAATAACAGGAGCTTCCGGACATATCGCCAGCTATATATTGCCTGGTTTCAGGGATAGGTATGATTTGACGCTTTTGGATGTGAGTGACACAAATCAGGAAGGACAGCGTGTCGAAGATATAATTTCGGCCGATTTGATCGACTCAGATAGGACGAGCTATCAATCCCACTTCGATGGAATTGATGCGGTGGTACATCTTGGACACAAGTCGAGAAGACACGATGCCCAAGAGGATTTTTTTGATGAGATAGATAATGTTCATATGGTGTACAACGTGCTGCGGGCATCCTATGATGCCGGAGTTCCCCGGGTGATAGTGGCCAGCTCAAATCATGCGGCTGATTGGTATGAACATTTCTTGATACACAATCGAAAATTGGAGATGGTTGATCCTTATGACCTTGCTCTATCAGATAATTTCTACGGATGGGCGAAAGCTTCTTATGAACATATCGGCTTCTTGTTCGCATGCGGATTCCCGAGTTTTCAGGATGCGTCTGGACAGGAGACACATGTGGCTCCTGTAGGTGCATCGCGCCGGATGGGGGTAGTAAATATTCGCATAGGGGCACCCAGGGAGATCAGCTCAACAAACTTTAAAGGTGATCCTGCTGGTTACAAGCGTGATTTGGCTGCATATGTCAGTGCAAGAGACCTGACGCAGCTTTTCCGCCAGGCTGTTGAAACACAGGACATAGAAAACGAGCATGGCATTCCTTGGCAGGTTGTTTATGGTATCAGTGGGAACACTCGGGCATTCTGGTCATTATCCAACGCCCGGGAGGTACTTGGATATGAGCCCCAAGACGATTCTGAGATCAAGTTCTCAGATGATATACACGAATTTCTTACTGGTGAAGATACTATTTCAGGACCAGGGCGAGTAGGTGCCTGATGGTGTCGATTAGGGAGGCTTTAGAACTTGCGGTGTGCCGTATTGCATCAGAGGTTCGTGAGCTCCATCAGGAAGGTCTAGGTCGAGAAACCGTAGGATCGGTGCCAGGGCGGCCAGAAACCGAGGATGTAGAGATTGGTATTGATAGCCGGTGTGATGAGATTTTTAGAGAAACTCTATCTAATATTGGATCGACAGTGGCTTTATATTCGGAACATGGATCATATTTGATAGGTAATGGAGATCCAGAATACCTGGTATCAGTGGATCCATTTGATGGATCTGGACTTTACCAGCGTGGAATTCCTGCTGAATGGTGGAGCGTTGCCAGCTATTTCGATAACTCTGGAGTTCCACTGGGCGGCGTGGCAGTTGATATCATCAGGAATGAAATATATTTATCGGATGAGAATGGCGTATTGTTCGGCTCAATAGGGGGCGGGATGCGTCAAAAAGTCCACCCAGCCGGCACTCGAAAAATAAGCGATGATTTAACGATAGCAGCATACCTTATGGATCCGTCGTATCTGACGAAATGGTCGGCAAGGTTTTCAGACTTGGTTACAAGATACCCAGGATTGAGGATATGGCCTAATGGGGGCGCGAGTATCTATCCTTGGTTGGCACGTGGACTTATTGATGCATATGTGATGTTCGATGAGCCACGCTCTGAAATAGACCCCGGCATTGGGTTCTCTACTTGGTCAGGCATAAAGCTTTTCGATGTTGGCCAGGATGGTGATCTGTCCGGATACCAGTTTGATCCGGATATTAGGTCGGGGCGTGTGCCGTTCTTCATAGCTGCCTGCACGCAGGACCTGGCATATGCAATCGTTCACGAACTCGCTTAAGAGAGCAGATTATCTTAGCCGCTCACGATCCGATCTTGATGGGGAAACCAAGGTTAATTGTCCCGGTGATAATCCAAGAGATAGACTAGTACCGGGATGATTTACACAATTCCCAGGTTCAGTAGCTTAGTGCCTACCAGAACTTTGGTACATCGAGTTCTTCTTTTGTGATTATCTCCAAAACTGCGGGCTTACCATTCTTTGTTGCGGATATTCCGCGCTTAATAGAGGAGTGTAGCTGGGTTGGTTCCGTTACTACTTCTGAGTATGCACCCAATCCTTCGGCCACTTTAGCGTAATCACCTGAAAAACTGTTGCTGCCGTACTGTTCTGTGGCGTAAGGCATATGATGGGAATAGTTAGTCATGACGCTGTTATTCAGGATTATCGTCAACGTGCCTATTTCGTTCCTTGCTGCAGTTTCGATGTCGAGACCGGCCATACCGAACGCCGCATCTCCCATTATATTGATTACAGTCTTCTCTGGTGCGGCTAACTTGGCTCCTAGTACTAAGCCAAGCCCATATCCTAACTGTGTTGATTTACCCCAGCCCAGGTATCCCCTTGGTGCAACTGTTTCCCAGAATGGCACGAGTTGTTCCCGGGGATAACCTGAATCGTGTGTGATAACGGTATTACTAACATCTACGCTGTCTGCGATTTCCTTGATGACACGATAGGGGCTAATGGGGATTTCATCGGATGTGAGCCGTGGTCCCCATTCCTTCATGAATTCTGACTTGACTTTTGCGATCTCCTCGATCACCCCATTGACATCTCCCCGTCCATTCTCACCGACCTGGCTCTTTACCTCTTGGATCATCTGTTTGAGTACTATCTTGGAATCCCCGATCGCGCCGAGAGGGACACGGTAGTCTTTATTAACATCTTCCGCGCAATTTGTTGAATGAGCTATGGTGATTCCTGAAGGTAAGGGAGCGTTGAAGGTAGATAGTGTGAGACTTGTACCCATTCCTAAAACGAAGTCGGTCTTTTTCAGGTAGTGATCTACCATCAACGTGGCGCTGTTGGAGCCGGTCCCCAATGCTAGGGGATGGTTTTCAGGGAAGGCACTTTTACCAGCCAAGGTAGTCATTACAGGTATGTTGGTAAGCTCGGCGAATTCTACTAGTTCGTCTGTGGCTTCTGCATAGAGCACACCCTGTCCAGCGTTGATGCAAGGTGATTCAGCTTTCATCATTACTTTGATGAGTTCACGTACTTCATCTGGATCAGCGGCTGACTTGTGTTCTCTGACTGGTATGTATGGGATATTATCCCCGGGGTACTCTTCGCCTCCTACATCATTCGGTATTTCGAGCAGGACTGGACCGCGTCTACCATGTCTCATCTGGCTAAACGCACGGGTCATTAGTTCAGGGATGCGCTCAACTAGGTTAATATGTCCAGACCATTTCGTTATGCCTTTATAGTGGTCCAGTGAATCGAATCCAGGGGGGACACCGATCCGACTACGTGGATTGCCTCCAGGTAGTAGCAAAAAGGGTACAGAGTCAGCAAATCCTTGGGCCACTCCTCCGAATGCATTCTCGGCACCGGGTCCGCGCTGCATAGTGAATACACCTATCTTATTACCATTGTGCATTCTGCTATATCCGTCTGCCATATTGACTCCGGCACGTTCTTGGCGGCATATAATTGGTCGGATCCCTTCTTTCGCGGCCTCTTCAATTAGGTCTTGATGAGGGTATGCGGTAATCCACTCAACGCCTTCCATTTTAAGGATTTTAGATATGACCCTGTTTCCGTCCAATTCAGTTCTCCTTGTGGGTTGATTTTGGATAGGCTAGTAACGGCCTAATTGTTTGGTTAAACAGCATATTGTAAACAGATTGATTCAAGTGTTGGGAGTCTCTTGCATAGTATATCCAAATTGTGAAGTAAGCCATGGCGCATTGTAGTAATTGAACTGTATTAAAGTTTTCCAATGGCAACGTACTATGTGCAAGAAGGAGATCGAGCCTTGTTTACGACATATATTACAGTATCAGACGAAACGAGGCCCTAAAGTTTCATTTGAAATCGCTTGTCTTGACACAAGTATCCTTCGTAGATACGATTTTCCTATGGAGATTATTTAGATGAATGGATTTAAACTTGCCACGTAGGGGATGTTACGGACAAAGGAGACGAGGATGGCTAGGCGCTATGAGGAAGAGATTGAAGATATTCTCAAACAGGCAGGGGAAATTGGTTCTGTAGGCCCGACCAAACGGAGAAAGGGTTTCTTTGTCTTGCTTTTGTCATATGTGACCCAATCTGTGGGTGGAAGAAACTGGTCAATCACTCCCGGGAGAATTATACTCACAGCTGCCGCACTTCTCTTGGTTGGACTACTGTTGCAATCCTCTATTCCTGGGATCGGAGCTCTTATGGCATGGGGAGGCCTAGTGCTTTTTATTGTGGGATACGCGATGTTTTTCATACGTCCCCGAAAATTCGAAAAGCGCTGGCGTGGACAGCCAATTGATGACAGTGGAGAGAAGTTCTGGGACCGGCTTCGCAGGCGTGGCAAGTAGGCAAAAAGCTGCGTGATTTTGGATCATTCAGAAACGCTTTTTAGAACTTGTCACCAACCAGCCAGACTAGATGGAGCACTCTCCTTCACCACGTTCCATCTTGTATATGATGGTCTTGTCCCAGTCCATGTATGCGTCTATGGAATCTCTATTCAATTCGCGGGTCTCTTTGAGTTCTGCAATTATGGGCTCGAAAGCTTGAGGCGTGACCCTGACTACGAAGTCTCTGAAAAGTTCACCATCGTTCCTGTTCTTTTCATAGTAAGCCACGATCTGCTTCATAGCATCAGGCGTTTTTTTAGCCGGGATCCGACCCTTAACTCGTAAGCCTATACGAGAATCTCCTTCATCGTAGCTGCCCCCTAGGAATAATTCGTAGGCGGGGACTTGTCCTCCAGGAGCTTTTGTGGCGGCACCGTGGAAGCCTATGTCGGCGACATGATGTTGTCCGCAGCCATTAGGGCAACCACTCATCTTGACGTGCATTTGCCTAGTCAGTGGATCCGTAATTCCCATTTCTTCGATTGAGGAACGCATAGCACGCCCGAGACCCATCGATGACGTGATACCAAGCTTGCAACTATCGGTCCCAGGGCATGAGACAACATCTGTTATTTCATGGACTCCGGACTTACCAAGATCCAAGCGATTCAATTCTTGCCAGACTTCGTAAAGGGCTGATTCAGGTACCCATCTAAAGGCCATATTTTGTTGGTGAGTTATCCGGGTACGACCGCCAGCGTACTTGCGAGCCATGTCTGCGAGCTCATGCCATTGTTCGGCCTGGATGTCTCCGAGTGGAAGTTTTACATGAACCACCTTGTAGCCAGCCTGTTTCTGGTCTTGGACATTGGTCTCTACCCAGTGGTTGAACTCGGGAGAGTGACCATTATTTGAGTATCCTCCAATTGGTGAAATGGGAGCATCTTTCTCTTCGTTTTCGATCCACAGTAGGGGGGTTGGGTCGAAAGATTTTTGTGCCCATTCTTCCTGGAGTTCTTCTTCTACCATTTTACGAAAATCATCGATGCCGATACGGTCTATCATGAACTTGATACGAGCTTTCATGCGGTTTTTTCTTAGCTCGTTGGAGCGGTGAAAAATTCTTATAGCCGCCTCTGTGATCTTCAGGTACTCGTTCAAAGGTACGAAATCATAGAGAGTATCAGCAATGCGTGGCATGATAGAGGTTCCCCCACCAATCAAAAGCTGGAACCCCTTCTCGCCATTCTGGATTTTGGGGATGAACCCCATATCGTGAATCGCAGTTATCGCGCAGTCCCGTTCACATCCAGAGAATGCGGTTTTCCATTTCCTTGGAAGGGCCTGGGTGTAGGGATGTCTTACAAAATACCTGGAGTAGGCAGCGGCATATGGAGTTACGTCGAATGGCTCATCGGAACAGACTCCGGCCATTGGACATCCAGTAACGTTACGGACAGTGTTTCCGCAGGCCTCTCGTGTCGATAATCCCTCGTTTCCTACTATCCGCATGAAATCCGCGGTGTCTTCAAGTTTAACGTGGTGGAACTGGATATTCTCCCGGGTAGTTACATGTCCCTTGTTAAGTGGGGTGTATTTCGCAGCGGCTTTACCCAAGGCGTCCATTTGATTTGCAGAAAGTCCTCCAAAAGGTGCCTTGACACGTACCATCTGGGAATCTGGCTGACGTTGCCCATATATGCCTTGCCGGAGCCTAAAGGCTTGGAAGTCGGTTTCATTCCAGTCGCCAGCTTGAAAACGCTTGACTTGTTCTTCAAAGTCAACGATTTCTTCTGGCAATATTTCGATGATACTTTGGTTACGTGGTTTCCATTCGGTCTGTGTCATGTCTAGATTCCTCTTGGTGGGACCTATTTACCTTTACCGTGAGATAGATTGACAACCTAGTCAGCAAATGAATCTCTAGCTTTAATTTACATCCTTCAGACATACTTAAGTATTAAAGATTTATGATACAGGACTGAGCATGGACATGAAAGAAGACGATACTACTAGTACAGAGTCTATCAACGGCTGTTTTTGGGTGTCAATTGATTTCCTGTGGTTAATAGTGTGATTGGGAAAGATTGGATTGTCAGGTATTTAACGAATTACAATTTTCCAATAAAAAATGGAAATTGAGAACAACTGCTCAATTAACCATGAGTGGACTATATTTCAAGCCAGTACCAAAACGATTTCCATAACTACCAAGCTATAATGTCAGATCAGGGTGGGTTTTAGGGTGCCAATATGTTTTCAATAGAAGTGTCATTAGTGTTCGCTTTTTCTGCGGGGTTTGTAGCGGCCTTCAATCCTTGCGGCGCCGCGATGTTCCCAGCCTATATTGGTTACCAGCTTGATACTTTTAGTACTGAGTATAATCTGTTTAGGTCGACGATTCGGGGGATCATTCTTGGATTTGCTGCCACAGCTGGATTTGTATTGGTTTTTGGAGTCGTTGGAATTATTCTAGTGGCAGGTGGCCGAATAATAGGTAAATTTCTTCCATTTGCTGGATTAGGGATTGGTGTAATTATTGCCGTGACCGGACTTTACCTGTTTTTGTCAAAACGGAGGCTCGGAATCATGGTGGCCAGCAGGGTTAATCTAGGACAAGGCAAGGGCACACGCCAAGTGTTCTTATTCGGGATTGCCTATGCTATTGCTTCGCTGAGTTGTGCTCTACCCATATTTCTCGCAGCTATCGGTATTGTTGCAGGTAGATCTCTTAGCACAGGCGCTGCCCTAGACACCATTATTGGATCGGTCGCCTATGGTATAGGAATGGGTACAGTTCTTGTTGCTGCGACTCTGGGAGTAGTTTTTGTAAAAGGCTTGGTCCAGCGTGTGTTCAAGGCTGTATTCCCGATTATAGAGCCTGTCGGTAACCTTGCGATGGTGGTTGCAGGGATCTATCTTGTCTATTACTGGACTTTGGGTAAAGGAGCTGAGCTTCTGGCAGTAAGGGCTGAGCAGATATTTTAAATCTATTTATATTTATCAGTACCTAGCGACCACGTTGGTCACCCCAGAGCATGATGTGTAGGCGTGGTGAGAAACGGAAGCCTTTTTCTATACAAGCCTCGGAGACCCACTTGCCTCTTTGTTCCAAGGTTGTTTGTGAAGTGCCCTCTGGCATCAACAGCACACGATCTGCTGGGATATCGTAACGATCGGATAGTTCGCAAATCTCATCCAAGTCAGTTGGCTTAACAACCACAAATTTGAACCAGGCGCTATCAATTTGACTAAATGTCTTCAAGGCACCGGGCCGTTCCATCGTTCCGGGTCTATTCCCAGAGCTACTTAGCTTGGGGGAAACGTTCCATTGTCCTACTGAATTCTTCATCCTTGGATTTGGAGGTATAGTGCCGTTAGTTTCTAGCTCGCAACAAAACCCTCGTTGGGTTAAGGATTCAACAAGATCAGAGAGTTCATCCTGTTGAAGTAAAGGCTCGCCACCGGTAATCACCAAATTGGTTACCTTGTAGATTACCAACTTGCTCTCGATCTCTTCTAAGGGCATTTGAATGACTTGGGTATCGTAATCGTAGTGACGCCAATCCCATGTGTATTTAGTGTCGCACCAGTTGCAAGCGAGGTTACATGTTGCAAGTCGAATAAATACTGATGGAACCCCGGCTGTTATACCCTCTCCTTGTATCGATTGGAAAATTTCTGGCTCCCCCGATTTCATCTTGCTTATTTTTAAAGCCACTAGCTGCCTCCAAGCTTGGGGAATAAAGGGTCTGGTAAGCCAGCATCGGCGAATCCCTTTGCCCGTAGGATACAGCTATCGCATCGGCCACATGGTAATTCCAAGGCTTCGTAGCAACTCCAGGTTTGTTCCAGTGGTGCTCCTAATTCAGCTGCCAAATTCACTATTTCAGCCTTTGACATCTCAATGATCGGTGTTTCAATCTCAATAGATATTCCGTATTCAACTCCAAGCTTGCTACCTAGTTGTAGTGTTGCTGAGAGCTGTTCGAAGAATTCCGGTCGGCAGTCTGGATATCCGCTGTAGTCGATAGCATTGGGTGCCATGTAGAGCTTGGCATTGACTTGTTCGGGGGGCACATTTTCGATCTCTATGGCATTTAGCACCTTGCTTTCGAGAAGACCAGCTGCGAGAGAAACGAAGATGGTATTGCGTAATGGTACATAAGTGATAGGGATACTAATCCCCATGACAGATTCTGAGCGATCTGAAGGGATGGGGAAAAGTCCGGGATTCGTTAATGCTGAGTACCAGGCTATTTCTCGGAGGAAGGAAATATCCATCAGCTTGTGTTCGATTCCGAGGATCGATGATATTTGCTGTGCACTTTTGACTTCCTTGGAATGGCTTTGGCCATATTGAAAAGTCAGTGCCGTAACTTGGGATACTTGCTGCTTTGCAAGGGTAGTAACAGTTGTGGAATCTAATCCACCCGACAAGAGGGATACAGCGAAAGTTGTCATTGGTGGCAGATGGGGCTCAACTTTTCTCGTACACTACCGTGACTGTTGTATGAAGGCCTCCCCGGATATTGTAGTCTAGGATGATGGTCATTTGTAATGGTAGACAGGCGTCCACTAGATCGTTAAGTATCCGGTTGGCCGCGTGTTCTTGCACGATACCGACACCCATATAAGATAGGAGATAGTATTTTAAAGACTTCAATTCGAGGCATTGGCTGTCTGGAATATAGCTGATGGTCAACGTGCCGAAGTCTGGCAACCCAGTCCAGGGACATACGGCGGTAAACTCTCCGCTGTCAATGACTACCTCAGCTTTTTGCCCTTTGTATTCGTAATCGAACGTTAATAGGCATGCAGCATCGATCTGGCTTTCAGTCCGGGTTTCCATGTGCCGATCTAGTTGCTCGTATTTTCTCTGTAGTTTTTCTATGGTAGCCACGGGTATAGCCTTCTGGTGACTTTATTTAGGTGTTCCTATTATTTCCAATTGCCTTAAACTGTCTAACTATAATACAGTGACATACTGGCATTGAGAAGCTGACCAGGGCTATTTGCACTGACTGAATCAACTGTTGTAACCACTCCATCATCTAAATACCTACCGGCTATAAAGGCAACAGAGATCACTAAGTCCTTCGGCCGGGTTGAGGTTCTTCGTGGCATAGATTTGACAGTTGGTTTGGGCGAGACCGTTGCGATAATAGGGCCAAATGGTTCTGGTAAGACCACCCTGATAAGGATCCTAGCTGGACTTACCAGGCAAGATACGGGGAAAATCCTATTATCAGGATTAGACACGTCACGTTCGGGTGAAAAAACACGCCGTACAGTAGGTGTTGTGGCCCACGATTCGTTCCTTTACGAGGATTTGACTGGCTTTGAGAATCTTCACTTTGTCGGACGCTTATTTGAGGTTGACTGTATTGAAGAACGAATTGAATCTATTGCCGCAAGATTAGGCATTACTTCTCGGCTAAACCAACGGGTGGCTTCGCTATCTCATGGTTTACGCAAAAGATTTACGATAGCCCGGGCGTTCATCCATGAGCCCAGAATACTTCTAATGGATGAACCGGAGAGCGGACTTGATCAGCAGTCAATGACTATCTTAGGGGATCTTGTTATGGATCATGTCTCTGGAGGTGGGGCTGTACTCATGACGAGCCACGATCTTGATTGGTCCGTGACCTTATCCAACAGATTGGCGATCATATCTTCAGGACGGATTGTCCGAATCGGAGACACAGAAGATGTGAATTCGATACGAAAAGAGTATCAAGTCTATACGGGGATGGGCGAGTGAATACCTATTTTGGTGTGATTTGGGCCATCGTTTGGAAGGATGTCAGGCTAGAGCTCAGGACCAAGGAAATCGTAGTATCCGTCATCGTTTTTTCTTTGTTGGTCATCGTAATTTTCAATTTTGCTATTGAACCTACTCCCCAGGTGGTCGGACTAATTGCGCCTGGAGTACTTTGGGTGGCTTTTGTTTTTGGGGGCATTCTTGGGCTTACGCGCTCGTTCGTGTTGGAACGCGAGAACGGTAATCTCCGGGGCCTGTTGCTAGTCCCAGTATCTAGAGATGCAATTTTCTTTGGCAAGATGTGCGCATCTTTTATTTTTATGACTATCGTGGAGTTCTTGGTTTTCCCGGTATTTGCGATAATCTTCAATTTATCCATCATTGAATTTGGGTTGATACCCATTGCGTTTCTATCTACCTTGGGAATTTCTGCAGTTGGGACCTTATTCTCTGCTGTTGCAGCTAACACTAGGGCACGGGAAGTCATGTTGCCATTACTGTTCCTACCTATAGCAGTGCCAGTCGTCATAGCGGCGGTTGAATCCACTGCGATTGTGATCGGCAACGGGGATGGGATGGTTCATTGGCTACCGCTGCTTGCGGCATATGATGCCATCTTTATAGTAGTCTGTGCGTTCGCGTTTCAATACGTGGTTGAGGAATAGATCGGTCCAGGATTTATAAAATCGTACATAATTGAATAATTTCCGAGGAGGTATTATGGAGATTGGGAGTGGATCCAACATGTACACATGGGAAGAGGACTGGGCCAAGACACCAGATTCTGAGAGTGCAAGAAATGGTTGGTCACATCATGGGATAGTCATTTCTGAACGCGGAGAGGTCTATTCTGGTCACCAGGATGATCCGGTGGTCCAGGTTTTCGACATGGAAGGCAACTTTCTCCGTTCGTGGCCCAGTGATTGTGAAGATACCCACGGTATCACGTTGGTAAAAGAAGAGGATTCCGAGTTCCTTTGGATTGCAGACAACGGTTCCAAGCGGCGGCCATCATTAAGTTATGAATACCCGTCGGATCAAGGTCAAGTAGTAGGTAAAGTCATCAAAAAAACTCTAGAAGGAGACACTGTTACGATCTTGGATAGCCCACAGATCGAAGTATATGCTAACAGTGATTACAAACCCACTTGGGTGGCAGTAAACGAACTTCGTTACGGTGGTAACGGGGACGTTTGGGTTGCCGACGGCTACGGCGCGAACCAAGTACATAGATATTCGAAAGATCATGTGTATATCTCAAGTATTACAGGAGAGGAAGGGGATGCCGGGCTATTTGACTGCCCACACGCAATTTTCTTCGACACACGAAAATCCGAGCCTGAACTTTATGTTGCCGACAGGAGTAATGGACGAGTTCAAGTCTACGATAGCGAAGGTAATTGGAAACGTGTCTTTGGCAATGACTTTCTGACGAGCCCGAGTGGTTTTGCAAGCCATGGGGAATTATTGATAATCGCTGAGTTGAAAGCTCGACTTACTATTTGTGATATTGATGACAATCCTGTTGAATATTTAGGTGCTAACGAGCATGTCACGGAAGTGCCCGGTTGGCCAAATAACCAAAATGAGATTGGGGATAGTATTCGTACTAAACTGATTGAGCATGGCAAATTTAACAGCCCACACGGTTTAGCGGTCGATCGAGACGGGAACATTTATGTAGCTGAATGGCTGATAGGTGGTCGATTTATCAAGCTGGGTCTCAATCAATAGAATACTAGAAGTCCTTAAACTCTTTTTGTTGACATGATTTTTGGACTGAACCTATACTGATCCTAAAGATTAATATCTTTAAATGCTATGATCAGGAGTAGTAATTCTCTAGCCAGGCAACAGAGAGCCGGGTAAAGTGTGAACCGGTGCCAAGGGCAGGGAATGAATGGACCTGGGAGCTTCCATCCGATGGCAGGTAATGCCGTAGGCTTGGACGGAGGGGTCACCGTTACAATGATCTAGGGCACCTGCGCTTTGACGTAGATGTCTCACTAAGATGCCTTCGGCTATATGCCGGCGGCGAAATAGGGTGGTACCACGGAATAGCCCCGTCCCTTATAGAGGACGGGGCTATTTGTTTTTTAGAGGGACTATTTGCGTAAGATGTAGTCAGATTGACGCGTCTCGATCTCAGTTGTATGGAGTTGTTGTTTAAAGACATTTAGGATTGGATTTAATGGTTAAGCACAATGCATAAAAAACAAGCTTCGGTGGAAGAAGATATTGTTGAAACAAGGAAACGTGTTTTTAGTGGTATACAGCCGTCTGGGGAACTTCATCTTGGGAATTATCTAGGGGCTATAAAAGGTTGGGTCGACCGACAAAATGACAAGGAGAATTTCTTCTGTATAGTCGACTTGCATGCGATCACGGTTCCTCAAGATCCAGAGACGCTTCGTAAGCGGACACTTTCCGTTGCAGCGATGTTGCTCGCATCGGGGCTATCTCCGGATAAATGCACACTTTTCATTCAGAGCCACGTTACAGCCCACGCCGAAGGTTGTTGGTTGTTGAACTGTGTTACTCCTATTGGCTGGCTCGAGAGAATGACACAGTTTAAGGACAAGTCTGAGGGGCAAGAACGTGTTTCCACTGGTCTACTTGACTATCCGGTGTTAATGGCAGCCGACATTATTCTTTACGATGCCGATGAAGTACCGGTGGGTGATGATCAAAAACAGCACGTAGAATTGGCGAGGGATATCGCCATGCGATTCAATCGTTTATATGGCGAAACCTTTGTAGTGCCTGAACCAGTAATACCGACCATTGGGGCACGCGTGATGGGCCTGAATGACCCCTATTTAAAAATGTCTAAAACACACTCTGATATTCGTGGTCATGCGGTCTCTATGCTCGATCAACCGAAAGAAATCGAACGATCTTTCAAACGAGCTGTGACAGACTCGAGCAATGAGATAGTCTTCTCAGAAGATTCTGCTAAGGCTGGAGTGAACAATCTTCTTGGGATTTACAAGGTTGTTACGGGCAAGAGCACGTCTGATGTTGAGAGGGATTTCGTGGATGCCCGTGGTTATGGGGATCTCAAGACTCGTGTTGCTGAAATAGTGATAGAGGAACTTCGTCCGATTCAGGAGCGCTATAAGCAACTAATTAATGATGTCACTGAGTTGGATGTGTTGTTGGCTCGAGGAGCGGAACAGGCCGAGGCTGTTAGTGGGACAAAGCTAAGGGATGTAAAAGAACGCATTGGTCTTGTTTTGCCAAGAAAATAGATATAGATATCGGACTAGATAAAGTCTGGTACTAACTAATACCAAGTGGTCCTGTGAAGATCGTAAAGAAAATATATGAACATTATGCGAGTATTCATAGAAAGAAGATCGAGAACCGGTGTATATGTGGGATGTTCTAATGACGGGGGATTATAAGGGATCGAGATGTACCAACCGAAACTTGAAGAATTTAAAAACATATCTAGTCAAGGGAACCTAGTTCCGGTATTCCGGGAGATAAACGCTGATCTGGAAACGCCGGTATCTGCATATTTGAAGGTTGCCCGATCTCCATACTCTTTTTTGTTCGAGAGTGTTGAAGGGGGAGATCGCATAGCGAGATATAGTTTTATTGGTACCGAACCCTATGATGTTATCAGGACTGGTCCCCATGAGAAGCTTGGCCAGGTAGATCCGTTGATATATGTCCAAGATGCTCTCGAAAGACAGGTATTATCAGGTGTCCCGGAAGACCAGAGATTTAATGGTGGCGCCGTTGGCTTCTTGGCATACGAGGCGGTAAATTACTTTGAGAATCTACCCACTCCACAATCAGATCCTCTAGGACTTCCGGAGTCAGTTTTCATGATGACAGATACTTTCATGATTTTTGACCACGTTCGCCACAAGATAAGAATAGTAAGCCACGCACATATAAAAAATAATGTTGAGGAGGCCTACAAGGAAGCCATCGGACGGATAGATGAGATTGTTGGACGGCTGGCGTCACCACTAGTTCTACCACGCACGGATACTAGTAAAAAAAAGGACTATTCAGTAAATATGAATATGTCTCGTGATGAATATGAAAGCATAGTTGGCACAGTCAAGGAATACATATATGCAGGAGACGTAATCCAGGCTGTATTATCTCAGCGTTTTGAACGGCCCACATCGGCACCACCATTTGAGATTTACAGGGCTCTCCGAACAATAAATCCATCACCTTATATGTATTACCTGGATCTAGATGGATTCCAGATTATCGGGGCTTCTCCTGAATTGTTGGTTCAGGTCGAGAATGGCCGAGTGGCAACACATCCGATTGCCGGGACGCGGCCTCGGGGAGATACGCCTCAAGAAGATAAGGAAATAGAGCTGGAATTGCGCTCTGATGAAAAGGAATGTGCGGAACACATTATGCTGGTGGACCTGGGACGCAATGATATAGGCCGTATTAGTGAGCCTGGTACGGTAAAGGTCACTCAACTAATGGATGTTGAAGGATACTCACATGTTATGCATCTAGTCTCACATGTTACTGGCGAAGTTCGAGATGACTATACGATATATGATGTCATGCGTTCATGTTTTCCTGCAGGGACAGTGTCGGGTGCGCCAAAAATTCGAGCTATGGAGATTATTGCTGAGCTTGAGCCAGACAAAAGAGGTCCATATTCAGGCGCGGTAGGCTACTTTGACTTCACTGGAAATATGGATACCGCTATCACAATACGTACTTTGGTTGTAAAGGATGGCATAGCTTACACTCAGGCAGGCGGAGGCATTGTTTATGACAGTAAACCGGATCTAGAGTACGAGGAAACGATCCATAAGGCTTCTGCGGTACTTAGAGCAATAGAGCAAGCTGAAGTGATATGAACCAAGTATCGGTTTGGGATTTACTCGGAGGGCGTGATGATTCTACTGATAGATAATTACGACAGTTTCACATATAACCTCTATCAGTATATTTCAGAGCTAGGTGCGGAGATTAGTGTGGTTCGAAATGACGAGATCACTATTGGTGATATTGACAAATTATCTCCAGATAAAATCGTGATATCACCTGGTCCTCGCACGCCAGAGAAGGCAGGAATTTCGAACGATGTGGTTAGGCACTTTGGCTCAACAACACCCACTCTCGGGGTATGCTTGGGTCATCAGTGCGTAGGATATGCATACGGTGGCACCGTCGGTTCGGCTGGAGAAATAATGCATGGCAAAACATCTATGATCTACCACGATGGCAGGAAGTTGTTCGAGGGTATTGAGAATCCCTTTGAAGCTATCCGGTACCACTCTTTGGCTATACATCGCGAAGACTTGCCCAAAGATCTTGATGTGACTGCTTGGACCGATGACGGTATTATTATGGGTGTACGTCATAAGACAGATCCAGTAGAGGGCATCCAGTTCCATCCCGAATCTATTAAAACCCGGTTTGGCCATGACATATTGCGTAATTTTTTAAAAATATGATAAAGGCGCCATCTAGTACCCTATAGATCGAAACTATCTAAGGATGTCGAGGTAGGAATTGATTCGTAGGAAAAACCTTGGCCCCTGGTTTTCGGTATTTCAGGCTCCAAACCCGTCCGCAGGAAACTCTTGCATAAAACTCAGAATTGCCTAGTTGACCAAGATGTTTCTAGGTTCGTAGAGGAAACCGAGATCCGAATCAATGTAACCTGAAATACCTAGTCTGTTTGAAAACTGATTCATAAATCCATTGTGATTTCTCGCTATTGTTAAGCGTGAAGTTAAAACAGCTTGTATCGTTCAGATTGATATCAATCAACCCTGCCCATAGCAATTTTTAAGGAGATGGCAATATGATTAAACAGGCTATATCTGTCCTCGTAAATGGAGATTCACTTAATCCGGGTGAATCAGCACAGGCAATGAGTGAAATTATGGAGGGTGATGCAACTCCTGCCCAAATCAGCGCGTTTGTAACAGCGTTGCGTATAAAGGGTGAAACACTGGATGAGATATTGAGCATGGCTCGGGTAATGCGCGAAAAATCACTTCGAGTGGAGGTTGACGATAGGGTAATTGATACCTGTGGGACCGGCGGGGACTCGTCGGGAACCTTTAATATCTCCACTACAGTTGGACTTGTAGTCGCAGGTGCTGGAGTGAAGGTTGCCAAGCATGGTAACCGCGCGGCCTCCGGGGCTACCGGCAGCGCCGATGTTCTTGAGGAACTAGGTGTGAAGATCGACCTTGGCCCAGAGGGGGTAAAAATTTGTATCGACGAAATTGGCTTCGGTTTCATGTTTGCCCAAATATTCCATCCAGCTATGAGATTCGCAGCTGTACCTCGACGTGAGATTGGGATCAGGACGATTTTCAATACCCTCGGGCCCTTGATGAATCCAGCGAATGCAAGTGCCCAAGTTTTCGGTATGGCAGACCCGAGTTTGGCAGACACTGTGGCCCAGTTTCTTGATAGACGGGGAACTACCCACGCTTTAATAGTACACGGCCATGATGGTCTCGATGAGATTAGCCTCTCTGGACCTACAGATGTTTGGGAACTGGAGAATGGTGATGTGACGTTCTACACCATAGGGCCGGAAGAATTTGGACTAGAGAGTATAAATAGTTCTTTATTGAAGGTAGATAGTATTGCTGCGAGCGCGACCATGTTGAGAGATGTGCTGCAAGGTAATCATGGCCCGGCTCGTGATATGGTGCTTGCCAATTCTGCAGCTGCCCTAGTCGCCGCGGGAGATGCCTCGACGTTGAAAGAAGGGGTATCCATTGCCGCTAAATCGATTGATCGGGGCGAAGCTAAGAACAAACTAGACGCATTGATTGAGTTGAGTAATAGGGTGGAGTGATATGCTTGATCTAATGAATCATAGGGAACGCGTGCTTGCCTGTTTGTCTGGTGAGGATGTTGACCGCCCCCCGGCCAGTATGTGGCGACATTTTTACGAGGCTGAAAACTCTGCTGACACCCTTGCCATGGAGATGATCGGGTTCCAGCGCCAGTTCGACTGGGATTTCATGAAGGTCAATCCACGAGCCTCTTACCATGCTGAGGACTGGGGATTAAAGATGAGACATAAGGGCGGCGATGCCCCTGAACCTGTCCACTGGCCGATACAAGAACCCAATGATTGGACGCGGATAGAGATTCTCCGACCTGAAGAGGGTGTAATGGGAGAACAACTAGAAGCACTAGGTCTAATAGCCAAAGATCTAAATGGACAAATACCGTTCATGATGACCGTATTTACTCCTCTCTCTATAGCGAGTCGCATGATTATTTCTGAAGATCTATTTGTACAACATCTTCGGGAGTATCCAGATAAGGTAATACAGGCCCTCGAGGTAATAACCGAGACTTTTATAGGCTTCTCTAGGGCATGTATTGAACATGATGCCAGTGGTCTTTTCTTTGCCACCACATCTTTGGCAACGACCGATATCCTTACAACACAGGAGTATGCTGAACTGGGTCGGCCATATGATTTGAGGATACTTGATTCGGTATCGGATGCAGAGCTGAATATTCTTCACGTTTGCAAAGATAACAACATGCTTTCAGATCTCAAGGACTATCCGGTACATGCATTTAACTGGGATACTTTTGGTCGGGGCAATTTGTCACTTGAAGAAGGACGTGACATTCTTGGAGGCAAGGTGGTGATTGGAGGTGTACCTCACAAAGATGGATTGATTGGAGCGACATCTCCCGAAATAGAATGTGGAATTCGGGACACACGTATTTCTATGGGGAATCGATCGTGGATGTTGGGTACTGGGTGCACTTTCCCAGCAGATACGTCTATGGATAAAGTTCGTGTTGTAGCAGATATCACTAAGAAAACTTTTTGAATTTAGCTAGAAATCAGCTATAAATATATTTTTGCCTATTGACAGGAGACGATCTAAGCCCTATGTTCTAGCTATATTCATATGGAGGTAGGCTGTATGGAGGCGTATTGTTTCAAGTGTCGGGCGAAACGAGATATTAGTAATCCACAGGCTGTAACCCTTAAGAATGGTCGACCAGCGACTCAGGGTGCTTGTCCCAAGTGTGGTACGAAAGTCTTCCGAATCGGTAAGTCATAAACGGATCCGGTAGCGCTTGGTCCCACAGGGATAATTACTATCCTGATCGTGCCAAGATTTGCCTAATAAATAACGGGGGCCGCTTGAAGTATTCAAGCGGCCCCCGTTACAATTATCATGGCAGGTGATAAGAAATTGGAAACTTACGCAATAGTTCAGACTGGCGGAAAGCAATACAAAGTTGAAAAAGGTGATGTGATCCGAGTGGAATCCATCCCTGAGCCCGATGGCGGACAAATAGAACTCCGGGATGTGAGACTTGTTTCTAGAAACGGAGAAGTATTTCTTGGTTCACCGACCGTAAAAGGCGCCAAGGTTACGGCAGAAGTGGTAGAACACGCTAAAAGTAAAAAAGTAGTTGTGTTCAAGTATAAATCTAAGACACGTTATCGAAGACGTACAGGGCACCGACAACAATATACTGATTTAAAAGTGACTCGTATTTCATATCGTAGGACTAATAAGAAGGAGACTGATGGCTCATAAAAAAGGTGGCGGTAGCACGAGGAATGGTCGTGACAGTAAGGGACAACGCCTTGGTGTCAAACGATACGCCAACGAGTGGGTGACCGCAGGCTCGATTATTATGAGGCAACGAGGTACAAAGATTATTCCTGGTGTGAATGTAGGACTTGGTAAAGATCATACCCTCTTTGCACTCGTAGACGGGACAGTGAGGTTTGAGCACGAGACCAGGGATAAGAAAAGGGCTTGTGTTTATCCTGGCGGAGAAGCTTAACCTGATGAAAACAGACATTCATCCTACTTATCATCCTGAAGCAATAGTATCTTGTTCCTGCGGGGCCGAATACACTACCGGTTCTACCAAATCTGAGCTTCGTGTTGAAATTTGTAACCAGTGCCACCCGTTTTATACTGGTGAACAGAGGATCGTGGACACTGAGGGTAGGGTGGATAGGCTGAAGCGCCGCTTCAATCTCCAGTAATTAATAAAATGACGATTTGGGAAAGGGGGACGGGTCGATCTCGTCCCCCTTTTTCATTTGAATATCTTGGAATTTATGACCACCCACAATAGACCAACATATGGTGGACAGGCGGTCATAGAGGGCGTGATGATCCGGGGGCAACGTCACGCAAGCGTTGCTGTTCGGAGACCAGACGGTACCCTTGCGATCAAGTGTGAACCCCTTTCTCAAGTCTACACCGGGCTATTTCGCAAAATTCCTGTACTAAGAGGCATTTTAGTATTGGCTGAAATGATGACCCTTGGTATGCGTGCACTAATGTACTCAGCGAGGGTTGGTGCAGAGGCAGAGGGTGAAGAGATAGGAAAAGGTGCGATGGCAGCTACTATTTCATTCTCAGTAACTTTCGCGATTGGCCTTTTCTTTATTTTACCGGTTTTAGCTAGCAGATCGATTGAAGGGCTACTAGGCTCCGAGGTTTTGAGTAACCTGGCTGAAGGCGCTATACGGATGATCTTGTTCATTGCTTATATTTACTTGATCGGGCGTATGAGCGAGATCAGACGGGTTTTTATGTATCACGGTGCAGAACATATGACTGTTCATGCACAAGAACGAGGCGATTCCTTGGATATCGCTTCGATTCGCCAGTATCCTACGGCTCATCCCCGTTGTGGTACCGCATTTCTTTTAACAGTAATGGTTGTTGCGATCGTGGTATTCACGTTTGTTGGCCGCGATCCTCTTTGGTGGCTGATTGTCTCAAGGATAGTTCTTATTCCTGTAGTGGCTGCAGTTAGCTATGAGATAATTCGGTTTAGTGGATTCCACTCTAGCAGTCCGTTGGTGCGTCTCATTACTGTGCCCAACCTCGCTCTTCAATCTCTAACCACTCGCGACCCAGATGACGAACAAATAGCGGTAGCTGTTGCTGCAATGGATAGTGCTCTTAAGGCTGATGGTCAGCACATATAACTTCGGGGCAACTTGAAAGCAATGCGAAGCGAATGTAGGACGTGGAGAATGGTATAGCTTGGCTGCCATAGCCCCGATAATCGAGGGGACTTAGACTACTCTATTTGCAGCGCTTCTATCACCGTGTTCATATCCTTGTCACCACGACCGCTAAGACCAACAAGGATCACCTGCTCTTTTGAGAGGGTTGGGGCCAGTTCAGATACATGGAATATTGCGTGAGCGGGCTCAAGAGCTGGTATTATTCCTTCTGTTTCGCAGAGTAACTGGAATCCCTTGAGGGCCTCGCTGTCTGTAACGTTTACATAACTGGCGCGACCAATATCTTTAAGATAACTATGCTCGGGACCTACACCTGGGTAGTCTAATCCTGCAGATATGCTGTGTGCTTCTTTAACCTGTCCGTAAGGGTCTTGAAGAAGGTAAGACATGCTACCATGAAGCACTCCTATTTCACCCGATGTCATGGTTGCTGCTGTACTATCAGTATCCGATCCAGCCCCCCCTGCTTCAACTCCTAGTAATATTACGGCATCGTCTGTTAGGAAGTTGTGGAATAAACCTATGGCGTTACTACCTCCGCCAACGCAGGCTACTACGTAGTCTGGTAGCCTTCCTGTCACTGATAGCATCTGATCTCTTGCTTCTCTGCCAATCATGGATTGAAAATCGCGCACCATTTTGGGATATGGGTGGGGTCCTACTACGCTTCCGATGATGTAATGGGTTGTTTCTATGTTGGTAACCCAGTCACGGATAGTTTCGTTGATAGCGTCTTTGAGGGTGCGGCTTCCGGAGCTAACCGGTTCTACAGTAGCACCTAGTAACTTCATCCGAAATACGTTAAGGGCCTGACGACTAATATCTTCCTCTCCCATGTATACAACACATTCTTGTTTCAACATTGAGCAAACGGTCGCCGTTGCTACTCCATGTTGGCCAGCGCCAGTTTCAGCAATGATACGTCTTTTGCCCATTTGTTGTGCTAGCAAACCTTGTCCCAGGGCGTTGTTGATCTTATGAGCACCAGTGTGCGCAAGGTCTTCCCTTTTGAGAAAAATTTGAGCCCCTCCAAGTTCAGTACTCAAATTCTTGGCGTGATACAACGGTGTGGGGCGTCCTACATAGTTATTTAGTAGGTCAGTGTACTCATTCTGAAATTCCCGATTGTGTAATATCGAGTCGTAGACCCTATCGAGTTCCTCTAAGGCGTGCATTAGTGTCTCGGGTACAAAGCGCCCTCCGAATTCACCGAAACGTCCAAATTCATCAGGCAGATCTTGGAAACCAAATTTTGTAGTTGTTTTCACTACTCTATATGTCCCATTTTAGAAGTATTGCTCCGGAGTCGTCAGGCGAATTGATTAGCATATCGTAGATTTTTGGAGCCTTGGTGTAGGGTTCATTATGTGTCACAATTTTGTCTACGGGAAGTTTGCCCGATGTAATTTGCCTTATGCCGTCTAAATACAGATTTGGGTCATTGTTGTATCCGACGTTTGCTCCAAGAAGATCCTTCCCAGTGAATTCTCTTGGAAATATGGTTAGGTTATCCGCATGGTGACCTATCAGCACAACCCGGCCGCCGTTTCTTGTGACTTGTTGTGATGTTTCGAAGGCTTTCCCACCGGTGCCTCCAACACAGTGAAGGGTTACCTCGGCTCCACCTTTGGTAAGCTCGTTTACCGCTTCTACGACATCTATTTTCGAAGGGTCCAGTACCGTATCAGCACCTATCTTAGCTGCTAGTTGACGACGGCGATCGAATAAATCTATCGCGATTATTTGACGAGGATTTGAAAGCCTGGACCACATGACCATTAAAAGGCCGACTAGCCCATTGCCGACTACTACCACGCTTTCGTTATGTTGGATCGAGGCTCTATTCATCCAGTTGATACATGATCTTCCCCACAGTGTAAAAGGAGCGATATCCCAATCCATATCTTTGGGAAGTGGGATCGCTGGATTGGGCGTTACCAAGGGGCCATTAGTTACCACGAATTGCTGATGATGGCCACTAGTCATGACGTGGTCCCCAAGTTTAAGTCCCTGTACCTTAGACCCGATCTCCTCAACTATGCCTGTCATAGCGTAGCCTAGGTCGTGGTTAGGCCAGCCTCTGTTGTGAGATGGCCAGGCACGTATTCGTTTTAGTTCCGACCCAGGGCTTAATAGTGAACGCACGCCCCGAACCAGGATTTCATCTTCCGCAGGTCTGGGTGTTTTTACCTCGAGAAGCTCCACCTTATCTGCCTGTACGGCTACTAGTTTCTTCAAGCTGGGAAACTCCTTGCTATTGTGGGATTTTTATCTTCCAGCCTAGTATTGATCATTGGAACAAAATTCCCCAAGAACGCAGCACTGTTTTAGGCTTCAGGCTCATATAGTTTTCTAGGTTTACCTACTTTATGTATAGGGATACAGGATCCATTGTATTGTGGATCACATGGGACAAAATTCCATGGTTTAGGTTGATCTATGCCTTGCTAAATTTAAGATGTTTGAGATAGGTGTTTATTCTATCTGTAGAATTTGAATTGGGTTTGTTAGGTGTCACTATGGCAAGGGATCAGGTCATCATACAATGTTGTACCGAAACTATGCTAATTTGGGGATACTTGGTTTGCTATTATAGGTTCCACTATTGTCAGAATATAGACTATGATCGCAACAGGTCATATCCGACCAAAATTCAAGGAAGGTGAGATGTGAAAATCACAGATGTAAGTATGGAGTCATATCGCTGGCCCAGAAAGAAACCTATCCGCAATGGTAGATATGTTTATCCAACTGCAGGTCTGGACGTAGTGAAAATAGAGACCGATGATGGGCCTATTGGATTGGGTCTATCAGGAGGAGTGGAGCAGGCCGTGGGTATTGGCAGGGAGATCTTGAGTCATCTTAAACAGTACGTGATTGGACAGGATCCATTCGATACTGAACGTATCTGGGAAGAGATGTGGCAACCCAAATTGGTCGGGAGGAGAGGCGTTACTACACGTGTAATCAGTGGCATAGACATAGCTCTTTGGGATTTGAAGGGTAAGATTACTGGCCAACCTGTATACAAGTTGCTTGGCGGGTATGCGGAAAAGATCCCTGTATATATAGCAGGCGGATACTATGAAGAAGGTAAAGGGCTAGATGAACTCGCCAAGGAGATGGAAATAGCCCTGTCAGTTGGCGCTAGTGCTGTCAAGATGAAGATTGGAGGGGTAACGATCAAGGAAGATGTCGAGAGAGTCAGGGTGGTGAGAGATACGATTGGTCCGGACGTCAAATTGATGGTAGATGCAAATTGTGCATATAGGTATTACGAGGCTATAGAGATTGCTCGTAAGATGGAACCGTACGAAATTTTCTGGTTTGAGGAACCTGTCAATCCTGATGATTACAAGGGCCACAAATTGATTGCCGAAGCGACGACAATACCAATTGCTACCGGGGAGAATGAGTACACCCGATATGGATTTAGGGATCTAATAGAGAGTCGCAGTGCGGCTATTTTGCAGCCGGACGCACTGATTATGGGAGGTGTCACCGAGTTTATGAAAGTAGCTGCGATGGCCCAATCTCATGATTTACCATTGGCATCTCATGGTACACAAGATGTACATATACATCTTATGACAGCTGTACCTAATGGCCTGATCCTTGAATATTACAGTACTTCCACCGACCCGCTTCGGCAAGAAATCTTCCAGTACAATCTCGAGGTCGAGGATGGTTATGTTTGGTCACCGAACAGGCCTGGATTTGGGATAGAGCCTAATGAGGATGTATTGGGCCGATACAGGGTTCAATAGGTATCAGGAACACTATAAAAGAGAGTAGGGCGGGGTGTTGAAATAAACCCCGCCCTACTCTCTTTAGTTGAGTCGCTATTACATTTATGCTGGTTCTTCGTCTCCAGATTCTTGTGAGGCATCCTCATCCCCTTCTTCGCCTCCCGGTACCTCGCCTTCACCGAGTTCGTCTTCCAGTTCCTCTTCTTCCGCTTCTTCCTCTACTCGAGGTGCCGAGACACGGGCCAAAACTTCATCATCCCCACGCAGTATTGTCACACCATCTGAGAGCGGGATATCTCCAATTCTCACGGCGCCCTCGAAGTCTTCCAGTCCTGTTACGTCAATGTGGAAAGATCCTGGCATATCCAGGGGCAGAGCCTCTACCTCAAGAGTGCTAAGGGGTTGTAGAAGAACACCACCCATGTTACGAACAGCCGGGGCTTCGCCGTCTAAGATTACCGGCACTTCCGCCCTGACTATACGAGTTACGTCTACGCGATAGAAGTCGATGTGTAGTAGTTCTTCTGACACTGGGTGTCTCTGGGCTTCACGCAGAAAACATATATCCTCAGCATCTCTTCCTTCTATTGTTACTTTGACAGGCACATTTGCTCCAGCAGCGGCAATCACTTTACGGAGCGGGTTGAGCTCGACTTGTAGAGCCAGTGATTCGACATCTCTTCCATAGAAATGCACTGGGACATAGCCTTGCTTACGCAGATTCTTGACCTTTTTACCAGTCACCTCTCTGGGTGACAATGTAATAGTTGGAGTATCCATTGGGGGCCTCTTTAGAGAGATTTGCTTGAATGGAACAGGGGCTTGATTTATCGGGCACTACCTAACTATCTTACCATATAGATCATGTGACTAAGAAAATCCCAGGTTGTTTAAATTGACCTCCTATCTAGGGTGAAGGTACGATTGGATAGGAAATAATTGGAAAGGAAGAAAAATGAGCGATATCGGTAAAGTAGCGATCGACATCCAGTATTGTGTGCCATGTGGTTATCAGAATCTTGCCGCATGGACAGTTAGCGAGATGTTCGCAGCGGTGGGCACTGACGCGGCGATCAGCCTGATACCAGGAGGCAATGGTGTATACACGGTGGCTGTGGATGGCGAAATTTGGTATGACAAGGCAGATCAAGGTGGAACACCGGATATCCAAGATATGAAGGATTTAAAAGCCCGGCTTAAAAAGCACGTAGGTTCCCTAGCACCTTCATCCGTATAGGTTATACAGAGAGCTAATCACCGGCGCGTACGGATTTCGATTGCTGTAGTTGTATGCTACCAATCGTATGGATGATATATGGTAGGCGATCGTCCGTTTCCCGTGAAAGTGTGGAAGGAAGCTCTCTGTTTCGTTTTTCCAAATCCTGTGGCCCTTGTAGTCAACAATAAGTACGATCTACATTTGGATGATGTACTACATCGAGATATCATCTGCCAGACGCATATTTGGCAGGAACCGTTTCGATGTATCCGGCACCTTGGGTTATAGTTGTTTAGAGGGACTTAATTTAGAACGATTTCGGGAATTTAGCTAGCTGAATTCCCTGGAGTCGTTCCAAAGAGCGTCAAATTGGAATCCGAACGACCGATCGACACCCGGAGAGTCTCTATTGAGCTTGAATGTACATAGCTCTCGACTACGGCGATTGCGCCCGATAGTAGATACATAGACTGAATTGTCTATGGTAAATGTAATCTGGGTTGGATAATCATCATAGACTTTTAGAGAGAAGTTAAATTGGTTCAGGGAACTGATAAGTTCCCTAATGTTTCTCCGTACCTGTTGACGTTGTTCTGCGAAGGTAACTCCGAGTTGATGAGCACGTCGGGCGATATATGGACTAGATGGGTCGAGAGTTAGAATTCGTACTCTTAACTCTGGAGTATTTTTAAGTGCATCTTGCAATGCCTCAAAATGGTCACGCCTAATTGAGTCTACGTCCATTTGAAGAATATCTACTCCGCGCGTAGCGCTACGAATAGAATCGTTGATCTCCACAACAGGACGATTGTTGTAACAGATCACTTCGTAACTTGTGTTACCGGCCATTAGTGGTCTCCTAAAGTCTTAGTTCTTTTCAATAGAAACACGTAGGAAATAGGTTTACTAGGCTCAACTACTCTTTAACCAGTGAGAATTCGGGGATACGTTTTTATATATGTTTATTCCTGGGAATACTGCCTTGTCTCCTAGATCTTCTTCGATGCGTAGGAGCCGATTATATTTTGCTGTTCGTTCCCCACGGGCTGGGGCACCTGCCTTGATCTGCCCAGAAGCTATCCCAACAGCGATATCTGCTATCGCGTCGTCACAGGTCTCTCCGGATCGATGGCTTATCACGGTTCCCCAACCTTGATTTTTTGCCATATTAACTGCCTCGAGGGTTTCAGATATTGTTCCTATTTGGTTGGGCTTGATTAGGATGGCGTTGGCTGCTGACGTATCTATGCCTTGTTTCAATCTCTTGGTATTGGTAACGAAAAGATCGTCACCAACTAATTGGACTACTGTTCCCAGCGAGGTTGTTAACTGTTTCCAATGCTCCCAATCTTCCTCTGCCATTCCGTCCTCTATACTTATGATTGGATATAGATTGGTCCATTCACGATAGGTATCGAGCAGTTGTTCAGGGTATAGGTTGATACCTTCCCTCAGTAAAGAGTACCGGCCGTCTTCGAGGACTAGCTCTGACGCGGCCACGTCAAGAGCAAGGAAGCATTGTTCTCCGGGTAGGTATCCTGCTTCTTCAATTGCGGTCAGGGCAAGTTCTACTGCCTCCTTGTTCGAAAGAAGTGGGGGTGCGAATCCGCCTTCATCCCCTAGACTTGTAATAGCACGTCTGGAGCGAAGTATGTCACCTAGAGCGTGGTAGGTTTCAACTCCAGCGCGAAGCGCATCACTAAAACGATCAAAGCCAGCGGGGACTACCATGAATTCTTGAAAATCCGTTGAACCGTCAGCATGACGGCCGCCGTTGATGATGTTGAACATAGGAACTGGCAAGGTGATCGGGTCATCTTTGCCCAGATACTCGTAGAGAGATTGGTGGTTACTAGAAGCCGCGGCTTGTGCTACAGCCAGTGATACCGCGACAGTGGCGTTGGCACCGAATTGCGCTTTGTTAGATGTCCCATCTAGTTCTTGTATTATCTTGTCGATAGTCTCCTGGTCGTCTGCCTGTTTTCCAACTAGGACTGGAGTTATGAATTCGTTGATATTCTCAATTGCTTTTAATACCCCAAGACTTCGGTATCGCCTGGGATCACCGTCTCTTAACTCGATAGCTTCGAATGCACCAGAGCTTGCTCCTGAAGGAGCTGATCCCCGGCCATATGATCCATCTGAAAGATTTACGTCTACTTCGATAGTAGGATTGCCACGTGAGTCCAAAATTTCTCGTGCTTTAATAGAGGCTATCTTGTTCACTGGCTTATTACTATTTAACCGTGGAGTTATGGTTTCGTGCTGTTGCGGCCTCGACTGCTAACTCCACGGCCTCAACAGCGGTTGATGCTTTAATCATTGAACTGTCTTCCAGTCCATCACGGACGAATTTCCAAGTATCAAGGGCAACGACTGGTAAGTTATCCGCTAAGGCGTGTGCAATTTCAGATAATGTTCCATATGCACCTCCGACAGCGATTACAGCCCTACCAGTTTTGACTACTATGATGTTTCGAGCATAAGATATGCCGGTACATATTGGAATGTCTACCCAGGGATTGGCTGTATTTGGATCGCTCCCTGGGAGTATCCCGATAGTAGTGCCACCTGCCATCTTCGCTCCCCGGCATGCTGCTTCCATTACACCACCAAGGCCTCCACAAACGAGGACCACTTCACGCTTTCCAAGTTCAGACCCGACTTGTTCTGCCAGCTGCGCTATTTTTGTGGAAGGTTCGTTAGCGCCAATCACTGATATTATCAATGGTACCTTCTCCCCGATCCATCACATATTTGCCATGATATCAGTCTACGTAAGATAGGTCCGGATAATTGAGACCTTCATTTGCTGTATTGCCGTTGAGTTTTCGCGTACGAATATTTGTTGAAAGAGATCCTAGGCATCTTGGATCATTGGCCATTATGCCTGTGGCTGGCTGACTCTTGGAATAAACTGGGGTGGTCGGTTGAGAAGGGTGATACTGGCATTGTTCCCCAGGTCTGCTTCGGCGACCTTTAGAGCTTCTTCGACAGTCGCGAATGGTTCGAATCCACATCTCCTGACGGCGTCGAAATCTCTTGCACCTGCGAAAAAGATTCGGCTTAGATATCGTCTTGGTGTACCAGTACTATTCCACATGAAGAATGGATGTGAGCCATGGTATGCATAACCGTACCGGTAACCATGGATGTAATCTTTGCGGTGCGCAAAGTCCTCGACATAATTTTCCCATAGCCAGTAGGGGTCTATTTCGTCACGTAGAAGCCTGTTGTAGAACTCTATATATGGTGTGAAACGCCTCTGGTCGAATGCTGGTTCGAAGGGATGGGTTAGAATTGCTATGCCTCCCTCTCGCACAACTGGCATACCTTGAAATTGCATCACTGTGTTTGCCATGGCAGAATTTGCTATCAAGATAGGGTTCATGGTTGAGAACTTGGAGTAGCACTCTGCTCCGGGGATACCTGCTATCAGAATATCTGACTGACCTTCTAAATCAACCACGAGCTGCTTTTCCATTACTTCAAGCGTATGGGGGTGCACTTCTGTTGGATGACCTGCAAAAACCGAGATCAAGTCCTTACAAGGATCTCCATTGTCATACACTGTCTCGATCTGGAATATGCGACGTCCTTTTTCAGCTAAGGCGTTCTCTATAAGACTTCCTTGTTCCCATACTAGTTTCTTGAAAGCAGAGCTTTTTGGATCATCAACAGAGTGGCCTTTTGAGACGGGCCAAGGCCGGTGGTGGTGTCGTATGCTTCGGAAAGTGCCTAGGCCAACGGCTGTAGATTTCCATCCACCGTTAAAAGGTGCCCACATTGTATTGAGGTAAATGAACAAGTCTGAATCTATGATTGCCCGGTTCACCTCGACGTCGAAACCCCGATCGGTATAGCCTAGGTGTGTTATTTGGTCCTTGTCCTCTGCGTCATGGCAGTAGAGATTGTTATAGCCGAATGAAAGTACTAATTTTCGACCCAGAAACGATTCCATCTCAGTGCGAGACAATTTTCTATGAAGGCCTTGGGCACACAATAGTTTAATATTGCGTATATCTACACCAGCCGCGGTTAACTCTTCCACGATAAGTTCTATAGCAACCTGGCGGAAATCAGTCCGCCGTGTCTGGAAGTAAGATCCAGAAGCATCATCGAAGGCAATTGTCACCCTTGATTTCGGGCCGGCGAGGCTTGTTAAAGGCTCATGAGCGATTGGATTTTCTATGGCGTATTTTACTGACTCCCGGATGCTGGTAACGGCTGGCAAAGGAGGTTTGGCTACAATAGTCCTTGTATGTTCTGGAACTTCAACAGAAATACGTCGGTCACCATAAGCCAAGCGCTCGATCCTTGAATTTTTCATCATGCGTCTCGTTGAGGGGTTAGTGTTTGGGGATCGTAATTAAGGTCGTGATGGGATCTTTTAGATGATGACATCAGGTTTTCTGCCTCTTTGCGAAAGGACATAGATTCTTGAGCACCTGGCCTGGTGACTACTAGAGCTCCTGAGTCAATACCATGTGATACTGACTCATTAACTGATTTACCTTCACTAATCGATACCGCGAATGCATGATTTGTTCCCTTGCCACCTGAAGTCGTATATAAGTGGTCGCCATTGGCAGTCTTACCAAGAATATGGAGTCGAGTGGTGATTCCAATCATGTTCATATTAATACCGCCCAGAACGATTATAGTGAGACAATTTCACAGAACTCTTTAGCCTATCTTCCCGTTTTCAAGTAAGTCTTCAAGTATCTGGGCTGTACCGTCTTGTTCTAGGGGAGGGGCTATCCGGTCTGCAATGTCGAGTACTTCAGGTACAGAATTCCCGACTGCAACTCCTGTTGCAGCCCACTCAAGCATATGGACATCGTTATACCCATTGCCAAATGCTATAGTGTGTTGTGGATCTATTCCAAGGTATTTGCACAGCCATTGAAGCGCTTTATGCTTCCCGCCGTCTGGATGTAATATTTCGCAGAAAGTGGGGAGCGATCTTGTTACATGAAGCGTCGAATCAAATTGTTTGTTGAGTTGGTTCTCCAACCTGAAGATTTCATCTGGGTCTCCTACTGCTAAGAGCCTGGTGGGGCGGCGTGAGGCCAAGGTTCTCAGATTTTCAACTAGCTGAATATCCCTGTGATTGCGTTCGCTATATCCCTTTGCCCATGGCGTTAGTTTCGTCACGAAAACGTCGTCATTTAAGTACGCAGCTAAGTCACCACTCCAGCCATTTAGGGCGTCTAACGCGTCAATTGTTTGTTGACCTGTTAGAGGCATGTGCCAAAGTAGTTCGCCAGTAACAGGATTTGCCACATGTGCTCCTTGGAATGACACAATAGGGGACTTGAGGTCCAATGTTTTGGTCGACATCCGTGCGGACTCGAACATCCTCCCAGTTGCTACAGTAACCACAGCACCTGCTTCTATTACGCGGTTAATGGCAGTTCGAGTTCTAGTTGAGATCTCGTATTCCGGGCTACGGATTGTCCCGTCTATATCCAGTGCGATTAGCTTGTATGTCATGTCGCTGTGTTAAAATCTGCAGCCATGCCTAGTTTGGTTTTAGGATGAAATTCTCACCCCGTCGCATATTGTGGATGATTATCGTGCCGTTAGCTGCGGTCTTATTCATCTTGGCATTACAAGGCAATTAGTTTCTTGGGTCCAACCTGCTCTCTTCTATCTTGTGATACTAAACCACACAATGAGAATCCTATCGTATCTGAGATCAGGATGGTATTGGTAAATCCTGTTGTTTTTGGTCATGTTTAATGCTCTACCGCTACTGTAATTCGCCGTGTGGTAGCCTATTCTACTAGGAATTGTTACAGATATAGGTTTTGACCATTGAAGATAGCCGGGTTTGAAACAAGAACAGTGTTTCTTCCACGTGAGGTAGGACCGCTAATTGGCGGGTACAGTTCAACTTGAAGATGACGAACCTATATTAGGAGGCAGACGCTTACATTGATTTCTCGTGTAGCTGTGCTAGGTGCGGGAACCATGGGGTCTCAGATCGCTGGCCTTATGGCTGACCGCGGGATACGTTGCGATTTGTTCGATTTGAAAATAGACGAAAACCCTAATGAATTGGCACAAACAGCCATTGACCGTCTCCGGGTACTGAAACCTGCACCCGTATCAGATAGCAATTCCTTGAGACTGATAACGCCTGCCAATTTTGAAGACGATCTCGGTCGATTAGCGAATGCGGATTGGGTCATAGAGGCTGTATCTGAAGACTTATCGATCAAACAATCGATTTGGAAAAGAGCAGCTCAACACGTACGTCCTGACGCGATTATTAGTACCAATACATCCGGGATACCGGTATCGTTAATCGCTAGTGTGTTGCCACTTGAATTGAGATCACGTTTTCTTGGAGCTCATTTTTGCAATCCGCCACGATACCTCCCCCTGCTGGAACTTATTTCGACTGTTGATACGGACCATCGCGTAGCAAAAATCGTTTCCCAAGTCGCTGCTAGTAAATTAGCCAGGGGTGTTGTACCAGCCCACGACGTGTCTAATTTCATCGCGAACACCATTGGGGCTTTTGCCCTCATGGCGATAATACATGCCGCGGAAGAATTTGGTCTTGGTCCGGATCAAGTAGACAGTATCACTGGGCCTATAATGGGCCGGCCGGTCAGTGCCACCTTCCGTACGCTAGATGTTGTTGGTATTGACGTCTTCGTAGCGGTTGCTGATAACTCGCGAAAAGTATCAACCAGTGAAAAAGAAGCTCAAATTCTGGAAGTTCCAGATTATATGCGAGAGCTTGTTAAGAGAGGATGGACTGGCCAGAAAGCTGGTCAAGGCTTCTATAGGCGAATAAAAACTGACCAGGGAAGAGAGATACTTACTCTTGATTTGGAGACACTTGAATATAAACCTAGACTTGGGTCGGAATTCTCTATCCCTACAAATTCCACGAAGATATCTGACCCATATAAAAAGATCGAGTTGCTATCTTCCTTGGAGGGCGTGGTTGGTGATTTTGTTTGGAGAATTCTCTCTCAAATGATGGTTTATTCGTCCGAAAAACTTGGATTGATAGCTGATAACATCGTATCTATAGATAGGGCGATGCGCTGGGGTTACGCATGGGAGTTAGGTCCGTTTGAAACATGGGATGCTATAGGCGTGAATCAATCTCTACCAAGATTAAATTTGGATGGCTTGAACGTGCCGGAGTGGGTTGCTGATATTGGCGAAAAGGGTGGATCATTCTATAAGGATGGCTCTAATGGAAAATTGCAGGCTGCCCTATCAGGCAACTATGTTCCGGTAGATGTAGCGACAATTCCAGAGTAGATCCCTTAATAAGAAACCTAGTAATTAGTAGCTACTCGATTCGTCTCATTGGACCGTACGATAGCATTGCGGCTCCGGTAATTATACAAGCCGCCCCGAATATAAGTTGGGCCATCTGGGGGCCTATAGCTGCCGCGAGAAATCCAGCTATCGCTCCGCCAGCGGTGGCCATTGCCCTGTCTAGGCTCAACAATCCTAGCATCCTGCCTCGCATGTCTTCTGGGGCTTCTTGCAATAGGGCCGAATTAACCAATGGGGCAAGCCATGATTGACTCAGGCCGAGCAGGCCTATCATAAAAAATACTAGAACCACAGAATCTACATAAGTGGCGGCAGTCACTCCAACAAGCATAACTCCTATAGCTACCAAGGCCCCTATGAGAAGATACCCTCTCCCTCTGACGGGATTGATCGCTGCTAAAACGAACGTTCCCAGGATGCCGCCTATCCCCATTGCACTCATCATATACCCGAATCCGGAGTCTCCTATTCCCATTACTTGCTTGGCGATTAAAGGACCGAATACGTAAATAAATACGACTGCAAAAGTGAAATACCCAGCGGCGATTAGTACGATGCCACGTATAGTTTTACTTGACCACGCGAATTGCAGGCCTTCTACAAGGTCATATCCTAGGCTGCGCACGCCCGAATATGCCTTGTGTGAGTGAGTCGGGGTCTTGAGTTGCCATGTTAGGTATACGGCCACGGCATATACAATTACTATTGCTACGAAGGCTGCGCCTAGCCCTCCAACGGCGATTATAGCTCCTGCACCACCAGCTCCCAGTATTCGCGTTGCTTGCATGCTGCCAGAGCTGAGGGCCATAGCGTTGGTTACTAATTCGGGAGGCACAATCGATGGAATCATGGCACGTCGGGCTGGCTGATCGAAGGCTTGAGTTGCTCCTCTCAAGAATGTTAGTAGGTAGATATGCCAAAGCTGGATAATGTCTAGGACAACTAGCATTGCAAAGAGTCCGCTTAAGCCAAATACGATTGACTTGGTACCCAGGAGTACGCTTTTTCTATCAAAGCGATCGGCTACTACCCCGGCTACCAGTCCAAATGCTACAGATGAGATGCTGCGGGTGGCAATGACGAGTCCTAGGTGAACCGCTGATCCAGTTACTGCTAGAACAAGAAGAGGCCTAGCGACCATGTCGATCCACAGAGCCGAGGTGTGTGTGATCTGGCCTAGCCACAAGTATATGAAGTCCCTGTACCTTAATGAGGCAAATGTCGTACTTGCCAAGGACTGGAATTTGTTTTGAATGGGGCTAGAGGTGACCCCGGTAGAGCGACCAGTAGATGCTTCTAAGCAATCATCCTTTTTCAACTGGTGGTTGTTTTGAGATATTCAATAGGTTTTAACATCATGACATAGATTTCATCGTTGCTGATCGCATAATATGGGGATGCCCCGGTTTGTGCAATAGGAGGTGAAAGATGCGAGGAATCGTGGTGTGTGTTCATCCACGTGCTGCCGAGGAGGGTGCCAAGGTTCTTGAGGCTGGTGGAAATGCGTTTGACGCCGCTGTTACGACTGCTTTTGTTCAGATGGTAGTTATACCATTCAGTTGTGGTGTATCCGGGATGATGTCCGCCCATATTCTAGCTCCGGCCATGGGGGATCATGTGTTAATTGATGGATGTATGCGTGCAGGTTCGCTGGCATCCGATGACATGTGGGCAAATGATTATCTTGGTGAGGCAGCTGTTAGTGGAACGAGCCTATTCACTGACCATCGGAGTACTATGGGATATAGTTCTATTTGTACTCCCGGGGCAGTCGCAGCCCTAGGGGAGATTTATCGCAAGTATTGTACGATGCCATGGAATGAGTTACTCCAGCCGGCGATCCGTGTAGCTCGTGATGGATTCGTGGTTACACCAGAGTTGCAAGAGGCATTATCTGTTTCAAATCTCTTATCCGATGAACCGAGTACTTTAGATCGTATCCAGTCAAATGGCCCTTGTGCCTCAATATATCTTCACGAATCTGGGGTCTCGCCGAAGGCTGGATCTATTTTGCGTAATCCAGATTATGCAGAGACCATTGAGCGACTTGCTACCAACGGGGCTGCTGATCTTTATACTGGTGAATTGGCAAGCGATATATCTGAAGATCTGGAAAGAAACGACTCTTTCATAACACGGGAAGATTTTGCCGAGTATAAAACGAAGAGTTACACACCAATTTCGACTGATTATCGAGGTTACAAGATATTTTCTAATTCCGCACCAGGTGCGGGTCCGTTGCTGATAGAGGCTCTCAATATTCTCAACGGAATGGATATGAGGCAACTTGGGCATGGTACTACTGAATATCTTGAGAGGCTTGCATCCACTCTCCAATTGGTTAACCAAGATAGGATCGATTTTTTAGGTGATCCCGAAATTATTGGCACTGGTCCCTTAAACATGATGATCTCGGATCAACGGGCATCGGAGTTAAGAGAACGGGTTCTGAATGGAGAAGTTGGTAGAATGAATCCTCCCTTAGAGGATACAGATACTACTCATCTCACAGTTGTAGATGGCCAAGGAAACGTAGCTACTATCACCCATAGTCTTGGTAATATTTCAGGTGTAGTTACACCCGGCCTAGGGTTTGTACATAACAATGGCATGAATCGCTATGATCCAAGGCCGGGTAGGGCAAGCTCAATTATGCCTCGAAAGGCACGGCTGCATTTGATGATGCCAGGCATAGCTCTTGAGAATAGTAGGTTGGCGATGGCATTTGGTGCTCCAGGAGGCAACGCGATACTAAGCGCATTGACCCAGATAGTAAGCAATGTCATTGATTTTGATATGACAGCTGTGGAGGCTGTTACTGCTCCGAGAATCCATGCGGAAGGACAAAAGATCTGGTGTGAAGCACGGGTTAGGTCAAGCACATGCGAAGATCTAAGGTCAAAGGGATTCGAGGTGGTGCAAGATGCGGGATCTCTTTCTAGAAGAGTAGCCAGGGCTCAATTAGTGATTGTCGGATCTGGGTCCCAGTTGGACGGAGGATCTGATCCACGTGGACCAATGGGTGTGGTCTACTCAGAAATTTGACCTGTTAGCTGGGTATCCAGCCAGCGAAATATTCTGGAGCCCACTTGCGGGTCAGGTAATATGATTTGGTAGTGTAACGACTGTGAGGGGAATCGAGTTCCGCTGACATCCATGCTTCTGCGCCCTCAAGAGTTGGAAACTCCGTGATCCATACATGATGCCAGTCTGGTTGTGGCGCAATTAGTTGGTATGCCTCCAACCGCATTAGGCGATGCTTACGGGCAACTGATATCATCGCCTCGATATATTTTTTATCTCCCCGATCTTTTGGAGAAACTATATCAGCATCCGGGAGCCATCTGGAAAAAGTAATTACCACAACACTATCCCTGTCAATTTTGAGTAGTGGTTGGATTCCTGGAATAATCGGTTTGATTGCAACTGGAGGTGGAGGGTTCACTATCCATGAGTTCAGATCTCCAATATCTAGCCGTCGTGATAGATAATATTCGTAGTAGCCGTAACGCCCATATGGTGGTTCTATCTCAGATTTTATCCACTCTTCAGCTCCCTCAAATGTCGGAAATTCTATGGTCCAGAATCTGGACCAGTTACCCACCGAGCTAAACAATTTGAACCCTTCCAATGTCATTAACCAATGTTTTTGAGCGATCGAAAGCATCAAGTCGATATGCTTATTCGAGTACGTTTGCTGATCCTTGTCCGGTAGGCCATGCCAAGAAGGAAGTCTACCTCCCTTGTACAGTATGACTACACTGCTTTCGTCGACCGATGGTTCCAAGCGGAATGCCTCCTCCATGTTCTAGGACATTGTTTTGACGGGTATCATACCAACTCGACTATGGCATAGCCTATATGATGAAATACGTGGCACTAATATTTATAAGGTAGACGAATTGAAGGGTACTAGTAGTGATGTTGTAAATTTAATAACCAGTGAGAAACGGTTACAGGTAATCTTAGCATCGGCGTTGAAACAACCTCGGATTGCTATAGATCTCGAATCAAATGGGCTCTATCGCTATCCTGAACGGGTTTGTTTAGTGCAGTTAGCAACGGCAGATGGTATCTATCTACTTGACCCACTTTTACTAGGATCGAGTGCTGGTCTTGGCGAGCTACTTGCTAATGAAAAAATCGAAAAAATTTTCCATTCCGCAGACTATGATATTAGAAGTCTTGATCGTGATTGGGGTTTCAGGATTGGTAACCTGTTCGACACCAGCATAGCAGCAGCTTTCATAGGGTCGAGTAAGCTGGGATTAGCAGCCGTTTTGCAGGAATACTTGAAGATCGAAATTAGTAAAGACAAAAAACTGCAACGTGCGGACTGGACCTTAAGACCATTGTCGAGAGAACTAATCGACTATGCTGCAGATGATGTTCGATACCTGGATAAGCTGAGGTCAGTACTGCACGAACGGTTGGACGAACTCGGTCGGATCGAATGGTTCAAAGAAGAATCTGATCGGCTAGCTCGTATCAAATATTCACCACCAGATCCAGATTGGGTATTTCTGTCAGTTAAAGGTAGCCGAACCCTGGATGGAAAAGGTTTGGCTGTGCTCCGTTCACTACATCGTTTCCGTGAAAAAGAGGCGGTACGGAGAGATCGTCCCCCGTTCAAGATATTCTCAGATGCGGTTTTGATTGAAGTGTCGGGCCAGCCTGATTCTGATCTATCTCGAATTAAGGGTATTGGTAGATATGGCTATGGTCCAGCCTCGGTAGCTGTGCGAAAAGCGATTCGTGACGGGCTTAAGAGGGGCTATGTTAGTCGACCAAGAATCCCAGCACGAAATGACCGCCGACTCGAGCCTCTTGAACGAGAGCGGGCACGGGAAAGGTTGGTTCTTTTGAAGAAATGGAGATCCCAACAAGGTGATCGCCTCAAGCTGGATGCCAGTCTATTATGGCCAGCTAAAAGTCTAGAGAGATTGGCTATTTTCCCTGGTGGATTAGAGGATGAATTTGGAGGTTACGATGTCCGAGAATGGCAGCATCGTGAATTCGGAGAATCACTTCGAGTTTTGATGAAACAGCTTGAGTAGTCTAGAAAGACGAGGTCATCATTCAATACAGAATCTACAAATACCGCGTGGTTTGAACCACGCGGTATTTATTATTGTCCCTATTGTGAAGACGTGCATAGCAAATTAGTTAAGACAAGCATGGATTTATTGTGGTAGAACTGGACGCTGCAACCCACCTGAAAATACGATCGAAAGTGTTGCAAAGATCACGGTAACCAAGATAACGTCGCCAAATCCTCTGGCAATAGCTTCGCTGGTTGCAAATGCAGGGGCGGAACCTGCCGCTAGGAGATTGGCTAAATGCAAGCGTTCTCGTACTGCATAGACTGCTCCGGCTACGGTCACTCCGACGGCGAATGCAGTTTGTCTACCTAGCGCGACCGATGCTGACGCTGTACCAAGGCGGTCCTTGGGAACCGAGCCCATGATAGCGCTGGTTACCACTGGTTCGAAGAAAGCAGAACCTGCACTGGCTAGTAACATGCCACTGAAAAGGGCCCAATCCGTTGCCCCAGAACCCATCTGGCTTATCCAAAGGAGTGCTATGGCGTTTAGCGTGTTGCCGAATAGAAGGAATGGCCTTGGCCCATACTTGTCAGATAGGCGACCTGCCACGGGTGCGAGGAAGGTCCGGGTTGAAGAAAATGCAGCGATGAATATGCCCATCTTTGTAGCAGAAAAGCTTAGCGAATAGAGCATATAGAACGGTGCGACCAGGAGAATACCACCCTGGGAAAGATAGTGATGGAACAAAACCATTAGGCTCAGGGTGTATTGTCGATTTCCCAGTAACTTGACCTCTAGTATTGGCCTAGTTGAACGTTTCTCTGACCATATGAGAATTGGCAAAGATATAAGTGCGAAAATCGCGATAATGATGACAGGTGAAGATAAGAATCCGAGCTTACCCCCCTGGTTAATCACTAACAATATTGATCCCATCGTACCGAAGACGGCAGCTGCTCCAATCAAATCGATATGGGAATCCCTATTTCTTATACGGTCGTCTGGTAATAGATACCATGCAAGTGCTACTCCAGCTATTGCAAGAGGCACACGGGAGTAGAAGACTGCCCTCCAATCAAGGATATCGATAAGAAATCCACCAATGAAAGGTCCAGCCGTGAGGCCGAGTCCTACAACTGCTCCGGAGATTCCGAGAGCCTTGCCGCGGTCGTGTATTGGAAAATGCTCAGTGATAACAGCGTTAACATTAGACAAAACCATCGCCGACCCAATGCCCTGGATGATCCGGAATAAGATTAGTTGCCATATCGCTGAGGAAACTGCTGACAGGAGCATGCCTATGGCGAAAATTGCCATTCCTATGGTGTAGACTCGGCGTCTGCCAGCCACGTCCCCGATCCACCCAAGTGTCATCAATAATCCGACTGCTGTCACCCAGTAGACTACATTTACCCAAAGAACGGTTGATGTATCGGTGTCAAATGTCTTTGCAAGAGCTGGATAGGCGGTCACTACCATTCCGCCGTCCAGGGTGGTCGATAGAGTGCCTATGGAGATGACAGCGAGGAGTATCCACCGATCGGCGGTACCTGAGGAATTGATAGTAGCACTCAATTGTTTTGAGCCTCTTCTAAGTATTTCAGCGGCGACGTACGAATTCTTTGTTCCTCACTCTTGTATCGTTGGACTTACTCATGCGATAACATTAAGGGATTCAAACAGGATATACGTATGGGAGAGGTGATATGCCGATACTCGATAAGAAAGACATTGATCTAGAAAAACTTGGACCGGGAGTAGAGCGTTACGCTATAGTCGATGGTCCTCAGGGTGCCGATTCGCTCAGTGTTGGTGATTTTTTGTTTTTTTATTGTTATGGGGACCACAGAGATCTACACCCCACAGAGGAAGCTATGGTTGTTTTAGAGGGAGAGTTGGAAGCGATTCTTGGTGATGATGTCATTACGGTGAAGGAAGGCCAGACTGTGCTTGCCCCTGCCGGTGTTAAGCATGGATTCACCAATCGCTCAGGAGCGCAAGCCAGGATCATGGCAATATTCCCTACCGCAAAAATTGAGCGGACTCTAGTCGAAGAATAGGGGAAACGGTTTCGGGATAGCAATAAACCAAGTTCCGATACGAAATTCAACCTGCCAATCCCAATACTCGTTTGGCATTCTCTAGTAATATTTTAGGTCGGACTTCGTCACGTATGGGCAGTTCGTTAAAACCATCTAACCATCGGTCTGGTGGAAGGTAAGGGAAGTCTGATCCGAACAATATCTTGTCCCTTAATCTCGTATCGGCTTCTTTAACCAATGCTTCGGGGATGAAACGGGGAGCCCACCCGGAGAGATCTATGTACACATTGGGTTTGTGCATTGCGACCGCTATCTGTTCTTCGACCCAAGGCCAGGCAGGGTGTGCCATGATGATGGTTAGGTTTGGGAAGTCAGCGGCCACATCGTCAAATCCTGGGATCGGCCGGCTGTATTTTAGTTTGAATCCACCCCCGCCGGCCATTCCTACTCCTGCTGCTGCGAATCCAGAATGAAAGAGTATAGGTACCCCAAGCTCTTCGCATTTTTCGTATAAAGGATAGAAGCGCGAATCATCTGGGAAGAAAGCCTGGTGAATCGGGTGCAGTTTTAAACCCTTTAGGCCAAGGTCTTTGACTGAACGTTCCATTTCATCTACAGCAGCAGTTCCTTTCCATGGATCAACGGACGCGAATCCTATAAATTGCTCCGGGTAGCAACGGGCTATTTCGGCAACATAGTCATTGCTGTCAGGAGGTTCTCCTGTAGATGTTTCTGAGTCTACCGAGAATATGACGCCAAGGATGTCCCAATCCTTGTATTGCTTGGCCATATCGGCAGCATTTTCAGGGGCTGACTTGACCCTAAAGTAGCTTCTCAGGTTTTCTTCTATACCAATTTGAGGCAGGCCTTCTTGCCGCGGAACGTGAACGTGCATATCGATTGCGCGCATTAATTACTCCTGTGACTATGCTCAATACTCTATCTCACGGCCCAAATCCGCAAGATTTTCGAGGACCAATATTTGAAGTCATTTCCTGATGTTGACCTATTATATGTTCCGTTACCAGTTTATCTGGAGGTGAACTTGATTCTCGGATCTACGATCGCAAGTAACAGGTCGGATATCAATGTTCCTAAGACCGTTAATACGCCGAGCAACAGCACTATGAAGCCAGCAAGCTGGGTGTCCTCGATTAAAATTGCTTCGAGGAGGATGGGCCCCAGGGTTGGCAGGCTCAGCACAACAGAGACGATAACGCTACCACCTATTAGAGATGGGAGCAGGTATCCCACGGTACTGACTAGAGGATTAATGGCGACCCGGACGGGATATTTCATAATGATTTTCGCCGGGTTAACTCCCTTGGCTCTCGCAGTGACTACGTAGGGCTTTGACAATTCGTCCAGCAAGTTATTGCGCATAACCCTGATCAAACCAGCTGTGCCAGAGGTGCCAAGGACCACAGCCGGTATCCAGAGGTGATTTAGGAGGTCTATGAATTTATCCAAGCTCCAGGGTGCGTTAGTTTGGTCCGCTGAGAACAGGCCACCCACGCTTTGATCAAAATATGCGAAGGCTATATACATCAATACTAGGCCAAGTAGGAAATCCGGCACGGCAAGGCCTGTGAATCCCAGAAAGGTGAAGGTATAGTCCCCGATCGTGTGGTGTCGCACCGCTGAGTAGATACCTACAGGGATAGCGAAACTCCAAGTTACCAAGATGGTGAATCCGGTTAACACTACAGTCAGCCAAAGCCTGTCGCCTATCACATGTTTTACCGGCTTTTGTGAACTGGTCGCGTCACTCCAAACAGCTATGGAGCGACCAAGATCTCCATGTGCTAGGTTCCAAACCCACATCCAGTATCGTGTAAGCATCGGTTTATCCAGACCCAGATATTCCCTTAGTTCTCTAGCGATGCGAGGATCTCCGAGTTCACCACTCTGCATTAGGCGATCTAGAAATCGGTCTGCAGCGTCACCTTCGGGCAACTGGATAATGACAAAAGATAGTATCGAAATTACCCAAATTGTAAATAGTGCGAGAAACATACGCCGGGACATATATGCGAGCATATTTCTACCGATTAAAGTCTAAGAATTGCTGAAATCCTCTGCCACTCTAGTACAAGGCTGCTTAATCGGTCAACGGTTCAATATTACTGGGAGCTTACGTCACGGATGTGGAACTGGTGAAGATCCATTCGGCCGGAGACATCTGGGTAAGTATGGAGGATTCCTATAAGATCAGTATCATTGATGTAAATCATATCCGGGTAACCACAAAGTAGACTTGGAACGTGAGCAGCATCACTTGGTGCAGAGTACAATTGGCCTACATGGTTCCACGTTTCTCCCCCGTCTTCGGTCACACTGACACTGACTCCTCGCATTTCAGGATTTTCGTCCCGGTAAACGCAGATTACTGTCCCAGAACGGAGCTTTTGGAGCTTAATATTTGCTCCTGCGAAGCCCGTGTAACGGATGGGGGTCCATGTCTTTCCTTCGTCTTCTGAGTGGGAAAAGACACTTTTCTTGATGTTGTGTTCTCGTATGACTGCCAAGAAACGTCCGTCTTCGAGCCTTGCCACATCTATGTCGCTGTAATTTCTCTCGGGATCATTAGCGATGATAATTGGCTTACTGAAGCTGTAATCATCTTTGGGATCACAGAAAGATACTCCGGCGTGCCATTGTAAATCCCGGCCCATTGTTCCCATAGTCGCCATTAGGTATCTGCCATCTGAAAGTAAGTGGGGATTGCTTTGTCCGTAGACTTCTGTCCACATCGGGAAAAGCTTGAGTTCAGCCCCTGGTTTTGTCCATGTTTTTCCATCGTCATAGGAGTCTATAAAGCCGGTGTACCAATCTGAAAATGGCTCATCTCCACCCAGGGAGAAGTCTAGTTTCACCCTTCCAATGATTAACCGTATCATCTGGTTAGATAGTAGTGACATACCGCCCATGTTAATGCAAGTCCAGCCAGCCTTCTCATAAACTACCCGGGGTTCTGACCAAGTATGACCATTGTCGTCGGATTCCGTGAGGATTACGGAACTCTCGAGCCGGCCTGGATCTTCCGTAAGCGAGAAAATTAGTAAAAGGCGACCGCTATCAAGTCTGACTATGCTGGGAGATTTACGGTGGCGCACCTGTTCTTCTGGGAAAATATTTCTAGAAGAAAGGATTTGTATCGGGGATTTGGTATTCAGGTTTGGGTTGGGTTCGACCATTGGTAAGGTTTCCTCACTCAAGTTTTGTACAAATTGTTTCCGTATTGTTTCCCAGATCGAGCTTGTGTATCTAGATTTCCTATTGAAAGTGTGGCATTACCTTATCTGTGAACAGCTTCATGTCTTCAAGAGACTGGAATTCTGGAAAAACCGTGATGCATAGGTCAAAACCCATATCGGCCCATTCAAACAATTGGTCCTTGACTTCAGCCGGGTCTCCCACGATTGGGGGCTGATCGGCATTCATCCAGTTAGCGGCCGATGTCCGGGCTTTGTTACGGTCTTTATCTATGAAAATCCGTGCTGTAAATGTTTTTCTAATGGTATCGTAATCTCGGTCTATATCTTCACAGTGACCGCGGAGTGCGTCTAGTTTTCGACGTGTCTGTTCAACGGGCCGGGAAAGGTCGTTCCACCAGTCGGCGTGCTCTGCTACAACGCGTAGCGTCTTTTTTTCCCCGGCGCCACCTATCATGATTGGCGGTACTGGGTTAGGTCTGGGTTCGCAATGCGCATTTTCCACACGGTAATACTTACCAGTGAAATCTGCCGGTGCCTCGGTCCAAAGTTTTTTAATGACCTGAATGCCTTCATTAAGCATTTCCACGCGGGTGCCGGGGGGCGGGTAATTGAAGCCGAATGCCTTATATTCACCTTCGTGCCATCCCGCACCGTACCCTAGGATTAGTCTCCCTGAGCTTATGTGTTGGAGGCTTGCCCCCATTTTTGCCATCATAGAAGGAGTTCGAAATGAATTTGACATCACGATAGTACCCAGTTTCGGATTGGAATATTGGGTCGCTATCCAGGTTAGAAGAGTCCAGCATTCAATACGGAACTCATTTTCGTAATTGATATGGTCGGAGATCCATAGGCTGCTGAAATTTTCCGATGCGCAATCGAGAGCATGTTTCATGTCTGACATGAAATATTTTGGTCTTATGGTCTCGAGATTTCGAACGCCGGTTGGAGGGTTATACCCAAAGTCCATTGTTGGTTTGTCGACCATAGTTGCTAGCTCCAGACCATCAGATTTGTATTTCAGATTATACGCCAGACTGCAATTTTGGCCGTATGCTGGATTACCGAATTTACAATGAGAACTAACCCCAAAATGTTGGAGGATATTTGATTTCTGAAGTCTGCACCAGTAGATGGGCTATTTACTATGCGGTATTATGATTTGCAGATATTATGGTCTTATCGATGTTTAGGGATCGAATAATGGCTGGTGTCTCCAGATAAATTCCGATCGATTCTGAGGTTCGTTTTTATCTGATCGAGATTACACACCAGGCTTAGCACTAGTCTTTTAGGTCATGTGCCCCTGTAGCTCAGGCGGACAGAGCAACGGTTTCCTAAACCGTAGGCCCCGGTTCGAGTCCGGGCAGGGGTACCATCCTCTCCACC
>CAZSLO010000003.1:0-51100 GCA_964608025.1 uncultured Dehalococcoidia bacterium | reverse complement strand
ACTTCAATATAATCACGCATTGTTTCATAGTCCTCAGATTTGACGTCTCCAAAAAGACCAACCCTTAGAGTGCTCGGGGGCTTCTTTACAAAGTAACCTTCAATATTATTTACACGGACTTTTCCATAATTATCGTCATAGTTACTTTGCGATGTAGCTAAGAATAAACCTTGAGCTGTAGATGCCGGTATTGAAAATGGCTTGTATTTGTCCGTGTCCGGGATAGCGTTGCTGGGTATAGACAGTGCTGCGCTGGGATAAAAATCATCGCTGCGGGTAAACTGCTCCTTTATTGTAGTCGAAAATGAGTTACCATCTGATCCTTTCCCTGATACAGCTATGTTTAGATCCAACTTGAATGGCGTTTTCCCTGCAGGTATAGCCACCACATGTGTTCTCTTATTTAGATCTAGTTCTATCCTGGTATATTCATGGTAAGCAAAACCTAAAGACTGGTTTTTAAGATTAGAATGTGTCTGCCCAACCATTGCAGGCATGAAATCCAGATTTAAACTCCCAACAGACTTGCTTCCTGGGGTTTCAGTGGATGAAAGAAACAGCGAGCCGTTATCAATCGCATAACTTGAATTCCAACCACCTGCCGAGAAGCTAGTAAAAAGGTCAGTGCTGGGAAGAGCAACAGCGAGCGGAAGCTCCGTATCCAATATGGCCATCCGATCGTCCCAATTTGAAGTGTCTAGCCACGCATGGAATTCTGTATAAAAATCTTCAGGTGCGATTTCAAAATGCTTGGTAAATGTTGCTTCCCAACCGAGTGCCTCTAAATCACTATAAAAGGCTTGCCAATCAAAACCGCCAACTTTGTGATTGAGATAAGCAACTCCCCATGACCCTGCATCATATTCCATATGAGAACAATTCTTGTACTGGCCTAAGTTTTGTCCTACACAAGTGTGTTCTCTGTTCTTGAAGTACTCAAAAAGTTTCTTTCTCATATTGTCTTTGAATTCGTATTCCCGGGTCACCAATTCCGCGCCGATAATTTGTCCTTGAGCATTTTTCTTGTCTATAACTGCTCCTGTCTCAGGATCTGTGGCGCGGATAGTTCTGTCTGCGTTAATGACCCGTAGTGTTCCGGCTTTACGGGCTTTGTCCACATAGGCCTGGGCTATAAATTCAGCAGAGCCTTCCCTCCACCATCTGGGTCCTTTTAAGTCATCGCGCTTCTGGAAATCATCAGTTGCTAGGTAGGAGGACTGAGCACCATGGAAAGCTTCGTGAAACATCGTCTTTTGAGCCTCGACACCAGCCGAACAACGATCCGGACATTCAAAAGGGTAGTCAGGGTAATTATCTGGACTCAAGAATCCCTGAGCGATTGAAGATTCATACCAATTTATTCCCCACCAACGGCTGCCATTCCATCCTGCTTGATTATTTGTTTCACCTGATGTGATTGATTTTTCAGATTCCGCGCGATAGGTCTCAAGTCCGTAAGATCCCGGATTTGTATTTTTTTCTTCGCATTGTTCCTGGGTTTGATAACCTTTAGCGACATGGCGGTCACACATAACTGTGCTTAGTTGATCTCTAGCTTCAATGCCATGGCCCATAACCCAGTACTCAGTTAGGTTGCGGTGGCCCATGTATGAGAAGGCTACTTCTAATGCTTCTAAATGCCACCCGCAGGCATCAACTGGGTAATCACTTGAGCAAAACACCTCTGGTGAATAACCATTTCGGTTACTTGTCCATGCAGGTATTGTCTCTGGTGGAAGAGGAAGGGTTGAGGATACACAGTAAATATGGGTGCCCTTATCCTCGCACTTAGCCACCGGCCCTACGTATGGAACTGGTGGATAGGCTAGTGGTGTAGGTGTAGGTGGAGGTGTAGGTGTAGGTGTAGGTGTTGCCGTAGGTCGCGGTGTCGGCGTAGATGTAGTCCTCGGTGTAGCCGTTGCTGTTGGCATTACTGGAGTGGGTGTGGGTGTTGCCGTTGGCATCACTGGAGTAGGCGTGGGTGTTGCTGTTGGAATCACTGGCGTAGCCGTTGGCGGTACTGGTGTCGCTGAAGGTGGTACTGGCGTAGCCGTTGGCGGTACTGGTGTCGGTGCGGATTTGGCCATGGACGGTGCAGGCTTACTATCTGCTGTTTGTTTTGGGGCAGGAGCACTGTCTCCACCGCCACATGAAACTAGGCCGAGTAAAGCGACTACAGATGTTGCAAATATTAACGCTCGCCAGAGACTCATTGTCATCGATAACTCCCAGTACCTAATATTGACGACCTATTGTACATATTATTGTTCACGTTTGGATATGGTTTTCTATGGCGACTTTGCCGTTTATATCGGAGACGTATAGAAGCTATATTGAGGATATTGGCGTTTTTCGGTAGTGTGAGCTTTTACGCTACATACATTTACCTAATTCGGTAATGGATTCTTGTACCGTTGGTCATATCCGTTCTCTATCTTGAGAAAGCTATGGAAGGTAGATTCTACGAAGATTTAGGTATTCAGATTCCTACCTTGCTAGTTTTCGTCTATGAACAGAGGTGCGAGAAGATTATCGACTGGGACGAAATCGTCTGTCAGTAAAATATTGTCCTTATCGTTTATCCACGCATTGTAAGCTTCCGACGACATTATATGTGTTGAGTGAGTTTGTATAAATTCAATTGATAAGCGTCCGGCACTGGCGTTTGCCTCCTCAATATCCGAAAGAGAGATCGGCGTGTCTGATGCAACGACCACGAAGGTATAGCGGTCGTCGTTAGACCAATCGGGGTTGTCATTCATGAGATATACAAATTCGAATGTCTGCTCAAGTGTGTGGGCAATTGCCCTGAGGAAGCGTCCTGAATTGAGTTTGTCTATCACGTTCATCACATAGATGCCATCGTCTTTCAGCAATTCCTTTATCCGCTCGTTGAACTCGAGTGTCGTCAGGTGATACGGGACTGAGAAATGGTTGAAGGCGTCCCCCGCAATCAAGTCGTAGTTGTTTTCCGGCAACTCAAAAAATTTCGTCCTCGCATCGTTGTTGTATGTGATGATACTTGTGTCCCTTGGCATACCCAGGTAATCGTGAACGACTTCGGTCACGGCAGGATCGATCTCCACGACTTCAATTTTACTCTCCCCGTATTGAGTTTCGATGAAGCGAGGCATCGTATAGCCTCCGCCCCCAATGAACAGTGAGTTAAAGTGGGGGTTTCTTTCACCAATATAGGTTGCTATATCAGCGAACAGTCTTTCATATTCATAAACTAAAAATGTAGGATCGTCGAGGTCAATGTAGCTGTGTATCAGGTTGTCCAGGGACAGTGTACTGACATCTCTTCCATTCGATTCTTGTTCCGATATATTTATACAGTAGTAACTGCTTTCGACAAGGCAGGATGCTTTCAGAGCACCCATCTTCACCGCGAAAGCGCCCACCACGATAAAGGTTGCCAATAATATCGCCGCAGAAATTTTCATTTTCCAGGGTCGACCGAATGCCAGGGCGAGTAGAAAGAGAACAACAGCAACGGCCAACACTACCCATCGTGTACCTACCCACTGGATAAGCATAAAACCAGTAATGAATGTCCCGAAAATGCTGCCAGCGGTCGACATGGCATATGTCTTACCTACAATGTTGCCGGTCAGAGCAATGTCACTTAATCGCAGTTTCACGATGATCGGTGTGATCATGCCGAGCATTACACTTGGCATGAAAAAAAGTAGTGTGGTAAGAAGGACGATTCGCATTGCAATTGGGACTGACGAGAATCCATCTGATGTGATCTCGATCAATGGCAGAATGCTGATGCTGCCTACGCTGCTGGTGAGTAGAACTAAGCCGAGTACATGGCGACCAGGAAACCGGTCTGCGATAACACCGCCGAGGTAGTTGCCGATACTGATGCCAGCGAGGACGATTCCGATAATACTGGTCCATGTGTAAAGAGATACGCCGATAATGGGGGCGAGTATTCTACCGGCGACTATTTCTAATGCCAGGACACATCCGCTTGCTGTGAAAACAACAATATATGAAGAGAGTTCTTGCCAAAGAGACTCCGAATGCTCGGGGTGGATAGGTTCTGCTGTTGTTATATTCGAGGCCATAAGGAATTGCTGGAGTTAGTATAGCCGAATGGCCAGTGATCTTGGCAGTGTATTCCTGTTCATAATCAAGAGTTGGATCACGCCTAGTACGGATGCCGGGGCAGTCGTATTAGGCAGGCGTTTGATTTGTGGCTTGTGTTAAGCCGAGTATCTCAACCTGGTCGCAAATTTAAAAGGATTGAGTCCTTACTCGGTGGTGAAGTAGGAAAAGAATTGAAGTTGGTTATCACGATATCTTCTAGTCCTCTGTAAGTAGGATCTGGGCGGAGATATGGTCCGTAATCAAAACATTGGCGAGCCGGTTGATCAATGCAACCTTGAGTGGCCGTATTCTCTCTCTCCCAGCACCAACTACAGCGATCACCTTGGCACGACGATCAACCATGTCAGCTAGGCCATCGAGACCTAAACCTACGGCATATGTCCGATCCTGGTCCACTATTTGACCTTGAGAATCAAACCACCAATGAGAGGCTATTTCGCCAACCGCCCCACGTGCCACGAGGCTCTTTACCGTTCCCTTGGTTACAAGTCCCATTTGCACAACGGTAGATCGTTCGGGATCAGCTGGTGCTAGTGGTACGATGGCCATCGTGGCCTTTTTGTATAGCTCAGTGACACGTTTTACCAGTGGTAGATCGACGATTACCTTACTAACTTCCTTGTCTACAACCGCTGGGGCAGGCAGGAGTAATGAACGTCCTCCGAACTTGGAGGCTATAGCGGATGCAAGGATGTTTGCTTCGGATGGATCGTATTCGACCCCCATCACACCTTCCATTGGGACCACTGTAAGCCCAGGAAGAGGTCTGGGTGCCTTGATCTGTCGTGCGATGTAGTTCGCCATGCGTCCCCAAGGGACCAGCAGGATATCTCGATTGGTCAAGTGATCTTCCAAATAGCGGGCTGCCGCATTAGCTATGCTTAGAACTACCGCTTCCTTAGGCGCAGCTTCGTCAGATGCTTCTAGGACATCGGCCCGACCGGGGACAGTGATCACCTGGTCGAGTTCATATTTGTAACGGACATCTTGCCTTAATCGGACCTTCTCCTCGTCATCCAGTGCCTGGACCACGAGGGTTTGTATGATTCCTTCCTTTCGTGCCCTGCTTAACCAGCGCCGGATGGTAGATTGGTCTACCCCATGATCGGATGCCAGTGCGTCGATAGTCTCCCCCAATTCGTAGTGACGGATCGCTACGTCGATCAACTCGGCACTTGGACGCTGAGAACGGTTATTGGCAATCATCAACTTGCTTCCATTAAGATGCCTATTTAGGCAACATTACATAATTATGCATAGACCTTGGCACATATATGCAATTCTGTCAATCGCACCTAGTTTGGTCATCGGGAAACGATTAGGATTTGCCTTGGCCAGATAGTAAACCATCAAGGGAGGTGTGAATGGTCACGGTTGATTTGCATAGACAGAAAGCTTCAGAGATAGGTCCACCGGTGGTGTTGGGTAACGGAGATATCACCGGAAATAAGATGTGGGTTCTGGGGTTCGACGATCAACAGGGCTTTGGATCGGATTTACTTGGCGGCAAAGGTGCTGGCCTGGCAGAAATGACCACGATCGGTATGCCGGTGCCTCCCGGCTTCACGATTACTACCGACGCTTGCCGGGAGTACCAAAAGACCGGGTCGTTACCGCCAGGTCTTCTAAGGCAGGTCCATAGCAAGCTGCGAGAGTTAGAGATGTCCACCGGACGCAGGTTCGGAGATCCTTCCAATCCTCTACTCGTGTCAGTCAGGTCTGGCGCATCGATATCCATGCCAGGAATGATGGATACAATCCTAAATCTCGGTATAAATCAGAAGATCACCGATGGTATTTCAGAAAGTACGGGCTTGCCTCGGTTTGCCTTCGACACCTATCGCCGCTTTGTGGAGATGTTTAGCAAAATCGCGATGGGGGTTGAGAGTGAAGTCTTAAACGAAACGGAGGCTGAATTTCGACACAAGGTTGGCTTGGCGACAGGCGCCGAGGTTCCACTAGGGTTGATGCCTGAACTAATCTCAGACTACCTAATGGCAATCGAGAATGTTGCTGGATCTCCAATCCCGGATGACCCATTTTCTCAGCTCGAGATGGCAATAACAGCTGTTTTCGAGAGCTGGAATGGCCAACGCGCCATAGACTACCGTAACTATCATGGAATCTCCCATGACATGGGCACAGCAGTCAATGTAGTGTCTATGGTGTTCGGAAACACGGATGAAAATAGCTGCACAGGAGTTCTGTTTACCCGCAATCCAGCCACGGGAGAGAAATCGTTGTATGGTGAATACCTGGTGAACGCCCAGGGGGAAGATATCGTGGCTGGCACTACCACGCCCAATCCTCTCTCGGGACTAGCTACCGAGATGCCGTCCGTTTACACGCACCTTGAGGATGTGGCAGCCCGCCTAGAAGACCACTATGGAGATGTTCAGGATGTAGAATTTACGGTGGAACAGGGCCGCCTGTATATCCTTCAGACACGCATGGCCAGGCGTAGCCCGCAGGCTGCGGTCAAGATGGCTGTAGATATGGCGAAAGAGGGCAGGATTTCGAGACACGAGGCACTGCTCAGGGTAAACCCACAGCAGATTTACCAACTGATGCTTCCGGTCATAGACGAAAATGTCAAAGACCGGGCAATTACCGATGGTGACCTCCTAAGTATTGGTATCGGTGCCTCTCAGGGTGCATCCACTGGTCGGGTGGTGTTCTCGGCCGACGAAGCGGTCGAGGTAAAAAACGACGGGTTCGACACTATCTTGGTTCGCTCTGAAACGAGCCCGGAAGATGTCCACGGGATCCTAGCTGCAGTAGGAATTATCACGAGCCGTGGTGGAGCGACGAGCCATGCGGCTGTGGTAGCGAGAGGTCTTGGAAAGCCGTGCGTAACCGGAGCTGAAACTCTTAACATCGACACCGGCGCCGGGCTGCTTAGTTACAATGGCCACGTGGTGGAGCGTGGAGACTTAATCACTATTGATGGGGGGACTGGCGAAATATTTTTGGGCGGACTTAAGATGATCAAACCCCAGCCTGGGGGGAACCCGTATATGAAGAAGCTACTCGAATGGGCAGATGATGCACGTAGATTGGGAGTGTGGGCTAATGCGGACTCGGCTTACGATGCCGAGATTGCCCTGGAGCTGGGCGCCGAGGGAATCGGACTCTGTCGTACCGAGCATATGTTCCTGGAACCGAGGCGATTGGCTTTGATGCGTGAACTGATCATTGCTGCCTACGGCTCTACCAGGTCAAAAGACGACGGGGCTGACATGGCATTCGATGCCGCCCTAATCCGCCTAGAAGAGTTACAGATCTCTGACTTCGAGACCATCCTGGGTACTATGGGTTCTCGTCCAGTAGTGATCCGCTTGCTGGATCCACCACTGCACGAGTTTCTCCCAGACTATTCTGTGCTGTCTAGGGAGATTGCCGATATGGAGCGGGATGAAGTTCAGTCTCCGGAGTTACCAAACAAGCGACAGGCGCTTGAGGCGGTTAATAATCTCCGAGAAATTAACCCCATGCTTGGAATGCGGGGCTCCAGGCTAGGCCTTATTTATCCATCTATCTACGAGATGCAGGTCCGAGCCATTGTCACGGCGGCCGTGAATGTTTCAGGTACCGGTATTACTCCGAATCCTGAAATAATGCTTCCGTTGATTGCCGATGTTGGGGAGATGCATAGTCTTCGAGAACGCCTAGAAAAAATTATCAAAAGTATTGGATACAAACTTGGTGGACCGAGTGAATACAAGATCGGCACTATGATCGAGTTACCGAGAGCTGCAATTACGGCCGATCAGATCGCAGAATTCGCCGACTTTTTCAGTTTCGGAACCAACGATTTGACACAAACCACCTATGGGTTCAGTAGGGATGATGCTGAGGGCAAGTTTCTCCAGGAATATATCAACCAGGGTGTCATCGCGGAGGATCCCTTCCAAGTACTCGATCAAGAAGGTGTTGGCCGTTTGATCAAGATGGGTTATAGCCTAGGTAAAGGCAAGAAACCTGGAATGCAGATGGGCGTCTGCGGTGAGCACGGTGGGGATCCTTCCAGCATCGATTTCTTCCATGAAGTGGGACTTGACTACGTAAGCTGCTCACCATACCGGGTACCGGTCGCCCGACTCGCTGCGGCGCAGGCTGCGGTTCGCACAGAACAATAGGACTGGACAAATGTCCTAGGTTTCTCGGTGGAGTTCACCTAGATATCAAGGGATGGACGCCACCCTCGATACCATCGATGGATTAGTCAAGGTCAACAGTCTACGGTGAAGTTAGTGTGAGGTCGCGTATTTAATCCTTGGGTCTACCACTGCAAGTAAGATGTCCGAGATCAGTGTGCCAACTACCGTCAGCACACCTGCCATCAGTATGATGAATCCTGACAGGTAAACGTCTTCGGCGAGGATCCCTTCGAGCAACAGAGGTCCCAGTGTGGGCAGGCTAAGTACTACAGAAACGATAATGCTTCCGCTTACCAGGGATGGCAACAGGTACCCTACAGTGCTGATGAGTGGATTGATTGCCACTCGTACCGGGTATTTCAATATAGCTTTGACAGATGGTAATCCCTTTGCCCTGGCAGTGGCCACGTAGGGTTTTCCTAGCTCGTCAAGCAAGTTGTTACGCATAACCCGGATCAGGCCAGCGGTTCCAGATGTGCCGAGTACGATGGCGGGTATCCAAAGATGATTTAGCAGGTCTCGGAATCGTGCTAAATCCCAGGGGGAATTTATGTAATTTGCTGAATTGAGTCCACCGACACTCATATCGAAATATGCGAATGCTACATACATCAATACCAGTCCTAGAAGGAAATCGGGCACAGCTAGGCCGGTGAATCCCAGGAACGTAAAGACATAGTCGCCAACCGAGTGTTGGCGGACAGCGGAGTAAATACCAATCGGTATCGCGAAGGTCCAGGTGACCAGTACAGTGAATCCGGTGAGTGCGATTGTTAGCCACAGGCGGTCTTCTATCAGTTGTTTTACAGGCATGTCGACTTCTTGTCGATGCTGAAATGATAGCCCCAGGTCACCCTGTGCCAGGTTAACTATCCATTTGAGGTACCGGACGTATTGTGGCTGATCTAATCCCAAGTAACTTCGAAGAAATTCTATCTTTTCCGGATCTGGAAGCGCCCCCTGGCGTCTACTTGATTTGATCTCGTTGAAACGGTCAACCTGGTCTCCAGGCGGTAATTCGATGATGACGAAAGTTAGAACAGAGATCGCCCAGATAGTGAACATCGACATAAAGATGCGACGAATTATGTAAGCAACCATGCCTATGTTCCTAAAAGAATTTGGCGTAAATGTAAGCCTTAGAGTCAGTAATGGCAAGATCACCAGTGTAAACCATCACAAACTTCCGAGACTTTTTCAGCCCGCTGACTTGTAGTAGTCGGATACCTTCTTCATGGCACTGGCAATATCGTGAGCATCATCCTCGGTGTAAGAATTTCGGAAGAGTATGAAACCAGTTAAGGGTAACTCACGTTCTATCACCGGGAGATGAAGATTAGAATAATCAATGCGCCGATTGCCATGATCATCTACGAATGGGAAGCGGGAACTTCCATACGTGTCTTCTTCCGTAAACAGGGTATAGGTGTGAAGCGCCCTGCCGCTGACATAAGGTCCATGACAGTCTGGGATACCCTCCGAGTTTACTGCCTCGGCAAAGTCTTCTGAAGACACTCCCGCGATCCCGGGATCTATCTTGTAAGCATACATATAGTAACTGTTAACATCCCCGGGACGGACCTTCTGCACCTTAAACCCGGGGAGTCCTGGTACGACCTCGTTGAGAATCTTGGCAGTCCGTTTCCGAACCTCCGTGGCTTCATCCCACCGGGAGTACTGGGCCAAACCAAGCGCGGCGGTCAGATCTGTCATCGCGTAGCTCGTGCCAAGCAATGCAGCATATCCACGAGTCTGGCCTGGTTCTGGCTCAGGAGCCAGTGAACTGCGAAAAGCTATACCGTCATCACTGCCTCTACGTACAAATGCAGATGCACGTTGTGCAAATTCTTCGTTGTTTGTCATAAGGATCCCTCCAGAGCCTGTCGTGAGGGTCTTACCACCAAATGACCAGATGCCAATATCACCAATTGTTCCAGCCAACTTACCCTGGTAACTTGCCAGGTGGGACTGGGCACAGTCCGCGATAACAGGGATATCATGACGTCGCCCGATATCCATGATCGCTTCCATATCACACGGGTTCCCATGCAGGTGAGTGGCAATAATCGCACGGGTACGTTCAGTTACACACCGCTCGATATCTACAGGATCTATATTGAAAGTGTCCGGGTCCGAGTCGGCAAAAACGGGGATACAGTTCTGGAGCATGATGCCCAGTATCCCGCCAGTGTCCGTCACGGGAGTGGTTATTACCTCATCGCCCGGCTCAGGATTGATAGCAGCAATCGCAGTGTGTATTGCTGAAGTAGCAGAATTCGTGGGTACCGCGTAGTAGGCACCATGTCTCTTGGCAAATGTCTCGCAGAATGCATTTACCTTGAACCGGGAGCGCCATCGCTGGGAATCATCGGTATCAGCAGGTTCCGATGCGTCGTCAATCACCTCGGCCAGGTGACGTTTTTCTTCTTCTCCAAAATACCAGCGTGGTCCAAATGGCCTAGTCCGCAACGGATCCCCGCCGTGTATTGCTAATGTCCCCGGATTATTGGATTCAAGCAATTGATCTCTCCTTTGAGTATGCTTTTTGCAATCACTTCAGTAGGTACATATTTGTGGACATTCTTCAAGGGACTTCAACAAACGGGGATTAAGTTTTTGTAGTATCCAGAAAATCAATATCAGTTCGCTGCAATATTCTTCAAAAACTCCTTTATACCGAATGTATTTCGTCCGCTGGAATATTCTCGCTTTATATCCTCTAATATTTCGGAGAAGATGGTCGATATCTCAGAAGAATTGTTTCTGGCGCTGTTAATAATTACCTTAGACATACGTGAGAAATGTTTAACAGAGATGAACAGGAAAACCCCATTGTATAGCATGGCTATACCAGTGTTCGGATCTGAGAAAATTTTATGTATTTTGTATGCATGAGAGCGAAGTTCTAATTTTGTTGAAGGATCCCCGATGTAGATCAGGGAGAAATTTATTCCTTCTTTAGATATGGCGGGTAATATTGATTTGTCATTTTCGTGATTCGTAACATCAAATCCTTTTTTGGATAAAAATGAAAACAAGAGTAGAATCCAAGGATGAATGATCTTTCGATTTATTTTGTATGGGCAGCTGCTTCTTATCTTATTGGTTCAATTCCAGCGGGTGATCTTGTAAGTCGACGCTCAGGAAAGAATATTCGAGATCTTGGTACTGGTAATCCTGGAACAGCAAATATAACGCGTGAGATAGGCCGTAAACACGGTATTACTGTCCTTATTTTGGACGTTATCAAAGGTAGTATTGTATGCATACCTACCTATTGGCTAGATCTACCGACCTATAGTGCATTGATCCCTGTCTTTTTTGTTCTCTTTGGACACTTCTTCCCAATATTCTGGAGGTTCAAGGGAGGAACCGGAATGGCTGTGGCAATGGGTACAACCTTGGCTCTCATTCCGGTAGCCAGTTTGATAGCGGCATTATTCGCTATATTATTTATAAGATTTTATAGAAATGCGCCATATACAGGGATCGTATTCTTTTTTGTAACGGCAGTAGGAGGATGGCTGATATATAAAGATTTACCAAATACATATATTATCTTGATTGGTGCAACTGCTGTACTGATTAAAAGTTTTTTCCAGTATGGTTTAAATCCGTTTGCAAATGAAACCTAAGAAAAGATTTATCAGAATCTACGAAAACAAGGAAAGTCCCTATTATCCGCTACAGTAGAACCCACCTGATTTAGATATGAAATATGCCAGTGGCGGATACTAAAAATACAATATCCGTTTGTACCGCCGTTATGCATTTCTCTAGTCGATGTTATTGATGTGATTTATTATCAGGTTGTTGGTAGAGGCACCGTGTCTCCTGTCTGCACTTGCCAGACTCGAATCCTGGCTGCCATGTCCCTTATTCGATCCTGTTGGTCGGGATCATTAAACAGGTTGTTTCTTTCATACGGATCATTATTGAGATCATAGAGTTCACACTGATCACCTGCGCACAGGGCCAACTTCCAGCGGTCAGGTGTGACCACCGTACGCCAAGGAAGTCTCAGCATCCTATTGACCTTGGGGTCACCTAGGAATCTATCAGGCACGTTATTATCGTAACCATTCCAAGAAATGAACACGTCGTTTTGAGATAGGTCGGCATCTCCCTGGAGAACCGGCTGTAAGCTCTTTCCCTGGAGGTGGAAAGGTACCTTCTCGCCGATCAAGTCCAGAAGGGTAGGAACGAGGTCAATGTGGCTTACGCTTCCTTCGATCATTTTTTGGGTTTTGGACAGCCACGGAACCTTCATCAGTAATGGGACACGGGAGGCTTCCTCAAACATGGAACGCTTTTCCAGCATTCCGTGGTCGCCCATCATGTCACCGTGCTCGCTAGTGAAGACTATGATGGTGTCATCTTCTATACCGGCATCCTTGATTGCTTGATTAATCCTTCCCACCATCCGGTCAACGAGGGTGATGTTCGCCATATAGTGGGCTCTGAGAGTTCTCCATCCAATTTCCGTCGTAACATCCTCCCGAAAAGCCGCGTAGTGCATCATATAGGGATCTTTCGTTTGGTCTTCACCATCCAGCATAAATTTCATGAAGTAGTCAGCTCTAACTTTGTTGAACAATGACGCACTTTCCGGTTTCTCCAGGAATGCTGGGCCTACCGGAATAGTCTCTGGATCGTACTTGTCCATAAACGGACCATGGTAGGGTGAGTGAGGTTCGAATGTACTCACGTAGAGAACAAAAGGTCGATCTTTATGCTCATCGATGAATTCACATGCTTCTTGGGCCAGATATGATGCCATCTGATCTTCTTCAGGCATGTCATAGTGGGCATTTGATGAAAAGGTCGGAACTCTCTGTCCCGACAATTGGGACTGTAAGGAGAATTCTGGACCCGTGTCTCCTGATTCGGGACTTTTATCTGGCTTGTGGCCTTTCGAGATCAGATATTTCGTATAGGAGGAAGTCTCATTGTTGAGTTGAGTGTGGCTGTACCCGGTACCGTGGGAGTCTTCAGCTGATTTCCACACGTTAAATCCGTGCTGCCGTTCTATGTCATTGCCAAGGTGCCATTTCCCCATGTAGCCCTTGTAGTAGTCATCGGGAATCATCTCGGAGATGACCTTCGTGCTCTCCGGTAAATTGATTTGGTTTACGATAGGTCCAGCCGTATGAGGATAAAGGCCGGTCATAATCGTTGCCCTAGCAGGAGTGCAAACAGGTTGAGATACATAAGCGTTCTGGAAGACAAAACTCTCATTGGAGAGCGCATTGAGATTAGGCACATCCATGTAATCCGCACCGTAGCATCTCAACGTGTCGTAACGCTGCTGATCGCTCATGATAAACACTAAATTCGGCCTTTTTGCCATGTGATCTACTCCTTGTGGTTAAAGGCTGGTGCCGAAGGCCGGATTCGAACCGGCACGGGGAATAACCCCCAACGGTTTTTGAGACCGCCGCGTCTACCGTTCCGCCACTTCGGCCCTTAATCGTGGTGCAAAAGACTATTATCTGAAACTGATGACATACGGGTCAACTCTAAGTCGCAACCAGATTAGTTCTTGTTTACATTTGAATCTTTTTATCCCCTGACAGGTAAGCTACAGGGTCTTTTTGAAATGCACGATTACAGCCTATACCACAAAAATAATAAGTCGTTCCTGAATGTTTCCATTCGCCACCGGGTGGTTTTGTAATCTCGACTTCCATGTCGCAAACCGGATCAGTTTCGGTTGGACCACGCTTATTGAAAATAGGAATCCTCACATCAATACCCGCTTTTCTTACTAGGTTCAAAATTTCGCAAGCTAAGTGAATTCAGGACTACGGTCACGGAACTTAAAGCCATCGCTCCGGCCGCTAGGACAGGGTTCAGAAATCCGAATTCACCGAATATCAGGCTTAAAGCATCAGGTACGCCGCCGGATTTGAAGACAGGATATAGTAAACCGGCTGCGATGGGTATCAGGATTATGTTATATGCAAATGCCCAGAACAAATTTTGGCGTATCTTGTTCATCGTGGCACGGCTAAGTGACAATACTGATGCGGCACCACGGATATTGCCTCCTACCAAGACCACGTCGGCAGATTCCATCGCGATGTCGGTGCCAGTTCCCATGGCGATGCCTAGATTCGCCTGGGTAAGAGCAGGGGAATCATTGATTCCGTCGCCAACCATGGCTACTATCTTTCCACTATTTTGTATTTTCTTTACTTGATCAGCTTTGCCTTCAGGCAGTAAATCTGCAATGAAACTATCTATGCCAGCTTCACGCGCGAGGGCTCGTGCGGTGGTTTTGTTGTCACCTGTAAGCATAACTACTTCCACCCCATTGGTCTTTAGGGATTCTACGGTTTCCACTACCCCTGGCGTGAGGGTATCGGCAACACCCATTATCCCCTTAATAACCTCATCTATTGCTACAAAGGCGATAGTTTTGCCTTGTAGAGATAGTTCATCTGCAAAGTCTTCAAGGTGGTTTAAAGCGATTTGACGCTGTTGCATCAGGGACTTACTTCCTATTATCACACTCGTACTGTCGATATTGCCCTTTATGCCGTAACCAGGTAAAGCTTTGAATCCGGATATGTTAGATATAGAAATGGCCCGATTCCCAGCTTCACGTACGATAGCTTTGCCTACAGGATGCTCTGAGAAGTGCTCTAGTGACGCAACGATCCTGACGAACTCCTCTTCGTCTATACCATCGGTAAGTATGTCCGTAACAGTTGGCCTACCCAAGGTGATAGTGCCAGTTTTGTCAAGAATCATCACCTGTACCTTGTGGGCTATTTCAAGGGACTCTGAATTGCGGATTAGGACGCCGTATTCTGCACCCTTTCCTGTCCCAACCATGATAGCCGTAGGTGTTGCGAGGCCAAGGGCACATGGGCAGGCTATAATCAACACGGCCACGGTTGTTAGCATGGAATAGACATGTGATGGGGATGGTCCGAGTATAATCCAGAAAAAGAATACTAGTGTTGCTATCGAGATTACGATAGGTACGAAATAGCTAGCTATGATGTCAGCTAACCTTTGTACGGGAGCTTTTGATTCCTGGGTCTCTTCGATCATCCGGACAATCTGGCCAAGCATAGTGTCCTTGCCTACCTTGGTTGTACGAATAACTAGGCCTCCTGAGCCGTTCAGAGTTGCCTGAAATACCTGTCCCCCAATGGTTTTTTCTATAGGTAGACTCTCTCCGGTAAGCATAGATTCGTCCACCCAGGAAGAACCGTCTACCACCTTACCATCGGCCGCAATCTTTTCACCAGGATGTACTATGATGAGATCATCGATGCTCACATCGTCGATTGGTATGTTGGATTCGAAACCGTCACGTGAAACTCGTGCTGTCTGAGGTTGAAGATTCATAAGAGATCGTATGGAATTAGAAGCCTTTCCCTTGGCTCTTGCCTCGAGATATCTTCCGAGGAGCACTAATCCAACAATTGCGGTCGAAGTATCGAAATATGTATCGGCGTTATAATTATTGAAGACCGCTGTGTTACGGAAGAAGATGACGAAAATACTGTATAGATACGCAACCGAGGTGCCGACAGAGATCAGGGTATTCATGTTACTGGTACGGTGTTTTAGGGCAGCCCAGGTGCTGGCATAGAATTGTTTGGCGGCCCACAGCTGGACCGGGGTTGCGAGTATCAGGAAAAACCAGTCTTGCTTAAATGGCAAAGCGTTTTGGATGAGTGGAGTGACCATCATTACCATGATTATGGCAGCTACCAAGAGGCTGAAGCCCATCTTCCATTTCAAGATTTTTAGATCGTGTGCGGTTGCCGGTTCGTCGTCTTCTAGTACTACGCCTAGTATGGAGTAGCCACCATCTTCTAGGGCTTCGCGGATATCAGTAATTGTAGAGATGGTGGGTACGTAATCGACGATTGCCTGTTCAGTGGTTATGTTGACTTTAGATGATGCTATGCCTTCGATATTGGCCAAGATATTTGTTACTTGATTGACTTCTGAAGGTGTGGTCATACCGCCAATGTTCATGGTCAGTTTCTCGATGGCCAGGTCATATCCCATGTCTTCCAAGGCATCCGAAAATTGACTTAGACTGATGTCGGCATCAGGGGCGATGGTAACGCTTGCCTTCTCTGTGGCTAGATTGACGCTAACAGAGTCGATATCTGGGATATCTTCGAGGGCCTTGCTGACGTGAGCTACACAGGATGCGCAAGTCATCCCTTTTACTGGAAAATTAACCTTTCTCTGTTCAGTCTGTATGGCCATGGGGTTAGTTGTCAGACTAGGGATAGGGGATTTACTCGATTTTCTCGAGTCGGGCAAAGCTATGTAAGAGCCGCTTGATCCCCTGGTTCTCTGAAAATGCCACTGTGATTTCTATATCGATGCCTGATGGCTTGGTTCCAGTTACTATACCTTCCCCAAATTTTGAATGTCGCACCTTGTCTCCAGTGGTCAGTGTCGGTAAGCTCGGATCTTCTGTTTTCTTTAAAGAGGGTGTGTCTGTCTCTCCGGCCAGTCTTGTCTTACTAATGACCTTGGTACCAACATTGTTTGATCTTTTAATATCCTGGACATTTCCATCGGGGTCGAATTGAATCCCTAAGCCAGCGGTCTGGTCTGATGCCGTTATATCGATCAATTCTTCTGGTATGTCAGCAAGAAACCGAGAAGGTTCATTAGGCCCGTAGCCTCCCCTGAATCCTCGTCGAAATGCCCGTGTTAAGTAGAGCCTCTCCTTTGCTCTAGTGACCCCAACATATGCTAGACGGCGTTCTTCCTCCATCTCCGATTTGTCGTTCATAGATCGCTCGTGGGGCAGTAAACCCTCTTCCATGCCAACAATGAATACTACTGGAAATTCCAACCCTTTGGCTTGGTGAAGGGTTATAAGCGTTATCTCATCTTTCTTGTCTTCAAGGGTATCTGTGTCGCTGGCCAAGCTAACCCTCTCTAGAAAGGCGATCAGGGCTTCACTCGACTCTAGTCCACTAAATTCTGTAGCACTAGACCGGAATTCCTCGATGTTTTCGAGGCGTTCTTCGCTTCTCTCTGCCCCTTGAGACACATAATCCCGGTAACCGGTTTCTTCCAGTATATGGTCGACCAGGGTAATGAGGTCATGATTATTTTTTTCTATGAACAAGCCATTAACCAGATCTCGGAAATTAGTGAGGGCCCGGATTGACCTGGCTTGGATTTGCACTAGTTGGTCATTCGCTGGGATTTCTTCAATAGCCTCAAACATCGACATTCCCAGTTCGCGTGCTAATCTGCTCAACTCATACATGGTTCGCTGACCTATGCCGCGGGATGGTAGGTTTACCACACGCGCGAAGCTGACATCATCATTAGGATTTGCGATTAGCCGTAGATATGCTATTAGGTCTTTGATCTCTTGCCGCTGGTAGAATCGAAGACTCCCTACCAGTTGGTAAGGAATCCCGTATCTCATACAAGATTCTTCAAATGCCCTAGACTGGGCATTAACTCTATACATCACAGCTATGTCGCCTCTGTCGTAGTCGTCTTGTTGGACTAGTCGGTTCAATTCACGAATTACGAATTGTGCTTCCTCGCGGTCGTCGTATGCCTCTGTTACGACCACCGGTACCCCTTCACCGTTCTTAGTCCAGAGTTCCTTTTCTACTCGCTGTTCATTGGATGTAATTAAATTGGAGGCTGCGCTCAAGATAGTTTGTGTCGAACGGTAATTCTGTTCTAGTGTGACTATTTTCGCTTCTGGAAAATCCGATTGGAAGCTTAGTATGTTTCGTATATCCGCGTTGCGCCACGAATATATCGACTGGTCAGGGTCTCCTACCACACAAATATTGCGATACTGTTCACTTATTTGCTTGGCGATGTTGTACTGGGCGATGTTAGTGTCTTGAAATTCATCGACCATAAAATGCACGTACTTGTCCTGGTATTTTTCTGCAACTTTTGGGATTTGTTCGAATAGAGTATTTACCTTAAATAGGAGATCATCGAAATCGAGAGCGGTGTTTTGGTATAGCATCTGTTCATAACGTTCGTACACCCGGTGTACTATCTCTTCCCAGTAATTGCCTTTTGTGACACCGAAGGATTCAGCGCCGATCAACTGGCTTTTGGCGCCCGAAATGGCGGCGAGGACGCTTCTGGGGTTGAATTGTTTAGAGTCTACATTCATCTCAGCCATTGCTGTTTTAATAGCTGATATTTGATCAGAATCGTCGTATATGACAAAGTCCCGGCTGAGCTTGATTTCTTCACCCTCCTGCCTGAGGACTCTTGCACAAAATGCGTGGAAGGTACCGACAGCTAGGTCATCTGATCCTGGGCCAAGTAATGGACCCAGTCGCTCTCGCATCTCTCGAGCGGCCTTGTTCGTAAAGGTAACTGCTCCTATGCGGTAAGGCCTGACTCCACAGATTTGTACAAGGTAGGCGATTCGGTGGGTAATTACGCGGGTTTTGCCACTGCCTGGCCCAGCCAGTATAAGTAGCGGTCCGTTGATTGTTTCAACAGCTTCTCGTTGCTTGGGGTTAAGTTTTGAGAGTGGATCAGATGTCATTGTACCTGTTGCTATTATAGCAATGGGAGGCTTGTTACTGGTTGATCATTTTGATAAAGAATCCTACGCCTGTTTGGGGATATCAACCAAGAAGTAATCTAGATACTAATACTAAAGAGGATTTCCCAAGCTAGCCCTGAAATCGTTATTAGAAGTGGGAAGGAGTTTGAGTCTCTTGAAAGAGGTTGAAATGGGAGTTTGGACAGAACAAAAAGTGATTTAAGGTGTAGCCCGTTCTCTACCCAAGCCTCGATTTCTACGACGAGCTACTTTTAGACGCGCTTGAGATTTACGCAACGATGCTAATGCTCGCTCCAGATCCATCTCTGCCGGGGCCGACGCCAGGCGTTCCTCGGCTCGTTTCAGCGCTATTTCCGCCCGTTCCTCATCGATTTCCTCGGCTCTTTCCGCGGTGTCGGCGAGTATGGTTACCTTGTCTGGCATCACTTCCATGACTCCACCGCTAACGGCGATTTCGCTCTCTTCCCCATTGTTGATTACGCGAATTTCTCCTGGTTTTAAGAATGTTAAGAGTGGGGCATGGTGAGATAGTATTGCTAATTCTCCATCTACTCCAGGTGCAACGAGGACATCAATTTCCTCTGAGGAAACCAATCTTTCAGCCGTAACTATGTCGAGTAGCAGTTTTGGCAATCTATGAACTCATATTTTCTAATGGATGTTTGGATTGATATAAATTGTCCAGAAGTAGGTTAACCCTCTGAAGCCATTCCCTTAGCTTTTTCAACTGCTTCCTCAATAGTACCTACCATGTAGAATGCCTGTTCAGGTAGATCGTCGTGTTTGCCGGCCAGGATTTCCTGGAATCCACGGACGGTGTCCTTGACCGATACGTATCGTCCCTCTTGGCCGGTGAACTGCTCGGCTACGAAGAATGGTTGTGTTAAGAATCTCTGGATTTTGCGGGCTCTGGCTACCGTCAGTCTGTCTTCATCAGATAATTCTTCAACACCCAGGATAGCTATTATGTCTTGGAGATCCCTGTAACGCTGCAGAACCTGTTGAACGCTTCGGGCTGCATCATAATGGTCTTGCCCTACCACTGAGGGCTCCAAGATCCTAGACGATGATGCCAAGGGATCTACTGCCGGATATAGACCTTGTTCTACCAGGGATCGGTCCAACGATATAACAGCGTCAAGATGTCCGAAGGTTGTGACAATACCCGGGTCCGTATAGTCATCTGCCGGAACGTAAATGGCCTGGAAGGATGTAATGGAACCTGCACCGGCAGAAGTGATACGTTCTTCAAGATCTCCCATTTCCGTGGCCAGGGTAGGCTGGTAACCAACTGCGGATGGCATTCTACCGAGTAGTGCAGAAACCTCCATGCCTGCAAGGATATAGCGGTATATATTATCTACGAACAGCAGGACGTCTTGTTGCCTCGTTTCTTTGAAGTACTCTGCCATTGTGACCCCGGTCATGCCAACGCGGGCACGTATGCCTGGTGGTTCATTCATTTGGCCGAACACTAGCACGGTGTTGTCTATCACACCTGATTCCTGCATCTCGTTCCAGAGATCGTTACCCTCACGTGATCTCTCACCAACACCTGCGAATACCGATACGCCTTCATGTTCCGTACCAATATTGCGGATCAATTCTTGGATAATGACAGTCTTTCCGGTCCCAGCGCCGCCATAGGCACCAACTTTTCCTCCCTTTGTGAAGGGAGCGATAAGATCCATCACCTTGATCCCCATCTCGAGCATCTCGACATCGGTGGACTGTTGATCGAAGGTAGGAGGCTTTCTATGAATAGGCCATTTCTCTTCAGATTCAATCTCTTCCTTGTTGTCTATGGTTTCACCGAGGGCGTTGAACAATCGGCCTAAGGTTGGGTCTCCGACTGGTACTGAAATAGGATTACCGGTATCGAGCGCTTCGGTTCCCCGCTTCAGCCCATCGGTTGGGCCTAGTGCCAGGCATCTGACCCAGTTGTTGCCGACGTGTTGCTCTACCTCAAGTACAAGCTTTTGACCGTCAATTGCCGTCTCTACCGCATTGAAAATGCTGGGCATTTCGCCGGGAGGGAATTCCACGTCTACTACGGTTCCAATAACCTGTGTTACTTTTCCGTTGGCCATCCTGTCTCCTCGAGAGGGATTCTTGTATATTTCCGACTGATTAGGCGCTGACTGCGGCAGCACCACTTACTATATCCAGAAGTTCTGTTGTTATGGTTTCTTGACGGGCCTTATTCATTTCAAGTGTCAGATCCGACATCATTTCGTTTGCATTGTCCGTAGCACTTTTCATGGCCACCATCCTGGCAGACTGTTCACTAGCTATGGACTCAAGCACGGCGTGGTAGAGTTGAACCTCCACGAACCGTGGAAGTAGTTCTGATAGAACATCAGCTGCATTAGGTTCATATATATATCCGACTGCCTGCTCTGTCCGAAGATCCGCTGGAACAACAGGTAGCAGTGGTTCTACAATCGGGGTCTGGATCGTTGTGCTATTGAAATCGGCATATACGACATACACTGCGTCTGTGTCCCCAGAGGTATAGTCGTCTATGACAATTTTAACGATTGGGGTGGTGTCTAGGACTGTAGGACGATCGCCCAGGTCCGAGAATACCGCCTTCACGTCCTGTCCGGTACGGGTCATGAAGTCTCGCCCTTTTCTTCCGACAGCTACCACTTGTGTAGATGCTTGTTGATCTAATATGAACTGGGCAGCCGTTCTATTAATCTTGCTGTGGAGTCCGCCCGTAAGGCCCCGGTCAGGGGTTATAAGTACCAGTGAGATATTTCGTGGATCCCTTCGTTGTAGAAGTGGGTGAAGTGTTTCTTCATCATGGGGCTGGGCAGCTAGGTCAGCCAACAGGTTACGCATCCGTTCTGAGTAAGGACGACCTTGAAGTGCCATTTCTTGGGCGCGCCTCATTTTTGACGCCGCGATCATAGACATAGCCTTAGTGATCTTGGCGGTATTCTCGACGCTACGTATGCGTCGCTTTATGTCTCTTACGCTGGGCATTTGTGGTTAATATGGCACGCTGGCTTTGAATTCTCCAATCGCCTTAGCAAGGGATTCACTTGTTTCGTCTGACACGTCCTTGTCAGTATCTATCTGGCTGAGTATATCTGGGTGATTGGATTCCATATAGCTATGTAGAGCTTCTTCAAATGAGCCAATCTTCGGTATTTCTACGTCATCAAGGTGTCCTTTTGAAAGGGCGAAGAGTATGGTGATTTCTTGAGCCATAGAGAGAGGGATACTCTCATTTTGCTTTAGTATCTCTACCGCCCTTTGGCCACGTTCAAGTTGAGCTCTTGTTGCTGCGTCTAGATCCGAGGTGCCGAATTGGGCGAATGCGGCAAGCTCACGATACTGTGCTAGGTCTAGACGCAAGCTGCCTGCTACAGATTTCATCGCTTTTGTTTGGGCTGTGCCTCCTACTCGAGATACGGATAGACCAGCATTAACGGCTGGTCTCACGCCGGAGTTGAATAGTTCAGGCTCGAGGTATATCTGTCCGTCAGTAATCGAAATTACGTTTGTTGGGATGTAAGCAGAGACATCACCAGCAAGTGTCTCAATGATAGGGAGGGCAGTAAGAGATCCACCACCTAGTTCCTCTGATAGACGCGCGGCCCGCTCTAGAAGGCGACTATGTAGATAGAAAACATCGCCTGGGTAAGCCTCTCGCCCCGGAGGCCTCCTGAGAAGAAGCGACATTTGTCTGTATGCCCACGCATGTTTCGACAGGTCATCGTAGATTATCAGGGCATCTTTGCCCTGTTTCATGAAGAATTCTCCTATTGCACACCCAGTGTAGGGTGCGAGGTATTGCATAGGGGCCGAGTCAGATGCATTAGCAGTCACCACGACAGTGTGTTCCATCGCGCCTTGACGTTCTAGCATGGAAACGGTCTGAGCGACTTTGCCAGCTTTTTGACCCACAGCGACGTAAATACAAAGAAGGTCCCCACCCTTCTGGTTAATTATCGCGTCAAGGCAGATGGCTGTCTTCCCGGTAGCCCGATCTCCAATAATAAGTTCTCGCTGGCCTCTTCCTATCGGCACCATCGAGTCGATGGCCTTGACACCAGTTTGGACGGGTACGTTAACCTCTTGTCTCGCTGCTACGCCAGGGGCGATGATTTCAACTGGAGCTGTCTCGTCCGTAGGGATGGAACCCTTGGCATCTATGGGCGCACCGAGTGCATCTACAACTCGTCCCAACATCGCCTCGCCGACAGGTATTTCCATTACCCTGCCTGTGCCGCGCACCTCTGAACCTTCCTTAACTTCACCTGCCTCACCGAGGATGACAGCTCCCACGCCATCTTCTTCTAGGTTCAAAGCCATACCCGTAATACCGCCTTCAAATTCTAATAGTTCGTTAGCGCCGACCCCCGAGAGGCCATGTATCCTGGCGATACCGTCACCTACCTCGATGACCGTTCCGACGTCCACCATAGTTAGTTCTTGGCCGAATTCTTCGATCTGACGCTTGATGACGGATGCTATGTCTTGTCCTCTAACTGCCATTCCTATCTCCTGGTCTGTCAGGCCTGTTTTACTAGGCTTCTGCGCATTTCTTGCAATTTAGTTCGGATACTGCCGTCAATTACCTGGTCACCGACCCTGGCTACGATACCACCTATAATTTGAGAATCTACGGAAGTAGTAAGTTTTATGGGTTTCCCGATGACTTTAGAAAGTATTTCTTCGATCGAGTCGTTCTGTTTGCCAGTTAACTCAATTGCCGAAGTGACCTCTCCCCTGGCTATTCCATTTTTCTCGTCAACCAACCTGCTGAACTCGTCCGCTATGTCTGGAAGTATGTGGGCCAGGTTTCTTGTAGCTAGTACGGCAAGCAAGTTTGTGGCAAGGTGACTTACTGAGTCTAAGAGTAAGTTGTCAATAGTCTGTAATTTGGTCCCTGTGGGTATTTGAGGCGCATTAAGCAAGCTCACCAGATCATTATTCTCCAAGCTTAATGCTAGGATTCGGAGATCTTCTGCCCAAGAACTAAAGCCGACTTGCCCTTCAGATTCTTCGGCGATTTGGAAGACTGCCTGTGCGTAGCGTTTAGATGAAGCTAGTTTAGCCATGTGGTTTACTATAGCCTGATAGTCGTAGTTACGATAACGGTCTTTGTAAGAGCCGGAATCATCCGGCGTACATCAGTCCTTGTTGTCATCGGAACTCGGGGCTTCTTCCAAAAAATCATTGATCAGGTCCTTGTGTGCTGCCGCGTCCAGGGATTTTTGAGTGACTCGTTCTGCAGCGGCAATGGCAAGCCCAGCAAATTCACTGCGAAGGTCATCAATAGCCGCGTCCCGCTCTCTCTTGATCTCCGCCTCGGCACGGGATCTTTGCGCTGAGATCTCAGCACTAGCTTTTGCCAGTTCCTCTTCCCTGAACCTGTCCGCAACTTCCCGGGCCTGTGCGATCATGGTTTGGCCTTCTGCCCGAGCATCATCTAGTTGTTGCTGCATGTCCTGTTGCGACTGGGCCGCATCTTGACGTGCTTTCTCAGCGGTTTCAAGGCTCTCCTTGATTTTTTCTGAGCGTTGATCCAGCATCCTGAGAATAGGCTTATACAGCAGAGAATAAAGTACCCCGAATAAAACGAGGAAACTAACTAACTGCGTGACCACTCCAGGTATGTTAATTCCTAAGGCGTCCATATCACGTCCCAGTTCTGACTTGCCGCCAGTGCGATCTATCGCTCAACACCGGCCCTATTTGTCTGTTCAAACTATACAAACTTAATTATGACTGCGACCACTAGCGCATAAATCGCGATCGCTTCTGCGAATGCGATAGCTAGGATCATGTTTTGCTGAATGGGGCCTGCAGCCTCCGGGTTTCTTCCTAACGCCTCCATCGCTTTGGCGGCAAGCATACCAATACCAATCGCCGGCCCAAATGAGCCTAGTCCTATCGCCAGTCCGGCAGCTATGTCCTGAATATTACCTTCGATGCCACTCATTGCCCACTCCTTCTATCGAGGTCTTATGTTTTTGGATACCTGAATTTGGATTAACTAATGATCATCGCTTTCATGACTAATTGTAGCTGTTGATGCAAAAACCAATGTAAGCATAGCAAAAATAAACGCCTGAATCAGCCCTACGAATAGTTCTAGGCCCAAGAATGGAATCAAGCCGACGAGTGGTATTAGGAAGGCCATTGCTATTAGAAGTACTTCTCCAGCGAAGATGTTTCCAAACAAACGAAAAGTGAAACTGATGATCCTTGAGAGTTCACTTACACCTTCTAATAATCCCACAAAGAGCCCAATCGGTCCTTCCCTGAAATTCAGGAATTTCCGGACGTGGCCAAGTCCTAGGGCACGTAAACCCCAGAAGTGAACCATCACCATGGCTATTAATGCCATGGCGAGGGGAGTGTTGATATCAGTATTAGCACTTCTTAAGAATGGGATTAGTACTCCTGCTCTCTGTCCTTTTTCTGTCCCGTGATGATGATATTCATCAGCAGTGATTTCGTTTTCTACTGAACCGAACGGGAGATATACAAAGGATTCTTCACCCTCAAACAGATGCATTTTCAATGTCGATTCGTCTAAGTGTCTGCCGGCTTTCTCGGCTGCCACTTCCTTGTGGTGAATAAACTCATCTGCGGGTTCGAATCGTCCGATGGTCCCGAATCCAGGAAGAATGCCCAACCAGTTCGAAGTGACAATAAATAGAAAAATGGTCATGAAAAGGGGAAAGAATCGTCGGGCTTTTTCAGGCCCTGCAACGTTCTCAGCGATATTTAAAAATATCTCTAGAACTATTTCTACTAAACCTTGTAGCCGCCCTGGTACTTCGGACATTTTACGGGTGCCTAGGTAAGAGACCAATGCGAGCAATACAATTGCAATCCACGCCGTAAACATTGTGTTTGTAATTGAGAAATTACCGATTATCGGTTTCGCTGTAAGAGGTTCAGCTTTGAGCTCTATCACTGCGAGAGGGGAGCCAAGGAAGCCACCCCCGAATTCATTACCTAACGCTCCACCAAGGAGCCCTGCAATAAATAGTATAGCTAGTACAGTCAGGCCTGTTAATACCTTTGGATTGGCGATCAATAGATCCTCATTATTGCTGCTTCCGGTTCATTGGATCTGACGATTGATTTAATATCGATATTAACATCCGGTATGTTCCAATTCCTGCCATTATGAGCCCTGCAATCAACCCTATTATGGTAACTACAGGACTTAATCCAAAAAATTCGTCTAGCCATAGTCCAGCCATAGTACCTCCAAGGAGGCACAGAGCTACGAACCATCCGATACCTAGAAATTTTAGTACGGTGCCCATCCGGCATACCCGAATTGAGCCCTTTAGACTAGTTTGTGGATATTATCACAATCGTTTTTTTGAGGTCAATTGTAACGATAAACATGGCTAGGCCAAGCTATTGTTGCTATGAACTGGGTTCAGGCTCGGTAGCTTCTTTGTCTTCTCCACCGAGATCATCCAGGTTAAGGGTGTCGATGAAATCGGTGAATGCTGAGAGACTCTTAAGCTCTTCATCACGTAAGGGTTGTGGTTTTTCTTCTTCTTCAGAAGTTACCGGGTTGCCTTCTTCATCCATATGTACACCGGCTCTCTCGATGACCTCATCGTGTACATAAATGGGGGCTTCGGTTCTCACGGCCAGTGCTATGGCATCACTTGGTCGGGAATCAATCTCCATCTGGGAACCATTTACGTGCAGGACTATTTTTGCGAAGAAAGTGTCATCAGCCAAGTCCGACACCACGATCCGGTTAACAGTGACGCCTAGAGTGGAAATAATAGACTTGATTAAGTCATGAGTTAGTGGCCTGGGTACAGAAACGTCTTGTAGTTTGAGTGCGATTGAATCCGCCTCTGAGGGCCCGATCCAGATTGGTAGGTAACGGTTAGTATCCTTGACCTTCAAGATTACTACCCGTTGTTGATAATTGACTATACTGACTCGAATACTGTCTATTACCATTTCGGTCATGGATTGCTCGGTCATCACGGCCTCCTACGACCCTATAAGATAATTGTAAGACCGCGTCAGAAAATGTGTCAATTAAGTAAGCACGTTTCATGCCCAATATTTACCACACTTAATGTTGGATTTTACATTGATGTGAGACTTTATCTACACTAGGATTTGGCTCAACATTCCTTCTTCTTTTCTTGAGTTCCGATCGCGAGAGCATTACTTGTCTTTCACAGGCAATGCAACGTATTTTAATATCTGCTCCGAGACGGACGATTTTCCAATTGAATGACCCGCATGGATGGGGCTTCCGAAGCTCTACTATGTCGTCGAGACTAAGGTCTTCTACCATCCCTTGCCTTCGTCCCCAAGTACCTTGTTGATCAGGTCACGAAGTTTCGATGCGGCTTCCCTAGAAGCCCTACCGAATGTGATCGGGTCACTTGATGCGTAGATAACACCGCGAGAACTGCTGACTAACAAGCCACGGCCATTCTCATCAATGCCTGCTTTAACGGATGCTTCTAATTTGCCGCCCTGTGCACCTACACCTGGTAAAAGTATGGGCATGCTGGGACACACTTTGCGAATGGTTGAGAGGTCTTGGGGATAAGTTGCCCCAATTACCAAGCCGACATTTTCATCCGTGTTCCAATCGGCCGCTCGCGATGCGAGTTCTTCAAAGAAACGCCGTCCAGACGGCAACGTGAGATCTTGGAATTCGCCTGAGCTGGGGTTGGATGATTTACACCAAACGAACACCCCTTTGTCTTTATATGAAAGGAACGGCTCCATTGCATCGTATCCTCCGTAGGCATTGACAGTTGTTGCATCGAAGCCCCAGTGTTCAAATATAGCTCGAGCGTACTGAACGTTTGTGCTTTGGATATCTCCCCGCTTGCCGTCTCCTATAATGACTGAATTAGGAGTCTTTTCCCTGATGATCTCGATGGTGGTTTCTAGAGCCGCAATTCCAGCACTACCGGCCGATTCGTAGAAACCCAGGTTTGGCTTGAACGCACATGCGATGTCTCCAACTGATTCAATGATTGTACGATTGAAGTCGATCATGTTGGATACAGGCATCAACTCTGGATCAGGGTCAAGTCCAATACAGAGAAGGCTTTGTCTCTCACTTGATGCCGCTGATAGTCGCTGTATGAAATTGTGTCTGGCCGCGATCATAATTTACCTAACGCCTTTATATCAGTCTACGTATGAATTTGGCAGTATGGCAACATTGAGTAGCTGAACAACCTGATGCTAGCATGACTGCGACTCCTTGTAACGAGGTTTAAAGTTAAGTTACCAGCTTCAATTGTGGAGGCCAAGTTCGTTTCTCGCTTGAACCGATTCGTCGTTAGCGTGGAAAGTGTGGAGGGTGAGATATTAGCCCACCTTCCGAGCTCCAGCCGCCTTACCGAATTTCTAGTTCCTGGCGCTACGGTTTTTCTTAACCGAATGCCTATAACATTAAAGCGGAAGACCCGATATGACATGATACTCGTAGACCATGATGGACAACTAGTTTCTGTGGATAGTCGTATTCCGCCTAAATTACTTATAGAAGCGATTGATTTAGGTACCATCGGAGAGTTTGTTGGATATGAAAGGATAAATACCGAGGTTCAATTCTATGAAAGTCGGTTGGACTTGATGCTCACAGGTGCCCCGGGACGATTTTATGTCGAAACCAAGTCAGTCACCAAGGTACAAGCGGCCACGGCGATATTTCCAGATGCAGCTACATATCGGGGCACAAAACATCTTGGGACCCTGACAAGGGCAATTAAGCAGGGAGACCGGGCTGCCGTGGTTTTCGTAATTCAGCGTCCAGATGCTGAACGACTTATCCTCGACGAAAAATCAGATCCCTTGTTTGTTCAAGTGCTCCGGGAATCCTTAAGATGCGGGATAGAAGCACTAGCTTACAGCTGTTCAATATTTCCAACGGATATTTCCATTCGAAATAGGGTGCCAATTGTCTTCTGAGGTTCCTACATTAACGTTGACAGCGATTTATGAAAGGCTTCTTGAAGCCTATGGACCTCAAAATTGGTGGCCTGCGGAAACCCGGTTCGAGGTGATGGTAGGCGCGATACTGACCCAGTCCACTGCTTGGACAAACGTTGAGATGGCGATTGACAATTTGAAGAAAGCCTCAATACTTTCACCATTTGGTTTGCGTTCTATATCGTTGGGAATATTGGCCAAGCTCGTCTATCCATCCGGTTACTATAATGCCAAGGCCAAAAAACTCAAGGCGCTGGCTGGATATGTTGGTGAGCGTTTCAATGACGATTTCAATATGATGCGAATTCAGGACACCTTTATCTTGCGAAGTGAACTTCTAGAGATTCATGGTATTGGGGATGAAACAGCGGACGCTATCTTGTTATATGCCCTTGATAAGCCTGTGTTTGTGATCGATGCCTTTACTCGGCGTATTTTTAACAGGCTAGGTATAAAACCAGGCAATGAATCTTATGTGGCATACCAAAAATTATTCACGGGACATTTGTTACAGGATAAGGAGATCTTTGGTGAATATCATGCCCTAATCGTTAGACATGCGAAGGAGGTTTGCAATAAGCTGCCAAAATGTCGGCAATGTTTCTTGGTAAATCAGTGTTCCACTGGCCGGAACAACATCAGAAATTAGAAAATCATTACAAGGTGTTTGTTAAACGTAATGCTTTATAAGCTACTTCAAATGGGAAGCGTCTTTATCTGTCAATACCACGTTAGTAAACAAAACCATGATTGAGTCACATATGAAACTTGGGCAATATCAATCGCATGTCAATGATGAGTTGGCATCATTGGCTGAGAAGAGGATTGTAGAGCGAATATGGGCTGGCGATTTCACTGTGTGGTCATCGGGTCCTGAAGAAATTGTTAATAGGCTAGATTGGCTCAATGTTTCTGAGAATATGGTGGGAGATATACGATTAATTACGCAATTTGCAGAAGAGATAAAAGATGGAGGCTATCGTCATGTCGTGCTCCTGGGAATAGGGGGTAGCAGCCTCGGACCGGAATCACTGGGTCAGATCTTCGGGTCTGCACCGGGATACCCAGAACTCATAGTCCTAGATTCCTCTGTGCCGGATCGAGTCCAAGCTGTTGAAAAACGCATCGATCCTAGGAAAACTCTTTTCCTAGTTTCTTCGAAATCCGGTACGACCATTGAGCCGAAGGTATGTTACGAATACTTTAGGCAGATTGTGGAAGATGCTGTAGGTTTGGATAAAGTGGCGGATCATTTTATAGCTATTACAGATCCAGGAACCTGGTTATCTGAAACAGGAGTGGATTATCTCTTTAGAAGAGTTTTTGAAAATCCGCCTGAAATGGGAGGCCGCTATTCTGTGCTCTCTTATTTTGGACTTGTACCGGCTGCTCTCATTGGTATCCAGATCGAATCCCTTTTGGATAAGGCAAACCAGATGCGATCTGATTGCTCAGAGAATGTGTCGTTTCAAGATAACCCGGGTTTAATATTCGGATCGACGGTCGGTCGTCTTGCCCTCGCGGGAGTAGATAAATGCACGATAATCGCGTCGACCCCAATTGCTTATTTTGGTCTTTGGGCAGAACAGCTCATTGCCGAAAGTCTTGGCAAACAAGGTAAGGGAGTGGTACCAATTACAGGAGAGCCTGCACTTGCTTACGACCTATATGGGAATGACAGGATGTTCGTTTATCTTCGTCTTGAAGGTGAAGATAATTCCAGGCTGGATAGATCGATAGAATTGCTGGTGGAAGCTGGAAAACCGGTAATCACCCTAAAACTATATGACCTGTATGACATAGGGGCGGAGTTCTTTAGATGGGAATTTGCGACGGCTGTTGCTGCTGCGGTGATTGGAGTTCATCCGTTCGACCAGCCAAATGTACAAAATGCAAAAGATATTACCAACAGGTTGTTAGTCGACTTTGAAAGTTCTGGAGTTCTTCCAATACCCGATGAATCGTTATCTATTCTCGAATTGTTGTCCAGTGTGGGGAATGGTGATTATGTTGCAATAATGTTGTATAGCGATATGACACCTGCTAATGATCGAGCCATCGAACAACTTCGGATGACCATTACGGAACGATTCGGTGTGGCTACTACATTTGGTTACGGTCCTCGGGTTTTGCATTCGACTGGCCAGCTACATAAAGGGGGTCCTAATTCAGGTGTGTTTATACAATTGGTAACCAGTGGAGTACCAGATATCTCTATCCCGGGTAGACCCTATTCATTCGGGATACTCGTTGCTGCCCAGGTTTTAGGAGATATGGAAAATCTAAAATCTGAAGGTCGGAGGGTGGCCCTCCTAGATGTTGGAACCGATGTCGATAAGAATATCAGTGCTCTCGAAACACTGATTTCAAATACTGCCTAGGAATATTCTTTTTATTGAACCATCAGCTTGGGCGAGACAGTCATTTTCCAGAATGCCGTGATGGGGCCAGAGCGTCCCTATTTAATTTACTCGACGTGGTTTAGGTTAAGCCCTGATGATTGGCAAAGAGTCTAACTGGATTAAGTTGAAGGACTTAGCTACTGGTTGTATCATGCGGGGGACGTGGGCCGGGGTAATTCATGTTAGCGTACATACTTAGGCGTCTTCTGCTTGCTGTATTTACAGTTTGGGCAATTACCATTCTGGCGTGGATAGTTATCCAGGTTCCACAGGGCGATGTTGTTGACCGATACTTAGATCTAGTGCAAGTCGGTGGAATGGGAGTAGATGCAGAAGCTGTAGGTACTGAACTCAGGATATACCTGGGTATTGGACAAGCTCAACATATACGCTATTTGAAATGGATCAGGAATTTATTCAAAGGTGATATGGGTAGGTCTTTCCAGTGGGGTTGTGGCTATTGGCCGAATGAAGAGCCAGTTAAAGAGGTCATTGGTAACCGTATTTGGACGACGGTGGCCCTTACCGGATTCACTGTGTTGGTCACCTGGACTTTTGCCATCCCTGTCGGAATCTACTCGGCTGTACGTCAACATTCGGTGGGTGACTACGTTTTCACCTTTATAGGCTTCACTGGATTGGCAGTACCGGATTTTCTTCTAGGCCTTGTCCTAATGTATATGGCGTTCGCGTACTTTGGACAGAGCGTCGGTGGTTTGAACTCAGCAGATTTTAAGGATGCACCGTGGGATTTTGATAGGATTTACGATTTCCTACAGCACCTGTGGGTACCGGCAGTAGTACTTGGTACAGCTGGTACTGCTGGTCTCATACGCGTAATGAGGAATAACCTCCTAGACGAATTGCGTAAGCCTTATGTAGTGACAGCACAGGCTAAGGGTTTGAAATCCTGGTCAGCAATTATCAAGTATCCAGTTCGTGTTGCTATCAACCCTTTGGTTAGCACCGTCGGATACCTACTGCCATCGCTGATCAGTGGAAGCATCATTGTTTCAGTGGTCCTGAGCCTACCTACCCTGGGTCCAGTTCTTCTAGATGCAGTGTTCCAACAAGATATTTACCTGGCTGGCTTCATAGTGTTGATGCTTGGCATAATGACTGTGGTCGGCACTTTGATATCAGATGTTTTACTCGCGGTAGTAGATCCCAGGATCAAGTTTGGTAGGCAATAGCAATCTGCGTTCTGTTTAGCAGGATCTAGAAAAGCCGGATTCTGGGATTAGCTAGGCTTATTAATGAAAATCACAGACATTGAGATCCACGAGATCTGCCCACCGTTCCATTCATGGAATAGCCAGGCGTTAATTCGGCACCAGGGATCAGACTTCAGGTACCGGACGATGTTTGTAGTACACACAGACAACGGACTGGAAGGATTGGGAGACGGTCTCGGAAGAAGAACATCTGCCGATGATGCCTGGGTTGAGCGAATGGTTGGCACTGACGCGTGGGATTGGTTAGCTCACCCGGAGCTTCCCACACGCCTTGCGCCTGCTATATATGATCTAGTCGCCAAATATAACGAGATACCTGTATACAGACTTTTTGGCCAGAGAGTCCAAGCCCGTCCTGTTCCCGGATCTGGATGGATGGCTAGAAGGGTGCCTGTTTCTGCCTGGACGGTTTCCCAGACGCCTGCGAAGATGGCCGAGGAAGTTATACATGCAGTTAAACTGGGACACACATGGCTCAAATACCATACGAATCATTTTCATAATGTCGTAGAACAAACCGAGGCGATGCAGGACGTTGCTCCTCCTGGTTTTAAAATACACTATGACATGAATTTTGATAACACTGTTGAGCATATCGTCAATCTTTCGCGAAGGCTGGAAAAATACCCAATTGCCGGGGCTATAGAAGATCCTCTAACCAATGAAGATTTTGAGGGATACAAACAGTTACGTCTTAGGTCACGCATACCGATTTACTTCCACCATTTACGTTTAACAGGCCGAGAGGCCATGCTTGGCCTTGCTGACGGGTACTTGATGGGCCACACTCCTATAGGTCAGTTAATAATGAGAGCTGGGCTTTTTGAGGGTGCAAACATGCCGTTTATGATGCAGAACACGGGCGGCAATATTACGAGGGCATTTGTTGCTCACATGGCATCTGTGTTCCCGACAGCCACGATACATCACGTTACTGGTACCGATCTCTGGTCCGAGGATGTGGTATCACCGTCTTTCACGGTGGAAGGTGGAACAATTGCCGTGACTGATGGGCCGGGACTTGGGATTACTTTAAATCGAGATGCCTTGGAACGCTGGGAGAAAGCTAAGCCAGATCCTAATCCCCGGTCATTAGTGAGAGTGAAATACCGGGACATGCCTCTAATATTTACGCGGGTGGGAATTACAAATCTAGAGGATCGATCAGCCAGCTCCCCTAGTTTTATGGACGCATACGGAGGTGGTTATGACCAACCTGTTGACATGGATTACTGGGACGATGATGGTTCCAAAGAATTTGCAGATTTATGGGATCGTACTTCTGCGGGACCGGTTAGCTAATTCGTAATGGCCACCTCTGAGCAAATCCAAGCTGTAATGTTTAAAATTGGCCAAATATTTTCGTGTGAACAATGCGGTACAGCGTTGAGGTATGGTGACTACGAATGTCCTCATTGCGGCACTGATTTAGAAGATAAATTGCTCGGCTGGGCTCGGGAATTGGTGGAAGAAATTCTTGGTGACACCGATCCAGCAAGCCTTGATGAGGCGGGCATTTAGAGGTAGGTTCTTGACTGTGATTCTCCGATTATTCCAAAGATGGTCTTGTATTTATATAACAGTTGATCCAGAGGATCTTGTTGTCCTAGGGGTGAATCTAAGTGCTTGATTACTATGCAATAAACAATCTCTTATCACCTGAGGACCGACAGGTCCAATCTAGCGTTCGTAGATTTCTAGAAGTCGAGGTAGCACCTTACATCAACGAATGGTGGTCACATGATGTTTTCCCCAAGGACATCATCCCAAGGATTGCAGAGATAGGATTGTTGGGAGCAAACCTCCCGCTTAAATATGGAGCCTCCGGTCTTGGGAACGTTGCCTACGGCCTAATCATGTATGAACTTGAACGGGTTGATTCAGCCCTAAGAAGTTTTGTAAGTGTACAGGGTGCTTTAGTCATGCACACCATCTTTTCTTACGGTTCTGAAGAACAAAAAAGCCATTATCTACCTAAGCTTGCCAAAGGTGAGCTTGTAGGATGTTTTGCTTTGACCGAACACCATGGTGGGTCCGATCCACAAGCATTGGAAACGACGGTACGCAAGGAAGGTGACTCGTTTGTCATTTCAGGTTCGAAGATGTGGATCACAAACGGTACGATAGCCGATTTGTCGATAGTTTGGGCCAAGAACCAAGACGGTATGATAGGCGGCTTTATTGTCCCGACAGATAGCCCAGGCTTTGAGGCCATTTCAATCAAGGGCAAGATGAGCATGAAGGCATCTGACACGGCCGAACTGTTTCTACAAGATGTCCGTATACCCGAATCATTTGCGTTGCCCGGAGCACTTACATTGGCCAGTGCTCTAGCTTGTCTCACGCAAGCCCGTTATGGGATTGCATGGGGAGCATTAGGTGCATTAGAGGATGTATATTCCGAGGCGCTCCTGTTTGCCAAGAACCGGTCGACGTTTGGAAACCTGATCGCTTCCCGCCAACTCGTTCAGGAGAAGCTCGTAGATATGGTTGAAGATCATACTAGTGGACTTATGCTTGCCTGGCGTCTAGGTCAATTGAAAGACGAAGGTAATATGAGTTATACGCAGGTGTCTTTGGCAAAGAGAAGTAACGTTCGTGCAGCACTTAAAGCAGCCCGGTCAGCCAGGGGTATCCTTGGAGCTAGTGGTATCACTTTGGATCACCGTACCATTCGCCACATGCTTAACCTAGAGACAGTAGATACTTACGAAGGGACTTATGACGTACACACCCTCTTACTCGGCCGAGAACTTACAGGCATCAGCGCTTTCTAGCTGATCTAGGGATCGAAAGGCCAACTTAGTGAGATTCAGCGCAAGTAGAGATTATCCCAAGATAATTCCGAGTGTATTTGGCTTTTGGGTACTCGAAAACGTTGGGCGCACCTTGCGCAATTAATATTAGGATCGTCTAGAGTTTTGCTAGACAGGATTGTCCTTGAAGGTAATTTTCACGTTCTCGCGAGGTGCTTTGCCGATATCAACCAGGGCATCCTCTAAGACCTTAGCGATCTTGTCCTTTTGTTCCTGGGTCCTCCCCGCGTTCCAATCAATTGTTACATTTGGCATGGTTCTCTCCTCAGGTTAGCGTGGTAATTGTACCAATCACTATGAGCCTAATACTAATGGAAGGCAACGTTTGTATCTAATTGAAAGTAAAAATTTCTAGAGTTTCATCACACGTAATAAACACTTACAGGTATTTGAATAAGATCATGCTTGATAAACCAGTACATGGAGACGGCTGCCAGTCTGTCTGATATTCTTGCCGGTACAATTAAATTATTGCTTGGAGGTAGCTATGACCCGTGGCGTAGATCTTATTAGTAATGCACTAAAAGCCGAGGGTGTGGATACTGTATTTACGATTGCAGGTGACCATACCCTGCCATTGATGGACCATATGCACGGCGAGAAATTCCGTTTTGTAGACACCAGACATGAACAAGGCGCCGTCGATATGGCGAATGCCTGGGGAAGAACCTCGGAGACTCCCGGTGTGACTATGTTCACGACGCCGGGCCATGCTAACGCTATCCCGGGCCTAACACTTGCAAGTCATATGGAATCGCCGCTGGTCAATATAGTTGGAAGTGCTAGTCAAGACCGACTAGGCCAGGGGGCGAGTCAGGAGATTGATCAAGTTGGAATGGCCAGTCCCGTCACGAAAGGTTCGTGGCTAATATCGGATCCGTACCGGATACCAGAATTCATAGCAAGAGCGTTTCGTACGGCTTTGACAGGTAGGCGTGGGCCTGTGCATTTAACAATTCCCCTTGACGTTCAAGAGGCTAAGATCGATCCTTCCCTGGTTCAACTATTTCCCTCGAAAGGGTCTAGGCCAAGAGGATTTCAACAAGCCGACCCATCTGTTATTGAAGAGGCGATAGAGTTACTTAGAAATTCAAAACGCCCCGTGATAATCGCGGGCAACGGAGGCTTTTCTACCCGGCCAAATGACCTTCAACGGCTGGTTGAGATCACGGGAATCCCGCTGTTCACCGAGGAATTTTCGCGTGGTCTGGTACCCGACAGCCATCCCCTGTGTTTTGGTTTAGCCGATGGCCGTGTGAATGAAGCCGCTGCCTATGTGCGGGCGGCAGACGCGGTACTTCTTCTAGGCAAAAAGATAGATTTCATGATCAATTTTGGAGACCCACCGACCTTCTCGCCCGAGTGTAAATTTGTCCAGGTTGAGCCGTCAGTGGATTTAATAGGTCTATCGCGCGGTGTTGATGTGGCTGTACAAGGAGATGTCGGGGCTGTGGTAAATCAGTTGTCTAGTGAGGCTGAAAAACATGGCTGGTCGGAACATCCGATGGTACAAGATTTGGAAGCCATTTCTATTGATCAGAGGGCGAGGCTCGAAGCCTTGGCTGATTCAGAACGTAATACCCATGCTATGGATGTTCATCGGGCCCTTTCTCCCCTTGTTACTGGGAATACTAACCTAGTATTTGAAGGTAGCGACTTCGCTTTTTATGGAGCTGCATATCACCCTTGTGAACGGCCGAATAGCTGGTTTACCAATGGTACCCTTGGCATGATTGGATGGGGCGTACCTTTCAGCATAGGGTTGAAAGTAGCGAACCCAAACTCGATGGCAATATTGCTTACTGGCGATGGTGCCTTCGGATTTAATGCTATGGAACTAGATACTGCTGTTCGGCATGCTGTGCCGATCGTCATAATAATCGGCAACGATGGTGTTTGGGGCATTGACTACCACCAGCAGGTTGATTTATACGGCAGGGCAGTAGCTACGGAACTGTTGCCGACCCGCTATGACAAAATGGCCGAATCTCTAGGTGCTCATGGTGAATATGTAGAGACAACTGATGGACTAGAACCGGCTTTGAAGCGAGCCTTGTCTGCAGGTAAGCCGGCAGTTGTGAACATACAAACGATACCTTCACCTAGCCCGTTAACCGACTGGATAATCAGGGTAAAGGGGGATGCTAAGTCCTGAAGTTTTTATCTAGAGATGCCATATCTTGTCCTTTAACCTCGGGGCTAGATTTACTAGATAACAAAGCTAGGACTAACTAAATAAAATTTGTTGATGGACATGGGAGGCGTGGTTTTTTCAGAAGGAGTTGGTAATTGAACGTCATTTGGATAGTTGCGGATACATTTCGGCAAGATCACCTTGGAGCGTATGGCAAATCGGAAATCAAGACGCCTTCCCTTGATGCTTTAGCGGCCAAGGCGACAAGATTTGGACGACATTACGCGGCTGGTTTTCCCACTATGCCAACACGTGCCGATCATGCAACTGGACGATGGACTATGTCATTTATGGGATGGGAGCCAATACCTGAAGATGCCGTGACACTTGCAGAAATACTTGCGGCGGATGGGGTTCATACGGCAGCGATGGTAGACACGCCATTCTATCTCCGAGGCGGCATGAATTACGACAAGGGTTTCCAGACCTTCTCTATGTACACTGGACAAGAAGGTTCGGTTACACGCCTAATTGATACACATCACCACGAGTCACGTGACGCCAAGGAAGCCTGGCGCTTTGAGGCGGACCGAAACGTGGCCCAAACTATGACTCGAGCTATGCAGTGGCTCCAACTCCACCACAAAGAAGAATTCTTTCTCTACATTGATACTTGGGATCCACATGAACCATGGGACGCTCCCAACTACTACACAGAACTTTATATGCCAGATTACGATGGAGAGATCATACAGCCGTTATATGGTCACTGGCAGGACCATCCGGACTTCACTGAACAACGGGTAAGGAAGGCACTTGCAACCTATAAAGGTGAAGTCACTATGGTTGATACCTGGATTGGATACTTGCTCCGAACGGTTGAAAACATGGGTTTAATGGAAAATACCGCTGTGATATTTACTTCGGATCATGGCTTCTATTTCGGTGAGCACGGCGGGCTGTTTGGAAAATTGAACTTTGGCAAAAGACCGGACGGATCGGTCTATGGTCATGGAGACCCAGACTCCACGTGGGGATTTTCTCCGTTGTATGAAGAGATAGCGCTGGTGCCCCTGTTGGTTTATGTTCCGGGTGCGGGAGCAGGTATCTACGAAGGTATTACGTCCGCAATCGATGTAATGCCGACGGTTCTCGATTTGATGGACAAGCGCATCCCGGAGTCAGTGGAAGGTATTTCCATATTGCCGAAGGTTCGAGACACGTCGTTGCCTGGTCGTGATTTCACTATAACGACCGTACCGTTTGCTAATCCTGGAGACACGGTAGATTCAGTTGACAATATCCGACGAAGGCTTGGTATAGCACCTATCACTACAGTTACGGTGGATGATTGGTCATTGCTTTATAGTGTGGATCCAGGACTTTCACAGCTATATCACCTACCGTCTGATCCTTTGCAGCAATCAAATGTGATTGAGGAGAACCCGGATTTAGCCAGGCAAGTCCACGAACGATTAGTGAAGTTCATGAAAGATACGAAGATACCGGAGTCTTTAGTAAATTCTCGTACAGAACTCCGCATCTAGATGTTTTTCGGTAATATTTGTGTTGATACAACCATGATTATTCGACATATAGCGAGGGATTAATATGAAGGCTGCTGTACTCTATGAAGCTCGTACACCATTAGTGGTTGAGGAAGTGGCACAAGGAGAACCTGGCTTAGGTGAAGTGATGGTTAAATTAGGGGCTTCAGGCGTCTGCCACTCTGATTGGCACGTCGTAAAAGGAGATTGGACACACCACCCTCTACCCACTGTACTTGGCCATGAAGGAGCCGGTATTGTGGAAGCGGTTGGCCCAGGTGTCACGAATATTCAGAAAGGTGATCACGTCATCTTGTCATGGCGAGCTAGTTGCGGTCATTGTGAGGTGTGCCAGAAGGGGTGGCCAGTTCTTTGCTACAACCCTCTTTCTAGTCCCAAGCTGCAACGTGTTAAAGATCACGCTGTAATCAATAGACTTTCTGAATTGGGTACTTTTGCGCCCTATGCCATTGTTCCTGAAGTAGCTGCAGTACCTATCGACAAGGATATTCCATTTGAACAGGCTGCGCTGGTTGGCTGTGGTGTGACGACGGGTGTTGGTGCGGCAATCAACACTGCACAAGTTCAGCCAGGTACTTCTGTTGCGGTGTTCGGTGCTGGTGGGGTAGGACTCAATTGTATGCAAGGTGCCGAAATTGCCGGAGCTACTACTATCATAGCAGTTGACTTGCTCGACAATAAATTGGATATGGCTATGGAATTTGGAGCTACACATATTGTGAACGCGGCTAGGGAAGATCCGGTTGAGAAGATTATTGAATTGACTGGAGGATTCGGGGTTCACTATGCTTTCGAGGCCATTGGTCTCGTTGAGGCTCCGTTTGTCCAGAGTATCCGGTGCACAAGGAAACGTGGGATTACCGTATGGGTAGGCCATGCACCCGAGAGCACACCCGTGACTATTGATGCGCGTGACTTAATGCAAGAAAAGACAGTCATAGCTTCGATGTATGGTAGCTCGAGACCAAAGATAGAATTCCCTAGGCTACTTAGCCTATACAAGGCTGGTAAGCTTCGACTGGATGAGTTAATAACACGTACATTCCCACTTGACGAGGTCAACACCGCATTCGATGTTCTTAGCAAAGGGGAAGTAGCGCGGAGTGTACTAACTTTCGATTAGGTAATAAGTACCGGGTGTTGGGATCTAACCTGATCCCAACACCCGGTATATAAAACGTTTACTAACCTAGTTTCGAACGGACACTGGATTCGAACCCTGTCATTTTCGAAAGTGTCTCACGTGGCCATGTGCGCTTCCAATCATCTTTGACGTTGACAGTCAGCCTGGGGCCAAGTCCCTCTATCTCCATCTCAATTTTGTCCCCGTCCTGGATAGGTCCCAGCCCGGTATGGTTGGTGCCAGTCGATATTACGTCACCCGGCTTGAGTGTTGTGATCCAGGATACAAACTCGACGACCTCGTATACTGAACGACCCATATCAGAAGTGTTGAGGTCTTGTCGTATATCGCCGCTCACCCAGAGTTTGACATCCAAGTTCTGAGGATCTTTGATCTCGTCAGCGGTAACAATTGCTGGTCCCATGGGGGCGAATGTATCCCATGATTTTTGCCAGAAGAAGCTATTGTTACCGTTAGGACTCACACCTCGGGCGGAAACGTCTATGAACTGGAGGTACCCGAAGATATTAGATGCGGCTTGGTCAGCGCTGACGTGATCCGCGGTTTTCCCTATCACAAGCCCTAGCTCACCCTCGTGGTGAAAATGAGGTGCAGGACAGTCAGGTAATACAACCGTGTCCCCGTCACCAATGACAGCGGAAGGGGATTTTAGAAATGCATCTCTATCGGTTGGTATTTTCAGGGAACCATTTTCCATGAAGTTACCTGCCATACAGACTAGACGCTTTGGTTCAGGGAGAGGCGCTCGTAAGCGTACCTCGCTTGTTGGCACTCCATTGGAGGATGCGACGGCGGTTTCAATCCCGCTCCTAAGGCTGTCAAAGTTATCGATGATACCACTCATCCAGGTTTGGCCATCTATGTGTGGAACCTGAGAGACTTCGCTAGAAATGTCCACTACGTTGTCGCCTTTCAATACACCTGGTGTGAAGTCATTGAATAGGACTAGTTTCATGGGATTACTCCTGTTTGGTTTTCGTGGTAGTTAGCTAGAGACTCGATTACACAGTGTCCCTATACCTTCTATAATGCCTTCTACAGCGTCACCGGGCTGGATGTATATCTCATCGTCCACTCCAGGCGCTAGAGGTACTACACCGGTAGCAATCATGTCTCCTGGCTCAAGCGTAGTGAGCTTGGAGATGTAAGCGATTTGATGAGGTATATCAAACAGCATCCGGCTGGTGTTGCCGTCTACTCGGATGTCACCGTTGATCTTGGTTGTTACCTGAAGATTGTCTGGATTAGGGATATCCTCTGAGAGTACAACCCATGGCCCGGTCGGGCAAAATCCATCCAGCCATTTGCCATTTAGCCATTCGAACCATTCATTTTGACCCTCAATGTTCCTCTGGGGATTGAGCTTGAGGTCTCGGCCGGAGAAGTCATTCATGATCGTATATCCAAACACGTGGCTCATGGCATCGGCTGTCGAGATGTCTTTGCCGGGTTTCCCAATTACCACTCCTAGCTCGATTTCCTCCACAGTGTTCACAGTTGAGGTACCTTGTGTGTTTGGGATTTCGTCCGTAGGGCCTATCAGAGAAGTGATCGGCTTGATAAAGAATTTCGGTATTTCTACGTCAACGTTCACGTCTCGATCCGAGTCATGCGGATGATAGTTACCTGCTAGGGCAAAAATCTTGCCAGGGTTACCTACCGGGGCTAGTAGTCGAACGTCTTCAAGCTTGTGGCTCCTGAGTGAGGTGTCAGCGACTTTTCCCAAAGTCACTTTGTCTAACAATAGTAGCGGTCCTAGGTCTCCACAAGAACCATGAATTTCGGCGATGTTGTCATTGGCATCAATTATTCCTACAGCTGGACCTGATGCACCCGGTGCTATATAGCGTGCAAGTCGCATTACTTCTCCTCCTTGAGAAAGTACATAGTTAGCTGTTACATAGTTGACTGAGTCGGTCGCAGGAGGTTGTTAAGCCCTACTCAAGCGCCAAATCCTCTGCCTCTTGGAACAGCGAAACCAATTCTATCCCCGCATACACCTAGCGTCAATAAAGAGGCACAGGGGCGTACAATCGCAATTTGCAAATTTGGTTGATACTTTCTGTCCAAATTTATGCGTGGATTATTGTGGTGTAGGACTTTAGCATCAAATCACATAATTTATTGAATCCAAGCCCCACTGAAACCGAGTTGGATCTGACCAGTGCAGTTAGTTTCGCGTGAACTGGGAGGAAGGCAAAGCCTTACCCGATTACCATGGCATGGTTCTCCCAAAGCGTTTCCGCACGGAATCGGCCACTTCTGCGTTTGGACAAGGGACAATCTTCGATCCGATGTTTTCGATTAGATGAAGTACGATCTGTTCTTCAGTCATCGATTCATCTCTCCACGAGCAGTAGAATGCTCCACCAGCCTTTTCTAAGGCGGATTGCACTTTATTTCGGGCTTCATCCATATGTTTAGGATAAGGCGGGTCGTGGCCTTCTGAATCTCCAAATGACATAGCCATGTCCCCGGGTCCCCATTCTCCCCAGGATATGCCCGGTACTCCAGCTATATTGTCGGCATCAGGTAGGCAGTGCCGGTCTTCAATCTTTAGCCCCAGTAGTAGTTCTCCGTCTGGGTTTAGTGGCCAAGGATCAGCAATTTTGAGGTAGTTATTGGGGTCTGTGTTCCATATTGCTGCAGGTCGGGATTGACCTCCTCCCCCACGCAAACCCTCGGGGATGCCCTTGTCAATGCCAATTGTTTGAAATGGAAATCGTGTGGTGGCCACAAACCACTTTACGGCTTCAACGCTTCGAGCGTGAGTGTGTAAGATACCGTGTATACCTGCCGATAGTACATGCCGAGATTGCCAAGCGTTGTATCGTACTTCTTCAGGGCTAATACAATTGGATGGTAAAGTGGAGATGACTGTTGGCGTAGGGTGTCCACTTGGTGTTGGTCCGCCGGCATGAAGCCCCTGCATGAATTTATATAGGCCAACTGGGTCGAAGGCGTGATGCTCGAACTCTACCTGAATCATATCTGCCCAGGTCTGGGCCATATCTAGGCCCGCCTCATATGTTAATTCGTGTGCTCCTGTTGAAAGTACTGGCTGCCCATGTTCCAAAAGTTCAATTACTTTGTTTACTCTTCCCATATGAGATCTCCAATTCGGTTAAATCTATCTAGAATTAGTCGGTAGTCTAGCACATCGAGGATATCGATTTATGAGGATCATGCTTTAAGGAGAATCGTTGACGGAGGTCCTCAAGGAACTTGGTATCTTATGTGGTTTCCCGGCTGGGCTTGTCGGGTTAGCGGCTATAACAGTGGGGTGTACTTAGTGCGGTTGTAGAAATTACTTCCAGGTAGCTTTATATCTTTCAAATTCACCTGCTATCTTCGCCTCTTCCTGGTTGCCATCATGTGCGAGCAGACGTATGCCAAGGTCCAATTCTTTGCCGCGATTAATTACTCCCCTGGTGCTCATGAACGGGTTTATTGAGATAGTTCCGTAATCGGCACAATATAAAGGGGAATTAGCTGTCGTCGGGTGGAGCATAACGCTCTACGATCTCTCGTGGTGGCGGGGATGGTAAATATATGTCAGTCGAAACGTCGATAGGCATATTGTACATCTGATCCGCAGATCTCATGGCTAAAGCTCAGGGGGAGTATCCAGATAGCTCATTTCAGAAGATAGTACCACCTCTGGGTCTGTAGTTAATGGTCCTCGGTCTTGAAGCATTTGCCTTCGCAAGGTCTTTGTCGCGTTGATATCAATAGAGACTGAGTTGGCTGTTAGTACGATTCCGTAAGCTGACTTTGCATGAGCAGATGATATTTTTTGCTGTTTAATGTCAGCGAGTACAGCCTCGGGGTCCCTCTCTAATGGATCACCATATCCCCCTCCACCGGGCTGTATGAGACGGTATACATCGCCTTTTGTCAGCGTACGTAGAAATTTTGCAGGGAGGATCTCGTTGTCAGATTCTGGGTTGAGGATATTGTAGGAACGGCTACCGGGCGACCCGCCTTGAGTGCCCCAGGGGAGAAATTTGCTCCGATCAGAGCGGATTTGCAGAGTGGCCTCCTTGTGAAGGAGCTCGAATTCGCGCACCATTCCGAGACCTCCTCTATATTTACCAGCGCCTGCTGTGTCAGGCAAGAAGCCATAGCGTTTGATTAAAAGCGGATGATTTGCTTCGATTGTTTCTATGGGTGTATTGGCCATGTTGTGTATCGGTGCGGCTGCACCATCTGCACCATCTGCGAAAGGCCCGCCGCCCCTTGGACCGTCGTTGTTGAATTCAACAAATACAAATGCCTTGCCGTTTTCATCGTAGCCTCCGAAGCTTATCCCAACTTCACCACCGCCCCATGCTGCTGGTACCTCGTTTGGTAGAGCCTTAGACATTGCTCCGAAAACGGCATGTGCTATCCGGAATCCGCCAAGGCCCCGGGCAGCTACGGGTGCGGGATGCTGAGGGTTAACATAGCATCCCGGTGGGGCGACCACTTTGAACGGTCTGAAAAAACCGGCATTTGCTGTTATATCTGGGTTGGTAAGACATTTGAAAACCGCATATACGGCGGACTTAGTAAACGGCAGATTTGGGTTTATTGAGCCCTTTGCCTGGGGTGAAGTTCCGGTGAAATCTACTAGCATTTCGTCGCGATTGATTGTCACTTTGACTTTTATCTCGATCGGGTCGGTAGTGAAACCGTCATCATCTACGTAGTCGGAAAAATCCCAAGTACCGTCTGGTAAACTTTCTATCTCAGCTCGTGTGAGGCGTTCGGTGTAGTCGAGAATGTCTGACATGTATGTCTTGAGGTCCTCGATTCCGTATTCTTCCAGGAGCTGAAGCACATCCCGTTCGCCTTGTTGTACCGCCGCAACTTGAGAGAGGACGTCGCCCTGTACCATTTCCGGTACCCGTACATTCTTACTCAAGATACGCCAGACAGCGTCGTTTCTAACACCCTTTTCGAATAGTTTTATTGGTGGCAGCCGAAGGCCTTCTTGGTATATCTCGGTATTGTCACAAGCATTGCCTCCTGCCACTCGACCACCAATATCTGTTTGATGAGCGATAACGGATGTCCACGCTACAAGGATGTCGTTGTAAAAGACGGGTTTGAAAAGAAAGATGTCAGGTAAATGACTGCCGCCTTCATAAGGATCGTTGTTGATGAAAATATCCCCTGGATTAACGTCGTCATTGAAGTAGGCGCGTACGGCGTCCAGGGCAGGCTGCATTGCACCCATGTGTAGGGGTAGAGTTAGGCCTTGTGCGACTTGATCCCCGTCGGCATTGAATATGGCAGTCGAAAAATCCATACCGTCCTTGACGACTGCGGAGCGTGCTGTCCGTACTACCGTGACGGCCATCGTATCAGCGGCACTGTATAGGTAATTCCTGATAACGTCGCGGGTTATGGGATCTAGTGATGGTTCTTGTCTCATTGGATTATCTCTCATAGCTGGTCGATCCTATATTGCTAGGGAGTGTGTTCTAGGACTATGTTTTTCATTGGGTCAAGGGATGCCCGCCATCCGGGTGGAACCACGGTAGTCGAGTCGTATTCTTCGATGATGATAGGCCCATTTGTATAACTTGCCCCAAGCGTGATGCGGTTGATGATAGGAGTTTCTATCCAGCCATTTTTGCCAAAATAGACTCTTTGATCGGTAGTTTTCGGAGTAATCGAGTTATTGAGTTCAATATTGTTTGGGACTCTGGAGGTTTGTGATAGGCCCCTAGCGATCACTCGAATACTTACTATCTGGAGCGGTTCGTCGACTCGGTACCCGTAGGTTTTGTCGTGTTCCCGCATAAATTCCTCGGCGATTGCGGGGTTGTTGTTATGACTGAACTTGGATGTTGGCATATTGATAGTAAGATCCGATGTCTGGCCCATATATTTCATATCCAACTGTATTTGCATTTCCTGTAGGGAAATTTCGAATCCCTCAGCCTTTAGAAGCGTATTGCCTTCGTTCTTGAGTTCCTCGAGGATGCTGTTGATTTCTTCTATATTGATTTCTTCGAACGTCTTGAAGTAAGTTCGTACGAAGTGGTGTTCTACGTCGGCGAATAGTAAACCAAAGGCACTAAAGACTCCGGGGGACGGAGGAATTATAATGCGGGATATGCCTAGTGCATCAGCCAGTCCACTAGCGTGAATTGGGCCGCCGCCACCAAATGCCATCATGCTGAATCTTCGTGGATCTCGTCCACGTTCACTAGATACCGCTCTCAATGCCCGACCCATGTTGGAGTTGACTAGTACGTGGATTCCCCAAGCTGCATCGATAACAGACATTCCGGAAGGCCTCGCCACTTTTTCTTCGATTGCGGCCTTTGCCTTGTCCGAGTCAATTGGGAAAGATCCTCCAAGGAGGTATTTAGGATTCAAATATCCAAGTACCACATTGGCATCAGTTACCGTAGGGTTGTTGCCTCCAGTGTTGTAACATACTGGCCCAGGCACAGCCCCGGCGCTATGGGGACCAACCTGGAGGCCGCCTGCCTTATCGACCCAGGCTAAGCTCCCTCCACCAGAACTAACTTCTGCTATGTCTATGGCTGGTACCCGTAGGATGTATCCAGAACCTCGTAATAATCTATGGCCAGCGTTCATGCCTCCTCCGACTTCGTATTCCGGAGCAAGAAGCATTTCACTGGCTTCTATTATCGATGCCTTGGCTGTTGTGCCACCCATATCGAAAGTCATGAGGTTAGGTTCATCCAAGCGCCTTCCAAGATGAAAAGCGCCAACCACTCCAGCCGCGGGTCCTGATTCGATGCAGTACATTGGTTTTGTTCTTGCGATTTCTAAGGGAATTAGACCACCGTTGGATTGCATGACTGTTAGTGGGATAGAGATACCCATTTCCTTTAATCCCTTGCTTAAGCGGAGGAGATACTCTTCGACTACGGGTCTAACGTATCCATTTATAACAGTAGTGCTGGTACGTTCGTACTCTCGCATTTCTGGCAAGAGATCACTAGAGACGGAGAGATTTACTCTGGGAAGGGCGTTGGAGAATGCTTTTGCAATTAGTCGCTCGTGTTCAGGATTTGCATAGGAATGGAGTAACGATATCGCGACTGACCGAATGCCCGAATCTTCAACTATTCCGATGACTTTTGTTACGTCATTTTCATCCAATGGCTCAAGGACTTGCCCCTTGAAATCGACTCGCTCTCTTACTTCCAGGCGTAGGTGACGTTCTACAAGTGGACGAGGTTTTTGATAATACAGATCGTAGAGGCGAGGTGTTCGTATTCTAGTGAGTTCAAGGACATCTTTGAAACCTGCCGTTGTGATCAGGGCGGTCGGTTCACCTTTGCCTTCGAGTATAGCGTTTGTTGCAACGGTGAAGCCGTGCCCGAGTTCAGAAATATCCCCGGGTCTTATACCGAGATCTCTAATACCGCGATCCAAACCCTCGATGACCGCGCGGCTGTAGTCATCGGGTGTACTGGCAACTTTAATTACTTTAATTGAACCATCGTGGCCCAGGAACACTACGTCTGTGAATGTGCCACCAATGTCTACACCGGCCCTAAATACCGTCATGAAGTCTTTGAATTCCTCTCACTAGGAACGATCGTTTTTGTTAGTCTCAATATGATATCAATTCATAGCGCAAGAGAAGAGGATACCATTATCCAATGGCTCAAAAACTAAACAGGAAGAATTCCCATGAATGTTTTAGGAGAACTGGGTTTTTATCACTATCTATGGATTTGAGAGCGGTGTAATATCTGCTGGTCAAGATATTCTTATCCGATGGATAGATCCCAGGTACCAATTACCTCTTTTGATACCTTTAGAAAAGGAAGGCTTTTGAAACTTGAAAGATAATATCGCGGTCGTTATAGGAGGGGCTGGTGGCATAGGGAGCTCTATCTGTAAAAGATTTGCTGCCCAGCATGTAAAGGTTTTAGTTGCTGATATGGATATTGGAGCTGCGAATATCTTGTCGGAAAACATCCGATCTGGGGGTGGTGATGCGATTGCAAACGCAGTGGATGTGACCGACGAAAATTCAGTAGTGGGTACGATCCGATGTGCGGTAGAAAAATATGGGCGGCTAGATTACCTGGTTTATTGTGCCGGAAATAATATCAAGACACCTACATTGCAGCTGACGCTTGATCAATGGAAAAGTGCTTTAGACACGCACTTGACCGGGGCTTTCTTGTTCTGCCGTGAGGCGGGAAAACAAATGGTAGAGCAGGGGCAAGGTGGCCGGATAGTACTAGTATCTTCTGTCGCTGCCATGTCTCCTATACCAGAGAGGGGAGCTTATGGTCCATCGAAGGCAGGGCTAGTAAACCTGGCGGGTATGCTATCACTGGAGTGGGCCAGGTATGGAATCAATATAAATGCTGTGTGTCCAGGTGTTGCTGCAACTCCAATGACCCAGATGGTATACGAACGCGATCCTGAGTTAAGGGAGCAACGATTAAAAAGGATGCCTCTAGGACGAGAGGTATTGCCAGAAGAAATCGCGGACTTGGCACTCTTTCTTTGCGGCCCACAATCGACATATATAAGTGGCACCGCTATTCCTATTGATGGTGGGTTCCTGAATTCAGGATTCTTACCCGAGCCCGAAAGAACATAGTTGCGTAACCTAGAGAGGTCGATATGGCGTTGCTTAATAACGACACTCAAGTCCACACTTTTGCAGAAGGATTAGATCACCCTGAAGGTATTGCCTGGGGCCTTGATGGAAATATATATGCTGGTGGTGAAGCAGGCCAACTATACCGCATAAGCTTAGATGGTAAAAAAGTGGTGGAATTTGCAAACACCGGTGGGTTCATACTCGGAATAGCACTCGATGTAGCTAATAATATATATGCTTGTGATATTGAAAACAGGTGTATTCAGAGAATAACCCCTGGGGGTATCGTCACTATCTATTCAACCGGCTCTCCGGATGAGATGTTCACTACCCCGAATTATCTGGTATTTGATGGAGAAGGTAATCTCTACGTATGTGATTCGGGAGAGTGGAAATCGGACAATGGCAAGATATTTAAAATCCGCCCTGGTGGTAGTACTGAAGTTTGGGATCGGAGACTTAAAGAATTTCCGAATGGTGTTTGCCTAGGACCAGATGGAAAGTATTTAGCAGTTACTATGAGTCTTAATCCTCCTCGAGTGGCCAAGATTATGATCGACGAAAATGGATTGGCAGGTGAAATAGAGACAATGGTAAATTTGCCAGGTACTGTTCCGGATGGAGTAGCGTTTGCCGAGGATGGAGACTTATATATTGCGTGTTATCGCCCAGATCGGATATATAGGTTCACGACTTCTGGCAACCTGGGTGTAGTGGCTGAGGATCAAGAAGGTACAGTCATCGCTTGTCCCACTAATATCGCGTTTTGCGGTCGAAATCTCGATATGTTTCTAGCTCCCAATCTTGGGCGCTGGCATATTACTCGCTATGAAGTTGGGAAAAAAGGCATGCCCCTTCACTATCCCGATCTTGGGTCCTCTAGTTGATTAAGATGCGCTGTTTGATTGCTCTACCTAGTTCTTCGTGTTTCTTAGAGCCAATCAAAACACTCTTACCGTTCTTTAGTTTTAGAAGGACCCCTTCGTTGCCACTAACACTATATGCTTTACCCTTTTTCCCGTAACGAATTCCCCATCCACCAAAGTCTTTCAAGGGACTATATGTGAGAGCCTCGGCTTCGAGAATACTCTCGAATTCAAAAACTCGCCATTTTCGGTGGAATGGTCGAAAACGAACCGATAATCCATGGGATGTAACTTGTGTATCAAGTCCGGTTGTGTACATAAACAATGGGAATCCGATACTAAATATCACTGTCAATATGAGGAAGATGTAGATATCTCCGAGGTTTTTACCGGTCGAAATTCCTAGAAAAACGTGTTGCACAGTAGTCCAGAAGAGGAATGCTGGTCCTGGAAGAAGAATAGCCCACAACCACCATTGTCGGAATCTCTGTTGCTCTGAATAGTAAGATGCGGTGGTTTTCATTAATTACCTAGATCATGTTTATGGTAAACCACCAGTATTCGGGCAGTACCAATTTCTATGAAGTGGAACACTTCGGTGCTGTGTGAAAAGAAAGTTGGTGGAGCTGGGGGGACTCGAACCCCCTACCTCCGCCTTGCAAAGGCGGCGCTCTCCCAGATGAGCTACAGCCCCAGTTAGTATCGTCAATAAAAAAGGGCCACTCTGTAGTAGCCCTTTTCCCTTAACCGCTGAATAGTGGAAGGAAACGATTTGTAATCTGTTTTGTTCTCCTAAGAGAACGTTTAGTAGACGGCGAGCTGTCTAATGGGGCTAGCAGTCCGCGATTGGGGAGCTCTTCCCGACGAATCGGAATCCGGCTCGACCCATCGCTTCGTGGTTAACCCACTCGCCGACCGACCTAGGAGTAAACATGAGCTGTTGCCAGCCCAGTTACCACTCCCTAGAAAGGAGGTGATCCAGCCGCACCTTCCGGTACAGCTACCTTGTTACGACTTCGTCCCAGTCACCAACCCCACTCTCGGCGCCTGTCCCCCCGAAGGGTTGACCCAGCGACTTCAAGTGTTGCCGACTTCCATGACGTGACGGGCGGTGTGTACAACCCCCGAGAACGTATTCACCGCAGTGTGCTGACCTGCGGTTACTAGCGATTCCGCGTTCATGCAGGCGGGTTTCAGCCTGCAATCCCAACTGGGGCCGGCTTTGGTGGGATTGGCTCCATCTCGCGATTTCGCGACCCATTGTACCGGCCATTGTAGCGTGTGTGTAGCCCAAGGCATAAGGGCCATGATGACTTGACGTCATCCCCACCTTCCTCCTCCTTGTGGGAGGCTGTATCGCTAGAGAAAATAACTAACGACGAGGGTTGCGCTCGTTGCGGGACTTAACCCAACACCTCACGGCACGAGCTGACGACAGCCATGCAGCACCTGTGATAGCTTCTCGAGTTACCCCGAGATCGTCATCCTTTCGGTTTCCTACTACTAACATGTCAAGCCTTGGTAAGGTTC
>CAZSLO010000002.1:0-22668 GCA_964608025.1 uncultured Dehalococcoidia bacterium | reverse complement strand
GAGGAGACTACGGATGAAGCTATAGTTGCTCTTGCTCCTCGATCAAAGTACTGGCACTGTAAGAATCTCCACAGGGTATATATCCCTGAGAATGAGCACTCGATTTTTATCCGTGTCCCATTGCCTGATGGCGATATAGACTACCGTTTCGCTATATCGGCAATGCATGACCATGATTTTGACGGCTATCTCGCGGTTGAAGGGGCAACGGAAGGAGATCAGATCACTGCTGATCGCCGGTCTTTCGAATATGTGAAGCAGGTACTTGCCGATATCGAGTCTGGGTCATAGGGTTTCAATTCTGGTGGGAATCTTTCGGATTGAATCGGATAGTTGTGGGGTATTGATAGACCAGGAAGGTATAAAAATTGGGGATGCGATGTTCCCGTTTGTCAGCACACCCTAGATTTAGCTATGAAATTGATGGATAATGAGTATACGAGCGGGAGTAACTCAGCGGTAGAGTTCCTGCCTTCCAAGCAGGCTGTCGCCGCTTCGAATCCGGTCTCCCGCTCCACCATCAACCCCCTATATGGCCTGTAAAGAGATGTAGACGGCTATCTCGTCCTCGATTCGTAGGGTCCTAGGTCAGCATCAATAAAGTCGCGATGGAAACTTTTCCCAAGCAGATACTTGGTTTCCAACTCTACATCTCGCAGTGACGGGGTTGGTGTAGTTACAGGATCCCGGCTCAGTATACTGATTTCGAGGGCATTGCTCCCTTTTACTGGCCAGTGAGTTTTGTCGAGTCTGAAGATAAACCACTGTCCGAATACCCGGTATCGGGGAGAACTCATTGCGTACATGCTGTTAATTTTACGCATAAGGTTTGAGGGCAAATCCATTCCGTTCAGTTTGAATCCGAATTCGTCTAATTCCGTTGCACTGGTGATTCGGAATCTGAGAATTACTTCATGTACCCTGGCGGCATCATCCCAGAGCAGTAAGTCATCGTTAATTGTCAGATCAATAGGGACGTGTGATCCGACCACAAGGTCGGCAGGAAGTTGTTTTGCCAATTTACCTTCTGGATCGATTCCCATAGCGGTGGGGACATGATAGTGCTTGTCTTTGGGAGCCATGATGTCGGGGTGAGGCAATTCCCGCAGACTTTCATAGAACTCTGATTGGTAGGGCCAACTACCAAACCAGTTGACATACATACCATCGATTCCTTGTTCCCAGAAATTCCCTGCTGCAGCCCGGATCATTTCTATCGGGGCATTGCTCAGACGATCTGAATCAATCGAGTTGTTTACTGTTGCATGGACCCGGCAATCTGTGTTGGAGGTAGCTTTTACCAGGCTACGTAAATTTGCCAGAGTTTCAGCATCATAAGTTAGGAAAGCCCCATTAGGATCCATCAGTTCTGGTCGCTGTAGAGGCTGGCCAACCAAGACGTCTACAATTCCCCGCCGGATCCATTCACGGATATCAAGTCCTCTTGAAAGGCAAACATCCATATTGGCGGGAATAGTCACTACAAACTCTCGGTCTGGATGTCCCTGTTTGACTGAATGGTAAATATCTTCCATCCAGTTGGTCATAGTCTTTGTGCCTTCATCTATTTCTTGGGGATGGAAGTAATATGGCCAGAAATTCAGTTGAAGTTCGAATCCGTCTACAGGATAGTTATTCAAGACCTCGTTGATGATTCCAAATCGCTCGTCTCTTACTTCTTGATGCTTGAAATCTGCGCAGTGTAGCCCGGGATAACTTGGTGAGATATTTTCGGATGCCCCGATTTCCAGCTGGGGATTGTCAAGCCTGAAGTCAGAACTCCGTATGTCATATCCTGGTCCACCTCTCACTCCACTTGGTAGCTGTGCCAGGAGGGTTGGATACAAAAGCATGTCCTTGGCGTGTGCACGATCACAAATAATTCGGAGAGGATCATTATCTTCTTCTATAAGAGACTTGATGTTCTGATGGGCACGTCGAAATATCACGTGATCCCATTTTTCAACGTTGTGTCCCCAGAGCTCTCCTGCACTAGAATCATGCATCACTGTGCGTCCATCACCCAGGCAAAACATCACTGCCTCTATAGGTGTGCCCACTAACTCATCAATCGTTGATTCAAACTCCTCTTTTCTCATTGGTGGCTCGTACATATATACAAGCGGATGTCTTGCATCGGTGTAGTACATCATCCTGGGTTTGGGCATGGTATTTTGGTCCTTCCTTGGGATATGGCCGCTAATAAAAAACGGTGTGGAAACTACCTTTGTAGCGAAGTAAAAACCTGGGGAACAAAATAAGATTCCCACGCTTCAAATTCACAACATTACCTAGAAGGGTGCTTGTAATTGTATATAGGTCCATTTGTTACGGGAGGCTACTCGAACTTCCACACTTTTTGAACGGTCTTGTTGAACAGCCAGGCCTTGTCTTCTTTGTTCAGGAAGTCGAGTTCATCCCGAACCAGTTCCAACGCCCGGTTGTATCCACCAGCTTTGAGAACATGCGGAAAATCGGTGCCCCACATAAGCCGTTCGGGACCAAAAGCATCATAGATACTTCGTGCAAGGTCGTGGGTGTCTCGGTGTGGATAAGGTTGCTGAGATATTCGATTCATGTTGGATATCTTGACGTAGACGTTAGGGTAATCTGACATCTTCAAGATATTGTTGCGAAGAGGATATGGAGGTTTTTCATCAAGAGATGGTCCTCCTAGGTGGTCTAGAACCACTTTTACCCCGGGGAAACGGCCGATGATTGGTTCGATTGCCGGTAATGCATCGGCCTTACCTAGAATAATGAAACATGCGTCTAGTTCTTCTACCCGTTTCCACAAAGGGTCTTGGTCAGGCATCGACAGTACTGCTGGATCGGCTTGTCTTGATAAGTGGAGACGCATTCCTCCAAAACCCTGGTTGCGGACCAAGTCTTCAAGTTTTTCCGGAGAGCTTGGCTCCTTAGGATCAACGAGCGCAACTGCTGCAAATTTTCCGGGGAAACGGGATAAGCAATCTGCGACATACCGGTTGTCATATAGATAGTGGATTGGCTGCACTATGACAGCCTTTTCCACACCGGATTGGGCCATATACTGGCTTAGTAATTCAACCGATGCTTCGTCTTCCGAAGGAGGCCTCGATACTTCTCCGAAGGGGTATCGCGACTCTTCTTGACTCCATACGTGTAAATGAGAATCGATAATCACGGTGTGCCTCTTGTTTTAGTAGATAAGATTTGCTTAAAAATAATCAATACTTTTCTGGGCGCCCCCTGTTTTTAAATCGGGCTGGTGTGCACACAATGGTTGGGTATCACTATCCACCGTGGCATTTTTTGTACTTTTTATCACTTCCACAAGGACACCTTTCATTTCTTCCGATTTTACGACCCTGGGCTACTTGGTCAAACCTGCGTTGTTCAACAGCCCGTGCCTCACAGGCTGCACAGGTACATGCTGATCCGTGTTCTGGGTTCCAATTAGTGCGTTCTTTGCCTATTACCAAGTAGTTTCTCTACTATCAGGTTTGGATTGATCCGGTCCTTGCTTTATGGATTCAGCCTATACCAGGATTTAGTTGGCTGTATAGTAATCCCTTGAGATTTATATATCTTGTAATCACAACCGTATATTAAACGGCCGTCGCCTGGTCAACAATCTAATACTGTTACCTGGTGCCGGGAACGGAACAGGATTGATTCTGATCTTGAACCAGGATGACATTTCTAATTGGGGTATTGAACCATAGATCTTGCTACCCTAGGAGTTACGTGAAATGGCATTTAAAATTTCGGAAAAGCATATCGTCGAATTCCAGATGCGAGGATACACGGTGTTCAAGGGTATAGTACCGGAATCTTTGCTAAGTGATCTTCGCAATGCTACTGATGTTGCACGTGAGATTGCCAGGACGGAGCTAGGGCCACAGGCCCAGAGATTGCAGCCTGTTGTCGAATATGATCTCGATCATCAGCCGTTTATCGATTTTGCGGAATTACCTGGCTTGGTGGATGCCGTTGCCTACGTACTAACATCTCGTCATCGTCCTTCCAGTTTGAAAACACTTGGAATATTGCTGGAACCTGCCGATGTCCCTTACTGCACCATGTGGCATAGAGATGGAAGAGACAATCCGAAGGTGAATAGTGAAAAATGGCGTGAAGCTTTCCACGACCCTGATTTTTTCAACCAGGCCAACTGTCCTCTTTACCAGGATAGTTCGTTGTGGTACGTGGCTGGTAGCCATTTGAGAGCGGATGATCTCCCCGGGGAAAGTTCCTTGTTTCCAATAGATCGAAAGAGAGAGATGATCGATTTTCCAGGTAAGTCTGATGAAGAGCGTGAGCGCTTGTGTCTCGAATATACTCGTAGTATGCCAGGTGCTACTCAACTTCACTTGGAGGCCGGCGACTATGCCCTTTACAGGTCGACGGCATGGCACCTTGGCAACTATGTTCCCTACATGAAGCGCGCGACTTTACATGACCTGGCTGCTACAACGGAATACCATAAATTTCGAAAAAAGATAGCTAATAATGAATATTCCGGCTAGGGAGTAGATCCGAAGATAGGACAAGAATTTTCAATAATGTCTATATCTGGACATTAATTGGAGTAACAGCCGTAATCTTACTTAGGATTTATTTTCGGGTAACAAGTCTATATTGCCCAAGTATAAAGGTAGATTAAATGAACAAAAATTCTGCGGATGTCGTGGTGGTTGGTGGAGGTATTGTCGGGACTGCAACAGCCCATTTCCTAGCAAAGCAGGGAATTTCGTGCATTGTGGTGGAGCGGGACGGGATTGCTAGCCATGCTTCCGGCGCTTCGTACGCAGCACTGGGCACATTTGACGAATCAGGTATGGATGGTACCCATTTTGATGTAGCTTCGTTGGGTATGCGGCTACATGGTGGGCTTGCGGATTCTTTATACGAAGAGACGGGGATAAACGTTGAATTCCGTGAACGCCCGTCCCTGTCACTTGCATTTGAAGAGGTAGAAGCTGTAGCCGCCCAGGAGCCGCTTGGTTGGGAGCAAAAACGACGGTCGTGGGAGGTAGATCGACAAGGTTGCCGGGTTGAATGGATAGGTATTGAAGAGGCTCGTAGGATTGAACCCAGGATAAATCCAGCTGCCCTCGGAGCTATTTATATGGAAGGCACATGTGATGTCAATGCCCAGCGATTGACCCAGGCTCTTGCGATGAGTGCCGAACAGCAAGGTGCCCAGATTAAAAACGGTACAGTTACAGGACTAAACAAGACTAATGGACGTGTCCGGGGGGTAAATCTTGGTGAAGAGGAGATAGCCTGTGAAAAGGTTGTTTTTGCCATGGGGCCTTGGAGCGAAGGTGCCTCTGGCTGGCTAGGCACCCCCATACTGATGGAGCCTTGGAAGGGACAGATACTAAGAGTGCGTTTGCCTGGTTCCCCGATAAGATCATCGGTTGGCGGGGGTGATCGCTTTGCCTCGACCAAGCCTGATGGCCTGACTTGGATTGGTCCTACATTCGAAACAATAGGTATCGACGAAACCATTACAAAAGCCGCGAAGGAAGAAATCATCACATCGGTTTCTAAAAACATACCTACCATCGTCGAAGCAGAAGTATTGGTACACACGGCGTGTATTCGTCCGTTGTCTGCGGATCGGAAACTGGTTTTAGGTAAAATACCCGGTCTGGAAGGAGCCTATATAGCTACTGGTGGTGGACGACTGGGACTCATGCTCGGGCCCGCCATGGCATTGCTTACTGCTGAACTAGTCGTGCAGTCAGAGACTACAATCCCAATTGGGGAATTTGATCCCGCGAGATTTCAGGAACAGAAGAATAATTTAGTTAACGGATAAACAACAATCTCGTTTCAATTGTAAGAAAAATATCAAAACAGTATTGTCCTGATGAGTTTGAACGATTCCTTGGCCCAGTTATTGAACCGAGGATCTCTTCGATATAACATCAACTAATTACGGTACCGGAGTAGGTGCATGTCCTCACCAAGGCGAGAGCCGATTTTTACCCCTGGGGAAGCTAGGCAGTTCCACGACGAAATTCTTGTTGTCGATAGCCAGCAGCCTGGAGCGACATCGGGTCTTTTGTTTAACGACGCTATGAGGAGTGCATTGTCAGACTATATCTCCGAAGGCAAAACTCGCGGGGAAATACGTAAACTACTTCAAGCAATGGCTGCCACCCAGATACAGACATCGGCGGAGGCTAGAAGAGAATATATGGGTCTTTGGAAAACTTCTGGCGTGGATGTTGCCAGTGCTACTTATGCAGGCCCTGAACAACCCGAAACTGCCTTCGAGACTTCCGTAACAGCTATGTCCCAAGCTCGATCTATTATTGATGCAATGGATGGCGATCTTAGGCTTGTATTGACGGCAGATGATATTGAAAGTGTCCATGAGGATGGGGTTCGGGGTGTAATATTCGATTTTCAAGATACGACTCCGTTTGGAGGGGATCTTGGACGAATAGAGCTCTTTTATAACCTTGGATTACGGGTCGTACAACTGACCTATAACTTGCGTAATCTCGTTGGTGACGGGTGCACTGAGCGTTATAAGACAGGTCTTACTTATTTTGGCCATGAGGTAGTAGGACGACTCAATGAATTAAATATGCTGGTAGACGTCAGCCATTGTAGTCAACAGGTTGGATGGGATGCACTTGAAGTTTCCAATAGCCCAGTGATAGTCACTCACTCAACGAGTAACGCGATTAGCTATCACGATCGTGGAAAAGATGATGACCTGGCTCGGGCGATTGCACAGCGGGGAGGCTTTTTCGGCGTGGCTGCAATAGGTGGGTTTATTCGAGAAGATACAGGGGCGACCCTGGATCATTTCGTCGACCATGTTGAACACCTGGTAAATGTGATGGGGATCGACCATGTGGGTATAGGTTGTGACAAGTGTGGCCCTGGTCCTGGTACAGAATCGAATATTGAATTCCCTGATTCTCACGGACCATTTGACACATCTTATTTGTATGCTGAAAACCCTGATCCCCGGAGTACACGTGGGAGATTCTCCTGGGCGGGTTTTAGGCCGGAACATCGTCTCAGTAATGGACATCGGATCGAATCTTTCGACCAATTTACTGACTGGCCGAATATCACATTGAAACTTGTGGAGCGTGGTTTTAACGAGGAGGAGCTACGTAAAATCCTGGGACTGAATTACCTCCGCGTGTTTAAAGAGGTGGTTGGATAAGCATGGACTCAAATATCCATCTGTTGCCGTTCCTGAATGATATCTATGATAAGGAGCCTCCCAGGCTGAGGTTTCAAGCAACTACTAAACAAGAGTACTGTAAATGGAATAGTGATGCCGGGGTAATGTTACGAGAGCTGCTCGCATTGGGAGTGGTCGATCAATATAGATGGATTGATCCGCCACCTGCCCAGGTTACCGAGAGAGTTGAAGGAACGGAATACACTCGTGAGAGAGTATTGATCCCGACCCTACAAGGGGTCTGGGTGCCCTGTTTTGTATTGGTACCATGTACACCTCCACCACATCCAGCGGTTCTATGTCTTCATGGCCATGGGATGAGCAAGGATATTTTGGCCGGTGTGCCTCGCGATGATGCGGAACGAGAGAGGATGGAATTACTTCGGGGTGATTATGCAGCCAAGTTTGCAAGGGCTGGATATATCACTATATCTCCGGATGCTGCTGGTTTCGGTGATCGGACGGAAAAAGCTTCTCTTGAACAAATCGGTTCGCATTGTAGGCACCTGGCTGTCAATGCCCTGTCACTTGGAATGTCCCTCCAGGGCATTAGAATTTGGGAGATCTTAAGCGTTATAGATTACCTGGCCGGAAGAACCGATGTAGACATAAATCGTATTGCTGGGGCAGGCTTATCGATGGGTTGTGAGCATCTTATGTACGCAGCAGCTCTCGACGAGAGAATCCGGGTCTCGGTTTTAAGTTGCGGGCCCCGGGCAATAATTCCAGACGCGAAGCACATTTCATGGTGTGAATGTCTCTTTTCACCCGGGATATTTACAGAGTTGGATTGGCCAGACATAACCGCTTTGATATCCCCTAGGCCTTTCCAGGTCCAATTTGGTGATCGTGATTACATCCCGCTAGATCTGGCAAGAGAAACCTTTGAGATGTTACAGCGTGTCCATAAGATAAGTGGTGCTGACCCAGAATCACTGGATTATGACGAGTTTTCCGGTGCGCACGAATTTCACTTTGAAGCTGCGTTGTCTTTTGTGAATAGATGGATAGATTGAATCGATTTAGTAGAATCTTATAAAAGGGGAAATAACCTAATGTCAAACCAACCAGTTCTTGCTATTGAAGGTGGGCCAAAGGCCGTGACCGTTCCAGTAGATGATTCATGGTCCAAGATAAGCTCGCTTGAGAAAGATCACGTTAACGCCGCACTGGACAACTTCGACAGTGCATATGGAGAACTGGATAAGTTTGAAGAAGAATTTCGTCAGATGGTCGGTACCAGGTATGCACTTGCCATGTGTAACGGCACGGCCACGATACACTCTGCTGTATTTGCGTCGGGTGCTCGAGAAGGTAAGGAAGTTATAGTACCTTCCGTTACCTGGCACGCAAGCATATCGCCCATATTGCATTGTGGTGCTACACCAGTGTTTTGCGATGTTGACCCCCGTACATATTGTGCAGATCCCGAGGACGTCAAATCTCGTATCACTTCCAAAACCTGTGCAATTGTTGTTACCCACACCTATGGTAATCCCGCTGACATGGACGCTTTCCTGGAGATCGTAGATGGGACAGATATCGTATTGATCGAGGATGCTTCTCATGCACACGGAGCAATGTGGGATGGTAGACAGGTAGGCTCGGTTGGGCACATTGGATGCTTCAGTCTACAAGGTAGCAAAGCGGTGACAGGGTTTGAGGCAGGGGTCGCGACCACGGATGATCCTGCCCTATACGACAGGATGCTTGTTCTCGGCCAATATGGACGTATAGAAAAACTTGCCAAGACCGATGAATTTACAAACCTCCACAATATGGGACTTGGTGTAAAGTATCGTGCCAATCCACTAGGAATGGCCATGGCAAGAGGGCAACTCCAGAGATTGCCGGAACTTAACGACGAAAGAAGCAGGTGGTTTCAACAACTTGATGATGCTTTGTACGAGATCCCGGGAGTTCATTCCCAGCAGACCTACCCCAAGGCGACTCGTGGTGGCATGCTTCTCTATGCCGGCACTCTTGATGCTGATGTCATCGGGGCACCAGTTTCTATGATACTTAAAGCACTTGTTGCTGAAGGAGTCCCCACCACCCCGGAGATTACTCCATATGGATATGGCGCCATGCATCTTGAACCACTGTTCAACGACTTTAGCTTCGACGGCGTAGGGGGGCCTTGGGCGGATTTTCAGCCGAATACCCGTAGATTAATGTCTAATGGGGATCTACCGGTGAGTGAGATGATTCACCAGACTCGTTTCTGGCTGTCCACGCCGGTGTCACCAAGCGCAGAATGGGTCAGGCAAGTCGCAGAAGCTTTTTCCAAAGTAGCTTCTCAAGGGAATCGTCTTTCAGAACTTGCTGGGGAATGATAAATATTTTCTAGAATGGAGGATCACAACTTGTCATTACATCCACTACGATTTTTCGATGTAAACTGTGGAATAGGGCCCTACTTTAATCCACCATCCGGCCATGATCCGAGTGCTGTAGGGTTGTTACAGAAGATGGACGAACTGGGGATCTCGGAAGCCGCTGTTTACCATTTCAAGGCTCAGCAGTATGACTTTCGTGAAGGTAATCCTGCCTTGTTTGCAGAGATCAATGAACACCAGAGGCTTAAGCCGGTCTTGTTGGTAGGACCGCATCACAGCGGTGAAGCCCCTACACCTGATGAAATAACCGCGACTATGAAAGCCAACGATGCCCGTATACTCAAGATGCATTTCGGCGTGCAGCCTTTCGTGCCCGGCCCCGACCCGTTTCTTATGGCACCCTTGTTTGACAAGGTAGCACCTCACCGACCGGTTCTTATCCTGGAATATGCTGATATTCATCAGGTCCAATTCAACTGGATTGTCGATATTCTGAACGGCTGGCCTGGTATAAAAATTGTCCTGGTTTTACCGAAAATCGAGTACCATGAGCGGTATTTCTACGCGTTATGGGAACGTTTCGACGGGTTTTTCGTAGAATTAGCTGGTGACCAGACAATGGGTTCCCTAGAAGCGATCGTAGAAAAGGTTGGATCTGGGAGGGTCTTATATGGTTCCCGGTACCCGTATTTTACACCCCTACAGACAATGCTCCAGGTCATTTATGCTGAGATTGATGATGAGGCTAAACGTGGAATAGCTGGAGATAACCTCAGAAACCTATTAAAGGACGTGATCCTGTGAATACCGAAAGCAAGATACTCGCCAGGGCCTTGGGTGGAGAGGTTCTCGAAGATGTCCTTATCATTGATGTACACGTACATTGGGGTAAGTGGCTTTGTATGCACCTGCCATCTGCAGAAGAAGGTATTGTCCAAAAGATGGAGAGTACGGGTGTATCCAAGTCGTGCATCAATGGGATCTTAAATCCTGATGTAGCAGAAGGTAACGATCAGGTTGCAGCGGCTTCAAAACGGTATCCGGACAAGATCATTGGTTTCGCTGCTCTTAACCCTTATCACCCCACAAGGATGATCGATGAACTGAGACGGTGTGTTGAGGACCTGGGAATGAAGGGTCTAAAGGTACACCAAATGGTATCAGCACCCGCATATAGCCCATTTCCAATAGATCCACTTGACGCGGAGTGGATAGAGGTTTGGAAATACCTTAATGAACGGGAACTTCCTGTTTTGTGGCATGGCATAGTTTCTGAAGAAGTAATAAAACAATTTCCCAGAGTCCCGTTTATCATGGCCCATGGATCCAGTAGTCCACAGAGTTTTCATAAGTTGGCACACTATCCAAATTTCCACATAGAGACGGCATCTACCCAAAATACTCGGTGGTTCATGAGAGAAGCCGTAGAGGCCCTTGGGCCGGAACGGATCTTGTGGGGTACGGATGCCCCACTGGATGATTTTGCCCATCGCTGGGGTTTCGTGCTTGACAGTGACCTCTCAGAAGACGAGCAGAGATTGGTTCTAGGTGGTAACGCCGCGCGTTTATTGAAGCTGTAGGTAAGTCTAGATGGCCGCGTGTAGAGGGTAACCAGAACGTGTCTGATAGAGTCGGAAACTCTGCAGGGTATATGCCACGTGATTCATATCAGCGGTTTTTCGATCTTGTGATTCTGACCCTAGGGCACGTAGCGTTTTTACCGATTTTGGTTATCCTGTGGATAGTAGTCTCAGCGTCAATTTGGATTGGTGACCGAGGACCTGTTTTGTATTCACAGACTCGGCTCGGTAAGGGCGGCCGACCATTTAAAATGCTCAAATTTCGAACCATGAAGGTTAATGCGGAAGCCGATACTGGTGCGATTTGGGCTAAACAAAATGACGAGCGTATTACTGGTATTGGTAGACTCTTGCGCCGATATAGAATTGATGAAATGCCCCAGGTCTTAAATATGTGGAAAGGTGACATGAGTCTTGTTGGTCCAAGGCCGGAACGACCGGAACTTGTAGCAGAATTCGAGAAGACAATACCGGGTTTTAGAAAGCGACTCAGGGTTCGCCCAGGTTTTGCCGGGCTTGCCCAAGTAAGAGGGCGGTATTCTACTCGTCCTCGAGACAAGCTCCGCTATGATAATTTATACATTGAGAGAATGAATCCCTTTCTCGATCTAAAGCTTTGCCTGGCATCATTTTGGACTGTTATAAGAGGCTTCCCCCATTAGCATTCTCGTTTCGAATTTTAGATCGTAGTACCCCTGGCCGACTCTCTCGAAAGGTCATTATCCACCGGGCTAGATTATTAGAGATCTGTTCACGTGTCGTTAATGTTATGGCAGGTTGCGTTTCATGAATCTCAGGGGTAGTAGTTTCCACATAGCTTCTATGATTATTGATGGACTCAATTTTGATTCACCGTTGGCCCTTTGAGCAAACACAATCGGATGTTCAACCACTTTAAATCCATGTTGCTGACAGGCATAAGTCTCTTCTGGTAGAAATGCGAACCCCTTGCATCGAAAGGAACCAATATCTATAGATTCCAACACCTCTCTGCGGAATCCCTTGAATCCGGAAGTGACGTCCTTAATCCTGATACCTGTGATGAGCCTTATGCCAAAATTGCCTAGTAAGCTCAATATTCTCCGTTGGATACCCCATTCTTCCTCGGATCCTCCCGCCTCTATATACCGGGAGCCAACCACTACATCGGCTTCTAGTAAGTCTTTTAGGAATCCCGGGATATACTCTGGTGCATGAGATAGATCCGCGTCCATGTGTACTATGTAGGTAGAATTGGTCTCTAGGGCTAATTTTAACCCCTCTATGTAAGCAGTACCTAGTCCTTGTTTCCCTTTACGTTCGATAAGTTCGACTTGTCCTGGGAATTGATCTCCTAATTTCTTTGCCACCAAGCCTGTGCCATCTGGAGAATTGTCATCCACCACGATTAGTATGCATCCTGGTATATTGAGCCCGAACAGGCGTTGTGCCAATATGGGGAGATTCTTTGCTTCATTGTAAGTGGGTACGACAACTGATAATCCGTTGGTCAAACTAATAATACCTTCCGTTATATAAAGTAGAGCTCGTTTTAATCCTAAATTTTTAGGAGTCCTGACTTTTGATAGAGATAACAACAGTGGCCAATATATTACCGCTATATAGCAGGGAGTTACGAGTGCCAGATCAAATTGGGATTTTGCGAGGCAAAAATATTAGAAACCTATAGTGCACAGATCTGTTTAGATGTTGTTGATAGCAAGACATCGTGATATGTAGACTAGGTATAAAAGGATCTATTGTCAGGTTGGGTTACATGGATGCTGTTGGCACTCTTATTAGAATAATGCTGTTGATAGGCCGGTCGCGTGTCCGTTTGATTGGGATTGGAGTTTTTTTGCCCTGCTGGCTACTGTTATGGACCCAGCAGAGCTACTGGAATCCACTGTATTTTGTTGGACTCTGGGTAGGTGCAACCCTCGTTTTCTATTCTGTTGGTCCAACTGGGTATCCAGGGATAAGAAGACATTTATATTTGGCTCTTGTCTCAATTTCTGCTTGGTGGTGGTTCGAGTTGGTAAATTCCTATGTCCATAATTGGGAATACATAACAATCTACGACTATGGGCTTTGGCCATACACGATCTTGGCGTCGATGGCATTTTCCACGGTTGTGCCGGCCCTGGATTCTATCTGCAGGTTCACTCTAAAAATGGTGGATCGAATTTCCAGTGTATCGCGTTGCGACTATAAATTTTGCTTGGTTGAAATCCTTGGCGGTGCCATATCTGTTTTTCTTGTATTTGTAATGCCAACAATCTTTTTCCCTCTAGTCTGGGTCGGGCCATTTTTAATTTTTGATGGGATAGCTGGACTCAAGGGGAAACAGAATATATTGACGGAGCTGATATATCGTCGTTGGGCGATGCCGTTGGCAATTGGTTCAGCGGGACTTATGTGCGGAATGTTGTGGGAGTTCTGGAATTATTGGGCTACTCCTCGATGGATCTACAGCTTGCCATATTTAGATTTCGTGGATGTTTTTGAAATGCCTATACTGGGATACTTAGGGTATATTCCCTTCGTTTGGAGCATTTACCAATTGGTTAGGGTTTTGAATCCCGGAAAAAGCGGCGTTATCCACTAAAATAATCGGTTCCTCGATAATCTGAATAAGGAGAAGTTTTGGAATATCGTCATCTTGGAATATCCGGTCTAGAGGTGTCCGTAATTGCCCTTGGGACTACTAGCTTCGGACGTCGTGGTATGCAACAGGAGGAATCCACCAAGGTAGTTTTAGAGGCCATTGAACATGGAGTCAATTTGATTGACACATCGAATACTTATGGTCCAGCCGAAGAATTTCTTGGGCGAGCCATTACTGGAATGAGACAAGATGTAGTAATCGCAACCAAGGTTTCCTCCAAGATTGCCGATGGTCCAAACCGGTCAGGTAGCTCAAGATTGCATATCGTTGAACAGGTCGAGAAGAGCCTTGGACATCTACAAACTGATTACATAGATATTTATCAATTACACGTGGTTGACAACAACACACCTATTGAAGAGACACTTCGGGCGATGGATGACCTGGTAAGACAAGGGAAAGTGCGTTATCTAGGCTGCTCAAATTTTGGAGCTTGGCAGGTGTCTAAGGCTGTTTCGACTTCTCAACGGCTTGGACTTAACTCGTTTGTCTGTGTTCAGCCTGAGTATAATATGCTACGGAGAGAGGCCGAATCTGATCTCATACCGTGCTGTGAAGCTCATGGTTTAGGAATCTTGCCTTACCATCCACTAGACAGTGGATTCCTCTCAGGGAAATACAGGCGAGGAAGTCCCATACCTGTGGATTCTCGATTCCATCATGTGCCACAAATCACTGGCGCACATCTAACGGAAAAAAGGTTCGATCTTTTGGATCGATTGGATGCCTTTGCAAAAGATTGTGGACACACTATTCTTGAGCTTGCTATCGCTTGGCTTTTATCCCGACCCATGGTGACTTCCGTATTGACTGGCACTAGCAGAACTGGACAGATTTCGGATAGTGTTAGAGCTGCCACATGGTCTTTGACCCCAGATCAATCTCGCAGGATTGATCGTATCCTAACCCACAATGACTAGATGTTATCCAGTTATGCTAGACACTCGTGGTACGCCTCCAATATCCTATTCGGAACCAGGGATTCTTCTATAGCATTCTCTAAAGAACAACGAGGTGGACAAATTGGCCAATTTTAAGGTTGTCGCATCAAAACTGCAGGGTAGTGAACAGGCTGGTAGGTCGTCGTATGTACTTGAGAATGAAGTGTTGAGTTCTGTTGGGGCTGAGATAGTCGAGATCCAAGGAGGAACTGATAAGGAATATTTGGCAGTAGCGAGGGATGCTGATGCAATCATAGCCGGCCGAAAAATTACCAGTAACCTGATTGATGGACTAGAGTCATGCAAGATAATCGCAGTTGGAGGGGTAGGAACCGATGGGGTCGATATAGATTCAGCAACTAAGAAAGGGATACCTGTCACTAACGTTCCAGATACTTTTATCGAGGAAGTCTCTGATCATACCCTCGCTTTAATCTTGGCCACATACAGGCGTATCCCGATGATGGATAGGATGTCGCGTGATGGACACTGGAAAGAAGGGAGGCCATATCTCTACAGCTTTCCGAGGCTCATCGGCCAGACTCTGGGATTAATCTCGTTTGGGCACGTGGCTCGTGGGGTCGCCAAGAGGGCGGCGGCTTTTGGTTTCCAGATTATCGCTCATGATCCATATGTCGAAGAGTTGGTTATGTCTAGTCACGGTGTAGAGCCGGTTGGATTAACAGAATTACTGCAACGTTCTGATATTGTCTCGATGCATGTACCTGGAGGCTCAGAAACAGACAAGATGCTTAAGGAAGAGCATTTCAGGTTGATGAAACCGCACGCTTTATTCATAAACAATGGCAGGGGCTCTACGGTGGATGAAGCCGCTTTGATTAGAGCCCTGGAGGAGGGATGGATAGATGCAGCAGGTCTTGATGTCCTGGAAAAAGAACCTCCAGATCCTGAGAATCCACTTCTCCATATGGAAAATGTAATCATTACACCTCACGTGGCTTCTGCATCAGCTAGATTTGATCCAAGAAGGCGCCGTCGTGTTGTAGAAGAAATCGCATTGGTTTTATCTGGCCGATGGCCGAGGGCCTGCGTGAACCCGGAGGTTCTGGAGAAAACGGACCTACGCCGTTGGCAACCTTACTCCATGGAAAGGGGCCCTTCTCGATAAACCCAGTTCAATCCAGGCGTATTTTTACCAGTTGAACTAGGAATTCACGTTGTTGATCAAACTAGTCCTAGGCGAGCCATGCGTGTATTTATTGCATCACGTGCTTCTATGAATGGACGCTCCAGGTATGCGATATGGTCGTCTTCGCCATGATGATGGGTAACCATTCCATGGGTGTGTTGTCCCGAACTTTCCCGTATATAGGCAAGATCGCCTTCTATCATTGTTAACATGTACTGGAATGTATCTTCGTTATACATTTCCCATTCCCCGCCGACGGAGATGTATATCGGGGATGTGTGAGCGAATACTCCTCGTTCCCATGAATCGTAATGAACCAGCCCATCGTATTCGGGTCCGCCACATCGAGCCCCGATCCAGGTATTGCTATCGATCCTGACCTTCTCCTTGATCTCAAGACGTCTTGTACCTTCTTTTGATTCAACAGATGCGATTACCTTGCCTTCTTGGATGATCTGGAGAGTATTAATTGGGAGAATGCTCTCGGTCCACGCTTCTAACTCGACTGTACCTGCCCCAGATAGTTTAAGCGTGTCTCCGATATCATGCCCATCGACTGATAAATGCATGATCGGACCACCACTCAAGATCGTTCGTCCAGCCGCGACTGCCTTGCACCAATTATCATATGTGAATTCGTTTTCGCCTATACGTGCGTAGGTTCTATACAATCCTACTGGTACGTCGCTTGACATTTTGTCTGTCCCACCGACCAAGGGTAGCCGGTATCCACAGTTGAGGTATCTATAATATTCGCTGTGGTTAAAGGGGTTTTTCCTGATCATTTCTATGCCGTCCAGCCTGCCTGTGGCTACTAAAGCTGCTGGTTCGCCGTTAGGATTAGGGAAGTGAGGATTAATTACATATCCTCCCTGGGCGTGAGTTTTATCTGCCCAGTCGGCGAGAGTGGTTTCCATAGTTCCGCCAATTTCTCCCTCTCCAAGCCCGTCACTACACCATGGCATTACTGGTTCTTTCAGTCCCCAGAGGATCATGTGGCCCATGAAATGTTGCCTGTTCTCCTGCGAGGTGTATACGATGCTGTTACCGGTTTGGGATATGCTTGGTTCCCCTGTGAAGTCCTCGGTATTTGTAAAGAGGCTACCCCATTGGGACTGGAGCAAGTTGACTACGTTAAGATCTTCGCCCAGTGCCTCAGAATGAGCACCCTGTGTTCCCAGGAAGTGCACGTGGGAGTCGCCGCTGAACCAGCCGAGTTTATTCATGTTCGTCCATCTCTTAAGGCGTAAATTCAACTCCTGCTGCCCGGGCCTTATAGTCATATTTTCCCGAAGTGGTTCGTACTCAAATCCACGTGCAACGTCTACGATCACTTCTCCTCTCGGTAGCCAGCCTTCACATTTGCCATCGATGTAAGCGTATGTGATCTGTCCTAGGCGGGTATCGCCGCCTACATCAACGTGCCAGGTACCAAGATTGGAGTTGACTTGATTATGGTGTCCATGTGGCTGATAAGGAACACCTTCAGGTGATCTGAAGTGGACCCGACAAGGAACGGGCTGGCCTGTTTCGTCGTCCACCACTTTCACCCTGACCCAGTTCTTTCCAGGATCTATCATCTCTATTTTCATTCTTGGAGTTGAGGCTGATCCTTTTGTGACATCATCCCATTTGACTGAGCCAACTTCTTCATCACCATGCTTAACAGTTACCGTTGCCGATGGTATTGCCGAAATCTCTGCGTAGGCTGGGCTAGACTGATCGTTCTGTTTTTCTCCGTAACCCTTGTAGTTATCAGACAGAAATGCTTCTTTATCCGCCCCTGGCAATGGATGTACATAGGTCGTGTCTCCCCTGTCTACACTTACATCCAGGTCAAATGGTTTTTCAGCATCAGTTTCATTGGTCAAAGTAATTCGTACTGGCCTACGTCCCTCGCGTGCAAACGGAAACTCTTTGACGTGACTTAAAGTCAATCCTCCAATAGCGAAATTAGGGCCTTTAGGGATTATCTCAAATGACTCTATAGATAGTTCCGGAACCGGGTTCTTGAATGCCCACAGGTAGAACCAATGTGCCTTGGCTCCCTCCGCTTCAGTTTGACGCCGCCCGGCCGAATCCCAGTCCCCCTCGTATCTAGGGGCTAGCTTTGCATTTTCATCGGTAAAGGCTAGATATGGTGATCCTGGGACTCCTGGAATATCCTTTGGGCCCGGGAGAGCAACGATCTCGAATCTTTCGCGAATGGTTGCCTCGGTTTTTCTGCCGTCCGAGTGCTTTAGCACGTAGTCTGCAACTTCGATTCCAAGACGACCGCCAGTTGGGACCTCGCTCTTTATTAAGCGGTGCGCGATGATAATATAAGTTGCAGGCTGGCCTATCGGGATACTTATCTCACCAGTTTCCCCCCCGAGTACTACGAGGTGATTATTTCCAATACCAGGATCTGGATTTCCTATTAGAAACGGTAGGCCGCGGAATGAAACATTTCCTATAGGAGGCCTATCCGCAGACTGTTCCAACGGGGTACCTCGGGTAGCTCCAACGATTGGACTCCATCTACTGTTTGTTGGGCCATTCTCGATATCGAGAACATTGATGTTCTTGTTGCACCATTGTGAGATGTCTATCGGTTCATAGTCCAACATTGGAGTACTCCTAAAGTCCATTTTTGGTAGATTTACAGTTTAGGTGGCCCACGTACAAGGTTTCAAGCAGTGGATTTTTATTGAGTCTATTTTTCTGGGGTCAGGTTGAAATCGGGAGCATGAAAACGGCAAATGAAAATCAATTATTGTTAGACAGGTTTGAGGGCTAATGGTAGCATTCGACCTGATTGACTTACCTGAACGAGTCATTAGAGGAGAACCTCATGGTTAAGCTTGGACTAGTAACTTATAACCTCGCGAAATCCTGGGATTTAGATACGATTGCCGAACGATGTAGCTCTCATGGCATTGCCGCTGTTGAGCTTCGTACGACACACGGCCATGGTGTTGAGATCTCCATGGGAACTGAAGAACGTAAGGCTGTCAGAGAATTCTTCAGGCAGTCCGAGATTCAGCAACTTAGTCTGGGTAGCACATGTGAATATCATTCAAGGGACCAGGAGAATGTAGCTGCCAATATAGAGGAGACCAAGAAGTATATCCAGTTAGCTGAAGATATCGGCGCGATTGGAGTTAAAGTAAGACCTAATGGATTTCACGAGGACAAGGGGGTTTCGAAAGAAACTACATTGAACCAGATCGGACAGGCGCTTCGAAGCTGTGGGGAAGCTGCCGAAGAAACAGGTGTGGCTGTGTGGCTTGAAGTCCACGGAATCGGTACCAGCCACCCTCCTTACATAGAAAAGATTATGGAAATCGCTGACCACCCCAAGGTAGGAGTCTGCTGGAATTCCAATCCTGCAGATGTTGTAGACGGATCTGTTCTACAATATTTCAACCTTTTGAGGCCTTGGCTGATGTCGGTACACATTAACAATTTATGGAACGAGGAGTATCCTTACCGGGAACTCTTTGGGTTACTAGATCAATCCGGATACGAAGGATATTGCCTCGCGGAAATCGCGGAAGAAAGCCTGGAGCCGGACACATTTCTACGATACTACAATGCCTTAATGAGAGAACTAGGAGGATAGAGTCTTGAAAATTGGTTGCTGCGCGTATTCATATCGACAATATTTGCTTTCGGGTGAAATGAAACTCGAGGAATTCATAGATACTGTGGCTGATTTGGGTGTAGAAGGAGTCGAATTAACCTCTTATTATTTTCCAACTACTGATCCCAAATACCTGAATTCGCTTAAGAGGCACTGCCTGGTAAGCGGGATTGATGTATCTGGTGCAGCTGTAGGTAGCAAGCTAACTTTAGCCGATGATGATGAACGGGCAGAGCAGGTTGAAATGGTCAAGGATTGGATTAAAAATTCTGTGATTCTTGGAGCACCAGAACTAAGAGTTTTTGCTGGTATTACACCAGATGGACACACGGATGAAGAGGCCTTCCAGTGGGCTGTAGAAGCGCTCAGGGAATGTGTCCCGGTTGCGGAAGATAACGGGGTTGTTATGGCGCTCGAAAATCACGGGGGTATTACCACAACTTCAACACAGGTAATTCGATTAATTGAAGCGGTTGATTCTGAATGGCTACGAGTAAATCTCGATACTGGAAACTATGGACAGGATCCCGATGTAGATCCGTATGAGGGAATGCGAAGAGTAGCAAATCTGTCCGTAACTGCACATCATAAGGTTTCGATGATGACACCAGATGGACCGCGATCGGTTGATATAAATAAGGTTATATCTGTCCTTTCCAAGGCGGGATATAGAGGGTACCTTAACCTAGAGTTCGAAGAAGACGAGGATCCGAAGATCGGGGTGCCAAGAGTAATAAGCCAAATGAAGGAAGCGCTCTCAAACATATAGGAATTAGGAGCAAATTGTGGATAGATTAGGTATCGGAGTCGTAGGTTCATCAGGGGTTATTGGCCAAAAGCATGCAGATGAGGTTGCTACATTAAGTAACACTCGGCTGGTGGCTGTCCATGATCTGAATTCTGAAGTTGCCAAACAGCAGGCCACTGAATACGGCGCCCAGTTTTATGGTTCACTAGATGATCTATTGGCTGATCCAGAAATTGTTGCGATTACCGTTGCAACTCCTCATCCTCTTCATCTTTCTGTTGCTCTACAGGCTTTCTCAGCAGGTAAACATGTTCTGACCGAAAAACCCATCACTTCAACACCTTCAGAGGCTGATAGTATGGTTGAGGCAGCCAAGAAGGCAGGAGTAACACTAGGAGTCGTGTATCAGAACCGGTTTCGACCTGAGTTATTGCGTATTCGCGAGTTGGTCGAAAATGATGAACTTGGAGAGATTTACAGAACAGTCCTCGACTCAGCGAGTTACCGCTCACAGGCCTATTATGACTCGGGTGGTTGGCGCGGCACATGGAATGGAGAAGGTGGCGGCGTATTATTAAACCAAGGGATTCACTATCTTGACATGTTTCAATGGCTCGGAGGTATGCCAGTAACTGTTACTGGCCATGTCAGTGCACTAATGCATGATATAGAAGTAGAAGATTCTGCAAGTGCTCTCCTAGAATATCCTAATGGCGCCCATGGATTTATTCACTGCACTACTGTACAGGCGCCTTCCCAGACTAGACTAGAACTTTGGGGAGAAAAAGGAGGGGTTGTAATAACAGACGAAAAAGTAGTGCACTTCAAATCTGAAATAGGACTGAGAGAATTCTCTGCTACTGAAAAAGACAACCCTTTTGCCAAGCTTGAGATTACTGATGGCCCGTTGCTGGATAATTCCACTGGTGGGTCCACTCCGCTCCCGATATCGCCTGCCAATCATCAAGATGCGGTCAGTGATTTCGCGCAAGCGATTTTAGAAGGGCGAGAGCCGTCGGCGCCTGGAGAGGAAGGAGTCAAAGGCCTGGAATTAGCTGCATCTATTATCTACTCGGGCTGTATTGGTGAAAAGGTGAATTTACCCATTGATCGTTTAGAGTATGACACGCTCCTAGGAGAGCTCCAGGGTGGTCGGCAATTACCTGTCCTATCCTAGGTTTGGTAGCTGGATACAAAATTGCTGTAATGATTTCACAGGAATTGCCCAACCCCTCATAGTGATACCGCCCAAATCGACCAGTTTTGTTCGACTGGGTTAAAACAAGAGTCTAGGTTAAGCTTAGATCCTAGGAAATCACTTGGTTTCGATGCAACCGGCTTCGGCCATCAATCTTCGAAGAGCTTCTGTAGCTCTACCCATACCGTCGGGTCCACTGAATCCGCCACGTTGCCCGGCCTTCTTTAAATGAGGCTCTAGGGCAAGAAATCCTTTATATCCAGAGGCTTGGAGTTTTTCAAGCAGTTGTAACACCTGGCCATCGCCATCGCCGGCGACGGTAATCGTGCGATCTGAAATGTGCGCATCTTTGACTTGTACATACTCGGTATATTCACTAAGGAGATCCCAACCACGATCCACGGGGCGCTCAACTCCAGCGTGAGGGAAATTTCCGGTGTCCCAGACGAATTTTAGACTAGAACTTGAAACACCTTGGACCAGGTCTTTACAACGCTCTGGTGTGTCGCCTACTAGGCCACTTTCATTCTCAAGTAAGAGGATCTTGCCACTTTTCTCTGCGAGCTCTGCCATGGCGCCGAGTCTAGTAACGGATGTTTTTACATATTCTTCCTGTTGTCCATCTTCAGGTGGGTAGAACGAGAATATTCTCACGCTTTGCGTTTCAAGCGAACCAGCAATTTCTAGAATCCTGGTAAGGTCTGAAAGGGTTTTAGAAATATCTTCCTGTATGTCTGATTTTCCTACAGGACTTCCTATACAACTTACTCTTATTTTGTAATTCTCACAGGCTGATTTCACGCGACTGATTTCCTGGTCTGTCAACTCTAGTACATTGGTTCCCCAGGCCCTTCGCAACTCCAGGTAACCGATGCCCAGGTCCTTCATCACATCTAGCTGTTTGTCCAAGTCATCGTCAATCTCGTCTCCAAATGCGCTCAGGGTGAATGATGATTTTGATTCTGTCATTCTTAAAGTCCTTCCTTTATGAAATCTGCCACACGCTCACCTATAGCTAGTGACGTTGCATTAGTGTTTGCTCTTATACAATCGGGCATAATCGACGCGTCCGCAACCCTAAGGTTCTGAACGCCGTAAACGTTTCCAAGTTGATCAACGACTGCCATTTCGTCAGATTTAGGGCCCATCTTGCATGTTCCGGACACGTGATGGCTGGTTTGGACCCAGCGTTTCATCCAGGAGTCCAGTTTGGCGTCGGATTCCAGATCCCCGTCG
>CAZSLO010000001.1:0-70636 GCA_964608025.1 uncultured Dehalococcoidia bacterium | reverse complement strand
GTCTCAGTGGTTTTGAGCTTGCCTACACTGGGGCCTGTATTGCTCGATGCCATAGTTAACCTGGATACTATGACGGCTGGATTTATCGTACTGATGTTGGGAATGCTTACGGTTGTTGGGACCCTCATATCCGACTTGTTGCTGGCCGTGGTAGACCCGCGGATAAAATACACTCAGTAACTAGCTAATCAATTTCCTATCAACGGCCAGGCGATATTCTAATGGAATTAACCCTTGACTGGTTCAAGGGATTCACCCATAGTGACACCACTACTTAAGGCAATACGTAGTTTTGAGCTGACACAAATTAGATGGAGATTGATAGAAATGAATACTCGAGTTTTTACTTCATGGTTACTGATAATTTGTCCCATAGCGATGATGGTGATCTTTGCAGGCATTGAACCATTGGTTATGGGGGAAATTGACGAAAATTTAGCTCCTAAAGAAAAAGCTTTGGCTAATTTGGAACTGTTTAAGGATAAAGAGGTGGCCGGCTATATCCTAAATATTTCTGGGGTCATACTAATGATTGGGGCCATTCTAGGACTTGCTCTCCTTGGAAAGTCTTTGAAAGAAGGCGGAGCTGCCTTAGGGACCCTATCCTCGTTCGTTTTAACAGCAGTATTGGCAATTCCTATTGTCAGTTTTGGATTATACATAGGTGCTAACGACATTTTCGGAGATGGTTATAAAGATGTTGCAGTGTCGCTAGAAATTATGGGTGACGCCGCGTTTGGGGCATTTCCTCTGTTCTGGGGACTTGGTTACGCACTCTTAGGATTGGGAATGATACTGGAAAAAGGTCCTTTGCCAATAGCATTAGCCTGGCTTATATTTTTGGTTGGACTGGCAATGTTATCCACGGGGGCATTTATCGGCGCTGCCGGATTTTTCCTATTCGTGATTATGGTCCTGTTGATGGTAATTTCCGGGGTCTTCTTACTTAGACGATCAGATTAGTGCCAAAACTTCTGGCTTGCTAAATCTGAAGGAATAACTGAAAGATAAGCCCTCTCAGTAAATTGAGAGGGCTTATTGATTTTGGACTAGGTTTATTGATATTGCTAGTACTAATTGATAGCACTTTATCTTCTCGTTGAAATGATCCAGCATCTACTATGACAATCTTTGGTAGTAGACGTTGTTGATATGCAGGAATAAATATAGAGCTCGTCCAAAATGGTCTGTAATTTAAACCCGGCTAGCTTGATCTATATCAAACCCATTAGTATCCCGTTATCCTGTAGATCTAGACTAGGATCTGACTTCCACAGAAAACGCTGGCAATACATTGACAAAATTACTGGTGTAGCCCCAGGAAATAATCACCAATATTTGGGTCATTGGCAATACTTGCAGCACTGCCGGTATGAACTACTTTTCCACCGGAAAATATGTACCCCCGGTCCGATCTGGCGAGCGATAACCTTGCATTTTGCTCGACGAGAAGCACGGAAATTCCTTCACTTCTTAGTTCATCGATATTAGACATAATTTGTTCTTGATATCTCGGTGAAAGTGCGGCAGTTGGTTCGTCCAACAGTAGGAAAGTAGGATCCGAAATAAGTGCACGGGATATTGCCAGCATCTGTCTCTCACCACCAGAGAGAGAGGCTGCAAGGTCGTGCATTCGAGGCTCTAATTCGGGAAACATTCTGCAAGCCCGTTCAACGTAAGCGTTGAGTTTCTTCGCTCCAAACCTGATTCCACCCATCTGTAGGTTCTCTCGAACTGATAAAGAAGGGAACACGTTGTCGATTTGTGGCACGTATGCAATTCCTCGATCTACTAGCTTATCAGTGCGCCATCCAGATACATCAGTGTTATTGTGCAAAACTGTGCCCTCGTGCTGCGTAGCGAGGCCAAAAATCACCTTTAAGAATGTCGATTTACCACATCCATTGGGCCCGATGATAGTGACGAGTTCACCTTTAGCAACATGCAGATCAATCCCGTTCAAGATCTGAATATAACCGTATCCTCCTTTAAGGCCTGTGACTTCTAGAACTGTGTTCATTCTTTCGCTTGCCTCGGGTTGCCGAGATAAGCTTCAACGACATCTCGGCTCTGCTTGATTTCGTCCGGGGTGCCTTCCATCAAGATTCGACCTGCGTCCATGACAATAATCCTGTCAACATCACGACGAAGAATGAAATCCATGTTGTGCTCAATGACCAACATGCCTATCCCTTTGTCCAAAGTTAACGCGCGCAGATTTTGGAAAATTCTCTCTGCGAGCGGTCCAGCAACACCAGCGACAGGTTCGTCAAGCAACAAGAATCGCGGAGAACTCATGAGGGCACGGCCAATGTCAACGAGCTTACTCTGACCACCTGACAGCTCACTTGCGAGATTGTGTCCTATTTGTGATATCTCAAGTAAGTCGAGAACTGAGTAAGCGGCGTTCACCCGCTGTTTTTCCGCCTTTCGTGAACCTGGGCGCAGTAGCGCAACCAAGGTGTTAGGAGCGAACTGTTGCCGGGGAGGTACGAGTAGGTTCTCTATCACGGTCATCTCCCGCCATAGCCAAGTGTGTTGAAATGTTCTTGTCAATCCCAGGCTCTGTATTTGGTCCGGCCGCATACCAGTAGCATCCCGCCCAAGCACCTCTATCCTGCCAGAGTTCATTTCCAACAGCCCGGAAATGCAATTAAAGGTGGTCGTCTTCCCACAGCCGTTAGGACCAATCAGTCCAACAAGTTCACCTTCTCCAATTTGAAACGAAACTTGGTCTACAGCCCTGAGGCCTCCAAACTCTTTTGTTAGACCTGATACCAAAAGTGCAGGCATTGACATGATTATTCGTTACTCTTTTCTAAATCCGAGTTTGTGGCCAGGCCAATAGGACGTTTGGGTCTGCTAGGGACTTCAGGTAGTAAACCTTTGGACGATGTGAGCAATGCCCCAACAATAACAATTCCGATCAACGCCAACTTGAGATGGGGTAACGACAACACAATTTCCCCTCTCGGGTAAATCTCGGTAATGGATAGATCTGACCAGATGACTCCTCCAACATTTACCACCAACCACGAAAATATGGTATCGAGATACGAGGTCAAATTATGGAAAGGCAGACTTGAGGCACCTCTTGATACGACCAATACATTGAACAGTGCCTCAACGATAACAATCAGGAATGCGCCGATAATCATGCCTCGGTTGTTGCCGCGCCCTCCGACGATAAAAGCAGCCCAAATGAGAAAAGTAGTGCGTACAGGGTTCATGAAATCTGGCCATACGATCGTGTTGAGGTAGGCCCAAAGCGCGCCTGCTAGAGCCGCGACCGCGGCACCGAGCGCAAGACTGGCCGCCTTGTGAGTCAGAATGTTGTGTCCATGATGCTGAGTTACTATCTCATCTTCCCTTATGGAACGGAGAATCCGACCCCAGGGTGATGAAAGGAGAGTATTGAGTAGAAAACAGACCACAACGACAGAGACAGTAGTTAGGATAGCAAGAAGGACGATATATGGTGCTCCTACATGCAAGCCAAGCAACTTTCCCACTATTTCGGATGGCCCATTCTCCCACCAATTTTCCAACGGCCGAGAATATTGTGATATCCCGATCGCCGAGGTGACTGCACCGGCACGGAGTAATGGCTCAGCCTGAAGAGAAATCCTAAGCATTTCACCAAGTGCAATCGTTACTATGGCGAAGTAATCCATCCGTAGCCTGGCTGTCGGGTATGCGATTAACCAGCCAGCCGCGGCCGATATAAAGACTGCAACAATTATAGCCACCCACGGATTCCAGCCATACCCATGAGTCGCGACTGGGGCGGATAGCAACCCCACGGTAACCGCGCCGATACCGACGAAAAATATAACTCCAAAATTAGTCATCCCAGTTACGCCTGTATGGAGATTAAGTGAAAAACAAGCCAAAGAGAAAATGCCCACGAGTGTAACGATGCGTGCGACCTGCAAAGTCTTAGTAAGATTACTAACGCTGGGAAGGAGCCAGACTACTACGACCAGCATCAGAAAAAGAATCGTGAACATTACCCACGATCCCCGCTCGGTATCACGGGCAATTCGTATCCTACCAAGCAGGCGCATACGTAATTCTGAGATAAATAAAGAAGTCGCCGCACCAACTGATCTTGGCGCTTCTAATAGATCGATTAAATAAGTTGTTGGTAGTGCCGATACAGACTCAATACTATTTGCCAGTCCCTCTATTGTCTTGTCTTTCAGTTCATTGATTCGTTCTATATAAACTGTTCCCAGCGTCATCATTTCTGCCAGGTGGCTAAGTGGACCAACAATCTCTCTGGATATGGAAATATTCGTGTTTTGTTGAGCCAATCGCTTCTTTCTAATCCGCTCTATATTCCAAATATGAATAGCAGCCCCCATGCCACGAGGTGCTAACAGCAGTAATCCAACAAGGAAAATAAAAGGCATAACTTCGGCAAAGCCACCAGCGGTGGGACGATCCAACGCGTTTCCAACACCGATCAACACTGGCTCCGATACGGCTCGTAAAAGGCCCACGATGAGAGCACCAATAATTACGCCCGGTATAGAGCCAATCGTACCGAGGACGATGACAGCAAACGCCGGCAATAACAACGCCAGGCCTAGTTCGGGATTGATTGGTAGGATCGCTGCGAGTAGTGCGCCACCAAGTCCAGCGATTCCAGATGAGAGAAACGCGGTGCTCCCGTGGACACGTGCAACGTGAATCCCACTGGATGCAGCAAGATCTGAATTATCAGCCACTGCACGCATCTGCCTGCCAAGACGGGTCCGATACAAAAGAATCAATAGTAGTATGACTACTCCAAATATCCCTCCGACAAGGGATACCTTCGAATAAGCGAAGCCATACGGATCAACACTTCCAGCCAAATCCATCAAAGGAGCGTTAACACGATCACCAAGATGGAGTTGCAATCTCTCTGTAGGTATCTCGAATGTTGATGTGGTGAGTCTCCAGTCTCGATCCGGTATGAATCGGAAGGTGCCCGCGCTAAATCTCATATACAGTAGAGCACGGATCACCATGGAGACCCCGAGCGAAGCGATCATCATCACCTGTGGCGTACTCATTTTGTCGCGAAGCCTGGCGTACACCAACCTGTCGATAATCAGACCGACAATACCAGTCACGATAAAGGCGCCAATTCCGGCCCAAATCAGCAATTCCCAGTTGAGAATACCATCCTTAGGGGCATCTGAAATCGGGAAAAACCTATCGGACCACATTAACGTGAGGGCCACGTAGGATCCAACAAGCATCATTTCAGCCTGAGCAAAGTTGGCGAAGCGCTGTACTTTATAAGTGAGTGTCAGGCCTATTGCTATGCTCAGATAAACGGCAGCCCAGTAGAGACCACTCAAGCCTATTGAAGACAGGTTGAAATTAATTGTGGCTGATCTGTCCAGTCCGGTCAGCACCAGATCGAGAACGCTAAACCCAATCAACGCCACCAGAATCGGGGTGAAGATGATAACTGTGTTCTTCCACTCAGACTTTGACTGGTTAAGTATTATGTGGATGAGAACTAGGGCACCGGCCATCATTTCAATCGATAACGCCAGCCATTTTATCTGGCCGTTGATTAAGCCAGACCATACAATAATACCCGCACTATGGATTAACCCAAGGTAAGCGTCGAACAGTAGAAATAGACCCAATAAGAGTAGACGAAGCCATGACGACCTAAGCATCCAGGGTTACCATATCCTGTTCAAAGGTAATCTCGTCCGTTCAACCGCAGTTCTCCATCTTGTTGGCTATGTTTTTCGTACTGTTGGTTATGTGAATTGGTCTGTAGTCGGTACTTAGGCCGACTACAGACCAATTTTCTAAATACGATCTTCGATTCTGTGGGCTGCTAATCAGCCTTCCCGCCCGAAGCCTTTCCGCCACTTCCAATATTTAGGCCTAATCCATCGGCGGCCGTCCAGATACGTCGGCAAGCGAAGTTCGTGCCTTCAAAATCACAAACCTCGTATCCGGTACCAAGTACGTCACCATTCGCATCAAAGGTGTGGGTACCGCTTGCTCCAAAATAACTCCGGCCAGTCTTCTGTATAGCCGCTACAAGATTTTTTCCATCAGGATCGGAAACAATGGCTGTGGCTGCAATCTTGATCGCATCGTAGGTCTCGCCGGTATATATCGCTCCATCAGCACCGCCAGCAGCTGCATAAGCATTTTCGAAGTTTGTCTTAATATCGGATGTTGTTCCCGGCCGAGGTCTAGTTGCCACCAGTCCATCAACTGCCGTTACATCTGTGAACGATTCCATGAAAGCAGCGTCGGCAACGCCGTCAGCACCAAGGATGCTTCCAGTAAAGCCTTGTGACGACAAGGCCTCCATGATTGCCGCCCCATCCGTGGCATAAGACATCAGGAGAACCGAATCACAACCACCATCGACAACAGACTGTGCCAAGGTCGATGCATCATAAGACCCTTCAGCAGGATCGTATCCAACTTGCGTGCATACGCTCCCAGGCCAATTGGCTGCAAAATTATCCCCTAGTCCAGCACCGTAGTCATTTGTCATAAACAGCACTGCTGGGTTGGTAACACCGGCATCAGTTGCTACCGCGACTAGTGCAACAGCCTGCTGAGCATCGCTTGGAACGACGCGGAAGAGGTGGCCATCATCATCTGCAGTGGTAATTGCAGGACCGGTACTGGCGTAAGATATCATCGGGACTCCCGCTGGAGCAGCAACCGCGATTGCACCAAGCGTCGCACCCGAACAGGCAGCTCCCACTATTGCAGACACGCCGCTGTCAATAAGCGTTTGGGCACCTGTTGCTGCTTGCGTACCATCACAGCCAGAGTCAATAACAATTAGTTCAAACACGAAATCTCCGTCATGAGTGACGTTGAGTTCCGATATAGCTATCTTACCCGCATCCTCGAACCCGGGAGCGTACTGTGAAATCGGTCCAGTCTGGGGGCTCAAAAGTCCAATTTTCACCGACTGGCCTCCACCTCCACATGAGATTGCCAGACAGACCAAAACTATTGTCAACATTAACAAAACAACCGACTTCGATAGTTTCATTGCCTACACCATCCTTTCAATTTCTGCAGGTAGCTTTCTGCAATACCTACGAGTTTATCATTTCGATATCAGAAACGTCATCGATGATACGACAACCGCATTTAAAGTCTCTGGATTATACGAAAACCATTTAAATCCTTTTATCTAGCTACTCATTGTTATAGAAAACTAATGCCCAACAATAATGATAATCAAAATGGGTTTACTTAAATTAGTGACCACGGTGAATAAATAGGTGGGTCGGATTTGTTTCGCAACAAAGCGGTTGTTGAAAAGATAAGTCTTAAGGCTATATGTTTATTAGTAAGTGAAGCCCTGAGAGGCCTTTTAACTTAAAAGGCCTCTTTATTGACAGACTGACTTATAATTCACCAAATGGCCTCTTTTATTAGACAGATAATACTAGCGTCCCTACTGCTTGCCTTGATAACAACAGCGTGTGACACCTCTGCCAAGACTCCAACTTCCACACCTGAACCCACTCAAATCCCGTCCACAGCTACTCCATCTTCCAATACCCTCTCTAGCCTGACATCACAACAATATATGGAGAAAGCCTATAAGGACTCAATGAAAGGTGAATATCAAAAAGCTATAGCTAATTACAACGAGGCTATACGCCTCGATCCCCAGTATGCAAAGGCGTACTACAATAGGGGTCTGACATATTCCCACATAGGCCAGTACGATAAGTCGGTGCAAGACTATACCGAAGCTATCCGCTTCGATCCCCAACCAAATACATACCTTGGTAGGGGTATTTCGTACAATGTTCTAGGTGAATCCGATCTTGCCGTACAGGACTTCGATGAAGCCATCCGTCTCGATCCCCAGTATACAAAAGCCTATTACAACAGGGGTGTTTCGTACAATGTTCTAGGCCTATCCGAGCTTGCCATACAGGACTTCGATGAAGCCATACGTCTCGATCCCCAGTATACAAAGGCCTACTACAGTAGAGCTGTTACCTACCGCCACTTAGAACATTACGATAAGGCAATACAGGACTACAGCGAAACTATCCGTATCGATCCCCAGAATGCAATGGCCTACCACTCCAGAGGTATTTTGTACGACGAACTAGGACAGAAAACCAATGCCATCGCTGACAAGAAGCGTGCCTGCGAACTAGATATTAGATTCTGCTAGCCCTGTAGCATTCCCCTAGAGTCTATGTAGCCCCAACATCAGGCAGCACACATAGTTATCGCTCTACCCCCAAGTTCCTGGAGTAGTACTGTAATAAACCTTTGAAATACTAAACCCCAATTGCCATCTTGGATTATAATCCACCCACTGGCCCCATATTAGGACAGACAATAAAATACAAAACTAAAATAGTTACCGATAGGGAGTGTATATGTACGGAACAATATTTAATTTAAGTGTAAAGCCTGGGCATGAAGACGACCTCCTATCAATACTAAATAGTCAAAATATACCGGATGGAGGCGTGGCATGGTTCGTATTAAAACCGGATGAAACCAAATCGGACTGGATTGGAGTGGCAGTAGTTGAAAACAAAGAAAAATATCGTGAGAACGCCAGTCGACCTGAACAACACGAACAATTTCTAAGTATGATGGAGCATTTAACATGCGAACCAACTTGGACAGATGGCGAATACATAGTTAGCGAAATTGTCTAAAGAATTAAGGGATCAGGGTTGTCTATGTGGTTAGTTTAATCCTAGGGTCTACTAGGGCCAGGAGTAGATCTGAAATTAGTGTCCCTAGCACGGTCAGTATGCCCAACATCAACACTATGAAACCAGCGACATTCGTATCTTCACGAAGTATCGCCGTTAGAAGAATAGGTCCGAGTGTTGGTAAGCTAAGAACTACCGAGACAATTACGCTGCCGCTAACGAGCGAAGGTAACAAGTATCCAACTGTACTAATCAGCGGATTCAGAGCTACCCGAACTGGATACTTGGTAATCAGTCTGACGGATGCCAATCCCTTGGCACGGGCAGTGATGACATAGGGTTTTGCAAGTTCGTCAAGTAGATTGTTTCGCATCACTCGAATCAAACCTGCTGTACCGGATGTTCCCAGGACTATGGCGGGTATCCAAAGATGCTTGGTCAGGTCGTAGACTTTTGCCAGGCTCCAGTCTGCATTGATGTAATCGGCGGAGAAAAGGCCCCCGACACTCTGGTCAAAGTATGCATATGCCACGTACATCAGGACTAGCCCAAGAAGGAAGTCTGGAACCGCGAGGCCTGTGAATCCTAGCAAGGTAAATGTGTAATCTCCTATCGAGTTTTTCCTGACAGCGGAATAGATACCGACAGGGATTGCAAAAACCCATGTGATAACTATGGTAAATCCGGTCAAGGCAACTGTTAACAAAAGTCGATCACCAATTATTCTCTTCATTGAACCGTGGTAGCCATCGTTTTCTCCCACGGAGGCCGCAAATCCAAGATCACCGTGAAACATTCGCCAGATCCAATTGGAATATCGGACGTAAGAAGGCTTGTCGAGATCGAGGTAATCCCGCAAGTGGTCCAGTAGTTCTGGATTACCAACGTGTCCGTGAACTCCTCCTCCTGCCATCAGGTCATTGATTATATTTTCTGCGGCATCGCCCTCAGGCAGTTGTATTATCACAAAAGCCAGGACCGAGATAATCCAAATTGTGAATAGGGATAGAATAATTCTTCGGGCTATATAGTAAATCATTGCCTTGTTCTAATTGGTGAGTTTGACTCTCGAATCTACCATTACCAGTGCGATAATAGCATCCTCTCTATTAATATCAACACCCACTAAGCACCTCTCTCTCTTTCTCAAGTTCCTAAAGTAATGCCTCTCATGCTATCTTGATAAGCTGGAAAAGGCTGGAGGTCCTGGGATCAACAAGCTTGTTTTAATACTATTGCTGGGTTGTGCTGCCATTGTTCTATTGAGCGCATGCAGCTATCTGGACAATCCCGAACACGATAATCCAGAATTAGGTAAAGGAGTAGATGACCCGGATAATCGGAATGTCCATAACTATGAAAAAAGAATGGTTACTGCTTTTGAGGATGTGAATAGTGAAGTTGAGCTTTGTAAACCGACTCGGGATCAACGCTGTAAGACTGAGGCCCTCAAAAATTTTAGAGATAATATCGGACTTTCAGTCCCTATTAGTGCATCATGGATTAGTGCTGCTCACAAAGAACTCTCTGAGGCTATAAATGAAATGGTTCGTATTAATGAGTTAGCAGCGGCTGGTGTTCCCTCCTCAGAATGGAACGAAGAACTTGAAACGGCCGGACAAAGACTTACGGAAGCAATGTCAGAATGGTTTCGTCAGATGGAAAAAGATCGCTAGTTTAAGACAAGTGCCAAATGACTACAATTTCAGAAATTGAGGGCCTGTAAAACCTATATTCATGGATTCGCATCCCATCATCGCATGCATTAATTCGACTATGGAATGTCAGATTCTTCAAATTTCACTCCGGCGCCGTGGGGACCTAGCGACGAGAAATTGTTGTATTTAAACGGCCCCGGACTCTCGTAGGCATAGTAAGCGGCGAATATTTTACCGTCATCCAACTGAATTACGCTAGGATAGCCACAATCGCTACTAGCGCTATCTGCAGTCAGTACAATCTCGTTATCATGATTCCAAGTCTTGCCCTCATCATTGCTGATCAATGCCCGTACTCCAAACGGCGGTAGGCGGTGCCCATACGTCAGCAAAATCCGTCCCGTTCTGAGCAATAATAGATCGGCTGGATGCTGATAGGGGTGGGTTACATTTCGAGGTTTGCTCCATTTGTACCCAAGATCAGCGGAGTCAGCCTGCCAGAGATTTGCTCCGCGGGAATCCCTATTACCACTGTATCTCATCATTGCAATCAACTTTCCCGATGGCAGGTAGAGCAAGGTTGTCTCATCGAATCCCGAGGCGATCAGGGATCCATCACCCCATGTATCGCCACCATCATTGGACCGCAGTAACGTCGAATCACGTCGCTTTGGGTCGGACCTCGAACCGACGTACATAGGCATAAGAATAGTCCCGTCTGGAAGTTCGGTCATTTTGCCATATGGAGAGTACTGTGGGCCCGGGACGGGAATCGAGCTAAGGTCCGCGAGTCTTGGGGAACTCCAGGTATCGCCGTAGTCATTAGAGCGGATAACGTAGACTTCACCATATCCTCTAGTTTCGTCGAATTGGCCATTATGGTAAGCCGCGTGGACGTAAGAGACCAGCAGTGTCCCATCTGACAGGCTGATGAATGACTGGTTTCGAACGTCGGGGCCATCGATCTCGATTGGGCGTGCGGCGCGCCAACTCTCCCCTCCATCAAGGGACCGAACGAAGTCCAATCGTCCTCGCTCCCCTACGTGGAAATCTCCAGCCTCTACCACAGCTCCAATCGAGCCGTCTTTCAGTAGCTGAATTACCGGGAAGTATCCACCAAGCGTGGCGATCATGTAGCGCTTGGTGGGCTTCTTATTAACAAGCAGTATCTCGCTGTCAACTTCCCATCTATACTGATATGGCATTAATAAACCCTCGTCTTCTTAAAGTTCCTGCAGTACTGCGGTGACAGGTTATAATGTACAAAAGGTTCTACGTATTCTAAAGATAGCGCAAGTAGAACTGGAGTCTCCAGCGGTTAGCGCACTAAGTCTTGTCCACAAAATGGAGGGGCGGTTATGGCCAGATCCAAGCACAAACGTGAAAAGCGAGAAGAAACGACAGAGGAATTCGTGAAGCGCATTAATAAACATAAGCAATGGGATAAGCGTAACGGGACAAAGAGAGGACCTGGTCGTCATCATCGTTGAATGGTATGTCTTAGGGTTCTACGTATATTAATACGGTTATCCGTGACCCAACACTTAAGTAAAAAGAACTCCTGCATGGATTTTCCCAAAAGGTAGAACTGACAAATTGCGATGCTTAAGGCAATCGGAAGGAGCTACCAGCCATATATCGAGTTCCGCCGAAATTGTTACCATCAGACTCCATAAAATAATAGGCTGTGAAGATGCGGCCATCGTCCAATTGTGTTGCCACTGGATAGCCCAGATACAAACCACTTCCATCGTCCCGCACCATAGTTATGGTAGCGTCGCAGGAACCCTGGCCAGCGAATATTTGATACCAGATAGCACTGAGAAATAACTGTCATGGAGGCAACCCAGAATGGATGAGATTAGGATCGGAGTTTTTGGACTTGGCCATCGTGGTATTCACTGGATACGAGTCCTCGACAGGATAGATGGCTACCGTATAACCGCGGTTGGGGATATTTTCCCACTCCAAGAGCGCGCCCTCGCTGAGATATCAAACAGGGAAGGGGTCGAATCCTACTCCTCGTATGAAGATATGCTTGCAGCCCCAAATATAGACGCGATCGCTCTATGCGTAAGGTGTGAAGAACAAGGGGCAATGGCAGCCAAGGCACTGGAAGCCGGCAAGCACGTGAATTCTGAGGTCCCGGCAGCACACACCATGGAAGACCTCTGGCGGATAGTGGCAGCCCAGGAGAAAACCGGCCTCGTTTATATGCTTGCAGAGCAAATGCGATATTCAGGATTTATCACGGGTTGGCGCGACCTGGTGCAGCAAGGGCGACTAGGACACGTCGGGTATGTCGAGGGAGAATATTTTAGTCGTAAAAGTCCCCACCGATACTACCAGGATCCCAAAACCGGAGAGTTTATAGACATACCCGATCTTGCAAATCACCCGGATGCACAGCCGACCTGGTTACACAAGATGCCTCCTATACACTATCTCTGTCATGACCTAAGTGCCATGCTGAGTATTCTCGACGATAGGGTCGTAAAGGTTACCGGTATGGGCACTAGGCCCCAAAGCTATCTTTATGACGCTATTAAAAAATCGGATATCCAGGTAGCACTATTACACACTGAAAAAGACACCGTTATGAGAATGGCTTGTGCATGGTCTGCCGGTCGGTCCCGTGAATCACGTGGTCATAGATACCAATTGATAGCCTCTCATGGGACCCTTGAAACCAACCCTCACATGGACGAATTGCAATCCATGTGGCTAGCCGATAGCCAGATGCATGATGTTGCACGGGTAGACTGGCGCCAGGAGCGAACTGACGCACCAAGTCCATCACCTTCAGAAGCGGCAGCTTTGGCCGAAATAAAGCCAGATTACATTGGTGGAAGGCAAACAACCGGGTATTCAATACCAAGTATCGACTATATCGTACACAGTAATTTCAGGGAGGCCGTACTGGGAGAAAAACCACAGGAATTCGATGTCTACAAGGCAATGGACACCGCTGCTCCCGCAATCCTGGCAGCAGATTCCATAGAACAGGGATCCCATCCAATAGACGTTCCCGACTTCCACCCTGACGACTCAAGACCTTCTGGTCAACTACCAAAAGGAATTTAACTTTGGGACAATCCACTCATCTTGGATAACCAAAATCACATGCCATGAGTAATACAGTAGAAACTGTATATTTCAATCCTATTCCAAGAGATGAATATCCAGCGTTTGATTTCGCTCCAGATCAAAGAATAAAACTAGGTGATTCTCTCCTAGGGTATTTCGAGCAAGAACATGTCTCTTTGCAGAAGTTCTAATTGTCCATGTAATAGGATCATAATCTCCCGGCAGACCCCATACAGCAATGGCATAGTCAGAAAATGGAGCATCGGAAGTGATACTTAACTCTGCAGATAAACCGTCCTCACTCTTGTCCCATTCAGGATAATCTATTCTCGCAACAGGGATTACAGTGTGGGCAATCTCACTACCAACCGGCCCTGCGATTTGATCAGTATAATCAAAATACCAGACTGGTATCGGGCTCTCTCTTTCAAATCGAACCTGTCGATGTTGATCCTCGATAAGGATGTACTCTGTAGATAAAGGATCTTTGCACAACTCTGGGACCGCCTCACCACCTTGATCCTCCAGGTGAGCCACCGATCCAGATCTAGAAGCAACGCGAAGATCTGATGGCCCTACATCCCAGGGAATTTTATCCTGGGTAACCCCCACATCGTGACTATGCCAACCCACAAGCCAGTGCCGATCATAATCCAAGTGGTCCGTCTGGCTCACAAATACTGTTGTTGGCGTGTTTTCAAAATGTCTCCGGTAGTAGTCGGCAATGTCTATTGATCGTGCAAAAGCAAGGGGGGTTTCCTTCGTGAGCCGAAAAGCTATCAATTCCTGAAGCCGTTTTGCCCAATCGTATTCAGCCTCACCTCTTTGAAAAACACCATCATATAAAGGAAAAAGAAAAGCAGGATGTCCGCTCAAATCCGCCATATTTTCTGCTTCAAGGATTCCCTGTCGCAAGCAGCTTTCCGTCAGTTCCCATCGTCCTTCAGCCATTTCATGGTGCCAGATAGTCGGGCCAAGAAAATGCCACCCACCACAGAAATCCCACTGATGGGCGACAACACTATTTCTCGACCCTTGGTTAACCTTTCGACAGTCAACCAGAGAAGAAAAATAGGGAAACTCGGGCATACCCAACCAGGGGGGACAGTTTGCTTCTTCCAATCCACAATGATCGTGGACATTAAGTCGGGCAAAAGTTTGTGTATATCCTGGGTCTAGATCGTGCCTCATGCTGACTCGTGCAGAGCGAATAGCGTTTGGGTCTGGCATCAGAATTTTTACGCGTTCTAGCAAATCCCCATAGTACTTTACCCGATTATCCATATCCATCTCAGGTGTATCTGGAAGATGTGGTATCACTGCATCCCCATATCTCCAGTGGTACTCTTTAAGTACTTGGAATACTGGGTCGTCCGGATCGAATTGTCCTGACTCCCCCGGATAAGACATCCGCTCCTTTCCAAATCTAACCACTGGCAATCGATAATCCAGTGGAATACCAGTCTCATGCCAATTAGGGGATGGGTCCAGTCCGACCCCAGTGCTAAATCGCAACACAACCCAATCATCCTCTATTACAGCGAAATACCGGTATATAACCTCGCCATCGATACTCCACCTGGCCAGGTAGTTACCCGGCTCTACAGGGCGATAAGCCATGGATGCCCGATTATCAGAAAATATCAATGGTAATTCCTCGGGGGAATTAACATCCAGCCATGAGAGATCTCCATCCACAGCGATTACACCAGTATCCTTAAACTGCTCAAGGTATCTCTCAAAAATTACCAGTTGCCCAGGTCCAATACCACTAGGCGCAAAAAATTCGAACTCTATCGACTCTCCTAAACGGAGTAATCTACTCGTGGTGATCCATTGAGGAGAGTCAAGATGATTTTTATCTATTTCCCAATGCAATTGAGAATATCCCTGATCATAATCCAGCAGGGGTATCAGTGGCAGGTTGATACACCAAATCGAACAAGTTTTTGTCTAATGGAACACACCAGCAGCTAATCGTCTCCCCAAGAAGATATCTCAGCTCTCAGGCCCGGATCTAGTCCCATATTGAAAGCATTAATAGCATTATCTATGTGAGAAGGCTTACGGGCCCCTGTGAGAACAGCTGTGATCGCAGGGTTACTCATGGTCCAGGCCATAGCTAAGCGTTCCATCGGCAAACCCATCTCTGCAGCCCTGGTACGTAGTTTTTCTACAATTTTGAAGTTGCGATCTGAAAAATATATGTCCGCATGTGCAGGCATAATGTCGTATCTCGTACCCTGGGGAATATCGGCACGATCTGGGGTGTATTTGCCGGTAAAAAAACCGGCCCCTAATGGGCTAAAAGGAGTCACTGAAATCTCTTCTTCAACACATAATGGGAGCAGTTCCTTTTCTGCTTCACGATCCCCAAGACTATATCCTGGCTGGACAATTTCATACCGGGGCCAACCGCGGGAGGCACTAGTATCCAAAGCATTACGCAACTGCTCAGCTGAATGCTGGCTGCACCCAATCACTTCTACCCTACCAGCATCCATCTCTTCAACAAGTGCCCCTATCGTCTCATCGTCTGGCACGTCTGGGTAAGGCCGATGAAGTTTATATATGTCTACATGATCAGTTTTAAGCCTATCAAGGCTATCAGCTAAAGCACGATGGACATTCTCAGCCGAACCACCAGTATTAAACTTGGTCATAAGAATGATCTCATCCCTAATACCGCGCTTTTGCATCCACCTCCCAATAATATTTTCAGAAGAACTCATTTCCGTAGTCACTTCACGTTGGTCGTCTATCCCCATGGTTTCTAGCCTTACAGCCTTTGACTGACCGCCACCATAACCCTCAGCCGTATCGAAGAATGTCAATCCTTTTTCCACGGCATAGTCCATAACTCGATATGAATCTTCCTCGTTAATCTCACGGCCAAATGTGACACAGCCCAGTGCAATCGCCGGAATTGTTCGGCCAGTCCGTCCGAGTGGTCTCTGTTGCAATTCAAGCTCCTTGCCTACGAGATTGCCGATCAGGTTATCCAACTATGACTATTCCGTCCAGAGATCTGCTAGTCTTGAAGCAATTCTACAAGTCATCATATCCTAGAAGCCACATCTACCATGGAGCATACAAACAAATGTTGCCTATAGAAGCAAGTCGCCATATACCTCTCGACGGAAACTATAACACCCGGGATATTGGCGGATATCCAACCAATACTGGTGGCACAACCCAGTGGAAAATATTCCTTCGATCAGACAGTATGGGCAGCCTAACAACTGGTGACCAAGACACGCTCATGGCATACGAAATAAAATCTGTGATTGACCTGAGGACAACTTTAGAAACTCAGACAGACCCAAACGTTTTCTACGACTCTAGAAAGGCCACATATCACAACTTCAACATTGTTGGAGACGTTCCGACGGTCCCTGAAGACGAATGGGTGAAGATTGGTGTCCCCGCATCTAGAATTGTGACCATGTACACAAGATGGCTGGATAGACGCCAACCACAAATAGCCGAGACTCTTGGCACACTCGCGGATACAAAAAATCAACCGGCGATTTACCATTGTGCAGGTGGCAAAGACAGGACAGGGGTAATCACTGCCCTCCTCCTTGGACTCGCAGGCGTACCAAGGGAGACAATCGTTTCTGACTACTCTCTCACGGCAAAATACTTGTTCAGACGCACACTAGATGGTCAAGATCGATCTGACAATGTTGTGTTAGAAGCAGAAAAGGCAATCAATTCCCCGAAAGATTTCGAGGATGAGTTCTGCCCCCCTGGTGGAATGGAAGGGACTCTTGATCACCTAGATAAAGTATACGGAGGTATAGAGGCATATACGCGTGTCATCGGACTAACTGAAAATCAAATAGGTAGTATCCGTGACGCATTGACTACATAGATCAAATGGATATCACTGAAGAAGCAAAACAAGAATTACGGCGTATTATTGGTAAATATGACCTTGGTAAAGACAAGCGATTCAGACTCGCTACCCCTCCTGTCTGGGAAGGAGAAGGGGACTTCGGAATAGTCATTGATGTCGAACGAGAGCGCGATCAAGTCATTGAACATGAAGGAGTAGAACTCCTCCGACTTGACCCAGAAACTGCGGAACATCTTTCAAAATCGAAGATGGACTTTAAGGAATCCCGTTTCACCCTGGATGTATATTAATTAAAGTAAGGACACCAATCTAGACAGTAAATACCCAATCATTTGGCGGAATATCTAGCTCTACCGGCAAAAGAGAAATACACTACTTGAATCAGTGTATGTTTGGGCGCTACTAACACGTGGAAATATAAGTAATCATTACTATCTTTCCACGATCGGCTGGGCGATGATCCACAAGCTAATGGCTGTGTAAATAACCATTAATAACAGCATCGGATACTGCCCACGGAGCGCATCTGATCGGCTAACTTGTCTGCCCAACGACAAGGTATGTGCCACATAAACCGATACGATATGGCCTAAAACTATGGCAATGACTGAGATATACCAGATCGCCTTAGTACCAATTAAATTGAGTCTTATCTTATAGCCTGATGTAGCGAGTATATCCCAGCCTTGGCCAAATGGATCAGATGCGAGGGGTATCAAAAACTGCCCTTGTACCAAAAACAATCCAATGTAATGCGCTAGATTGTAGGCCAAGGCTATCGGAATCAAGGAAATCACAAAAACTCTTGCAACAAGTAGAACTGGTGAGTCTTCCCTTGACAACAACCGGGTAGCCCACGTGAAACCAAGATAAAGGCCGAGGAACGCGAGTGGCATAACTATTAGACCAGCAGTATTGATAACCCCTAGACCATCGGTGCCAAATGCAGATGCCGACGAATAAAATGTATTTTGTATACTTCTCCAAAGGGGTGTTTCAGACAGGCCATCGAAGGTCACCAAGGCAAGAGTTAATATCACGAATCCAAATCGTGAGATCGATAGGTTATTCACCAACACCAGTCCAACGGCATAGGGCCTAAGATTGAATTCCCGCCTAACACCCCATTCATCCGCTTTTTCAAAACATTCGTAGCAGTCCACACACGCCGCTCTCGACAGATTACATCCAATGCATTTACGGCATTCCTTATCTCCATTCAAACGAACTTCAGTCGGGGAAAACTTTGCGAACAATCCGAATAATACAGAAAAGAATTCACCATACCGCAACCACGTGTGTTTCCCAAACAACAGCATGCCTATCCACGTCACAGATGAGTACAGTAGAATTAATACCGAAAGATTCAACGGAATAGCAGCCTGTGGATAGACGTTCTCAAGCCATCCGAATATCAAGAACAAAACAACTGCAGGCCAAGTATCCAAATACTCTGGGTACCTGAACATCACGCCATCCTGAACACCCATCACTCGTTCAAACCATTCGAAGATTATTTTCCATGGGTTGATCATGGCCCAAACATTACCAAAGAGAGCCGACACGTAGCCCATTCCCACCCAGAAAATGATCCAGACAAAAGTCGGAGACAGGTTCTCTATTGGGGTATTGTTCCCAAATAAGCCAGTCGCAACCACAAGGAGAAAAATACAAACAGAGAGTAATCTTATGATAGTAATCAATAACTCACTGGACATAACTGGGCCCAACAACGGCATTTTAAGTAGGTTGTAACGAGGATAACCGATTTCCGCAGATCCACTCTTCACAAATATCGCTATGACTACGAAAGATAACGCAACAGTTGCTCCTGCACCTACAAGGAACAGGTTAAGCGGCATAGGCAAATCATATCGCTCTCCAAATCCATGTGAGGATGCACTACTGGTGACCAGGCTAGCTAGAACACCTAGCGTGATTCCAACAAACACCTTTTTCATCGCAATCCCGTTTACCGAGGATATATCTCCACAGATCCAAGAGTGATCTCTTGATCTACATGTTTTTCCAGATGCTCACCATCCATGGTTGGAGCCAGTCCACTCGCAATACGAGCCCGCTTTTCACCAAGGTTAATCCATTCTACAGAGGTGTCGGGTTTTACTGTTACCTGAACTGGCGAAAATCCTGTTTCTCTGATCTCGATCTTCACCGGACTTGAAAGTACAGCTTTGTCACTAACCATCACAGACCCCTCCATTTCATGATTCATATGATTGTGGAAAGGTACCATCTTTCCACTCAAATCCTGTCCAAAAACAAAACTAAACTTCCCACCTTGATCCAATGTGCCAGACTCAAATATCTCTGCGTGTCCGTGGAGGCTATTTCCATTTCCATGGCCACCTGTATGCTGATGTTTATTATGTTCGCCGGTGTGTGGATCACTACCTGGATGGAAGGTCAGCGCGAAGGAACCAGTTGCATTGGCATCAAATGCTATTTTAGCAATGTCGCTGGTATCAATATTGACCTCGATATTATACCCATGAAGGTGGACACTACCTGATTCATCCGCGTTTATTAAAAGTGTAACTGAATCTCCCTCTTTTGCCTTTATAACTGGTGGATCTATGTCAATCGTCCTATTCTGAATGTTCAAGGAAATTTCTAAATCTTCTGGCATATCTCCATTGCTACATCCCAATACCGATGCAATCAAGATTAATATACCTACGAAGGCTGATATCCATTTTTCTTTTCGTTCGAATTTTATATAACTCATTACAATCTGTTTTCACCTTAGTATCTATTTTTTAAGAAATACTCTTCGACCGATTTTTTTCTGCTCAACCACGAAAGCTCTAATCGATAATCCTAGTATTGTTACCAGTGTGATGAGTACTGCCAAGGCGATTATCCCTGGAACAGGACTAGACTCCACAACTTCAATTTCGAAGATGACATCAGCTTCTCCGGGATCCGCCTCTATTGAAATTGTAAAAACCCATTTTCCTATCTCGTCGACAGAAAAATTCACGTCATAAAATGTTGGGTCTAGCGAATTATTCGTTGCAACAATTGGTCCCACTCCAGTGGCTCTTTCAGAAGGTCCCGTTCCGCTAACAATAACCATCGCGTCTATTACGAAAGTCGAGGTTGATTTCTCCATGACTTTCATTGTCAAGTGCAAATTGCCAGCTACTGGCGTTTCCGGAATAGTACCAACAGATATCAAAAACGGATCCGCCGACAGGAGATCAAACCGGGTGACCCGACCATTAGCTGATACCGATGTCGAAAACAAGGCCAGCACGAGTATAGCTACCATGAACGATATAGCTATCCTAAAACGGGTTGCGAAAAAATACATGCCCACTCCTGAGCACCAGTTTAGATGTTTGACAACAAAGTTTCCCTGAACCAGTGTATTAAGCCAAAATATGGTGTTTCACATAAAAGAGGGAGGGGGTTTCTCTGGAGGTTTTCCAAACAATTCTTTGAGAACCCAATGTTTGAAAACAGGTACTGGGAATTCTGAAGTCGGATGAAAAGAGCTGTATTCCCGATTTAGGAGCCTGCCTGACATTGATAAACTAATGGTAGCAGCGGTTGATTCTTGATCGAATATAGCCAAGGAGACCGGTCCTTCAACTCTAGGACCTTCGTGAGTATGATAGTGACCATGGTCATGTTCCGAAACAAACCATAAATGCTTATGCCCCGGCATATTGTCTGCGGAATGGTGATCTATTATCGGTATCAAAACAGCCAATAACAAAGAAACGAGCAACGCTAAACTAGGAAAATGGACTATGAACCGCGACATTCCTTTACTCTAACATGAAGTTTCGTTGATTTGGATAGGTCAACAAGAATCGACAAGGATTATAGGATTAGATCTTCGATGCGTAGAAGTAGGATCAGGGAATTACCTTAACCTACATAGCAAAACCGGGTACTTCGATTATCTACTTTACCCGGCAGGCATAAATCTTTACGGGTTTGTATTCTGGGAAACCATTCCTTTGGCTATGTCGATTCCATATCCACTTTGAGCAGATAGTAAGTCATAGACTGAAGTGACAGCACCGGGTCGATATTTCTAATCACAACTCCCTGTGGCACATGTGGGGCAACCGGTGCATAGTTCAATATACCCTTTACTCCAGCAATAACGAGGCTGTTAATAACGCGTTGTGCCTCATCGGCCGGTACAGCCACAATTCCAATCGCAATATCTTCCCCATTGATAAATGTATCCAGTTGTGCCATCGGCATCACAGGGATGTTTCTAACAGTAGTTCCTATAAGCCGTGGGTCACTATCGAAAGCTGCAACTACCCTAAATCCTTCGGGAGCGAATCCAGGATAATTTATAATTGCTTCTCCCAGATTTCCAACGCCTATCAAGCAAGCTGACCACTCCTTGTCCAAACCCAGAATTTGGCGTAGTTCATCTCGGAGAAATCTAACACTGTATCCTCTACCTTGCTTACCAAAACGCCCGAAGTAACTAAGATCCTTGCGAATCTGTGCTGGCGTCATCTGCAGAAGCAATCCTAGTTCCTTTGAACTGACAACTTCCTCGTCGGCGCTAAGCAATTGTGACAAAGCTCGGATGTACATCGGAAGCCGGATTATCACAACATCAGGAACTTCAGAAAAGTCCATCAATCTTGACAGTTTATTGGGATACTTGGACATATATGACCAAGTATAGCGACCGATAGACCCATTGTGAATCCTAACTTTATCAAACCCATTACAAACCCCGACCGCACTAACTAAAAGCCATGTAGTTTTCCTTGACATTTTCCGCTATTTAGTAATAAGATCGTAGTTGTTTTCGGGTATAAACGTCACCTCATTCAGTGGGTATATTTCGGTTTAATATCAGTCCATTCCCCGGTTACAAAAACGACTTCGGCCCTAGCCTTAATTTGCTCTGGGAGACCGACTTAAATGGTGGTCGAAAAGAAGAAGGTAGAATTAAATAAAGGCCTCAGGAACGGCTACTACGATCGGACGACCTCAAGCCTTATCGTACCAAAACCAGGCAAGCTACTATACCGGGGCTACAACATAGACGATCTCGCAAAGTTTTCTAACTTCCAAGAAACTATTTATCTACTACTTTACGGATCCCTCCCCACTCGTTCCCAGTTGGAAGAACTTGAAGCCACGCTGAAATCTAACCGTGAATTGCCCGAGGCAGTCCTAGAAACCATCGGGACGTACAAGAACGCACACCCTATGGATGCTTTACGCGCAGCGGTTTCTGCCATGTCCATTTCAGATCCAGACCTAACCGCGGTGACCCCCAAGAAGGTACTCACCAAGGGAATTCGAATGGCGGCCACGGTGCCATCGATGGTTGCTGCCCACCATCGCATAAGAAACGGCTTGAGCCCAGTTCAGCCAGATAAAACTCTAGACTACGCTTCGAGCTTTCTTTACCTACTATTCGGTGAACGACCTGATCCACAAGACGCAAAGCTCTTGGACAAGGATTTCGTGCTTCACGCAGAACACGGAAGCAATGCTTCGACATTCGCAGCACGTGTTGCTGCCTCCACAGGAGCAGATTATTACGCAGCTATGACGTCAGCTGTAGCTGTTCTCAAAGGCCCAAAACATGGAGGAGCAGCCGAAGCCGTGATGCAGATGGTCCAAGAGGTAGGTAGCGAGGAGAATGCAGAGTCTTATGTTGAATCTGTGACTAGCAATCGCGGAAGAATCCCGGGGTTCGGACACCCTGTATATCAGGATCTTGATCCACGTTCAGTTCACTTAAAAGCTGACGCTAAAGCACTAGGACAGCGTAAAGGACAGACTAAATGGTACGCGATCATCGAAGCTGTTGCTAATAGCCGCTCCATGCAGAGGCGTGCAAAGCTTGGCATCAACCCTAATGTGGACTTGTGGTCTGGAGCAATATACTCCTTGCTAGAAATTCCGGAGGACCTCTTCGTGCCACTCTTCGCTATCGGCCGAATTCCCGGCTGGACACTACATCTACTAGAACAATATGCATCTCGAGACCTTCTTCGACCACGGCTATACTACTCTGGTCCTGAAGATCTCGAATACCTACAATTAGATCAAAGAGAATAATAGCCATTACATCCAATCATCTCGGTGGGAATATCAGACAACAAGGGGGAAAAGTTGACTGAAATCGAATCTGAAGTGCAAGAATGTAACCATCAGTGGCTTATCGACAGTCCAAACGGACCAACTAGTGAAGGGGTTTGTTTGGCCTGTGGTAAAAAGAGCCAGTTCAAGAATTCAATGCCTATATCCGGTTGGGATAGATCAGGATCCCAAGCACGAAAGGCAAAACAAGCCCAGGAGTAAATAGGCATAAGAAACGTCCTGGATCTAAATTTAAGCAAGAAGGACCCCGACTAACTTGGGGTCCTTCTTGCTTATGATTGATACCTGTGCTAAATCAATTGAACCTCACTATAGCCGAGCAAGATATCAGGGCAAAGATTGCTCAGTACGGAAGAATCACCTTCGCTGAGTTCATGGAGCTCGCCCTCTACCACCCCACCGACGGTTACTACACCAATGGTGGAGCGATTGGTGCCGCAGGAGATTATTATACAAGCCCTGCAGCCCACCCAGTCTTCGGTGCTATGATCGCAATACAACTTCAACAGATGTGGGAAACCCTCGGTCACCCAGAACGATTTTACGTCATAGAAACTGGTTCAGGCACTGGTCGTCTTGCAGCAGATTTAATGAACTATCTTCCCAGTCTAGAATCTGATTTCGTAGAAACACTGAGATATGTAACTATAGAAAGATCATTCAACGCGCCTCCTAATACATTGGCAATAGATCATATCTTCGCACTGGGCATCCCAATCAACGATATCGTGGGATGTTTAATATCTAATGAACTAATCGATGCTTTCCCCGTACATCGTTTTTTAATTGACGAAGGAAAGCCAAGAGAACTCTACGTAACAGAGAATGGAGGGAATATTGTAGAAGAGCCAGGGGAGCCATCTACCCCTGCTCTAAAGGCTCGTTTGGATCGCCTATCTCTACCTCTCCCAAATGGTTTTCGTGGCGAAGTTAATTTGGGTATATCTCCTTGGATACAGGAAGTTTCTAAAGCATTGATGCGCGGTTTCATCCTCACCATTGACTACGGACATCTTGAGTATGAGCTATATTCCTCTAAAAGAGACAGGGGAACCATGCAAACTTTCTACAACCATGTGCAATCAAATTGTCTATATAAACGTATTGGACACCAAGACATAACTTGCCAAGTTGATTTCTCTTCGGTGATTTACGCAGGAGAACAATTTCAAATAAAATCCCTCGACCTAATTACCCAATCGGATTATCTTCAAAAACTCGGCATAGGAATGTGGATCAGGGAATTACGTAAAACATCACTTAGTCAATCCGAGCTCTATTCAAACCTGATGGCCATGCGTCAACTGATAGAACCAGCTGGACTCGGCAATTTCAAGGTTCTAATCCAGGAAAAAAACACAGGCATAGACAGTCTTCAGCAAATCCTGCCAGATCTCGATACTATAGACCTAGGCAGCCCTCCCCTTCTCAGTCTAGAGCACGTACCTCTCCTAGAAGGTCGCTATCCTCACACTGTCTGGAAACCAGAAAACTCAATAGGTTTTTAATAGCCTTCACACTTCCTCTAGTCTTCTTGTTTGGACTTCTCACACTTTCGCGCCGTGGTTATAAATCCAGTATGAGCAACCATACGTTGAGCAGGGCGAACGCTACGGCTTCCAGAAGACCAGGGCCTTACCAAAACTTCTACTGTTTCGATGAGTTGGAATCTGCGATCGGCCCTAAGGGCTGTGGTTAAATCTTGGAACTGAAGCACCGTGGGCACAAAGCTGATAAATATTCCTCCCGGGACCAAGGCATCCCCTGCATGAGGAACCACGTCCCATGGCTCTGGTAGATCAAGGAATATCCTATCTACATCAGATTCGTCAATCTGCTTCGATACATCGCCAAGTTTAAATTGCAGTTGAGGGTGGTCTGGTAGAGCAATTGCAACATTCTCTCTCGCACGATCGATCATATCTTGTCGTACGTCATACGTGATGACTTGGCCTTGATCACCTACCGTTCGGGCCAAAACAAGGGTAACAGCTCCGGATCCACATCCAGCTTCAACTATTTTGAGCCCAGGATAAATATCACCCAAGGCCAAAATAGCGCCTATGTCCTTCGGGTATATAACAGTGGCTATTCGAGGCATTAGGCGAGTATAGTCAGCCATGGTTGGCTTAAGTGCCAAAACCACGTGCCCTCGGGACGTGGTAACACGCGACCCATCTTGGTGACCTATCACATCATCATGCGACAGGTCACCAAGATGAGTACTAAACAAAGACGATTCTTCAAGCTTGATTAGATAACGACGCTCCCGCTTGTCGACAAGCATACACTGATCGCCTTGATTAAATACGTTTCGCCGTTTCGAATCATTCATAAAACCACCTGCAAATAATCTGGGCAGTCAAATCGATATCAACATGAAGATAAACATAAGAGCTAGCCGGATCTAAGAAAAGTTTACTCAAGGATTTAGGTTAATTTTATCGATCTCGCCAAGTATTTCTAGTACCTTAAGATCTGAATCGGTAACACCTTGACTCGTTGAGCCAGGGCGCCGGACACTCGTGTAAGTCCTGGCAAATCTGACTAGCCCTTTTTTGTCTACGATAACAACAGCCCGGTACGGTGCTCCATTTTCATCGTTAAACAGTCCGTAAGTTTTGGTCATGTGCCCATGAGGGTGAAAATCACTCAACAATATTATCGGGTAAGTAGTAGATGGTCCCAGAGACAGGGTATAAGCAGCAAGGCTTGCCCTGGGATCACAACTCACACCCAACACCTGGGTGTCTCTCTCTATGAATTTCGAGTTATACTCTCGAAATTCGGAGATTTGGCTCGTTCAGTTGTCAGTGAAAGCGAAGACAAAAAATGAAAGGACGACGTTTTTTTTACCACGATACTGACTCAGAGAAACCAATCGCTTATTATGATCTACCAGAGTGAATTCTGGTGCCTGTTGGCCGACCTCGATCATCCTAAACCTCTGCTATAACAAGAGTCGAATGATTATACCATCGCAGGTCGATATTTCTGGGCTTTTCGCAAATAGAAGACTTAGGAGGTTGAAATGAAAGTTCTAGTTATGGGAGCAGGAGGGGTAGGAGGATTCTATGGTGGAATTCTCAATCGATCCGGTCATGATGTGACTATCGTGGCCAGAGGGCAACATCTAGAAAGTATTTCCCACACGGGACTGAGAGTGGAAAGCAGGAATTTCGGCAACTTCACCGTGCATCCCAAGACCACTTCTCAGCCCGCAGAAAACCACACTGCGGATCTCGTGCTCTTTTGCGTAAAAGGGTATGACAATGCGGAGGCTATCTCCCTGATCACACCCGCTGTAGGACCCAATAGTACGATATTGACCCTACAGAATGGAATTGGGAGTGGTGATCAACTAGCAAAGGCATTCGGATCCGAGAACATACTCCTAGGAGCCACTTACATTGATGGTGACAAAAGAGAGCCAGGCTTGGTCACGGAAACAGGCGATAGCCCTAGAATCGTTTTCGGTGAACCAGATGGTCATATCAGTAAACGCTCCGAGCAAATCCATGAGATATTTTCAACAGCCGGTGTACCAGTAGAACTTTCCGACGATGTCACAAAGGCATTATGGGAAAAATTAGTATACATTACAGCTTGGAGTGGAATGATTTGCATCACCAGGACTTTCTTCCCTCAGATATTAGATACACCAGAGGCTGCAATGATGACCCGGTCCGTCTTGGAAGAAACATTCTCAGTCGGAAAGGCAAAGCAGGTCTCTCTTGAGAAAGATATCGTGGAGAACACACTCGAAGTATTCAGAAAGGTCGAAGGTACACCGGTATCATCGATGTTTTCCGATCTGCAGAAGGGTGGCAGGCTTGAGGTAAGCGTTCTCAATGGAGCCGTCTCTCGCATTGGCAAAGAAGTTGGAGTTAATACACCAACCAATGACTTCATCACGGCTTGCTTGCTTGTAGCCCACAACCGCGCCCTCGACTCACATTCATAGGAGAACCAATGTCACACTTCCACGATTCTTCAAAGATTATCCGTAAAGAACTGGTGTCCGGAGTAACATTGCGCCCAATATGGGGTGACAAGATTATGATGAGCCATATCGAGATATCGCCGGGATCTGAGGTACCCATCCATTCACATCCCCATGAACAAGTAGGCACTATGCTGGAGGGGGTATTGGAAATGACAATTGGGGAGGAGACTAGACAGCTTAGGCCAGGCGATTCTTACGTTATCCCGGGGGGAGTAGACCACAGCGCACGAGCAATAGATGGCTGGGTCCTAGTACTAGATATTTTTTCTCCCCCACGCGAAGAATACAAGTGAGGGTTAATTAACTATCATGCAATGTATCTAAGTATGCTTTGAAAGCTGACACAACATAACCAAATCACCACTTTGGTAGAAAAGGGCCCCGATCAAACCCGGGGCCCTTTAACATTGGTAAAGTAGTATGTGTTCTAGGTCCCGAAACGAACTTCTGAAACCGTATCTTTATAATCGACACCCTTGGTAGCCCAAAATATAGTTGCGATCTTATCTACCAATTCAACAAGTTGCTTCGCCGAATCCATATCTACATTCTGTTTGTTTGCCGAAGCAGCTTTGGTCGTCTCCCAAACTGTCGTATGAAGATCCGGGTATTTTTCCAGATGCTCAGGCTTGAAGTAATCATGCCAAAGAACATCCACCTCGTGCTTTACTAAGTCTGCATGCTGTTCCTTAACAGCAGTATATCGGCTTAGTGTCGCCAGGCTAGATGCATCCGATACCCCGTCCTGCATCGATTCCATGCGGAGAACCATTTTTTGTACTGTCTGCGCAGCGATCTTTGCAGTTATAGGATCATAGATACCGCAAGGTATATCACAATGAGCATAAGCCTCTCCAATAGGCAGCCTGTTCAACAAAGAATCTAGTAATCTCATACGAGGTCTCCTTTTTTTCATCAATGGTTGTAGCAGATCCGAAGGTTAACAAGAACTACCATATGGTCGCAACCATTCCGAATCCTTCAAATCATACTTTATCTACGGTATCAATAAGTAACAAAAACACCAATCATTGAAATCACCGACTGATTCTCTCTTTTTCAATAATGCCAATCGACAGATAATTACTGTTGAGATTAATAGAGTAGTGAAACTACGTATATATTGCGGATGTGAACACTCGATGCACCAGCACAGGATTGGTCGTAGTTGAGAGAGATTCGTTACATCCTATTGATAACGCATTCTCCCCAGGTCTTAATATCCCTGATTGGATATTAGTCTCCCACGAGTCCCCATTACGAATAGGCTTAAAAAGCTTATTGTTTACCCTAATCCACAATAACGTATCTTCAGTCCCACCTGAGGTAAGCACCCTGATAGATATCCTTGCAAGACTATCGACTACATCAGGGCCTACTCGTAAAGGTAACACATGCTCATTACGGTCAAGTGCAACCGGTAAAGGCGCAGGTTCGCAACCAAGTTGATGACGACCACGATCTTCGACAGGCTGAATACTGTAAAGCTTGTTCCTGCCCACTAATTCCCGAACATCCCCGATCTCTCTCAAGGGCGCGTGAATATAGTCAGCATCCTCCGAATACATATATGATGGCCTGGCATGTTCGTCAGAACCTGTTCTCATATCGAACAGGTTAAACACATAGAGTCCATCGGCACCTTCCTGCCAATAATAAGAAGAAACGGCTCGCAACGCCTCGTGATACATTGGCCTACCATGGAGCTTCGTCCAAGCATTCCCAAAGGTATTTGTATTAATAGTTGGGTATACTGGTACTCCATACGATCCAGCCAAATCAAGCCAATCGTCCAATCTCAACGCGTATGGGGTATAACCCATACCTACGACTAGAACATCCACAAGGCCTTGGTCGAGCCACATCTCCACATCTAGTCCGAGATCCAGAGAAGTGGATGGTGAGTCCGTAACGTGAACTACCCGAGTGTAAGGACGGCCACGATGTTTTCCTATAGAATCTAAAACAGCGCTGGTATCCACTATAAACTCGGTCATAAAGTGAGAATACTGCCGGCCCTCTCCAAGCGGGAAGTTATATATCGTACGGGTAAAATCCAGTTCGTAGCCATCAAAATCATGTTCTGAAGCAGTCCGTTCAATAAAGGATAATCTGTAATCCCGTACCTCAGGTAGAGCGTAGTTAAAGGCGGTCCACAGATAAAATTCTGAGAATTCCTCTGGTAATTTGCGATTCTCCAAGGGGCCAAGCAACCAATCAGGGTGCCGAGCTTTAACAGGATCATCTGTATCTTTAAGGTGGTTCGCTCGTAGCGAATCGTGGATATCATTCATACGGAGCGAGCCCCAAACCTCTAGGTCGTTGCTATGACAAGCATCTACAACAAGATCACTGGCCATCCCGCTAGATTTTATAGATGGTAGTAGAGTAGCTGAGCCAGCCCAAGGCGGCTCAGATCCGTTACCCAGACACCAAACATACGTGTCTACATGGGTTCCAAAAGTAGGCCTGGTACGAGAATCGATGAAAGAATTGTTGTCGACAATATCATAGCCATAACGCCGAGATCCGATGTATTGTTGATCGGCATCATCGTTGTATATGACCCTTCTTTTGCGGCGTCCAGAAAATACCTGTCCTGTCAAGAATTGAATCCTATCCAGTTCTTAACCACAGTATCTACATCTCATATTTTCATCGGAAAATATGAGATCCTTATCACCATCCTGGATCGCGTAATCTAGCAAGATTCGAAGCGCCTTCTCTTCATCTGGCAAGCCATATTCTTCTACAATTTGGTCAAGCCAATCTAGTTGGTCATTTCTTAGATCGAAAGTGTGAGTGATTTTATTGTGAGCCATTAGTATTTACCTCTCGATCATTTTTCATCGTGCGTAGATCCTGGTTATTTAAGGATTCAACGCTTGTAAGCAACATTTAGGATATGAAAATGGGTGTTCTATGCGTCTAGCAAACGCTAGACATCAGGACCGTCAGATTCAAGGGTGACAAGTTGTTCATCGATCTCCGCGATCTTCCTATAGTCCTCATTTACAAGGCAGTAACATCGCTGAAGATAGAGGTCCGCTAGCTTTGCGCTACTACTATCGCTTAATTTCACCGCTGCTACCAACTGGTGAACCTGGTGTCCCGATGGCAAATGTTTGGCGAGCAAGATCAACTCCTGCTCCGCCTGGTGGATTTCCTCCTGGTTGCTACCATCCACTGCAAACTTGAGTTGGCCCACAAGCTTGGTCAATTCACCCAGCTTGTCAGAATCGTTCATCAAATCATAAAGCACCTCGTTAACACTGAGGCCACCATCCTCATCGTCTTCATCACTCGGTCCACCTGCTGTTGCTATACCAACAACTTCAATGTATTTCTCTGAATATGCCTGTACCACTTCGTTGATGGCCATCATAGCCGCAGGCAAATCGTTAGTATTTATAGTCCCACAATACAAAATATCATCCTCTCGGCGAGTAGCGAGTTCTTCAAGTATCCCGTAGTCCCCAAGTAATTCAGGAGCTGGAGGGAAAGCGAATGCCGACAGTTCCTTGGGTCCCATCTGGCTAACCTGATCCATCAGAAAAGGAGGTACATATTTGCTAACATCCACGGCAATAGGCAATATCACCACATAGGTAGCCCAAATCTCTTCATGATCCATGTTGTTACGGAAATATATTAGGGCATGGCCCTTTGGGAACTGTTCATCGCCTCTATCGAAAGTAGCATCCACTAGACTGGTGTATCCTCCTGTTTGTCCCACCATTATACGTCAACTCAATTACTCTCCAAATATGGCATATAATTTACCAGGCTAAATCCAGGGAGGCCTTGTGCCAAACCTATATAAATATATTTTACGTCCTATCCTATTCACGCTTCAGGCAGAGACAGCACAGAAGCTGGCTGAAAATACTTTACAAGTCGAGTCTCTGTGGAAATCTTTGGAGCCCTATTTTAAGCTAGAGGACTCTGCGCTCCGCACTAAGTGGTGCGGATTTCAGCTCAAGAACCCCATCGGTCTAGCTGCAGGGTTCGACAAAGAATGTAGGCTGCTTCCTTCTCTATCTCATTGGGGATTCGGATATTTAGTTGCTGGGACAGTAACAGCAGAAGCTAAACCTGGCAATCCGAGACCTAGAATGTTCCGCAATCCAAGTAACAAATCACTCGTTAATGCACTAGGATTTCCAGGACAAGGACTGATTGAAGCCAGAAAAGAACTCGAGGAAGCTCGCAAGAAAATCATGAACACGCCAATAGTGGTCAGTGTATCCGGTACCGATATCTCTGACATCGTGAATTGCTATCAAGCAATAGAACCACTGGCCGATGCTATAGAGGTTAATATCAGTTCCCCGAATACCAAAGGCCTCAGGATTTTCCACAAATCAAACTCTTTATCTAAATTACTCTATGCAATAAACCAAATACGAAACAAACCTTTAATAATTAAACTCCCTCCCTATACAAGTGGAAATCTCAACGAGTCAGATGGCATCCTGTCCCTGATCCGTACATGCCGCGATAATGGTGTAGATGGGTTAACAATCTCAAACACTCAACCAGTCAAAGATGACCGGCTTTCAGTTAAAGAAGGAGGGCTCAGCGGGCGACCCATCTACGCCAAGATGCTGAACCTAGTACGGGATGCACGTAAAGAAGTGGGTCCCGAAATGGCGATCAACGCTTGCGGAGGTATATTTACTGGATACCACGCGCTACAAGCGATGGAGGCTGGGGCCACTACGGTCCAAATCTACACAGGTATCGTTTTTCGTGGTCCTAGAATTGTGAAACACATCAAGGAAGAGATGTTGAATCAAGACACATAACGATGTGAAGAGACGAATAAGCCAAACTGCAATCTAAATCCCGTTCTCTAACAAAAATAGCAACCCATTAGTTCATTAACTAGCTTAAACAAATCCCTGCGTAAATCATGACCGATATCGATTCAACAAATCTTGAAGTTGATCAACGGTTATGTTTCCTCCGCTCATAACAAGTGCGATTTTTTTACCTGTCAACTTCTCCTTAATTTGGAGTGCCCCCGCAAGTGATGCAGCACCTGCGTGCTCTGTAAGATTATGGGAATTCTCCAAATGCAAAATCACCGCCCGGTCCAATTCTTCTTCAGACACTAGTATAAAATCATCCATCAATTCCCGCATGATAGCCTGCGTATATTCATACCCACTTCTAGTAGCAAGTCCCTCCGCACCTGTACCCATAGTAGATTGGATTATTTGCCCTTGCTTCCAAGATAAATATGCAGCATTCGCTGCACTAGACTGAACCCCATATACTTGAACATCTGGGTTGAGTGCCTTTGAAACAACACAAGCTCCGCATACACCACTACCTCCTCCCACCGGTACAATAATGGCCTCTACGTCAGGTAGGTCTTCCATGATTTCCAGAGAATATGTTCCGACTCCCAACACTAGTCCAGGATCGTTTGCAGAGTGCACATACGCATATCCCTTGTCCCTGGACAATTGCTCTGCATATTCCCGGGCATCATCAAAGTCCTTTCCATGGAAAAGTGTATCGGCGCCTAATCTACGCATGGAATCAATCTTGTCTATGTTGGAGTCTTCCGGCATAACCACAACTGCACTAACTCCGAATTGATTCGCGGCGTAAGCTACACCTTGGCCAAAATTACCCGTTGATGCACATATCACCCCAAGTTTTTTCTCACGATCTGTCAGTTGTGATACGACATTTAAGGCTCCTCTCATTTTAAAAGAGCCCAATAGTTGATGGTTTTCATGCTTTACGTACACTTCCGCTCCTATCAACTGATCGAGAGACGGATAATGGTGAAGAGGGGTCCGAACAATATGCCGTTGAATTCTGCGCCGCGCATCTATAACCTCAAGTAGGGTTGGTAAATTACCCATGTATGCCTCCTCGTATATTCCACTGAACGTAAACGAAACAATAGGATACCTCACTGAAACTAATCCGCTTTAATAATTGGATTTATTCGGTGTCCTGGTACCCGCTCATACCATTAATAGCAGGGTTAAGGTAAATTAAACCATTGACAATACGATTGCTACCTCAAGAAGTGTCTTCTAAAATCGCCGCAGGCGAGGTAATAGAGCATCCTGCCTCGGTAGTAAAAGAATTGCTGGAGAACTCTCTGGACGCTGCCAGCAGCGAAGTAATAATCGAAATCTCCAACGGTGGATTAGACGAAATCCGGATCACCGACAACGGATTCGGGATAGAACCGAGCCAGACCGAATTAGCGTTCGAGAGATTTGCAACAAGCAAGCTAACTACGGTACCGGATCTTGAGTCTATATCTACCCTAGGTTTCCGTGGTGAGGCCTTACCAAGCGTAGCAGCGATTTCTCATATGACACTAGTGTCCAAATCGAAAGACAGCCATGAAGGTCGGCAGATTGAAGTTTCCGAAGGTAAAATAGTCTCCTCAGGACCGTCCGCGTCCAGATCAGGTACTACAATCACCGTTCGAGAACTGTTTGCAAATTTCCCGGCACGCAGAAAATTTTTAAGGTCAGTCGCTTCTGAATCATCTCGAATACAAACCGTTGTTTCCAGATATGCATTGGCCTATCCTTCAGTCAAATTCGAGTTGACGTTAAACGGCAAGTCTTCTGTTAAAACAACAGGATCAGGTAATCTTCGCGAAGTTGTCTCGGACATATATGGCGCTAACATAGCCCACTCCATGATAGAAATAGATGTAAGTTCGCCGCAAACCGATCCAGTGCGACCAGCAGTACATGGGATGGTCAGCCCAGGATCGATATCCCGTTCAAACCGTAGCCATATGATGACGTTCGTAAACAAACGCTGGGTGCAGAATAGAATGCTAACCTACTGCATCCAAAATGCATACCGTGGGTTTTTAATGGAACGGCGATTCCCGATTGCGATCATTAATGTGAAAATCTCCCCGGAAGATATCGATGTCAACGTCCATCCTTCAAAGGTAGAAGTTAGGTTCCGCCGAGAAGGAGAGTCCTTCTCGACAATCCAACAAGCCGTCCGCAATGCACTAGTTGCAAGCTCCCCTGTACCACAGGTAGGTACAGCACCAACTTCCACACAGTCGCATTTCAATACTACTTCAGCGCTATCCCCCGATTCGATCCAAAATAAAGATTCGATTGAACAGTCTTCCGAATCCATTACCAATGCTCCCAAATTTGACCATTCATTGGGAGAAAACACGAACAACCAGCAGCCTATGCTGCCAAAAACTACTCTGCCGGCATTAAGGGTACTAGGCCAGATAAATAACACTTATATAATCAGCGAAGGACCAGACGGCCTATATCTAATTGATCAACACGCAGCCCACGAACGGGTTCTTTTTGAAAGAGTAAATGGAGAGTACTTTGCGAAGGATATGGAACCACAAAGCCTGATAGAACCCGAGACAATTGAATTGGATACCCGGCAGCAAGAAATATTAAATGCACACCAACACTTGGTCAATAAACTCGGTTTCATCACAGAATCTTTTGGAGATGGCACATATATAATTAGGGCAGTTTCAGCCCTACTCCCAAGCACTGACCATGGCCAAGCCTTAATTGACATCCTGGATACAATGGCAGAAGGTGGTGGCTTCGAAAGTTGGGAAGAGCGAGCTGCTTATTCTATCGCTTGCCACGGCGCCATTAGAGCCGGGGACACACTTACCGTACAAGAGATGTCAGAACTTATACGCCAATTAGAGATCTGTCAACATCCTCATTCTTGTCCTCACGGTAGGCCTACCATGATCCATATGCCATTAACCCGTTTGGAACGGGAGTTCGGTAGAACCGTATAAAAAATATTGTACTAAACGGGCTTGAAACGATTGATATCGAAACGGCCTGCCAGTGATATTTTCAGTAAGATCCGCTGGAAATTACTGTCATAAAGATTCGGTAAGCAATCCTCCGCAATCTGCTATCGATACTATGCTCAACTTATCCAATACAAATGACTCATCAATTCAATACAAGAGCTGATTCCACAACAGATATATAACAAGAAGACACGGCCCGGTGGATGAGCCGTGTCTTCAAATTAGCGCTCCATCTCTAACTAGTCGAGGGGGTAGACACCTTGTGTTCTTTGAGGGTGTGGTAACAGGAGCGCCAGTTGCTATTACCAGAGCGTCTCGATATATAACTGGTTATACAGAATATACGAACAAATGTGCTTAAGTCAATAGTTTCGAACAGATGTTTCTCGTAATTTTATTGACTAGTCCAGTCCAACGACCGGATATTTAACTTCCGTGTAGGTTTCTTTTACCAATGGGTAGGTATGTACACGCATAGAACGGTCCCGCGAGTTCATGAAAACCGCATATACGGTCGTCCAATCTCCTATATTGTAGCCCGGCGATTGCAGGATTCGACCCGGTGCTTCGACATCAAAAGAAAAATCTATTAACTCCTCTATTGAAGTCATTTTCATAAAATTTTTATTGAAATAAGAAAGGTACTGTATTCTATTTTGAGAATTGTTGAAATACGGACTCCGCCAAAATTCTGGAACACTCGCCTTAGACTGTTCCTGTAAACAAGATTCCTGCCAATGATTCGTCTCTAGTAACAATCCGTGCTCTGGTTCACGAAATGCAATTCTTTCCGATTCCGCCTCGATTCCTAGAATATTTCCTTCTATATCTACAGCTGTGCCCGTATAGCCTTTTAGTCCAGATACTCGATATTGATTCAAAAAATGCCTGACATCTTCGCAAGTGCCGCAATATTGGGCAATAAGATAAGGTGCTAGATAGAGATTAAGGTACTCCGGGTTATCTGGCCAGTTAAACTTGGGGTGTCCAGATGCCCACCCCAAAGACAGGCCCCGATCATTAATAGTTCGAACTGCTAATATGTCGCTGCGTCTCATAATACCTACGAATCCATGTGGTTCGAGATTAGGAAAAACACCTAGATAACTATCTTTCAAAACCATTTTCGGTCCATCAGATCCTGAAGCATCGTTCGTAGACAACATTGCTGGCCCATCTTCATCAAGAATTATTCCAAGTGCAGAACAACCTTCTGGAGCACCACCTGTGCCATAAATATGGTGAAAGTAAACTTCGTCGAAATTATTGAAACCCGCCGACACTCCGAAGGCAGACATCTGATCTATATAGCCTGGGAATTCTCGTTTCATAAATTCCAAGTTTTTGCGAAAATACGGATGGCTGAAATCATGGGGTAATAACTTTCGTTTACTAAATTGTTCTTGAACCCATGCAGGATCGATTAATCCCTGAGCGTGTCCAATTTCCTCATTACTTCCCAAAAAAGTACGAATCTCCATTTTGTCCTCCGATAAATCCTTGGCTAGAGATGCATAGGAGCAATCATCAATAATGACACCTAGGGCTACAATTCCAGTAATCTTGGTTTACATAAATGGAAGAACTGGGCAATACCAGAATAATATTATCTTAGATTTATAACATGCAGAACGAAAGTCATGTTATTTCCAGAACCAGTACCTCAAGTACACTACTTCTACTTCAATAAATTCATGATCTGGCTTCAACTAGTAGCCATATCTCAATGGACGAAAAACCCATAGTGAATAATTTAAACATCCATTATAAATATTTGACAAACATCATTTATTTTAATTGGGACCCGCTAGTTTACACTCTACTCAAACGATAGGTATAATTGATCTAAAGCGGAGCCCGAAAAGCAGGCAACATGGGACTCCGGAGCACCTATTTTGTCAGTCAAAACCATCCTAGAATTTCCCCACCCTACACTGAGGCGCAAAGCCAATAAAGTCCGGACAATCGACAAGTCGGTCCAGTCCCTGGCAAACAATCTGGTCGACACGCTCCATTATGTAGGTGGTGTCGGTCTCGCAGCTAACCAGATCGGCGACCTACGAAGAGTAATCGCGATACATTTGCCAGATGAAGAAGAACCTAGGGTATACATCAATCCAGAGATCATCCACAGGGAAGGCGAACGTGAAATCGAGGAAGCGTGCCTCAGCGTACCCGGATATCATGGACTAATTACTCGGTCTATCTGGGTCAAAGCAAAAGGACTCGACCGCAATTCAAAAATATTTCGTTTAACAGCGGATGGGCTCCTTGCCCAGGCTCTTGAGCACGAAATTGACCATCTCAACGGGATCCTATATTTCGACCATCTCAAATCCCACGAAACATTGATTTCTAACGACGCAATACCTGAAGCTCCTTCTGAAGAAGAATAGTACCAGCCTGTCATGCATGATGTAGCAGAAGCCAAGACACCGAGAATATCCAAGGGACTAGTCCCAGATATTGTTCAAACTCTTCGTAGTTTCTTCGACAATCGAGAAACTCGTGCGTATTTAGTCGGGGGCACAGTTCGAGACACTATTCTTGGACGGGAAACTGGCGATGTGGATATAGCGGTAGAAGATGAACCAGCACAAGTAGCAACACTATTAGCCTCCCGGCTTGGTCTGAAGGCCCATTGTTTAGACCAACAGCGTCGATTTTTCAGACTTAGTCATCATGGCAATCCAACATGGATTGATATAAACCCTATCAGCAATTCTATATCCGATGACCTAGCACGAAGAGATTTTACAATCGACGCTATGGCTATACCGCTAACGAACTACGGCGACCAGGCCATTATAGACCCTCACGGCGGAGCCACTGATATCCCGAAGCGAGAAATACGTGCGATTTCAAGCAAAGTATTCAGGGACGATCCCGTCCGGCTCTTTAGAGCAATCCGATTAGCTGCCAATCTAGATTTTCGACTAGAGACGAAAACAAGGAGTTGGATCAAAGAAAATCCATCCATGATTTTGTGTGTTTCACCGGAAAGAATCAGGGATGAATTACTAAAGCTTCTGAGTGCAACTTCTTCTACAAAATGGCTTAGAGAATTAGATAATCTCGGCCTGCTCCCAGTAATCATTCCCGAAATAGAATGCTTGCGGGGAGTTGTCCAGCCGAAAGAACACTACTGGGATGTTTTCAATCACTGTATAGAAACGCCCGGAAAGATCGAGCAAATCCTCCAATCTCCAGACGAAATAAATACCACGAACCTCGGGACTCTCCGAGAATGGACAAATATTGACCAATACTTCGCTCGACATGCCAGCGACGGTCATAGCAGACTCAATCTGTTAAAATTAGCAGGATTACTACACGACATATCGAAACCAAAGACAAAGACAATTGAGCCGACTGGGCGCATACGTTTCTTTGGACATCATACAGAAGGGTCTAAAGTAGCAAAAGGTATACTGTCTAGGCTAAGGTTTAGCAGAGCTGGTGTGGACCTAGTGGGCACTATGATCGCGCACCACCTGCGTCCTGGTCAGATGGCTGAAAAGTGGAAGCTCCCGACCGACAGAGCGGTCTATCGTTTTCACCGAGACCTTGGGGACGCCGCTGTAGACACAGTCTACCTGAACTTGGCAGACTACCTTGCGGCGCGCGGTCCGGCGCTAGAAGAAGACGACTGGGCATATCGTCTTCAAGTCGCAGAAAGAATATTGAGAGGCAGCCCTGAAAGACAGGAGAATAAAGAGGTTTCAAGACTTGTGGACGGCAAAGATATCATGACTGAATTTAACATACCCTCAGGACCACGAATTGGAGAATTAATAGCGATAGTTGAAGAAGCGCAAGGAACAGGGGAAGTGACTACAAAACAAGAAGCATTTACACTTGTAGCAAGACGTCTTAAAGTCGGAGGCAACGGTGCGTAGATACGCCCGCACTTTAATTTTAATTATTTTGATCGTAGCTGTTTCTGGACTATCCCTTGGTTTCCAGACGGTCAAGCTCGGAGACTTTGAACGTGGGGCCAACAACCTACTCGGGCTGACTCTGGGACTTGACCTGCAAGGAGGCAGCCACCTTGTATATCAGGTAACTCTCGCTGATCCAAATACCGGAGAAGCAATTCAGCCAACGCGCGATCAGATGGAAGGTCTACTCAGCACGATTGAAAGACGAGTCAACGGTGCAGGTCTGGGAGAACCGATTCTTCAACTTTTGGGTGATGATCGTCTGCTGATACAGCTTCCAGGCATCAACGACCCCGGTAGGGCTAAGAGGCTTATTGGTGAAACAGCACGACTAGAATTTAAACACCGTATTCTTGACATAGAGAGAGATATACAGAGCCTTACCTCTGAGGAAATTATATCGTTCCAAGTCGGAACCATAATCTTTGATGAGACCAGCGACGAAAATAGCCTGCCAATATTTAGGGCCGGGACTTCTACAGAACCCACAGCTCTTATACCTTCCGAATCACCGCTTCAACACGCTACCAGTACCCAAGTTTCGGAGGCAACTTCAACACCAGCCGATGTAACTACACCACCACCACCATCAGATCCAGTAATTGTTCTAGAAATCGAGCCATCCGGAGCTACAGCGCTCCTAGAGGTCATGGATCGCCTTAAGCTCAGTATCGCGAACTCAAATGGAGCCTCCACAATCTACCCGAGCTTCCTAAGCCTTGCTGCGGAAGGCACCGCTGAGCAACCATTATTGATTCCATTTCAACCACTTGCCCCTGGATTTGGCGGTACGTTTATCCCGTTACCAACCGATCCTTTGATAACTCAGATAGCTGACTCGAACAAATTCATAGTTAATCTTGGGTTTTCGTTGGACTCCGTGGAAGATGCCCTCGAACGCTTTACCGCGGAATCGAAGCTTGTATTTTCTGAATTAATTGGTGCAATGGACGAGGACATTGGACTTACAGGTGAAGATCTCGCTCGAGCCTATCCTGGACAACACCATAGTACTGGGCTACCGATCGTCAACATAGAGTTCAATTCGGAAGGTACAAGGAAGTTCAGCGAAATAACTTCTGTGATAGCAGGTACACCAGATTTGCTAGCAATCATACTTGACGACGAGGAGTTGATTGCGCCAACCGTCAATCAGCCTATCACGAGAGGGGTTGCGTTTATCCAGGGTAAGGACTTCACATTCGAACGGGTAAGCGAAATCTCGTTACTTCTAGAAGGTGGGCGACTGCCGGTACCCATTACGCTAATCCAGGAGCGTGATATCGACGCGATACTAGGCGCTGATTCCCTTGCCAAAAGCGTGGTCGCTGGTCTCGTCGGACTAGTACTAGTACTGGTCTTCATGATCACTTACTATCGCGTATCAGGGATAATAGCAGCATTATCATTGGTTATATATGCTGGAATGTTGTTGACTGTTTTTAAGATGATTCCAGTCACACTAACCCTTTCAGGTATAGCAGCAGTCATCTTATCCATTGGTATGGCAGTCGATGCTAACATCCTAATATTCGAACGTATGAAAGAAGAACTACGTGCAGGTAGAACACTGTTGTCGGCTATCAACATCGGCTTCAATCGTGCATGGCCAGCAATTAGAGATGGGAACGTTTCTACCCTAATAACCTGTGCCATATTATTCTGGTTCGCCGATACCTTGGGAGCAACTATAGTCCAAGGCTTTGCGCTAACCTTGGCAATAGGTGTACTCATTAGCATGTTCACAGCAATTACAGTGAGTCGCACCTTCCTCAGATTGATGTCTGTAACACCTATAGGCAATCGACTGAAATTGTTCGTGCCATCTGGCACATCAGATCTACCAAAAGAGCAACCGGTTCAAACTGGATAGAGGAGTAGAATTGGATTTTGTAGGAAAAAGGGCATGGTTTTTCATAGCTTCCGCTTTAGTTATTTTGCCTGGGCTAGTTTTCTTGATAATCGGTGGAGGGCTAAAACCAGGGATAGATTTCACAGGAGGATCTACGACTGGTCTCGAGTTCGTATCCAATGTAAAGCAAGCAAACTTGCGTGCAGAACTAACAGCACTTGGTTATCAAGACGCTATTGTTCAACAGATGGATGACCGGGCGTACTTCGTTCGTACAAAAGAACTCGACGAAGATCAAAAAGACCGACTCGTCGACAATCTCAAGACACGCCTTTCACCAGATGGAATTACGGTCTTGTCATTCGATCTAGTTTCACCCGTAGTGGCCGCAGAAACAGTTGTGAACGCCATGTGGGCAGTACTTGCAGCGGCAATAGGGGTTTTCCTATATGTCTGGTGGGCATTTAGAAACATGCCGAGTCCATTTAGATACGGAACGGCCGCTATTATGGCCTTACTCCACGACACCGCTGTGGTAATTGGTATATTCGCAATATTAGGTGTTGTTCTCGAAATTGAAGTAAACACGATGTTTCTAATCGCCATATTAACGGTAATAGGATACAGCGTGAACGACACTATCGTAGTTTTCGACAGGCTAAGGGAAAACGTTCTCTCTTATCCCAACCGTAGCCTCAAGACCAATGCCAATATCAGCATCTCGCAAAGCCTAAGTAGATCCTTAAACACTAGCCTTACCCTTCTGTTTACCCTTCTCGCACTATTATTGTTCGGCGGTCCAACTATTAAGAATTTCCTTTGGGTACTCCTGATCGGAGTAGTAGCAGGAACTTATAGCTCAATAGCGATCGCAACACCGGTATTGATGGTATGGGAGGAAGGCGATCTACGGCGACTGTTCCGTAGAAATCGCACGTCCACTACTTAGTCAAACCACCACTAGTTAATTTCAAAACGACCTGTCCATAACCGATAGGCTATTGCAGCAGGGTCACCCTGTTTTGGTCTCCAGTTGATCAATCAGGTTTATCAGTTTTTAATTTCATTACCTAGCTAAATCCCATGCTATTCAATCCAGTGCTATTATTGATCCAATTCCCGGAGACATCCTAGATCAAGAAGGTCTAAGAACTTAAGTGTCAAGTTGGAGGAATCAATTGAGACTGATAATTGTAGGATCTGAATACTCGGGTAAGACAACCCTCGTAGAAAAAATAGTGGATTGGAGAGACAGCGTGATGGGCCAACCAACACCAAAGGGAATCGTCCGATTCCATGATCATTTCACCCTTCCGTGGGTTGGCCATTGGGACGAAATTTCAGAGGAAGACATGAAAAAATTCATGTCTCTGGGCCCTGAACTGAAGGAGATGTTTCAACGATATCAATTCTCCTATCATCTTATGCCCACGCTTTATCGAGACACAGACCACATCCTCATCGGATTTCATATCGAGGAAGCGATATACGCCCCTCTATACTATGGCTATGGCCGTAAAGGCGAGTACGGCGACCGCGAATCATTCTGTCGGGGCGTGGAAGTAGAGATCCTTGAAAAAGCACCCGATACCGTTCTTGTGTTATTAAAATCCGACCCGGAAGTGATCCGAGAGCGGATGAGAACAGAGCCTCACGATCGCACAGTCCTAGAAGACAAAGATATCGAACACGTCCTTGAGCGATTCCAGTACCACTATGACCACTCACATCTTCGTTACAAGTTCACTCTTGACACGTCTAGATCTACAGTAGATGAGACTCTCGAAGAATTTATTGAGAACTATACGCCTCACTTGAGCGAAAGGGACCAACTCCGAATCCTCACGCGTAAAACACTTAGCTCATCCTGAAATCAAGTAAGTTTAGGATTCGATGGATCTGGTTTGGGTCAAAGCATGATGCACCACCCGGAGTCTTAAGTACTCGGATGAAGATAGTATTTGGTTTTATCCCTATCAGATTTCGATAAATCGACAAAACCTAAGTAGTCACGGCACCCTTCGCAGCAGATGAAACGAGCTTAGCGTACTTTGCCATCACACCTTTGGTATGCTTTGCCTCTGGAGGTGTCCATTGTTTTAAACGTCTCTCTAGCTCTTCTCCGGAGACTCGCAGGGTAAGTTCCCTAGCCTCAACGTCCATAGAAATAATATCTCCATCCCGTACTAAGGCTATTGGACCACCCACCTGCGCTTCTGGCGCGACATGCCCTATCATAGGACCATGCGTGGCACCTGAAAACCGACCATCTGTCATCAGCAGCACACTATCACCCAACCCTTGTCCCATGATTGCTCCTGTTACAGCGAGCATCTCCTGCATACCTGGTCCTCCCTTAGGTCCTTCGTATCTCAATACGAGTACGTCACCCTCCTTGATATCTCCGTTGGTCACGGCCTCGAACGCGGCTCTTTCGCCATCGTAAACTTTTGCAGGTCCCTCATGTTTAAGATGGGTAGTACCAGCGACCTTCAAGACCGCACCCTCAGGGGCTAAATTGCCTTTAAGGATAGCCAACCCACCGGTCGGTTTACGTGGTGATGAAACGGGATAAACTACTCGGCTATCCGGCTTATCTTGAAAGTTCGAAAGATTCTCTTCCAAGGTCTTTCCTGTAATCGTCAATACATCACCATGAAGTAAACCGGCACCCATTAGTTCATTCATAACGACAGGAACACCGCCGATTTTATCCATGTCGGACATCACGAATCTACCACCTGGTCGTAGATCAGTTATGTAAGGTGTATCACGGCTCAGGCGATCGAAGTCTTCGATCTTTATATCGACTCCGGCTTCGTGTGCAATCGCTAATAGGTGGAGAACAGCGTTGGTTGAGCCTCCCATCGCTAAAACTACCCGGATTGCATTCTCAAAAGCCTTAGGTGTCAATATATCCCGTGCCTTAATGTCATTTTCCAATAGGTGATAGAGCATACCGCCTACTTTGAGGCCGAGTTCTTCATTCCTCGAATCGACCGCGGGAATAGACGAAGAGCCGGGGATAGACATTCCTAATGCTTCGATAGCAGATGCCATTGTGTTGGCAGTAAACATACCAGCGCATGCGCCCTCTCCTGGACAGGCGACCTTTTCCATACCCAGTAGATCTTCCAAACTCATCTTGCCCTGTGACCAAGAACCTACTGCCTCATACATATCTTGGATATTTACATCCTGTCCTTGATAATTACCTGGCAAGATTGCACCACCATAAAAGAAAATAGACGGGACGTTGAGGCGTGCCATCGCCATCAGTGCGCCTGGCATATTCTTATCGCACGCGGCAACCACAATAAGCCCATCCATACTTTCACCGAAAGTAACGGTCTCAATCGAGTCAGCAATCACCTCCCTGCTGACCAAAGACGCTTTCATTCCCTCTGTACCCATGGAAATACCATCACTGATAGTGATGGTACCGAACATGAACGGCACAGAATCGGCTTTCCAGACGCCTTCTTTGACTTTATTCGCTAGTCGGTCCAGATGTACATTACAAGGAGTAACATCACTTGCAAGATTACCTATAGCAACAAAAGGCTTCTCCATATCTTCATCTTGGAGCCCAACTGCTCTTAGCATCGATCGCGCCGGTGCTCTATCAGGGCCCCTACTTATTACTTTACTATGACGCTTCAAATCTGACTTCACTTCAGCGACCATATATTTCTCCTACAGTGGTGTGTGGATTAGTTTTACCTCAGCATAGGCTAGAGGATAGTACGCCATAAATTATAGATCGAATATTACCGTTTGTGGAACGTCCTACAAGCTAAAACGCATAGCCAACAGAGAAGAATTGCTATAACACAAAGTTACTCATCTCGCGTTATACGGCTCTTCTTCATGGCCTTCCTTACCTTCTGGGCAAATTCTGTTAATTCCTCAGGGGTTGGGATTTCCTCAAGAGCCAAGCGTTCCTTGAATTGATCAAATAACCAATTTTCGCGGCGACCGTGAGGAAATTCAAAGAAGTTTCGGTCAAAACTAGGTAGTTCCCCTGGACCAAAATGTCCTTTGTCATGTAACGAATATCCTTCAAGTTCCTCAGTACCTTTACCCAATACTTCTCCAGTTTCAATATAGTGGTTCATGACATTCGGCATCCCAAATTTTTGCACGGGGCAAACTTTCATACATACACCGCAACCCTCGTAAGAAGCCATCACTGGCCTACAACGTTCGTAAATCAATTTATTTTTTTCCACGCCCCTCCACCACACCCTTTCCTTTACGAGAGCCCTTCCAGGACATCTGGTTACACATACCTGGCATTTCTGGCAAAAACTATGAATACCATAATCCACAGGAGCATCATATTGGACTGGAGCATCAGTCGTGATCATCATTAATCTCGCCCTAGATCCAAAATGAGGCGAAAGAAGTTGTCCGTTCGCGCCCAATTGACCCAATCCAGCCTCGATAAACATGGGTATTACTGCGGCACTTGGATCCCGAGGGCTATGTATCTGGGCACGATACCCCCTCTCTCGAATAAATACGGCCAAATTCTCCGCCATCTCACTCTCGAATTCATACGTTCCGTAATGGGCATACTCAGCTTCTAAGCTAGGAAGTCCCTGCGTCTGATCATAATCCTGCTCTAATGCCAGGCATATGGTGTGGGTAAACTTCACCCAATTACGCTTGCTTTCATAAACATATCTGCGGTCAAACCTAGTAAACCCGACCTCTCCAAATCCTAACTCACGTGCGAATTTCCTAATATCCTCAGTCAAGTCTTCTCCGTCAATCGGGGTACCGGTTGGTTCTATATCCGCTGAAACCAGGGCTGCATCTATAAAAGGCTTCATCCTTTCATCGTGTCCTTTGATATATTCAGCTACGTCATCTTCATATACAGTCCATACCCAATCCCTATCAGCACCCTTTTCTACATTCTGGCTTTCTAGGGGATCGACACGACTATAGAAAGATACGTCAACCTGTCGAACTGGAGTACCCGGTGTCGTAGCAAGATCCTCGGCCACTGGAATCTCTACATCTGGTTCTCCAGCAGTCCGACCCGGACGTCTAACGACATGGCTTTTTAACTTGGCCATGATCCCTCCCTTGAGCAAAGCTAACCTTGCTTACGATGGGCGCGAGTTTACGATTGGACACATCCATGGGTCAAGTATTACAGCCATCAGTTGAGCTATTAAGCGCCAATTCAACTATTCCTACATATTTCGACGCTTATACGAAGCCTGCCAAAACAACATGGCGATTCCCCCAAACACTAAAATGCTGAGGTACGTAATAGTACGATCTGTTAATGCAACAGATAGTGCATCGCTACGGTCCATGCCAAGTACAAGCAACCCTGTAACTCCCGGTTCTACTGCACCTACCCCACCGGGGGTAGGGACAGTACTTAGGATAGCGTGGCCGATTGAAACCACTAGGGCCAGAGGCCAGGTAATAGACAAGTCAAGCGAATAAACCACTAGAACCAAACGAGCAGTCTCCAATAGCCATCCAACCAACCCAAGCAATGTGGCAGCAGGAAGTTGGGCAAGGCTTCTCATGGTCACATCGTGGAACTCTCTATATCGGGACTCAATCGAGGCAGGGAATTTACGTGCTATCCCAGTCCCAAATTTTCTCATGACAAACAAGACCACACCAAGTGCGGCTCCCATAAAAATGGCCGCCGCGAATACCTTCCATACTACGCTGGATTCGCTTGATGACGAATATCCCGCTACTCCTACCAAGATTAGAGCCAAGATTGCGACCATATCAGTGACGCGCTCGGCAAGAATCGTACCTAGGCTAGATGGCATATCCATATGGGATTCTTGGGTTAGGGTGTAAGCACGGTAGGCATCTCCCATTCTTAGCCAAGCTATGGAGTTTACAAACCATCCAAGGAGGATCAATAGAGAAAATCTAGGAATTGACGGCAGGCTGAAACTTTGATCACTACGGTTCCCTACAGTTTTCACAAGCATTCTCCACCGAAATCCTCGTACAACAAAGCTAGAATAGTAGAGAATGAGGCCCAAGCCATAATGTAAAGGGTTAAGCCCGCGAATATTGTCCCAAGTCTTAGTCCAATCCAAATCAAACTGTGTCGCCAAAAACAGGATAAATAAAATAGCTATTGACAACGATATGAGCGTAGGTATTGATAAGAACCTTGTCAGCCCTTTTTTATTTTTAATGCCCAAACTCATTCCATACGACCATGATATTTAAAAGAACTGTACTTCATAAAGGTCTCTTCGCCGGCATACCCGGTCTACGGGGTAGGTTATCGATAGTCTGTTCTATTTTTTCGATAGAAACGAGAGTTCGCATCGAATCACTGTAGGAAAGATCAATTTCTGTAATTGTGATCTCCCCTCCTCCTAGAGCCTCGATAGCAGAAGCAGCCGACTTGACTTCATCATGTACATTGTCACCTTTTTGTGCAATGGCCAACCGACCCACCCGACAGAAAGGTAACGTTAATTCAGCCAATATATCGAGCCTAGCAACCGCCCTGGATACTACCAAATCAAAACTCTCTCTGAGGCCAGATATATGAGCCGCTGTTTCAGCCCGACTGCAAACAACAATCGTGTCACCTATCCCAAGGGATTCGATAACGTGCTCTAAAAATTCGGCCTTCTTTCCGTTAGATTCAACCAGTGTCAAGTGAATATCTGGGAACGCTATTTTTAAGGGAATCCCGGGTAAGCCAGCACCACTACCAATATCTATCACAGTTGTATTGGGATATATCATTCTTCCAGGCAAGCCAGCAACAACACTCAACGAATCGACAAAGTGAAGACCCTGCATCTCTTCGAAATCAGTGATCCTAGTCAAATTAGTTCGCCTGTTGCCGTCCAAGATCTCGTGGTAATACAGTCCGAATTGATCGATATGCCGAGTTGCCAAATTGATCCCAAGTTTATTAGCTCCGGCTTCTAAAATATCCATGTTCAACATGTAATTACCCAAATTATTATCATTTCGACAAATTGTACTTTCAAAACACTCCATACACATACCTGATATTACTCCATAAGACACTATGTCCGCTTCCACCACCCTAATCACGCTCCTTGACCATTCCCGTCCCGCTCAAATAGACTGCGCCATATCTCTAAATCCTCCATTCCCAATATCGAAACTGCTGGGTGTTATTTAACATAGATCACCCTTTACGGAGAATAAATTGAAGATCGAGTCTGTCGAGTCGCTTTTCATAGGAACTAATTTGGTAGTGCGTGTACGAACGGATACCGGCCTATCAGGGATAGGGCAGACAGCATGCTGGGGATACGTGGATGCGGTAGACAGCATCGTAAATAAATTTCGACCCTATCTGGTTGGTAAAGATCCTATGCGAACCGAGTACCACTGGCAATATCTTTACCGAATGGGACCATTTCGTGGATCCGCACTGTCAGGTGCCGTTAGCGCAATAGACATAGCCTTATGGGATATTAAGGGCAAATATTTTCAAGCCCCGATATGGGAGTTGCTGGGAGGACGTTGCCGCGACAAGGTTCGCCTTCATTTGCTTATGGGAGGTGCATCTACGCTCGACGGTTTAAAAGAGGTAGCACGAAGCGCGGCCGAAGAGGGATTCACGGCAGTGAAATTCGACCCCTTACCCTCAGGATATCAAGATATGACCCAGGCCCGATTGATCTCTTCTGTTCGCGACCAAGTAGCGGCCGTCCGAGAAGGAACAGGGGAAGATGTAGATGTCATAGTTGAGATTCACCGTAAATTATCTCCCATGGTAGCAATAGCTCTCGCCGAACATATCAGCGAATTCCGTCCCCTTTTCTACGAAGATCCGATCCAGATAGATAGCGTGATGTCCCAGGGAGAAATCGCTCGACGGATTACAATTCCTGTGGCCAATGGGGAGCGTATGCACTCAATTTGGGAATTCCGAGAACTACTGTCGCACGGTGGACCACAATACGTACGGCCAGACGTTGGCCTTGCAGGTGGACTATCCCACTGCAAAAAAATCGCGGCTATCGCGGAGTCATATCACTGCGCAGTAGTAACTCACAACTTCCTAGGACCAATCCTTACGGCAGCTTCTGTCCATCTCGACACTAGCATTCCTAACTTCATCACCCAAGAATTTTCTAAGAACGATGAATCGGATGAAAATAGAATATATAAGACCGTCCTGAAACGAGATGGGGGCTTCATTTCAGTTCCTGAACAACCAGGTCTTGGAGTTGAACTAGATGAAACCTTGCTTGCCAACGCGAAGAAAGAAAGCCAAGATCTGTCCAGTATTCCACCCATTCGAAGTGATGGCTCAATGGCATATAGTGGCTAGTACTAAATGAAATAGTAGGAAAAAACATTGCAATACGTGAACTTCGGTAATGCCGGCGTCAAAGTATCTCCGATAGCCTTGGGTCTTGGTCTACGTGGGCAAGAATCCCAGCAGGAGGCCCAAAAATTAATCGAACACGCTATTGAATCGGGTATCAACTTAATTGACTGCGCAAACGTATATGGCCTAGGAGACGACCGAAGACAGCGTGGCACATCCGAACAAATACTTTCGCGCGTGTTGAAAAAAAAGCGTGACTCCGTAGTGATAACCTCCAAGGTCCATAGTCCTATGGGCGATAGTCCAAACGACTTGGGAAGCTCTAGATACCACATAATGATGCAGGCTGAGAATTCTCTCAGGCGACTTGAGACAAGTCACATCGACATCTACTTACTCCACGGATGGGACCTGACTACTCCGATCGATGAGACAGTTCGGGCACTAGATGACCTCATAACAGATGGAAAGGTTCGTTACATAGGGGCATGTAATTTTGCCGCATGGCAAGTCTGCAAGATGCTTTGGAACCAGGAAAAGGTCGGCGCCGATCCTCTTATAACTATACAAAACCAATACAGCCTCCTTAAGCGTGATCCAGAGGAAGAATTGTTCCCCATGGTCCGAGACCAAGGCATAGGTATGATGGCATTCAGCCCTTTGGCGGTAGGCCTTCTAAGCGGGACCTACGGAACAGACGGTAGTGCTCCTGATGGTTCTATGTGGGGACGGACCGACCGAATCGAAAAACTAAAGGGTTTCATGACACCCGAGGTTGTGGCCGTGATCGAGGCTGTCAGGAAGATAGCCTTAGAACGAGGCAAAACTATGGCTCAGATCGCAGTTAACTGGGTACTTTCCCATCCCGAGATCACAATCGCCATATCGGGCAGCGATACCATAGATCAACTCGATGACAACCTAGGTGCGCTAGGCTGGAATCTCAGCGCAGAAGAACTTAATTTACTGGACACTCTAACGAGCAATAATAGAAGGATACAAGACCTCTAAGATCAGGATTGCCCTTCCTAACGCACTCCGATCCGGATTTTTGCCGAAACGAACTGCAAGTATCCCTCTCCAGAAGAATCAGGCTTCCGATTCCAGTAGTTGATAAAGGCTGGTGGGGAAGCCGGGACTCGAACCCGGACGCCTTTCGGCACATGATCCTAAATCATGCTCGTCTACCAATTCCGACACTCCCCCACAATTCAAATATAATATATCTGGGAATACCTTATCCACTAAAAATTTTAAGTCCAACTACTAATCCAGATATTAACCTGCTTGTTTCATTTCACTGAAACCCTAGACCTTTACCGCAGCCCTGTTAAGTTCTTAAGTATAACTTGATATACAAGAATCCCCTAGAAATGGCACGCGATTTAAGTAATCTGAAATCTAAATTCACACGCACATGAACTGTCAGTCTTTCTTGTACTAGCGTATCCTACCCACAAATGGATAGTCCAAACGCACTATACGTTCACATTCCTTTCTGTGCCACCAAGTGCCCTTATTGCGACTTCAACACATATGCCGGTATAGAAGTTCTTATGGACCATTACCTGAACGCATTAAGAACTGAGATCGGCCTTTGGGGCAAGGAACTAGGGTCCACCAAACTGGAAACCGTGTTCTTTGGAGGTGGTACTCCATCTTATTTACCACAGGGTGCAGTCACTTCGTTAATTAGTAAAACTAGGGACTCCTTCGATTTTGTAAGGAATCCTGAAATCACACTAGAAGCGAATCCAGACGACTTGAATGAAAAAAAACTGGAATCATTCATAGATAGCGGCGTTAACAGACTCAGTATTGGTATACAAAGCTTGGAAGACAGCCTACTTAAAACATTGGGACGCCGACATTCAGCTGCCGAAGCGCTTGGAGCCTATCACATGGCTCACAATGCGGGCTTCGAAAACATAAGTATAGACCTCATGTATGGTCTACCCGGACAGACAGCAAATCAGTGGAGCACCACTCTTGAGTCTGCACTGTCAGTGGAACCTAGCCACATATCCATGTACTGCCTGACCCTTGAAGACGGTACTCCCATGGAACATCAAGTATCAACCGGAAGTATTCCCATACCCGACGACGATCTGGCCGCAGACATGTACCTGATGGCTGAGGAAATCACAAGCAAAATGGGATATCGTCACTACGAAATATCCAACTGGGCCCAACCTGGTAAAGAGAGCCGCCACAACCTGACATACTGGCAGAACGGATCATTTCTTGGAGTAGGTCCTGGAGCACATTCATACATTTACAATCACCGTTTTAGTAACATCAAGTCACCCAGAGAATACATCAAGCTACTAGGGAAGACTAACCATTCATTTTCCAGTAAGTCTTCTCCACAAAATTCGATACCATTTTCCATAATCCCTGTCATAGATCAAATAGATAGAGTCGATCGGGAACTTGAGATGGCCGAGACTATGATGATGAACTTGAGATTAGACACAGGCGTAATCAAAGTCGATTTCACATCTCGATTTGGTGTTTCACCTAACGATGTATACAGCGAGATGATTACTACCCTAGCTACAAAAGGGCTCCTTGAACTTAGCAATGGATCAATCAAGCTCTCTGACCGAGGTCGCCTTTTGAGCAACGAGGTTTTCATGCAATTCTTCTAGTCATACTGGGAGAACATTTGATTGAACTTGATCCGGCAATACTACCGTGTCAGTTCGACAGAAGTTTTTCCCCGTACTGGTGTAGAATCAAAGCCACTCTACTATGTTCGTTATAGGTACAGCAGGCCACGTCGACCACGGAAAATCGACCTTAGTCGAGAAACTAACTGGCGTCGATCCTGACAGGCTCCGTGAAGAAAAAGATCGGGGCATGACCATAGACCTTGGTTTTGCATGGCTCCAATTACCGAATGGTAACGAAGTAAGCGTTGTGGACGTACCCGGCCATGAACGATTCGTAAACAACATGTTGGCTGGAGTCGGAAGCATAAATCTAGCCTTGCTTATCATCGCCGCCGACGAGTCCATAATGCCTCAGACTCGAGAACACTTGGCCATCCTTGATTTATTACAAGTCAAAAAGGGCATCGTAGCTATCACAAAAAGCGACCTCGTAGACAACGAATGGATGGATATCGTGAAGGCAGAGGCCGAAGATATCTTGGAAGAAACGACATTAGAAGGCTCTCCGATAATACCTGTATCGAGCCTGACAGGGGACGGATTGACAGAACTGGTGGAAGCCATCGAAGCCCGTCTTAGCAAGATAGAAATCAACAAGGATCTCGGGCGCCCTCGTCTAACCGTCGATCGCTCCTTTACCATGCCAGGATTTGGCACGATAGTGACGGGCACCTTGATAGACGGGTGGCTGCAAGCAGGACAGAACGTCGAACTGGTCCCAAAAAGACAGAACACAAGGATAAGAGGTTTACAATCTCACAAGCGTAAAGTTGAAAAAATCGGACCTGGAAATCGAGTAGCGGCCAACTTGGCGGGCGTAAGACAAAGCGAGGTGGCCCGGGGCGACATCATCACTATCCCAAATTGGCTAGAACCATCAATTGCGATGGATGTGCGCTTGAAAGTCATTCCTGGCTCACCCCGCCCCATAAGACATAACATGTTCGCCACAATCCACATTGGCAGCAGCGAGGCAATAGGTAGAATTAGACTATTGGAGAAGAGCAGGGTGGCACCAGGCGACTCTACTTGGGCCCAAATCAAGTTCGATCAACCCCAACCAGTAGTCAAAGACGATTACTTCGTAGTGAGGTCAAACCACGCTACTTTAGGCGGAGGTAGGGTGGTAGATTCACATGCCAGGAGACACCGCCGCAATTACACCCCTGTACTAGACCGACTGAAAGTGATCGAGCAGGGTTCTGACCGTGCGGTTCTAATCAAATGTATCGAAACACTTGAGCCAGCTGAATTCGAAGAGTTGACTAGACGTGCAAACATGAGTCCCGTCACCGTAAAGACTGAACTCAGACAACTAGAAATTGAGAACTTAATAGTTACCTTGAGCGAGGTGTCCATAAATCCGGGCACCATGGTGTTCAGCACATCCGGCTGGGCTAAATTATCTGCAAAATCCCAGGAATTCCTCGAAGATTTCCACTATCAATTCCCTCTACGTAAAGGTGCTCCAAAAGAAGAGTTGCGTAGTAGGTTAGGCATGAAAGCACCAGTATTTAGTCGGGTCTTAATGCGACTAAAAGCTGACGGTATCCTGATCGAAGAAGGACCAGATGTAAGAAAGCCCGATCATGTACAGGTAGTTTCCGAATCTCAGCAAAAAAGCATCGATAGCTATATGAAACTTCTATCAATTAGTCCCTATTCTCCCCCAACTGATAATGCCATAGACCCAGAACTAATATCACTCCTTGTACAAGAAGGTAAGGTTATAAAGGTAAGCGATACCATAATATTTGAGACATCAGCTTATGAAAAAATGGTATCTGCTATAAAATCACGAATAGGAGAAGCCGGGGAGTTAACTGTTGCAGATGTCCGCGATATGTTCGGAGCCAGTCGGAAATATTCACTTGCATTGATGAACTATCTAGATCAGCAAAAAATCACAAAACGCATAGGAGACTCGAGAGTGCTAAGGTAATCAGGCCATGGAAAAAGAAACCACACAAGAACTATCTGCACACTCACTGGGGATACAGATCGGACAGGCCGAGGTACCGGTATCCTATATGTCTTCACTGCTGCGTGTACTTCAAGCTGCACTGAGGGAAGTCGCACTAAACACAGAAGGTGCGCGGGAACAATTCAACCACCAGCCTCAACCGATTCTGGTAATGACACGTATCTCGAGCCAAGCCTCTATCAACATCCAATTCTCATTCAACGACCCACTAAATCACGAACCTATTCCAAGTCTTTCATCACTAATATTCAATTCGTTTCTAGATAGACTTGGAGAATATGTAATGAGCCTACCTCAACCTAGTTTATGGGGAGGAGCTGCCCGTAGTTCACCGGATAGATTGGACTCAGAAGTATCCCGTCGAATGGACCAGATCTATGCTGAAGTACGTCGTGCCCCAAAAGTCTTCCTTATGTTCGACAACCGAACCCTTGAAATAGAAGGCACACGCCTCGAAATGACTTAACTATATAGACATGTAATCCTCAACATATGTCTATATTAAACTTCAATCACAATATTCCCACCAAGAAACAAAATATTTCAGACCATACGATGAACCAAATTCTAGATGCCACTTAATCTTGTAGACACAGCCGCGCAGATCGATGGTATGGCCGAAGAACTCCGGTCGCGCCGCAAACAACGCGCTCTCCGCTTAGAGAATGCACTTACCACTTTACGGGATTTTCCCCTTGATGATTATTCAAAACGACTGCTCAATGGGGACTTCGGCTGGGACGCCCCAGCTATACTGGAGCCTCCCTATATTACTTATACCCCTGCTCCCATCCCGAATGATTTCACGGTAGTAGCCGTTGACGGTTCCCACATTGACGTGGACCGACACCTTTCCGCCCGGTGCTTCCTTATCAATACTGGTTCGGCCATCCTGACATATGGCTCTCACCCCAACGCGGAACTTGACAGCGAGGCAAAACTATATGGAAATACGGACGATCTGATTATCCGTGATCCAGATACCGGCGTAGAGCAAGTTGTCGAAGGTGCAGTACTAGGTGCTAAACGGATGGTCGAAGAGATGCGCCAACTAGCCGGAATACTAAAATCCTTACCTAGTGGAACACCCACATTGGCTCTAGTCGATGGTCCCTTAGTGATGCTTGGGCTTGTAGGCCAAGGGTACAGCGATTATGTACGTCAACAACTACTAGAAGATGGTTTCGTTAATGCCCTCGAAGATATACGCGATCTGGCAAAAAACAGGCTTCTATCTATAGCTGGATACACCAGCCTCCCACGATACTCCGAAGTAATTGGGGCTCTGCGTCACGGAATATGCGGATATAGCGATATTTCTAGTCGTTGCGGTATAGTTGAGTCTGATCGAGCCACATGTGATGCCTGTGTAGGTGGCATTCAAGATCGAGAGTTGTTCACAAAACTTCTTGGCCCCGGGGAGCGATCAGGGCTTTTTTCAACCGCTTCCCGGGTGGTAGTAAACCATTACCGAAATACTGGGATAGTCTTCTTCTATGTCAACGTTGGCCACGAAATTGCAAGAATCGAAATACCCTCTTGGACGGCCCAAGATGATTCGGCACTTAGCCTCACTCATTCACTGATAATTGACCAGGCCAAGCGTGGACAGGGATACCCTATAACCCTGATGGAAGCTCATGAAAAAGCAGTAATCAGCGGTGCTGATCGTCGTTATTTCAGTGACTTAGTAGATCGTGCCCTCCAAGGCCACGATATGCCTGTAGCCACCTCGGAAAAAGCCCGCTCAAAGCGTCTTCGCTGGCTGTAATTCCTTGGGAATATCATCCGCAATATTTAGCACTGTAACCATTCCCTTCGATCCAGTAGAATCATTTGGCTAATATATTTGGGATAAAAAGCACGTAATGGTTCGCATAAAGGAGTTACAGTGAGCCAAATTGTCGATAGGAGAATTGGGGAAGTCGTAGAGGCCTCTACGACAATGTTCGTGGTTCAATGCCATGAACTTTATAATGCGCCCGATCTCGGCTCGCTAGTCCGCATTGGCGATGTCGAAACCGTTTACGGCATTGTTGCTGAAGTGTCGACACAAAGCTTGGATCCAGGTAGACGGGCTATCGTGATGGGCCGAGAGGAAGAGTCAGTCGAAGCTGTGTATGAACAAAACCCACAGTTAGCCCGCCTTTTATCTACTGAATTCCATGCCATAGTAGTGGCCCACCGACGTGACGACCAAGTCAATCAATTTATTGCTCCAGTCCCACCACGAATACATGATATCGCATACACCTGTGATGGGAGCGAACTACTAAGCGTATTTCCATCTCTCGAATTATTGCCTACCTTGTTGTCCTCACCTATAGGTTCTCCCGACGACATAACAGCAGCTTTCCTAAGAAAACTAACTCTTGAACATTCAAACCCAGAAAAAATACTGATAGAAGCCGGTCGCGAACTTGCCTATCACCTAAGCAACCAATTTACCCGGCTGAACGGAATCTTAAGGAGAATATCGTCATGATCACCGAACCAAATGGCGAATCTACTCCTCATCGACTAGGAATGGTAGTCTCTGGATCCCTTTCTGACGGAGTCCAGGTCAAGCTAGATCCCGATGCTTCAATCGAACAAGTCAAGGTAGGTACATTTGTAACTCTCAAGGGTAAGCAGATGCGTTTCTTCGGCGTAGTGACCGACATATCGCTAGACTCAAGCGACCCAATGCTCACAACCAGCCCACCAGATATCTCCAATCCATATATCACACAAGTGTTGTCAGGTACGACAGCCTTTGGCAAAATCACAGTCGAACCGATGCTTACAATCTCTGGGGACGACCCAGAACTGCTTCTGGATGGACCACAACCCGCAAAAACTATCCCAGCACACTTCGCCGAAGCTGCAACAGCAACTGAAGACGATATCCAGATCGTCTTCGGAGCGGAAGATGAGCGTCACTTCTGGATAGGCAGTCCACTAGACATGGAAACCAAAATCTGTATCGACATCCCGGAGCTCGTCACAAGGAGTAACGGCATCTTCGGTAAGAGCGGAACGGGAAAGACATTTCTTACGAGATTGCTACTTGCTGGAATCCTTCAAAGTGGAGCGGCCGTTAATTTAGTTTTTGACATGCAAAGTGAGTACGGATGGAAAGGATATAGTGAGTCTGGATCTGAAGTTAAGGGCCTAAAACAACTTTTCCACTCACAAATCGCTGTATTTTCCTTGGATGAAGAAAGTTCCAAAAGACGAGGCCTGACACCCGATTACGTAGTTCGGATCGGGTATGATGAGGTCGAGCCCGATGACATACAACTCCTGAGAGAAACCCTTGATTTATCTGAAGTAGCAGCAGACGCTGCATATTCGCTTGAACGGCACTTCGGAACAAGCTGGCTTCGAGAATTCTTATCGCTAAGTGGTCGAGAAAACATTTTTGAACTTGCCGAATCGATCGGGGTTAACGGCAACGCGCTATCACGTCTTAACAATAGGCTCCAGAGACTAAAACGGTACCAATTCATGGACAAATCCGGACAAGGTTCAGTGGAACAGATACTTCGCTACCTCGACCGTGGAATGCATGTAGTACTCGAATTTGGCAGATACGGAAGTAACCTAGCAGCATATATCTTGGTTGCGAATTTATTAACAAGACGCATCTATCAAAGATATATGGAACGTAAGGAACTTGCCTCTGGTGACAACAGTCAAGAACCCCGTCCACTGGTAATTACGATTGAAGAAGCACACAAGTTCTTGACTCCAGGAGTAGCCTCCCAAACTATATTTGGAACAATTGCTCGTGAGATGAGAAAGTACAACGTAACTCTTCTAATCGTGGATCAGCGTCCTAGCGGCATAGATGACGAAGTAATGAGCCAGCTCGGGACCAAAATCACATGCTTACTCGATAGTGAACGTGACATAGACGCAGTACTAACCGGGGCTTCAGGTAGTCGAAAACTCAGATCGGTACTATCGCGCCTCGAATCTAAACAACAATCCCTTGTGTTTGGACATGCAGTTCCAATGCCGATAGTGGTAAAGACCCGCGATTATGGATCACCAGAATCTTACAAATCTTTGGGATGGAAAGACGCCGCAGAGTTAAAAGCACAGGTCGAACGTGATGTCACAGACCTCTTTGGTCCAACAGAGGAATAACCTGAAAGTCTGCCGTTGGTATAATGTTTTTTACCCTAAACCATCATATAGTTCTTGTTTTCTTAATAGACAAACGCAATAACACAATGCCATGAAGGAAGTATTCCACGAAGCTGTAACTGAACTTGATCGCGGACACCCAGTTGTGGTCGCAACAGTTGTACACACCAAGGGCTCAACACCTCAAAAACCCGGGGCTAAGCTCCTTGTCCGGGATGACGGAACAGGTGTTGGGACGCTAGGTGGAGGCTGCGTAGAGGGTGACATCTGGTTTGCGGCTAAAGAATTGATGAAACGTGGTGGTAAGGCACAATATCGCGATTACGAACTTAACGAAGATCTAGCGGCAGAAGATGGTCTAGTCTGTGGCGGAACAATGTATTTCCTTATTGACCCCGTATACGATCCCAGCAGTTATTTAAAATACGCCCGTGAGATCGATGAAGCGTACACAGGCGGACCCGCGGTGGCCCTCGCATCCATAACAAAAACAAGAAAACCTGGTAATCCGAGCATAGGATCGAAACTGTTCATACGGGAAGATGGCTCAATTGAAGGAACCTTGGGTAACCAAGACCTAGATGATCTTGCCAGCAAAAAAGCTCGGGAATTAATGATCCATGGAAATAACGAGGTCGTATCGGTGAAAGACGATACTGAGTTTTTTATCGAAGCTTATACCACACCTCCTCAGCTCATTCTCTGTGGTGGAGGCCATGTGTCAAAAGCAATCGCACCAATTGCTAAAAATCTGGGATTTCGGATTTTCGTAACCGATGACCGGGAAGAATTTGCCAATCCTGATCGTTATCCTGAGGCTGACCTACTAGTAGTTGATAAGCCCGAGAATGCCATTCCAAAACTTCCAGTTAACCCAAACACCTTCATCATAATTGCTACCCGAGGACACCGATATGACAATGTTGCCCTAGAAGCAGCCGCTCGGACTACTGCAAAGTATGTTGGACTACTTGGCAGCAAGCGAAAAGCGATACTTATTTATGAAGACCTAATTCGTGCTTGTGTCCCAATTGATCGCATTCGTGAAATTCGATCACCTGTAGGACTTGATATCCACGGTCGTACTCCAGAAGAAATCGCTGTCAGCATTATTGCTGAAATCTTGATGTTCCGGCTCGGAGGCACAGGTCAGCCTATGAAGATCGAGGAATGGCGCATCGACCGTATCAGGGAAAAAGTGGAAGTTGATCCGAAATCATCGGAGGGCTAGCCTAAAGCCACAGTTAGTCACATGAACAACGTGCCGCCACACATATCAATTCCTACAACTTCATAGGACAGAAAAAGTATGAACCTACGGCACCAATCCCGGATCGCCGCCATACTTACAACCGCTGGACAATCCACTCGTATGGGCCAGCCTAAAGCCCTCTTGGATTGGGACGGAACCCATCTAATCAAATATCAAATCGCCAGCCTTAGGGAAAGTTGTTCTTCCGAAATTATAGTTGTGCTGGGACACGATGCGCAGTTAGTGATCCCCCACATTAACGGTACTGGTGTTAGATACGTAATCAACCCAGATTATGCACAGGGCAAGACTACATCAATCAAGGTCGGCCTCAATTCCGTAAAATCTTCGGCAACTGACATAATACTTTTAGCAATTGATCAACCACGTCCACCCCAAATCATATCAACTATAGTTGATGCACACCTAGCTGCTAAAGCAAAAATCACATCTCCTCGATATAAAGGCCATGGAGGCCATCCCATTATATTTTCCACCTCCCTTAGAGAAGAGCTCGCAAACATTACTGAGGATGGGAAAGGTGTTCGGGCTATACTACAAGCCCATATCAACGAGGTGAATGAAGTAACAATCGATGATCCGATCATACGCCTAGACTTGAATACCCCCAAGGACTACAACTTGGCCCAGACAGATCACAACCCCTGTTCTTAATACATCAAATACTTGTCAAACCAGTCCTTCATCCGAGTGAAATATTCCTCGCGCATCTTCGGATGACCGCCCCGAACAAAACCATGATTGCACCCAGGGAACCGCACAAATTCAACAGTTTTCCCAAGCCTCTTGAGGGAAACAAAGAATTCTTCGCTCTGACTGATTGGACAACGGTGGTCGGATTCTCCATGTAACAATAGGACAGGAGTTTCTACATTGGCAGCATACATAAGAGGAGAATGTTCAACAAAAGCGTCGAAAGCATCCACCAACTGACCACCCCACTGGGGCTCCCCAAAGCTCACCCCGATATCGGAAGTACCGTACATACTCACAAGATTGACTACTGGGGCACCAACGACCGCCGCTCTAAAGCGATCTGTATGGCCGACAGCCCAGGCACTCATGAATCCTCCATAGCTGTATCCATGAATACCAAGCCTTGTTTCATCAACATAGTCCCTGAGACATACCTCGTCCAAAGCTTTCATGATATCTAGATAGTCTTCCCCACCCCAGTCCCCTAGGACAGATTTAGCAAAGCTCAATCCATAAGATGTAGAACCTCTTGGATTGACAGCCAGCACCAAATATCCTGCTGTAGCAAGAACTTGTTGTCGTGGGTCGAATGAATCCATAAAACGACCCTGGGGACCTCCGTGTACGTCAACTACCAGAGGATATTGGTTTGCCTGATCAAAGCCCGGAGGTACTATCAATCTAGACTCTATCTCAATCGCACCCCGTTTCACCGAGAATTTTTCCATTGGGCCAGGCGGGTGGCCTGAGAAATAACTATCGTTAAACCTAGTTAGTTGTATTTGTGAGCCGGCATGTAAATCAACAAGATAAAGATCCCCCGATGACTGCGCCGGCGTCGAAACAAAAACCGCTCGGCTAGCAGATCTATCTACCGTTATAGCCGTTAACTGCACTCCACCACCTACAATTATTTTAAGAGATCTGTCGGACACAGAAACCTCACATAAGTAAGACTCCCCACGATGATCCAAGACCAGAATAATTCTGTCTTGCTCGGTCCATCTTATTCCTGAATTTGGCGATATATTATTTACCAAAACTGGTGTGTGGAAACCATCTGTGAGTTTGACGGGGACACCACCCATACTTGCAATAAAAAGGGCCGCCTGTCGCGGATCACCTAAATCAGGATCGTCCGTCCCAACAATCGCTAACCGGGTGCCATCGGGAGACCAAGCAAGAGCACCAGATAAAGGGTTCTGGCTAAAACAAGATACACCTTCCGTCCATCTTGTAGTTTTTTCATTTTCTAACGTGAAAACATATACTCCTGCCTGCCATGAAGAATCGCGATCCTGATTTCTATCTGAAACAAAAGCAATTCGACTACCGTCCGGAGACCAGATTGGAGCGATATCATCGGCATTACCGTCGGTGATCTGTCTAATACCACGTGTTGCTACATCTACTACGAATATGTGATAGAAACTATCCCCGCGCCACCCATCTTGATCATTTCGGTAGCGAATACTTGTTACCACTCGGGAATAAGGTTCTACATTTCCGTTCTTTATATCCTCAGGCTTACAAGTGTCGGAGACAAACGCGATACTAAGACCATCTGGAGACCATGCGTAGTCACCGATCCCGCCAAGAACATCCGTTAATTGATAAGCTTCTCCAAAATCCAACGGAATCAACCAAAGCTGTCTATTGCCATCTTTATCTGGTCTGATAAAAGCAATCTGAGATCCATCCGGGGAAAATTCTGGCGAGCCGTCCGAATCTCCTCGTGAAAAAACACGTTGCCCGCCTTCAGGCAATGTCGCCATAACTAACCTGGAACGTGCCTTCATTGAATCGTGGTCTAGTCGGGATTTGCTGAAAACTACCTGAGTCCCATCTGGTGATATTGATGGATTTCCAACAGTGGTTAATTCGTAAATATGTCCAGGATCTATAGACCGGATTTCAGCCATCGCAGTTAGACTCCTTCATTCCATTTCATTGCTAAATGGACATTAGTCGGGAACTTTAGGATGTAGATTATGCCAATCAGTCAGTGACTGATACTCACTCGCTACAAAAAGAACCGGGTTCTCATCATAAGCACGACCCATAAATTGTATACCTGTAGGTAAACCGTTCCGCGTAAACCCATTCGGTACTGTAATCGCAGGAAGTCCAATCAGATTTCCAATGGCAGATACCGGTGCACTTAACCCTCGCCTTCCACGCCCTACCCTATCAAACACATCGTCGGTAGATGGAGCTTCGCCCGATGTTGGGGCCACGATGGCTTCATAAGGAGCAAGTAATTCGTCAATATCACGAGCTATCGCAGGCCGCAGGCGCATTGCCTTCAGGTATTCGGTAGCGAGAACAGCCCTCCTTGCATAAGGACCGAACCTATCCGCTCGATCAGCGAGTTCCGAAGGCTTTCCTTCATCAACAAATTCCTCGAATGCACTGGCTGATTCGGCATTAATTATAGTAGTCACAGCTGCTTCATACGGATAATCCGGTAATTCAACCTCTTCAATATCAGCTATGTTTTTTAACACATCTAGGGCAGCTTCGAAATTTTTCTGTGTATCCTCATCATGTCCAGCTATACTATCCTTTGGAATGGCAAGTTTGATCCGGGAACTTCGTTCCCTAAGGCCATCGTAACGATAGAACCTATTCGCAGTACTTCCATCTTTAGGATCCGGTCCCGAGATCGCATCCAAAACAAGTCCACAATCATCGGCATTTAGGCAAAGGGGACCGAGTTTGTCGAGGGTCCAAGATAAAGACATTGCCCCATATCTGCTCACTCTACCGTATGTTGGTCTAAACCCAGATATCCCACAAAACGATGCCGGTATCAATATAGAACCCCACGTCTCTGACCCAATAGCAAAGGGCACCAAACCTGCCGCAATGGATGCTCCCGAACCCGAGGAAGAACCACCAGACCACCTTCGCTTATCCCAAGGATTCAATCCAGGGCCCGTAAATGACGAATCTGCACGCTCATAGCCCATACCCCCTGCTAGTTCAACCATAGCCAACTTGGCGACCAAAACAGCACCCGATTCGAGTAAATTTCGAATAACAGTAGCATCGTAATCAAACACCTGGTTTCGAAAAGGAGTCGCACCCCAAGTGGTCGGAATACTATTTGTAGCCAAGAGATCTTTCACACCGTACGGAATTCCATGTAATGGGCCCCTGTAACAACCGCGTGCGATCTCTTCATCTGCGCATTGTGCCTCAACCAATGCACGTTCAGGAGTGATTTTCACAACAGCATTAAATTCCGATCCGATTCTTTCGAGTCGCTCAATAAATCCATTGACAAGCTCTACAGATGAAACCTCCCTGTTACGCACCATATGCGATAGTTGACGTATCGGCCTAAATACAAAATCATTCAACGACATCAATCCTCTCTATATGGAACTGCGGATACACCGGGGACCATGTCGTTTTGGAGCTTGACCGCCTTAAGCTCTTCACCCGCAAACACAATGCCCTGGATCCAACGCCTAATTTCTCCAAATACACTCGGATCGATCATGGCACCATATTTATTCAAAACAAACTTTACTCTCACATCCACTTCCTCTTGATCGACTTGTTCCATATTCATTGTTAATTCCCACTATCAGGCATGAACATTTCCACCACTTTAGGCTTGATAAGTTTGCCCATAGAGTTCATTGGTAGTGATTGAACTATTTTCACCCTTTGGGGCAATTTATAAGGCGCCAGCTTGTCACGGGCCCATTCACGGAGCAACTCGCGAGTTATCGTCTCTCCTTCTACGACTACTACCGCCACAGAAACGGCTTTTCCCCAGTAAGAATCCTGCACTCCTACTACAGCGCAAGACATAATGGCAGGATGAGTAGACAGTACTTGTTCGACTTCCTTGGCCGAAACATTTTCACCACCAGTTATGATGATGTCTTGAGAAGCGCGTCCCCAGATCCTGTACCCAACCGGCTCCAAGGATGCCACGTCCCCGGAACAGAACCAACCGCCTTGTGAAAAAGCCTCCACGGTGGCTTCTTCACGACGCCAGTATTCGTGGAAGACACTAGGACCGCGAATTTGAATCTCTCCGGGGGAACCGGGTTGCACAGGTCCCCCGTGAATATGTCTACCAGTCTCTTCCTCTATTTCAAGCACAGAAAGCCTGACTTCAACCCCTGGAAGTGGATAACCAACATGGCCTGGAATCCGGTCTCCGTTTAGGGGATTAGAAAGCGCCATACCTATTTCTGTCATACCATACCGTTCCAGTAATACATGGCCGGTGATTTCCTTCCATCTCTCCAGTGTACTTACAAGAAGGGCATCCGAACCGGAAACCATGAGTCTTAATCTTGACGCTCCGTCTGACAAAAACTGTTGTCGGTCCGTGCTAGCAGACTCCCATTGCTGAATGAGGGCTTTATAAGTCGTTGGAACCGCCATAAAAAGTGTAAGATCTCCACTACCAAGACGATTCCATACCCTGCCAGGTTCAAAAGAGGGTTGCATCTCACAAGTGGCGCCGCTCCATAAAGCACACGTCATGGCATTGATAATTCCATGAACGTGATGGAGGGGTAACACATTCAAGATATGATCATCAGGTTTCCAATCCCAGGCTTCAACAAGTGTTGTAACCTGGGATTCGATAGCAGCATGAGTGGTAACAACACCCTTGGGATTGCCGGTTGAACCACTTGTATAGAGTATGGTTGCAGCTCTTTTCTCACTGACATCTGGAAGATGGGTTACCTCGTTACCCAGTAGGTCTGTTGTCAGTATGAGCTGGAGGCCTCTTTCATCCGCAATTGACCGTAATTTTTCTCGGAACTCCGGGTGTACAACTATCACCGAAACATCTGCGTCCTCGATTGTGTATTCGAGTTCAGCTCTGGGATGTGAGACAGCCAACGGCACCGCAATCCCACCAGCTCTCCATATGCCCCACTGTGTTACGACATATTCGAAGCTTGGGTGTACCAAGAACGCGATCCTAGCCTGTTTCAAATCAAGATTTCCATCGAGTAACCCGGTTGCCAATCGGGCCGAAGATTCCAAGAGATCGTTATAGCTATGCGATCCGAAATCGTCAATCACGGCTATTTCAGTTCCAAAACAAGCCGCACGTTCTACGAGAACCAAACTTGGCATATTCATCACACCACTAATAGTAATGTCGAGCTACCCCATTCTACCAAACCATCATTTGGATCCCAGTCAAGCCAATTGACATCAAGACCAAACCAACCTAGGCTCCCGTAATTCAATGTTTGGAGGAAACAAGTCAATGGAAAGGGTAACTACAGCAGCACAGGAATATCTAAGAGGACACGATATCGGGGGCTGGCTGCTATACGACTACCGTGGCATGAATCCAGTTTTCTGGGAAACCGTAGGACCCATTGCAAACGTAACTCGTCCATGCTGGTTGTGGATACCTGCAGACGGACAGCCTTCTCTACTAGTAGCCCACGTTGATCAAGGTAGATTTAATCACCTAGGACTGAACACTGTTCTATTTAATGGACGCGCGAACATGATCTCCGAATTAAAGGGAATTGTCGGCAATCAAAATCAAATCGCAATGGAATATTCACCAAACTGTTCTTTGCCCCGTATATCAAGAGTAGACGCAGGTACGTTAGATCTTGTTCGGGGATTAGGAATAAAGATAATTTCATCAGCAGATATCGTTCAATACGCCACACAAAGATGGACTGAGAAACAGCTCGCCAGCCATAAGATAGCGGCGAAAAAACTAAGTAGGATTGTCCAGGAGGCCTTTGATTATATCGGTAATCGCATAGCAAAAGACGTGACTGAGTTCGAAGTCGCCGAGTTAATCAAATCTCGCTTCCAAGACGAAGGACTTGTTGTGACTGACGGACCCGTCGTAGCTGTCAACGAACATTCTTCTGACCCTCATTTCAATCCAACTGAAAAATCCGCAGTGAGGATAAAACCCGGCGACTGGATTCTGATTGATCTATGGGGGCGGCTCCCTGGTGTTGATACGATGTTTGCCGACATTACGTGGACTGCATTTGGCGGCAACAAGATCCCAAGGAAGCAGCAAGAAGTGTTCGATACCGTGATCGGGGCAAGAGATTCTGCATTGGAGAAGATACAAATTATGATGAGTAACAGTCATTACCCTCAAGGGTGGGAGATCGATAAGATCGCGCGTGATTATATTGAAGCATCAGGATTTGGAACTTACTTTACCCATAGATTAGGTCATAGCCTGGGACGAGAGGTACACGGCAACGCCGTGAATCTAGATAGTTGGGAAACACATGATACCCGCAAAATCATACCGGGAATTGGACTTACAATTGAACCTGGAATATATCTACCCGATTTTGGAGTACGGTCCGAGATAGATGTCTACATTTCTGAAAAATCCCCGGTCGTCACTACCTCAATTCAGAGGGATATCGTTACAATCGGATAATAAAATCAAGAACGCTTCTCACCATCATCTTCTACATACCTATACTTACCATCTATAACGGTACCATCAGGTCCATCCTTGTCTTTACGATAGGGATGATTTTCCCTATCACCATCATCAGATCCTCTTCCTCTAGCATGCTCCAGGACCACTTTTATTGGAGCCGCAACCAGAAAAATGACAATCCCTAACAAAATAGCGAGGATATCATCTATTCGTCCCCACGCTGGTATGATGTCATGTAGTAAGTCAAAAGGCGATATGAAATAGAGGAGCGCTAATACAGGAATCATTTTAGTTTTTAAAGGCACCCTGCTATCTCGCATTAACCGTATCATCAACCGCGGAATCCCAGTCATGTTAAGCAATAAAATTAACGCTCTAAACACCTTATTGACACCTCCGTACCCTTATTATAGAACACACCAGAAATGAGGCCTGCCAGTTGATTTATCTGTTCCATGGTGACGATGATTTTACGATAGAAGAAACTTTATCTTCTATCAAGAATGGGATAGGTATTGCTGATCTTCGGGACGTCAATATCACCGAGGTAGAAGGCGAATCAATTTCAATCGACGAATTACTGGCATTAGCAAACACGGTGCCGTTCCTCGCAGACAAACGCCTAGTAATTATTAAGGGGCTATTGTCACGATTCGAACGTAGCAAGCGCGGGGCACAGTCGAGTAAACAATCGCCTGAATTAGGTCCATGGGATCAATTAGGAGAAAATTTATCCTCATTGCCTGAAACAACTGAAATCGTATTTGTAGAAACTGCAATCAGTAAATCCAATCCACTATTCAAAATCATAGATGAAGTAGGATCCTCAAAGTATTTCGGCCGCCCGAATTCGGGACAAATCACCCGTTGGATCAGCCAACGCGCTCAGAAAAGCGGGATCATTATAGAACCTAAAGCTATCTGGGCACTGGCTGAGGCAACCGGCAATAATCTTAGATTGATAGTAAGTGAGCTTGAGAAACTTGCCGTATACTGCACTGGCGAACCCATCAGGCCGGAACATGTAGCTCAGCTTGTTTCAAATAGAGATAATACAAGTATCTTCGCAACTGTGGATTCTATACTCGAGGGGCGCTCTGAAGCCGCGATCCTAGCGGTACATAACCTTATGCAGCAAGGTACATCCACTTCATACTTAATGGGAATGCTTACACGACAAGTACGACTACTTATTCTTGCTAAAGAACTCAAGAACAAAGGCATGCCACAGATTGAAATTGGTAAAAAACTCAAGCTATCTGGATATCCACTGAGAAAAACCCTTGACCAGGAAAAGAAATTCACCGCTGACCGACTGTCCAAAACGCTTCATACGTTGATGAAAGCCGATCTTCAGATCAAGTCTACCGGCAGCGACGACGGCTTGATAATCGATCTCCTTGTTGCAAAACTTTCCACCACATAAACCGACGATATATCAAAGTTTCCAAGCCTTAATAGCACTGATCCTGATTCATACTAGCGGGCAACCATCTGAGCTTGGTATCAATTAGCACTACACAGACCTTATTGAGGTCAAGTTAGCTCAATATTTTAATCTTTATTCTCCGGACAGTATGATTCGCATTCTAACTGGATACATGATACGATACGACTCAAGTTTAATTCTATTTAACACTCATGAACATACCTTATCCGGTGTGACACTCTATTAAAATTCCAACTAGATATCTCCGAACCAAGGACACAACTTATTATGGTATTAAAACCTGATGACTTCACGGAACAGGCACAAGAGATCATCGGCAACTCCCAAGAGATTGTACGACGATATCAACATAGTCAATGGGACGTTGAGCACCTCCTCTATGCGATCTTGGAAAAAGAAGATGGTGTAACTGCCGAGGTATTAAAACAAGTGGATGCCCCACGGACGGCAATGCTTGAAAGACTCAATGAACTACTTGTACAGGGACCAACCGTGGCTTACGAATCTACCCAAATCTATGTTGCCCCACGCGCTGCACGCGCACTGGAAAGAGCCAAGAGTGAAGCCCGGCGTTTAAAAGACGACTACATTAGCTCCGAACACCTTCTCGTCTCAGTTGTGGAAGAGGATCAAGGAGATACTGCCAAAGTTCTGGCTGAATTCAACGTCGACCTGGAGAAAGTATACAAGGCACTTCAAAATATTCGTGGAAGTCATAGGGTTACTGATTCACGTGCAGAAACTCGATATCAATCTCTAGAACGTTATAGCGTTGATCTTACCCAACTAGCCATGGAAGGGAAGCTCGATCCAGTAGTCGGAAGGGATAACGAAATCAAGCGTGCAATGCAAACACTCATCCGGCGCACCAAGAACAATCCTGTCCTTATCGGAGGCGCGGGCGTTGGCAAAACGGCAATTGCAGAAGGCCTTGCACAGCGAATAATAGCCGGTGACGTCCCCGATGAACTGAAAGGCCGCCGGGTACTAGCACTAGACATGGCAGGAATGGTAGCCGGCAGTAAGTTCAGGGGAGAATTTGAAGAACGCCTCAAGGCCGTGCTCGATGAAATCAAGGAATCTCATGGTGAAATAATACCGTTCATTGACGAATTACATACAGTCGTCGGGGCAGGGGCATCTGAGGGTGCCATTGATGCTAGCAATATGATGAAGCCAGCCTTATCCCGCGGGGAACTTCAAGTTTTAGGTGCTACAACAGAGAATGAATATCGCCGCCACATCGAAAAAGATGCGGCCCTTGAACGTCGTTTCCAACCCATCATCGTGGAAGAACCAGAAGTCGAAACAGCGATAGAAATGCTGAACGCACTCAGACCCAAATACGAAGCACACCACAAAATCAAAGTTACAGATGCCGCAATAGATGCAGCCGTACGACTTAGCCAACGGTATGTTACCGAAAGACTCCTACCAGACAAAGCAGTCGATTTGATAGACGAGGCTGCCAGCAAGTTAAGAATCGATGACCAGATAATGCCAGAAGGCCTAAAGACACTGGAGAAACAGATACGCCAGCTTCAGGATGAAGAAGAGGCCTGCGCCCAACGTGGTGATTATGAACGTGCAGCCAAACTCCGATCCGAACGAACTCGCCTGCAAGAAGATTACGACTCACAAAAATCTGAACCTCAACGAGACGAAAACCAAGAAATGGAGGTTGATGGAGAACATATCGGTGGCCTAGTTGCGACTTGGACCGGCATTCCCGTAGATCGCCTTCTAGAAGACGAGGCTGACAAATTACTCCATATGGAGGACCGATTACACGAAAGGGTTGTTGGACAAGACACGGCTATAACCGCTGTTGCAGACGCCGTCAGACGGGCAAGGGCAGGTCTAAGTGATCCCAGAAGGCCACTTGGAAGCTTCATTTTCCTAGGTCCAACTGGGGTGGGTAAAACGGAACTGGCACGAGCCCTAGCCCAATATCTCTTCGATGATGAACAGAACATGATACGTATCGACATGTCTGAATACCAAGAAAAACACACTGTATCTAGATTGATAGGGGCGCCGCCCGGATATGTTGGATACGAGGAGGGGGGACAATTAACAGAAGCTGTCCGACGGAGGCCTTTCAAAGTAGTACTATTCGACGAAATTGAGAAGGCCCATCCTGATGTGTTCAACTCATTATTACAAATACTTGACGACGGGCGATTGACAGACAGCCACGGACGCACAGTTGACTTCAGGAATACCTTGATCATTATGACAAGTAACCTAGGGACAGAGGCCGGCTCCAAGGAGCCAGTAGGATTCCATACGGGCACATCCAACGAATCGGTTCGTGTCAGATCTTCGATAGAAGACGCTCTTAAGTCCACATTCAGACCCGAGTTCCTTAACAGAATTGACGAGATCAATATCTTTGAGGCCCTCACAGAAGATCAAATTCACAAGATACTAGACTTACTCGTCCGGGAAGTAGAATCCAGACTTGATGATCGAAACGTAACAATCTCCATTACCGACGCGGCCAAGGCATGGCTTGCCGAAAAAGGCTACGACCCTGTCTACGGCGCTAGGCCTCTCAGACGAGCTGTACAAAGATACGTCGAGAATCCCCTGTCCACAAAGATACTAAATTCCGAATTCGAAAATGGCGATAG